>NZ_CP101137.1:6000000-6600000 GCF_028473745.1 Streptomyces sp. M92
GGTCGACATGTTCTCCGCTCCCTACACCGTCGGCGTGCGGCGCGCCGACGGCGGCGTGAGCAGCGCGGGCCGGCTGAAGGCCGGCGGCTACAGCGGCGTCCTCGACGCGCTGCGGGCGCAGCCCGGCTGGGGCGGGCTGATCCAGACGCGGTCCGACGGCACCGTCCTTCGGGCGCTGGCACCGCTGTACGGCGTGGAGACCGGTGCCCTGCCCGCGTCCGTCATGGACGACTACATCAACCGGGTCTGGCAGAAGTACACGACGAGCACCCTCACCGTCACCCCGTTCGCCGACCGCCCCGGCACGAAGTACTACGGACGCGTCTCGGGCGGCGTCATGAACTTCACCGACGGCTCCGGTGCGGTCGTCACGAGCTTCCAGAAGCCGGACGCCTCCAGCGTCTTCGGCTGCCACAAGCTCCTGGACGCCCCGAACGACCAGGTGCGCGGGCCGATCTCCCGCACCCTGTGCGCCGGTTTCAACCGCTCCACGCTGCTGAGCAACCCGAACCAGCCCGACTCCTCGGCGGACGGCTTCTACCAGGACTCGGTGACCAATCACTACGCGCGGATCATCCACGCCCACATGGCCGACGGGAAGGCGTACGCCTTCGCCTTCGACGACGTCGGCCACCACGAGTCGCTGGTGCACGACGGCGACCCGGTCGAGGCGCGGCTGACGCTCGACCCGCTCGACTGACCCGGCCGGAAGGCGCCCGCCCCCGTCCCCGCGCAGATGCGCGGGGACGGGGGCGGGCTCTTGGTGCGGCACCGTGCGGGGCGGCGGATGGCGGTGCCGCACCGGGTCCGGTCAGGCGCCGGGCAGAACGCCGGTGCGGGCGACCTCGGAGTACCAGCGGGCGCTCGCCTTGGGGATGCGGGTGCCGGTCGGGTAGTCCACGTAGACGGCGCCGAAGCGCTTGCCGTAGCCGTGCGCCCACTCGAAGTTGTCCAGCAGCGACCACAGGAAGTAGCCGCGCACGTCCGCTCCGTCCAGAATGGCCCGGTGCACGGCGGCCAGGTGCTCGCGCACATAGGCGATCCGGGCGGGGTCGTTGACCTGGCCCGCCGGGTCGGCGTAGTCGTCAAAGGCGGCACCGTTCTCGGTGATGACCAGCGGCAGCCTCGGGAAGTCGGACGCCAGCCTGCGCAGCAGGTCGTACAGGCCGGTCGGGTCGACGGCCCAGCCCATGGCCGTGGTGTCGCCCGGCGGCTGGTGGAAGGCGACCCGGTCGGCGCCCGGCCAGGGGCTGTGCGGGCTGTTGCCGTGCCCGTCCGAGGTGTGCGCACCGCTGCCGTCGGCCTCGGAGACGACGGTGGGCGTGTAGTAGTTGACGCCGAGGAAGTCCAGCGGCTGCCGGATCTGTTGGAGGTCGCCGTCGCGCACGAAGGACCAGTCGGTGAGCGCGGCGGTGTCCTTGAGCAGATCCTCCGGGTAGGCGCCCTGGAGCATCGGTCCGGTGAAGACCCGGTTGGCGAGCGCGTCGATCCGGCGGGCCGCGTCGGCATCGCCGTCACCGCCGGTCAGCGGGCGGACGTGGTGGATGTTGAGGGTGACGGAGCACTGGGCGTCCGCGCGGACCCGCTCGCGCAGCGCCTGGACGGCGAGACCGTGGGCCAGGTTGAGGTGGTGGGCGGCGCGCAGGGCGGCGACCGGGTCGGTGCGTCCGGGGGCGTGCACGCCGGAGCCGTAGCCGAGGAAGGCGCTGCACCAGGGCTCGTTGAGGGTGGTCCAGGTCTTCACCCGGTCGCCGAGGGCGTCCGCGGCGAGGGCCGCGTACTCGGCGAACCGCTCGGCCGTGGCGCGCTCGGGCCAGCCCCCGGCGTCCTCCAGTTCCTGCGGCAGGTCCCAGTGGTAGAGGGTGGCGACGGGCTGGATGCCCTTGTCCAGCAGTTCGTCGACGAGGCGCCGGTAGAAGTCCAGGCCCTTCTGTACGGCGGGGCCGCGGCCGGTGGGCTGGATACGGGGCCAGGCGAGGGAGAAGCGGTAGGCGCCGAGGCCGAGTTCGGCCATGAGGGCGACGTCCTCGCGCCAGCGGTGGTAGTGGTCGGTGGCGGTGTCGCCGGTGTCGCCGTTGCGGACCCGGCCGGGGGTGCGGGCGTAGGTGTCCCAGATGGACGGGGTGCGGCCGTCCTCGGTGGCGGCCCCCTCGATCTGGTAGGAGGCGGTCGCGGAGCCCCAGAGGAAGCCCTTGGGGAAGGTCAGGGCGGCGTCCGGGGCGGCGGACGCGGGCTGCTGTGCGGCGGTGACCACGTGAGTCCTTTCGGGATGGAGGGTGCGGTGGGGTGAGGGTGCGCGGGCTCGTGCCCGGCGGGAAGGCGGCAGGAAGGAACGGGGGGGACGGCAGCAGGACGGCCGGTCAGCCCTTGACGGCGCCCGCCATGATGCCGCTGACGATCTTCCGGCCGAAGACGATGAACATCACCAGCAGGGGCAGCGTGCCGAGCAGCGCGCCCGCCATGATCAGCGACTGGTCGCGGACGTAGCCCGCGCTGAGCTGGGTGAGGGCGACGGGGACGGTCGGGTTGGTCATGTCGAGCACCACGAACGGCCAGAAGAAGTCGTTCCACGCGTGCACGAACGTGATCATGAACAGGACCGACATGGCGGGCCGCGCGACGGGCAGCACGATGCTCCAGAAGATGCGCAGCGAGTGCGCGCCGTCCACGCGTCCGGCCTCGACGAGTTCGTCCGGCAGTGCCTCCGAGAGGTACTGGCGCATGAAGAAGACACCGACCGCGCTGACCAGGGTGGGGAAGATGACGGCGGGCAGCTGCTGCGACCAGCCCAGCTCGGCCATCATCATGAACAGCGGTACGACGGCGAGCTGCGGGGGCACCATCATGGTGCCGATCACCAGCATCAGCAGGAGGTTGCGGCCCTTGAAGCGCAGCTTGGCGAAGGCGAATCCGGCCAGGGTCGCGAACAGCACCGTGGACAGGGCGATCACCCCGGCCACGATGAGGCTGTTGACCATGGCCTTGCCCATCGCGGCCTCGTCCCAGGCCCGGGCGAGGTTGCTGAACAGGTTCGGTCCGGGCAGGAACGGCGGCGGCGTCTGGCTGACCCGGGTGTTGTCGGTGGAGGCGGCCACCATGGTCCAGTACAGCGGAAAGATCGACAGTACCGCCATGATGGCGAGCAGGACGTAGGCGAGCGGGCCGGCGTGGTGCTGGCGTCCGGCGCGCTGGCGCAGCAGCCGGCGGCCGCCGCGGCCGGCCGGCTGCCCGGCGGGGGTCCGGGCCGGCGCGTCCGTCCGGGCCGGGAGGCTTTGGGTGGTCATGGCGACTCCAGGTCAGGACGTGCGGGAGCGCAGGCGCTTGATCAGACGCTGCGCCACGAAGGCGAGGACGAGCAGCATGAACATCGCCCAGGCGACGGTCGCCGAGCGGCCCATCTGGTAGTTCTTCCAGCCCTCCTCGTACAGGAGCAGGCCGAGCGTCTGGTACTGGTTGTCCGCGCCGCCGGTGATGCCGTTGGGGCCCTGGCCGAAGATCAGCGGCTCGCCGAACAGCTGGGTGGCGCCGATCGTGGAGAGCACGATGGTGAAGACGATGGTGGAGCGGATGCCGGGAACGGTGACGTGAATGAACTGCTGCCACCGGGAGGCGCCGTCGAGGGAGGCGGCCTCGTAGCGGTCGGCCGGGATGGCCTGCATGGCGGCCAGGTAGAGCAGCGCGTTGTAGCCGGTCCAGCGCCAGATGACGATGGTGGAGATCGCGGCCTGGGCCGGCCACTTGTCGGCCTCCCAGTTCACCGGGTCGATCCCGACGGTCCCCAGCGCCCAGTTGATCATGCCGAAGTCGCGTTCGAAGATCATGGTGAACACGAGGGCGGCCGCGGCGACCGACGTGGCGTAGGGCACGAGCGAGGCGACGCGGAAGAACAGCGAGGCGCGCATCCGGTAGTTGAGCAGGTGGGCCAGGCCCAGCGCCATCATCAGCTGCGGCACGGTGGAGATGACGCCGATGGTGATGGTGTTCTGCAGCGCGTTCCAGAACCGTGAGTCGCCCCAGAGCTCGACGTAGTTGTCGAACGCCACCCACTCCATGACGTCGAGGGTGGCCAGTTCCACGTCGTGCAGGGAGATCCACGAGGTGTAGACGAGGGGGTAGAAACTGAACGCCGCGAAGACGACGAAGAACGGTGCGACGAAGACGTACGGGGCGCCCTTGACGTCGAGCCGGTGCATCAGTGCGCCGCGCCGCCGGGCGGTGCCCGCGGCGCCCGTCCTGCCGGGCGGCTCCTCGCCGGTCCGGGCCTTGGTGGTGGAGGTGGCCACCGGACTTCCTTCCTGAGAGCGGAAAGCGGATGTGCGGGCCGGGTCACGGGCCCGCCGCTCGACTGGCGGCGGGCCCGGACGGCCACGGGAGACAGCGGCCCGCGGGTCAGCCGACCGCCTTCTCGATGCGCTCCGCGGTGGTCTTCCACGCCTCGTCACGCGAGTCGCCCTGCTCGATCAGGGTCAGGCCCTGGGAGAAGAGGTCCTTGATCGTGCCGTCCTTGCGGCCGAGGACCTGCTTGTCGGGTATCTCCTGGGCGGCGGCGCCGAAGATCTGGCCGATCGGCGCGTCGCTGAAGTACTCCGACTTGGCGTTCTTGACGTCGGGGGACTGCAGCGCCTGCTCCGAGGAGGGGATGTTGCCGATCTCCTTGAAGATGTGGGCCTGCTGCTCGGGCGCGGTCAGCCAGGCGACGAGCTTCTTGGCCTCCTCCTTGACCGGGCTCTGCTCGATCACGCCGAGGAAGGAGCCGCCCCAGTTGGCGCCCTTCGGGGCCCGGGCGACGTCCCACTTGCCCTTGTTGGCCTCACCGGCCTTCTCGCTGATGTGGCTGAGCATCCACGCCGGGCACACGGCCGTGGCGAACGTGCCGTTGGCCAGGCCCGGGTCCCAGCCCGGCTGGAACTGGCGGAGCTTGGCGGTGAGCCCTTCCTCACCGGCGTCGGCGGCGAGGTTCCACGCCTCCTTGACGGCGGGGTTGGTTTCGTGGATCAGGTCGCCCTGCTCGTTGTAGTACTGCTCGGGGTAGCCGTAGACCATGGCGTTGAACAGGCCGCTGGCCGCGTCCATGTAGGCCACGTCGTCGCCCTTGAAGTCCTTCTTGAAGGTGCGGCCGACCTCGACGTACTTCTTCCAGTCGCCCGCCCACAGCTTGGCGACCTCCTCGCGGTCGGTGGGCAGGCCGGCCTGCTCGAAGTAGTCCTTGCGGTAGCAGACGGCCATCGGGCCGATGTCGGTGCCCAGGCCCAGCACCTTGCCGTCCTCGGTGCTGATCTGCGACTCCTTCCAGGGCAGGAAGTGGTCGGTGCCCGCCGTCTTGGAGAAGTCGGCGAACTTGTCCGCCTGCGTCTCGGTGATCTCCTTGGCGCGGCCGATCTCGATGCCCTGGATGTCCTTCAGGCCCTTGCCGGCGGCGAGCCTGGTCTGCAGCGCGGTGTAGTACGTCTGCTCGTCACCGGCGATCTCGGCCTGGATGTCGACGTCCGGGTTCTCCTTCTCGTACTTCTCGAGGAGGCCCGTCTCCTTGATGCCCATCACCCCGTACATGCCCATGGTGATGACGGTCTTGCCGTCCTTCTTGCCGCCGCCGGTGACCGAGTCGTCACCGCTGCTGCAACCGACGACGAGTGACAGCGCGCCGACGGCCGCGACCGCCGCCACCGCCCTCGTGCGCAACGAACCGAGACTGCCCATGGATCTCCTCCTAGCGACGGCGCTCACACATGGAGTGGGAACGTGCCCAATTTGGTGGGCACGTTCCCACCCGGCGCAGTGAAGACTCGTGGGAGCGCGCCCATCTGTCAATGACTTGAACACAAGTTGCCCGTGAGTCCGAGGCCCCGCGTTCGCCTCCCGGTCCCCGAAGTCGCTCCGCGCAGGGCGGCGTCTGCAAGAATTGCCGCTGGTCACCTCCGCGGCAGGCATCGCCGCCGCGGCCGCCGAGGGGGGAGTACATGACCGGAGACCGCCGTCCCACGATCAAAACGGTCGCCGCCCGTGCCGGCGTGGGCCGCACCACCGTCTCCCGGGTCGTCAACGGCTCGGATCTCGTCAGTGCCGACGCACGGGCCCGCGTGCTCGCGGCCATCAAGGAACTCAACTACGTTCCCAACTCGGTCGCGCGCGGCCTGGTCACCAACCGCACCGACGCCGTGGCCCTGGTGATCCCGGAATCGGAGAGCAGGCTCGGGTCGGAGCCGTTCTTCGCCGCGCTGATCCGCGGCGTCAGCGGCGCGCTCGCCGACAGCCGGACCCAGTTGCAGCTGATGCTCGTCCGTGACCAGGCGGAGCGGGACCAGTTGACCGAGTCGGTGGCGACCCGCCGCGTGGACGGTGTCCTCCTGGTCTCCGTGCACTCCGAGGACCGGTTGCCGGGCATGCTGGAGGAGATGGGTTTGCCCACCGTGCTGGCCGGCCGCCGGGACGCGGGCGAGCGGCTGAGCTACGTCAACTCCGACAACGCCGGGGGTGCCGCCGCGGCGGTCCGGCACCTGCTCGGCAGGGGCCGGAGGAGGATCGCCACGATCGCCGGGCCGCTGGACATGGACGTCGGCCGCAGCCGACTGACGGGCTGGCGGAGGGCGCACGAGGAGGCGGGGCTGCCCGCCGGGGAACTCCTGGTCGAGGCGGGTGACTTCACCGAGGAGGGCGGTAGGCGGGCCATGCGTTTGCTTCTTGAACGCGTGCCGGATCTGGACGCGGTCTTCGCCGCCTCCGACCTCATGGCGGTCGGTGCTCTGGCCGAACTCCGCGAGCGGGGCAGGCAGGTGCCCGGGGACGTCGCCGTCGTCGGGTTCGAGGACTCCGTTCTCGCCCGCCACACCGATCCGCCGCTCACGACGGTGCGTCAGCCGGTGGAGGAACTGGGCCGGACCATGGCCCGTATCCTCACCGACATCACGCGGCACGGCGCACCCCGGCAGCAGACGACGCTTCCGACGGAGTTGGTGGTGCGCGAGTCGTCCTGACGCTCAGCCGAGCCGGTCGGCCAGATCGGCCAGGCCGTCGGCGTACAGGTCGAAGCGGTCCGACGAGGCGGGCGGGTCGCCGACGGGTCGGGCGACGTAGGCGGTGCGCAGGCCGAGGGCCTGTGCACCGCGCAGGTCCCAGGCGTGGGCGGCGACCATGAGGAGCCGGTTCGGCGGTCGGCCGGACACCGTGACGGCCAGCCGGTACACCGCCGGGTCCGGTTTGTAGCTGCGGGCGTCCTCGGCGGACAGCGCCTGGTGCCAGCGCAGTCCGGCGTGGGAGTTGAGCTGGAGCAGCGCCGTCCGCCCGGCGTTGGAGAGGCCGATCAGCGGGAACCGCTCGGCAAGCCGGGCGAGCCCCGGCACGGTGTCGGGCCAGGGCGGGAGCCTGCGACCCGACCGGGCCAGTTCCTCGACGGCGGCCGGATCGTGGACTCCGGCGGCGTCGGCGACAAGCCGGGCGGCCTCCAGATCGAGGACGTCGCTGGTGAGGTAGGGCCGGGCACCGTCGAGGACGCGGCGCTGCTCCCGTTCGACGTGGCGCTGCCACAGTGCGAGCAGTTCCTCGGCCCCGGCCTCGTCGACGGACGGGGCCAGCGCGCGGATTCCGGCGCGGATGCCGGCGGGTTCGTCGACGAGCGTGCCGAGCACGTCGAGGACGAGGGCGTCGATCTCCAGTGGTTGCATGGCAGAGGGCTCCCGGAGGACTACGAGGGTGCGGTGGTGGCAGTAGTGCCAACATCGCCGGGAGCCGACCGGATTCCTGCCCATGCCGAAACGACCGGACCGGGGCCGTGGAACGGTTCACCCCGCGTCGGGCAGCGCTCCCGGGCACTCGCCGTCCTGCGCCTGCCGCGTGGCGCGGCGCGCGTTCTCCTCGCGTACGGCGTCCAGCCAGCGCCACGGCCTCAACTCGTCCAGGGTGAGGCCGGGGCAGGCGAGTTGGTGAGGGATGCGGCAGGCCGAGCCCGGCGGGGGCTCGCTCAGTCCTCCGTTCCAGGCCTGCCCGCCCGGGTCGACGTGCCAGCGGTGCCCTGCGGGGACCAGGTGGGCGGGGACGGTGAGCCCGGGTTCGAGCAGCACGTGCTGACCGGTGTAGGTCAGGCGGCGTTCACCGGTCAGGCCGCAGTACGGGCAGACGGGCCGGGCAGGAGGCTCCGGCCCGGTGGCTCCGTCTTGTACGGCTTGCCTCCGGTCGGCGCTCTCCCAGGAACGCGGAGCGTCGACGGGTGACTGCCGGCTGCTGTCGGGGCCGGGCAACGGGACGAGTCGCGGTTCGTGTGTATCCGCCATGAAGGTGAGGGTGCGGCGCGGGCCGGAGGGCGGGTAGGGCGCAAAGCGGGCGCAAGGGCGGCATGGAGGTAGACCGGACGGGGCTCACGGACCCCCCGAATACCCGAATAACTTGCGTTTCACGTGAAACCGGACGGCACCCGCCGGAAGCGGCCTCGGATGTGCGGCAACGCGTCGCCGGGAGCGGCGGCATCTTCGCTCCCGGCTCGCTCCGGCCCTGCGCGTACCCTCAGGCGCCGACCGGTGAGCGCGGCTCGCGCCGCATGGCCCACAGCACCGGCCCGCCTCCCGGCAGAGCGAACTCCTCGCGCACGGTGAAGCCGAAGTGCTCGTAGAACCCGAGGTTCGACGACTTGGAGGACTCCAGGCAGACGGGCAGGCCCGCCGTGTCCGCCTTGGCCAGCCCCGAGCGCAGCAGGGCGGCTCCGTGTCCCCCGCCCTGCGCGGCCGGGTCGGCGCCCAGCACCGCCAGGTACCAGTGCGGTTCCTGAGGAGTGTGCCGGCCCGCGGCCTCGACCGCGTCGCGGAACAGCCCGGCCCGGTCGCCGAGGATGCTCACCAGTTCCTGGATCGTCTCCGCGTCGGGCACGGCCTGCGCCTGGCCCTCGGGCGGCACCCAGAAGGCCGCCGCGGCACCCGTACGCTCGCAGACGCCGTGGCGGACGTACTGCCGGGTGAAGATCGTGGTGAAGTAGCGGCCCAGCGCCTCCTGGCGAGAGGAGACGTCGGGGAAGAACCAGCGCATCATGGGGTCGTCGTCGAAGGCACGGGCCAGGGTCGCGCTGACCGCTGCGGCGTCGTCCGGCGTCGCCGTCTCCGGAGTGCTCGTTATCGGCATGAGGCCATTCTGCCCGACAGTTGATCTTGACGGTCCGGCCGGTACCCGGCTGACGCGTGTGCGCCTGGCAGACTGGCGGACGTGACAGCGCACGAGACGGTACACGCACCCGCGTTCGCGCAGCTGATGCGGGATCAGGACGCCACCGAATCCGTACGACGGGATCTCGGGGAGTGCTGGGCGACGGTCATCAACGCCGGGGGCGCGGTCGTGCCCATGGGCTGCCCCCTTCCGCCGGTCTCCCCGCGGCAGCTGGAACCGGCGGTGGACGCGATCCTGCGGGGGCTCGCTCCACAGCGCGGTCGATTGCTCCTGGCCTCCGTCGGGGACGCTCTCGCGGGCTGGGTGCTGCTGCGCCGCGAGGCGCACGCCCTGGAAGCGCACTGCGGAACGGTGAACCACCTTCAGACCCACGTCCGTTTCCGCGGTACGGGCGTCGGAGCCGCCCTGATGCGCCGGCTCCCCGCGATCGCCCGCGAGGAGATGGGCCTGGAACGGCTGCGGCTCACGGTGCGGGACGGTCTGGGCCTCGAGGACTTCTACCGCGGGGTGGGCTGGTCCGAGGTCGGCCGGTGGCCGGGCGCGCTGCGCGTGGCGCCCGGCGACGACCGCGACGAGATCCTGATGAGTCTCGCGCTCTGACCCGGCGCTCAGGGCCCTGCCCCGCCCCGGTCAGTCACCCATGACCGCCACCAGCACCGCGCTGTCGCCGAACCTCCAGACCGGCGCGACATGACGGAAGCCGGCCCCGGCCAGCAACTCGGCGTGCCGCTCCAGCGCGAGGTCCTCGCCCCGCCCGCTCCCGCCGTGGGCCTCGTGGCGCCGCGCACGCTCGGCGTACAGGTCGGCGAGCTCCGGGTCCCGCGCGGCCGCGCCCCACCACGCGTGCCAGTCCTCGTGGGCGTGGCCGCCGGTCCGCTCGGCACGGCGCCGCCCCACGTGCGCCGTGATGGCCGCGCAGGAGGCGTCGCCGGGCGGGAAGTGGTCGCCGTTGACGAGTACCCCGCCCGGGCGCAGCAGGGCGGCAAGCCGTCGGTAGGTGTCCAGCAGGACCGGTTCGGGGAGGTAGTGCAGGGCCGTGGTCGAGACGGCGGCGTCCAGCGGGCGGTCCAGCCCGAGGGCGTCGGTCCAGCCGTCGGCGCCGATCACGGTGTCCACGTAACGGGCGGCGTCGGCGTGGTGGGTCCGCCCCAGCTCGAGCAGCAGGGGGTCCATGTCGGCGGCGACGATCTCCGCCTCCGGCAGGCGGCCGACGAGCCTGGCGGCCAGGGAGCCCGGACCGCACCCGAGGTCGAGCAGGAGCGGGCGGGGGCGGCCGGCGGTGACGTACTCGACGACATCCGTGATCACCGTGAACCGTTCTTCGCGGTCCACGGCGTAGCGCTGCTGCTGCCGCTCCCAGCGCTCCACCCACGTCCCGGCCACCGCCATGCTGATGCCCATCTGGTCGCGCCACCTCTTCCGATCCGCACCCGTCGTGGTCGGGTCCGAATCTACAGGTGGAAACGGTTATCAGTTGCCTCATCGGTCGCCGGTTCACGCCAACGAGGCGAGTACGCCGTGCAGGCGGTCGATCTCCTCCTCCGTGTTGTACGCGTGCACGCTCACCCGCACCGACCCCTTCCCGTCTTCCGCGCCCGCCTGGCAGAGACTGTCGGCGCGCACCATGAAGCCGTGGCTGTAGAGGATGAATCCGAGGTCGTCCGAGGGGATGTCGCGGTGCCGGAAGGTGACGATGCCGTGGCGCCGCTGGTCCCCGGGAAGCACGGAGTCGGCGGCCAGGCTGGCGGGGCAGCCGAGGACGTCGTACGCGTCGAGGTGCCGCAGCCGGTCGGTCAGCCGGGTCGTGAGGCCGGCCGTCCAGCGGGCGATCCGGTCCACTCCGGCCCGGTCGAGCCAGTCCAGCGCGGCCCTTAACGAGACGATGCCCACCGTGTTGGGCGTACCCTGCCAGCCACCCGGCCGGAACACGGGCCCGCGCGCGTTGCGCGCCCACACCGCCCCCGAACCGGGCAGGGCCATCGCCTTGTGCCCCGAGAAGACCACGAAGTCGACGTCCAGCGACGGGTCGGCGAGGTCGACGGGCAGATGGCCGACGCTCTGGGCCGCGTCCAGACAGATCGGCACGTCCGGGCCGACCGCCGCGCGGATGCGGTGCACGTTCATGTCACCGCCGTAGACGTGGTGGACGTGGGTCGCGGCCACGAAGCGGGTCCGGGGACCGACCAGGCCGCCGAGCGCACGGTGGTCGTAGTCGCCCGACACCGTCTGGTACGGCAGGGCGCGGACGCGCACCTGAACACCGCGTTCGGCCAGCGACTGCCGGGCTTCGAGCCACGGGTCCAGGTTGGCGCGGTGGTCGGCGAACGGCACGAGGATCTCGTCGCCGTCGGAGAGGTACGGCACGAGCCAGTCGCGGGCCACGGTGCGCAGTCCCTCGGTGGTGCCGCTGGTGAAGTGGACGGTGGAACGGTCCGGTTCCGGATCGTGAAGGAACGCCTTGACCCGCTCCCTGGTGTCCTCCACGAGCCGGGTGGTCTCGTTGGCCCAGGGGTAGGTGCCCCGGCCGGCGTTCGCGTTCGACGTCGTGAGATAGGCCTGGGCGGCCTCCAGTACGGCCCGCGGCTTCTGGGAGGTCGCCGCGCTGTCCAGATAGGCCGACTCCGGGTGGGCGGTGACGATGGGGAACTGCTCCCTCAGCTCCCGCTGCCACATGTGGTCCTGGGCGGCCGGGAACGGGTGGCCGGCGCTCACTCGCGCACCAGCGGCGCGCCCGCGTCCCGCCAGGCGACGATCCCTCCGGCCAGGCTCCGCACGTCGGGGTGGCCCATGCGGGTCAGCAGCGCCGCGTGGCGCAGCGACTTCTCGCCCACCGGACAGGCCAGCAGCACCGGTGTCCGTTTACTGAAGGGAAGTCCGCCGCGGACGAGTTCCTCGAACAGCTCGTCGACGATGTTGACCGAGCCCTCGATGTGCAGGGCCGCGTAGGCGTGCGGGCTGCGCAGGTCGACGACGAGCGGCCGGGGATCGCTGTCGGCGATCCAGCGGCGGGCGTCGTCGACGCTCACGGAACGGGCGTTGGCCCGTACGTCGTCCTCGGTGAGCCCGGCGAGGGTGGGCACCCGGCTCGCCCTGCCCAGCAGTCCGGGGCGTCGAGCGCGCACGTAGCTGAGGTAGCTCTCGGCCCGGTCGCACACGATGAACACCGCGGTCTCCCGGCGTCCCGTCCCCTCCAGTGCCTCGTCGGCGTCCCGCAGGTGCCGTACCGCGCCCTGGTAGGCGGCGCCCCCGGTCGGCCCCGACAGCAGTCCGCAGCGGCGGATCAGGGTGAGCATCCCGTCGATGGCCTCGCCCGAGGTGACGGACTCGATCGTGTCGTACGTCGCGGGGTCGAACAGGCCCACCTGGTGGACCTCGTCGATGGTGCGGATGCCCGGAATGAAGTCGGACTTGTGGGCGACCAGGCCGAGGACCCGCACGTCCGGGTCGTGCTCGCGCAGCACCCTGGCGACGCCGGTCGAGGAACCGGCCGTGCCGACACAGGCCACGAACCAGTCCGGAGCCCGCCCGTCCAGGTCCTTGACGATCTCCGGTCCGGTGCCGGAGGCGTGGGCCTCGACGTTGCGCGGGTTGAAGTACTGGTCGGTGTGCAGGTAGGTGCTGCCCGGCTCGGTGAGGGCCTGGTGGAAGTGGGTCAGCGGATCGTCCGTGTCGGTCGGGTCCAGGCATTCGCTGCGCCCGGGCAGCTCCTCGATCTCGGCGCCCAGGAGCAGGAGCAGTTCCTTGATCTCCGGTACGCGCATGCGGTTGGTGACGCTCTTGAACTTCAGGCCGTGCATGCCGGCCAGCAGGGCCAGCGCCTTGGCGGTGTTGCCGCTGGAGAGCTCGACGACCGTCCCCTCGCCGTCGCCCGCGCCTTCCAGGTGGGGGCGGGCCATGTGCCAGGCGGGACGGTCCTTGACGGAGCCGAACGGGTTGAGCATCTCCAGCTTCGCGTACAGGTCGATGTGGCGCAGGCCGTGCACGGCGGGGTCGATGCGGACGAGCGGTGTGTTGCCGATGGCGTCCGTGATGCTGTCGTACCTCATGCGGGCGTTCCCCCCGGGTGTGTGATCGGCCAGTAGTCCTCGTCCGGGCACCAGCGCCAGGAGTCGCCTTCCTTCTCCACGGCCACGGTCCGCGCCGACGGCTGCCGCTGCGCGTGGTGGGCGTGGAAGTCCATCGCGTAGCCCGCGGTGTTGACGAAGGCCAGCACGTCACCGGGGCGCGGCAGTCTCGGGAGGAACACGAGCCGACGGGTGATCAGGTCGGCCTCCAGGCACAGGTTGCCGACCAGGTGGACGCCGACCGGGGCCTCCGGCTCCGGGTCGCCGCCCGGGCCGTCCCCCGGCGGGTCGCCGCGGGACAGCAGCACGGGATCCATCAGCACTCCGTGCTCCTCCAGGCTCACGTCTCCCGCGTTCATGCCCAGACGCACCAGGTACGGGTCCGGGCCCGCGCCGGTGCCCCGGACGTCCAGCACCCGTGCCAGCGACAGTCCGCACTGGTCGACGAGGGAACGGCCGGGTTCGATGTGGAGGTCGTGGAGGTGCTCGAGGAGGAGCCTGCCCGACTCCCGGCCCAGGACCGGCGCCGGGAGCGAGAGCAGCTCGTCGAGGTAGCCGGGGCCGGCGTCGGGGCGGTGGCCGGGGTACAGGGCGACGGACCCGCGCACCGTGCCGCCCTCGTTGCGCAGCCCGTAGCCGTGGCCGCGCCAGGTCAGGGGCGGGCGGCCGCCGAGGACCGCCTCGCTGAGCGCGGTGGTCCAGCGCTGCCACTCCCCCGCGTCGGCTACGTAGCCGACGCCGAAGCCGCCGCCGATGTCGACGGCACGCGGCGCGAGGCCCCGCTCGCGGCAGGCGTCCATGAGCAGCACGCACTGTTCCAGGGCACGGACCTTCTCCTCCAGGCCGGTGGTGTCCAAGTGATAGGCGAGACCGGTGAGTTCCACGGCGTCCGAATGCCGCTCCAGGGCCGACCAGAGTGCCCGCGCGTCCCGCACGGGTGTTCCGAAGCGGCTGCGCCGGGACAGCAGGCGGGTGCCCGCTCCGTGCTGGCCGGCGGTCGACTCGAAGCCGGACAGGCGCGCCAGCACACGGACCCGGCCGAGCCCGTGGGCGCGTACGAGAGAGGCCAGTTGCTCCAGCTCACGCGGCGAGTCCAGGTTCACCGTGGCACCGACCCGGGCCGCCAGCCACAGGAACTCCGGGTCCTTGGGACCGGTGGCCATGACCCGGTCCCCGGTGAAGCCGCAGCTCAAGGCATGCCGCAGCTCCGCGAGCGACGCGACGTCGACTCCGACGGCCGCCGGGTCCTCGGCCGCCAGTCTGCGCACCAGGGCGCTGGAACGGTTCGCCTTGTGCGCGAAGTAGAGCCGGCCGGTGAGACGGTGGCGGCGGTAGACGGCCCGGAAGCGCGCCGCGTTCTCGGCGACCGTCTCGGGCAACAGTACGTTGAGCGGAGATCCGAGGGCGTCGACGAGTGAGTGCAGGAACGGTGCGGCGCCCAGCAGTGAGGCGAGCGGCGGTTCCACCCGCGGCCTCAGATATAAGGGCACGTCCACGAAAGACCCCTCCCCGTGTCGGCCGACCGTCGTTTCGACGACCGTTCGGGAGTAGTCGTTTCCAGGTACACGCTCCGCTAAGCCTCGGTTCCGGTCGGTGAGCAGGCCTCGGCGATCGAAAGGCTGTTCTCGTACAGGTGATGCCGGGTGATCCTGCCGCCCTCGACGGTGAGGCGCAGCGCGAACGGGCCCTCGAAGGACTTTCCCGTGGCACGTACCGTTCCGGAGAGGTAGCCCGTCAGGACGGCGTCGGTGCCGTCGACGAGGAAGGCGTCCACACTGGCGTGCGCGTCCTCGGGCACGGTGTGGGCCGTCAGCTCCTCGGACTGTGCGGCACATTCGGCGGCCGTGGAGCGCGGCCGGATCCAGGGGACGGTGGGGTTGTCCGCCAGCAGCCAGTCGACCTCGTCGGCGAAGAGTCCGGCGAGGCGATCGGTGTCGCCGGCGAGCCGGGCGGCGAGGAAGGCCCGCACGACGGCGCGGGTCGCCTCGGTGGTCGCAATCGTCGGATCCGCGGTGGACTCGGGGGACACCGGCATCGTCTTCTCCTCTTCGGATCGCGGCGGCTCCCGGCGGCTGTCCGTCGGGGCCACGCCGATGCCCCGATCCTGCCGGGGCCGTGGGAGGGCGGTCGATTACCCCGGAGGTAGGGCCGCGGACGGTGGGCCGACGGTCAGGGTTCGAGCGGCGGGAGTCCGTCCAGTCCGGTCTCGCGCATGATCCGGTCGACGGTCCCGGCGAGTGTGCTGTCGGCGCCGATGACGGCCTCGACGCCTTCGCGGAGCAGATCGCGCGGCCGGTACCACTCACGCAGTCGTGCCTCGTCGACCTCGTGCGCGTTCGGCTTGGTGGCGTGCCGCGCCAGGGTCTCGTCGAGCGGTACGTCCAGGTAGTAGCCGTGGGTGGGGCCGCGGTGGTCGGCGCGCAGGCGGGCCAGCATGGCGCCGTAGTGGTCGGCGTACAGGATGCCCTCCACCACGACGTGGTAGCCGGCGTCCAGGGCGTAACGTGCCGTCTGCTCGATGAGGCCGATGTTCGCCGCTCCGGGCCGGTCCCGTTCCCGGAGGACGGTCCGGCGGAGGTTGTCCTGGCCGACCAGGGCGAGGCCACGCCCGAATCTGCCGCGGACACCGGCCGCGACGGACGACTTGCCCGAGGCGCTGTTGCCGCGCAGCACGACCAGCCGGGTCTCTTCCGTGCCCACCCTCATCCGCGGCACGCTACCGGCAACCGCCCCTGGCCGATCCGCCGTCGCCCGGGGCGACGAAGCCGCGGCCGCTTGCACCCGAGTGGAGCAGCGGGGGAGCGTGAAGCGTTTCCGCACGGGCCGCCGTTCGTTGAGGTCGGCATGATCAAGAAGCTCGCCTGTGCCTCCGTCCTGGCCACCGCCCTCCTCGCGGCCGCGCCCGCCGCCGAGGCGGCCCACGAACCCGCCCTCTCCTCCGAAGTCCCCGGCGGACCGCTCCTGAACAGTCTGCTCGGTTCTCTCGAGATCGGACATCCGGCCACCTCCCCCCAGTCGCTGCTGCCCGAGGGGCTCGTCGGCAGGTGACGGGGTACCGCGCCGAGCGTGGTGGTGCCTAGTCGCCCCTTCGGCCTCGGATCAGCCGGTTCACCGTTCCGGTCCACCGGCTGATCCCGGCGCCGCCGGGCCGCGGCAGCCTTCCCGCAACCGGCGTCCGCCGGCCTCCAGGGAGTCGTCCGATACGGGGACGCCGAAGTGAGGCGGGGGAGCGAGAGGCGCGCGGGCGTGGCCGTGCTGAGCGGGCGGGCCCTGGTCTCCGCCGCGGCCACCGCGCAGGCCGACGCGCGTACCGCCGGAGCTCCGGACGTCATCGCGCACCGGGGCTCCTCCGGAACGGCCCCGGAGAACACCGCGGCCGCCGTCGACCTGGCCGTCGAGCAGCGCGCCGACTTCGTCGAGATCGACATCCCGCGCACCAAGGACGGCAGGCTGGTCGACCTCCACGACCGCACCATGGAACGCACCACCGACATCGAGGAGGTCCACCCCGGCCGGGCCCGCTACCGCGTCTCGGACTTCACCTGGGCCGAGCTGCGCCGTCTCGACGCCGGCTCCTGCTTCCACGACGACTACGCCGGCGAACCTCTGATCACCGTCCTCGAGGGCGCTTCCAGGGTGCGCACCACCCGGACCGGGCTCCTCGCCGAGATCAGCCCCTTCGCGCACCACACCGGCATCGCCACCGACTTCGCGGAGTCCCTGCGGGGCAAGCCCCGTTACGTCCGCCGCGCACTCGACCGCGAACGGCCCGCCGTGCAGTCTTCCGGACCGACGACGCCCGGGAGTTCCACGCCCTCATGCCGGACGCCCCCCTCGGCATCCTGGACGCCGACCGCCCCACGGACACCGGAACCGTCCGGCTCGGCCGGTGGGCCGACAAGGTCGACCCGCAGTACACGGTCACCGACCAGGACCTCGCCGACCGCGTCCACGAGCTCGGCTTGGACATCAACGTCTGGACGGTCGACGAACCAGGCGCCCTGCGCACGATGGCCGGCCTGGGCGTGGACGGCATCATCACCGGCTTCCCCCCAGTCCCTCACCCAGCGCCGGGAAGGCTAGGCGCTCCTGGGCCCGCGGGCCGCCGCCTTCTTCGCCGCGGGCTTCTTCCCGGCCGGCTCCTTCGCCGCGCCCTTGGCGGTCTTGGCGGTCTTGGCGGTCTTGGGGCTCTTGGCGGCAGGGGCCTTCTTCGCGGGGGCCCTCTTCCGCCCGGGCAGCTCCCGCACCTCCGCGTGATCGTCCTCGCCCCGGGACTCCTTCGCCTTGGACACGGACTCCTGGAGGGCGGCCATCAGGTCCAGCACCTGCCCCGGCCGCTCGTCCGTTTCCGGCACCGCCTCCGGCTCCCTGTGTTCGCGCTTCGCCTCGATGAGTTCCGCGACGGCCTCCGTGTAGGTGTCGCGGAACTCGTCGCCCTCCAAATCCTCACGGGTCATCGTGTCCATCAGCGCCAGCGCCCCGCCGATCTCCTCCTCGGACACCTCGACCGGGGGCGGGGTGAGGGACGAGGGGTCGCGGACCTCGTCCGGCCAGCGCATGGCGTGCAGCACGATCGCCTCGCCGCGCACCCGCAGCAGGCCCAGACGCTCCCGCCCCGACCACGCGTACCTCGCCACGGCCACCTTCGCCGACCGGGCGAGCGCCTGCCGCAGCAGCTTGTACGGTTTGGCCGCCACCTGCCCGTCCGGCTGCAGGTAGTAGCCGTCGCCGATCCGGATCGGGTCCACGGACGCGAGCGGCACGAACGCCACGATCTCGATGGCCTTCGCCGTCGGCAGCGGCAGCTCCCTCAGGTCCTCGTCGGTGACGGGCACCACCTGGGTGCTGGCGAGCTCGTACCCCTTGCCGATCTCGTCGGCACGGACCTCCCGGTCCTCGAGCTCGCAGACCTTCCGGGTCCGTATCCGGCCCTGGTCGGCCAGGTGGTAGCGGTGGAAACGGATGCTGTGGTCCTCGGTCGCGCCGACCACGTGGATCGGCACGGTGACCAGGCCGAACGAGATGGCGCCGCTCCAGATCGACCGGGGCATGGACAGGCCTCTCCACGTGATGTCCCCGAGCGGTACCAGCCTATGAGCGGCGCGCCGCCCCCGCACACGCGCTGCCTCCGCACTCGCCCCCCGGCATGCGTGCCGCCGGTTCCGGCCGCACGCTGGTGTCATGACGTCCGCACCGCCCGTGATCGTGTACCCGCCCGACGACGAGGGCGGGCGCCGGGTACGCGTGGACGGAGAGGTCCTGGGCCGGGCCTACGGCGTGCGGGACGTCGCCCGCTTCCTTCAGGAAGCCGGTCTGCAGGACTGGGACGAGATGGACGTGGTCCGGTCGTCCGTCGTCGAGTGGCGCGGCGGTGGCCCGGACGTGTGGGACCACTGACGGAGTACGGACGGTCACGTCCTCGCATGCCGCCGCGGGGAAGCGGGCGTAGTGTCCTCATATGGGTGATGTTCGGTGTGGCCGGCGTCGGGCGGTCCCGCCGGCTCCCGTGAGACTCGGCCGTCGGCGGGCGGACATCTGATGCGCACCACCATGGACACCGCGATGGACACGGCGATGACCGCCGTGGTGCGCGACAGCGGTGCCTACGGAGGGCTGCTGTACGTGCTGCCCCCGCGCGAAGACGCCTTGTGGCTGGTCATGACGGCGGGGGTCCCCCAGGACATCGCCGTGCCGTGGCGGCGTGTCGCGCCGACCGATCCGATGCCGGTGGCGGACGCCGTGCGCGAGCAGCGCCTGGTGTGGGTGGGTGGCCGGGAGGAGATGGCGCGCCAGTACCCCCGGCCGGCGCTCGTGCTGCCGTACGACTTCGCGCTGGGGGCGGCGCCGGTCGTCTCGGGCGGCGTCGTACGGGGCGGACTGGTGCTGCTGTGGCCCGGCACCCATGCGTCGCGGCTGAGCCGCGAGGAACGGGACGTCGTCGAGGCGGGCTGTCACCGCCTGGCCGGACTGCTGCGTCAGGCGGCGGACAGCGGCGCCCCGCTGCTGCCCGCGGAGCGGCCGCGCACCCTGCGGCCCCCGGCCGGTCGCGTTCCGGAACCCGCCGAGGCGTCCGCGCTCTCGGCCTTCGTCGACCGTCTGCCGGGCGGGTCGTGCGGGCTGGACCTGAACGGACGCATCACGTTCATCACCCCGGCCGCGGCCGCCCTGGTGGGCGCCGACCGGGCGGCGCTGGTGGGTGCGCTGCCCTGGGAGGCGCTGCCGTGGATGGACGTCCCCCAGGTCGAGGACCGCTACCGGGCCGCCCTGGTCAGCCGTCTGCCGCAGGCCTTCACGGTGCTGCGGCCACCGCGGACCTGGCTGGCCTTCGAGCTGTACCCGGACTCCACCGGCATCAGTGTCCGCATCACTCGCGGTGACCCCGCCGACGGTGCCCCGGCGCGGACGCTGCCGACCGCGGGGCCCAGCCGCGCCACCGTGCTGTACCACCTGATGCACCTGGCCTCGACCCTCACCGAGGCCATCGGCGTGCAGGAGGTGGTCGAGCAGACCGCCGACCAGTTGCTGCCGGCGCTGGGCGCGCAGGCCATGGTGCTGATGACCGCCGAGGACGGCCGTCTGCGGATCGCGGGCCACCGCGGCTACCGCACCGAGCTGATGGACCGTTTCGACGGTATTCCGCTGAGTTCCGAGGTGCCCGGCGCCGATGTCATGGCCACGGGCGTCGCCGGGTTCTTCGCGACCTTCGACGAGATGGCCGACGCCTATCCGGCCATGGTGCACGAGGACGGGATGGCCGCCTGGGCGGTGCTGCCGCTGATCGCCTCCGGTCGCCCCATCGGCTCCCTGCTCCTGTCCTACGAGCGGCCCCACACCTTCCCACCGGGCGAGCGCGCCGCTCTGACCTCGCTGGCCGGTCTGGTCGGCCAGGCTCTGGACCGTGCCCGGCTCTACGACGCCAAGCACCACCTCGCCCACCGCCTGCAGTCCGCCCTGCTGCCGCACACCCTCCCCCGCGTGCCCGGTCTGCGGGTCGCCGCACGCTACCTGCCGGCCGCCCGGGGGCTGGGCGTCGGCGGCGACTTCTACGACCTCATCCGTCTCGACGAGCACACCTTCGGCGCCGCCATCGGCGACGTCCAGGGCCACAACGTGGACGCGGCCGCGCTCATGGGCCAGGTCCGGACCGCC
This sequence comes from Streptomyces sp. M92, assembly GCF_028473745.1. Classification (NCBI taxonomy): domain Bacteria; kingdom Bacillati; phylum Actinomycetota; class Actinomycetes; order Kitasatosporales; family Streptomycetaceae; genus Streptomyces; species Streptomyces sp. M92. The sequence continues at coordinate 6,020,358 of NZ_CP101137.1, forward strand.
GTCCACGCCCACGCCACGGTGGGCGCCTCCCCCGACGACGTCCTGGCCCGCACCAACCGCCTGCTCACCGATCTGGACCCCGGCCTCTTCACGAGCTGTGTCTACGTGCACTTCGACCTCGCGACGCGCCGGGCCTGCCTGGCCACCGCCGGCCACCCGCCGCCCCTGCTGCGGCATGCCGACGGACGCACCGAACTGGTCCGCGTGCCGCCCGGTCTGCTGCTCGGCATCGAGCCGGACACCCGTTACCCGGCGCTGGAGTTCCCGCTGCCGCCCGGCAGTGTCCTCGCCCTGTACACCGACGGGCTCGTCGAGGCGCCCGGCGTCGACCTGGACGACGCGGTCGCGGCCCTCGCCGGGCTGCTGGAGCAAGCGGACCCCGGTGACCTCGACGCCATGGCCGACGCCCTGATCCGGCACACGCCCGCCCCCGGCGACGACGTCGCCCTGCTCCTGATCAGCCCGAACGCGTGAGGCGTGGGGCACTCACCGGGCCGACGGACCGTTTCCCATGACAAGAAGGACGAACGCCGGCCCGTCCCGGCCGGCAGCGGAGGAGAGACCCTCGATGAAGCACCAGAAGGTGAGCGATCTGATGAGCGACGCCGTGGTCCGGGCCCAGCCCGGAACGCCGTTCAAGGAGATCGCCCACCTGCTGCAGGAGTACGACATCACCGCGGTGCCCGTCGTCGACGGGGAGGACCGGCCGGTGGGGGTGGTGTCGGAGGCGGACCTCCTGCGGAAGATGTGGGGCGGGGAGCCGGACGCCCCTCCCGGTGACGGGGAAGTGCCCCGGCCGGCCGACGCCAAGGCGTCCGCCACGGACGCGGCCGGGCTGATGACGTCGCCCGCCGTCTGCGCGCGCGAGGACTGGAGCGTCGTCGACGCCGCCCGCGTGATGGCCCGGCACGGCATCAAGCGGCTCCTCGTCGTCGACGAGGCGGGTCGGCTGATCGGGGTCGTCAGCCGGAGCGACCTGCTGCGGGTCTTCCTGCGCACGGACCGGGCGATCCGGACCGAGATCATCGAGGAGGCCCTGGTCAAGTCGCTCGGTCTGGCTCCGTCGTCGGTGCAGGTGGACGTGGCCCACGGCCATGTCGTCCTCAGCGGCCGGCTCCCGGGCGACGTGCCCGTCCCCGTGCTGGAGGAGCTCTGCCGACGCGTCGACGGCGTGGTCGCCGTGGAGTTCAGGGCCGCCGGAGAGGCCGACGCCGAGGACCCGGCCTCCGTCCGCCACTGACCGGACGCGCCTGCGCCGAGGGCCCGGCTGCGAACCGGCGGCGGGCACTCTCGGCGGTCCCGAAGGCGAGGAAACTGGAAGCTTCCGCGTCTGAGGCTGAGGGCTGAGGGAGGAGTCATGGGGATCGAGCTGGAACTGCACTCGTCGCGACCGTCGCGAAAGGGATCGTTCCGGGACACCTTGCTGCGGGGTTCGTACGAGCACGGTGAAGCGTTGGCGAGAGTACTCAGCAGCCTCGACCGGCATGGCTCGGGGAAGCTCGGCTGGGTGGATCCGTACGGAGACACGCTGTTCAACGAACAGGAAGCTCAACTCGCCCGCCAGGAAGTCGCCGCTCTGGCACAAAGGTGTACCGACGACCGGCAGAAGGCGGCTCTGCTCGACCTCGACCGCCTCCTTGAAGCGTGTGCGGCGACGCCGGGCAGCTACTTGTGGTTCATGGGTGACTAGCCGTACCCCTGATCATCGGTCTCGCTCCGGCGGTCGCCGACCGGGGCGCCCTGGCGTGACCTGCCCGAGCGTTGGTGGACTCCGCCATCAACCGCGCCCGGCACTTCGCGACGCGGAACATGGTGGGGATGCTCCACCGCCGGTTCCCTCCGTCCGCTCACGGCGCGGGCGGGTGTTCCTCGCCTCCCGGGTGCCGGCCGGGGGCGGCCAGGGCCGGGAGCTCCGGGTGGTCGCGCAGCGCGGCGATCACCGCGTTCACCTCGGCGCGTCGTGTGGTGCCGCGCCGCACGAGGACGGCGATGTTGCGGCGCACCGGAGGGTTGAGCCCACGGGTGACGACGGCATGGTCCGGGGTGACGGCCAGGGCGGGCAGCAGGGCGATCGACCCGGTCGTCTCGACGTGCCGCAGCAGCATCAGGTAGTTGCTGAACCGGCAGGCCACACGGGGCTCGAAGCCCGACTCACGGCACAGCCGCAGGGTCAGGTCGGCCATGTACGACTGCGGCCGGTCGCAGGCCCAGGTCTCGTCCTTGCAGGCGGCGAGACTCACCGTGGTCCGCGAGGCCAGCGGGTGGGCGCGCGGCAGTACCAGTACGACCGAGTCGGTGCCGAGGGACGTGACTTCGAGGTCCGTCCCCCAGGACAGGCCGGTGTAGTCGGTGGTGGTCACGATGACGTCCGCCTCGCCGGAGCGCAGGGCGGGTCCGCTTTCGTGCGGCTCCATCTCGGTCAGTTCCACGCGCAGGTGCGGGTGGCTGGTCGCGAGGCGGGTGGCGGCCGGTACCGCGAGGGTGTAGATCGCGCTCTGGAACACCCCGAGACGCACGGTGCCGCTGGGTTCGTCGTTCAGGGCACGCAGCTCGGCCTCGGTCTCGGCCATGCGGTCCAGGATCTCCCGGCCCCGCCGGGCCAGCAGGAGTCCGGCCGGGGTCAGCCGGACGCGCCGGCCCGTCCGCTCCAGCAGCGGGCACCGGGTCTCGGTCTCGAGCACCGCCAGCTGCTGGGAGACCGTCGACGCGCTCAGGTGCAGCGTGTCGGCGACCGCGCGGACGGTCCCGAGGGTGTCCAGCAGGCTGAGCAGTCGCAGCCGTCCCGAATTGAGCACGTGGCCGATTGTAAATCCCTGTACGGCTGTCGCGAACAGCAGAGTCGAAAGTGTGCGATGGACACGCGCAGCACCCCTCCCTAACGTCGGTCGCATGCCTTCCGAGACTGCATACGCCGACCCCGAGCGTCACCTCGTCCGCTACTCCGGTCACGGCTCCTTCTCACCGGAGCTGGTCGTGCGCGCCGCGGGCACATCGGTGTTCACCGAGAGCGGTCGTGAGCTGCTCGACTTCACCTCCGGTCAGATGAGCGCGATCCTCGGGCACTCCCACCCGGCGATCGTCTCGACGGTGCGCGAGCAGGTCGCGCGCCTGGACCACCTGCACAGCGGCATGCTGAGCCCGCCGGTGGTCGAGCTGGCGCGCCGGCTCGCCGGCACCCTGCCCGCACCGCTGGACAAGGCGCTGCTGCTGACCACCGGGGCGGAGGCGAACGAGGCCGCGGTGCGGATGGCGAAACTCGTCACCGGCCGCCACGAGATCGTCTCCTTCGCCCGGTCCTGGCACGGCATGACCCAGGCCGCCGCGAACGCCACGTACAGCGCGGGCCGCAAGGGGTACGGGCCCGCCGCCCCGGGCAACTTCGCGCTGCCGGTGCCCGACCGGCACCGGCCCGCCCTCGTCGACGCCGAGGGCAACCTCGACTGGCGCCGTCAGCTCGACCTGGGTTTCGAGATGATCGACGCCCAGTCGGTCGGCTCCCTGGCCGCCTGCCTGGTCGAGCCGATCCTCAGCTCCGGCGGCGTCGTCGAGCCGCCGCCCGGCTACCTCACCGCGCTGGCCGAGAAGTGCCGGGAGCGCGGGATGCTGCTGATCCTCGACGAGGCCCAGACCGGGCTGTGCCGCACCGGTGACTGGTACGCCTTCCAGCACGAGGGCGTCGTTCCGGACATCCTCACCGTGTCCAAGACGCTCGGCGCGGGGCTCCCGCTGGCCGCCGTGCTGACCAGCCCGGAGATCGAGCAGCGCGCCCACGACCGGGGGTTCCTGTTCTTCACCACCCACGTCAGCGACCCGCTGCCGGCCGCGGTGGGCAACACCGTCCTGGACGTCCTGGTCCGCGACCGCCTCGACGAGCGTGCCCGGGTGCTCGGCACGGCCCTGCGCGACCGGCTCGACAAGCTCGCCGCCCGCCACGAGGTGGTGGGCGACGTCCGCGGCCGGGGGCTGCTCCTGGGCATGGAACTGGTCGGCGACGAGGTACTCGGTCCTGGCGGCGCGGACCGGCTCGGCGCGGCCGTCACCCGGCGCTGCTTCGAGCTCGGGCTGCACATGAACATCGTCCAGCTGCCGGGGATGGGAGGCACCTTCCGCATCGCACCCCCGCTGACCGCGGGCGACGACGAGATCGCCCGGGGCGTCGACATCCTGGACGAGGCGCTGACCGACGCCTCCAGGGACCTCTGAGCGGGGGCGCCGCCCGGCCTGGTGGTCCAGGCCGGGCAGCGCCGCGGTGGTGCGGGTGTCAGACTCCGGCCGTCTCGGGCTCGCGGGTGGGCTCCGCGGGTCCGGAGGCGTCGCCGAGTTCCTTGTGGAGCTTCTCGCCCTCGACGTCGACGTTCGGCAGGATGCGGTCCAGCCACTTCGGCAGCCACCACGCCTTGGTGCCGAGCAGCGCGAGCACGGCGGGCACGATGGCCATGCGGACGACGAAGGCGTCGAAGAGGACCGCGATGGCGAGGCCGAAGCCCATCATCTTGATCATGTCGTCGTTCTCCATGATGAAGCCGGAGAAGACGCTGATCATGATGATCGCGGCGGCCGCGACGACCCGGCCGCCGTGGGTGAAGCCGGTGGTGACGGACTCGGCGGCGGACGAGCCGTGGACGTAGGCCTCGCGCATCCGGGTCACGAGGAAGACCTCGTAGTCCATCGCCAGGCCGAAGACCACACCGATCATGAAGATGGGCATCATCGACATGATCGGACCCGGCTGGTCCACGCCGAACACGTCCGCGAGCCACCCCCACTGGAAGACCGCGACCACCGCGCCGAGCGCCGCCGCCACCGAGAGCAGGAAGCCCAGGGCCGCCTTCAGCGGGACGAGGACCGAGCGGAACACCAGCATCAGCAGCAGGAAGGCGAGGCCGACGACCAGGGCCAGGTACGGGATCAGCGCGTCGTCCAGGGTCTGGGAGAAGTCGATCGTCATCGCGGTCATGCCGGTGACCAGCATGGTCGCGCCGGTCTCGGACTCGATGTCCCCGGACAGCGAGCGGATCTCCTTGACCAGGTCCTCGGTGGCCGCGTCGCTGGGCCCGGTCTTGGGCACCACGGTGAGGACGGCCGTGTCGCCCTGCTCGTTGAAGTTGGCCGGCGTGACGGCCGCGGCCTCGCCGAGGGCGGTGATCTCCTTGCCGACGGTGTCGGCGGCGGCCTTCGCGTCGTCCGCGTCCCGGGTGTCGACAGTGATCATCAGCGGGCCGTTGAACCCGGCGCCGAAGGACTCGGACAGCATGTCGTAGGCCTTGCGCTGCGTGGTGTCCGGCGCGGAGCTGCCCTCGTCGGGCAGACCCAGTTCCATGCTCGCGGCCGGTACGGCGACGGCGCCGAGGCCGATCACCGCGGTGAGCAGTACGGTCACCGGGCGGCGCAGGACGAAGCGGGCCCAGCGGGTGCCGAGCTTCGGCTTGCCGGACACCGCGCGCTGTCCGGCGGCCGCCTTGCGGTCCTTGCGGCTGAGCGCCTTCTTGCCGGCGAAGCCGAGCAGGGCCGGGGTCATGGTGAGGGCGATCAACACGGCGATGGCGACGGTGGCGGCGGCGGCCAGGCCCATCTTGGTGAGGATCGGGATGTTGACCACCGCGAGGCCGGCCAGGGCCACGATGACGGTGAGCCCGGCGAAGACGACGGCGGAGCCGGCCGTGCCGACGGCGCGTCCCGCGGCGTCCTCGGGGGTGCGACCCTCGGCGATCTCGGCTCGGTAGCGCGAGACGATGAAGAGCGCGTAGTCGATGGCGACCGCCAGGCCGATCATCATGGCGAGGGTCGAGGTCGTCGCGGAGAGTTCGAGGGTGCTGCCGAGCGCCCCGATGGCGGAGATGCCGATGCCGACGCCGATGATCGCCGAGAGCAGCGGCATGCCGGCCGCGACCAGTGAGCCGAAGGTCAGCAGGAGTACGACGGCCGCGACGCCGATGCCGATCAGCTCGGCGGTGCCGCCCATCTCCTGCTCGGCCATGACCGCGTCGCCGCCGGTCTCGACGGTGAAGCCGTCGCCGCGCGCGTCGTCGGTGGCGGCGGTGAGGGACTCGCGGGCCTGGTCGGTCAGCTCCATGGCGTTGACCTTGTACGTCACCGAGGCGTACGCGGTGGTCCCGTCCTGGCTCACGGCGTTCGCCTCGAACGGGTCGTCCACCGAGGCGACCTGCGGGCCGTCGCCGAGGGCGGTGACCAGTTCCTCGACCTTGGCCTTGCCGGCCGGGTCGGAGATCTTGTCGCCCTCGGGGGCACGGATGACGACCCGCGCCGTGGCGCCTTCGGCACTGGCGGCCGGGAAGCGCTCGTCGAGCAGGTCGAACGCCTTCTGGGACTCGGTGCCGGGCATGGAGAAGGAGTCTTCGGGCGGGGCGGGCGCGGTGGACGCGGCGACGCCGGCGCCCACGAGTATGGCCACCCAGAGCAGGGCGACGAGACCGCGGCGCCGGAACGCGCGTCGGCCGAGTCGGTAAAGGAACGTAGCCACCTGGGACCAATCCGTCGGATACGGGCAGGACGAGACCCGGCAGATGGGAACGCAGGCGTTCTCTCCGGGATACCCACCTATGCTCACCCGGCTTCTGTTTCATTTGATCCGCCCCTGGGGCTGGACCGGCGTACTGCATTGGGTGTACTGCGGGCCCGTCCTCCTCCCCCCGGAGTGCAGATCCCGAGGATGGGTGTACGCCGCATTTGTTCCGTCGTGGAACCAGTGTCCGTCAGCCGGTCACCGGCATCGCGTCTCCAGCGCTGTCACTCGTCGAGGGGTGCGGTGAGTCGCACCCGGTCGCTGTGCTGGTCGGAGAGGAAGGACGCCAGGGCCCGCCCCTCCTCGGCGACGGCCGCGCGGTCGGCGCGGGAGATGGGGCGCAGCGGGGTGACGGTCACCGTGTCCGCCTCGACGTTCCAGGTCGCGGCGACCCTGCCGTCGACCAGGACCACACGGGCGCCGGCGACCGACAGGCCGCGGTGGGCGTCGTCGATGATCCTGCCCCGGTCGTGGTAGCCGAGGACCGCGTTGTCGAACGCCGGCAGGAACCGCACGGGGGCGGGGGTGCCGGGATCGGGTCGCGGCGCGTCGGGCAGGTCAAGCAGTTCCCGGCCCCGCTCGTCGCGGAAGGCGACCAGCTCCTCGCGGACGGCGGCGACGGCCGCCGGCAGTCCGGCGAGGCCGCACCAGGCGCGCAGGTCCGCCGAGGCGGCGGGGCCGAACGCCGCGAGGTAGCGCCGTACCAGTGCCTGGCCGACCGGATCGGAGCCGTGCGGTGCCGGCGGGTCGATCTCCCGGCCCAGCCAGCGGGAAAGCGGCAGGTAGCGTACGCCCGACTTGGTGCGCCACAGTCCGCGCGGCGGCAGCTGCGCCATCGGGATCAGGGCGGCGGCCAGCATCTCCCCCAGGGCCCGTGGCCCCGGGGCCGGCCAGCGTCCGGCGAGCGCCCGCGCCAGCTCGCCCATCGAGCGGGGCTCGCCGTCGGCCATCACCTCCCGTCCCGCCGCGGCGAGTTCACCGAGATCCACTCCTCGCAGCTCGCGGCGGTAGACGCCGAGGACCTTCTGGCGCAGCATGGCGTCGTGCCGGGAGCGCCAGGCCAGGACGTCGTCGGCGGTGACGAGGTGGACGGTTCGGCGCATGAGGTGGGTCCGCACCAGCTGCCGGCCCGTCAGCCGGTCGGAGAGCGAGGCCGGTTCGAAGGCGCGCAGTCTCGACCAGAGCCCGACGAACGGTTCCTGCGGCTCCTGCGCCTGCATGCCGCCGAGGTGTGCGACAGCGTCCGAGACCGGGAGATCGGCCCGGTCGAGCAGCAGTTGCCGGGCCAGCGTGGCGCGGTTGAGCGCGCGGGCGTCGAGAACATGCGGGTGGCGGCTCACTGATCGGCTCCTGTCTTCCTCGGTGGGGTTCGGCAGCGGGCTCTGCTCCCTCCCGCGGCCCCCACCGTGGCACGCATGGCGGTCAGGTGGTGACCGCCATGCACGTCGGCACCGTCGCGTCACGCGTGCCTGCCCGCGCGGGAGGGTCAGACCGGCCGGCCGGACTCCACACCCGCGGGCTCGGCGGCCATGGCCCCCGTCACGATCCGGGACCGGCTGTGCAACCGCAGTGACACCGCGACGAGGACGATCGCGGCCAGGGTCATCCCGGCTCCCGCCCAGGCGGTGGCGGCGTAGCCGAGGCCCGCGTCGATCACCGTGCCGCCGAGCCAGGGGCCGCCGGTGTTGCCCAGGTTGAACGCGGCGGTGGTCGTCGCGCCCGCGAGGGTGGGTGCGGCACCCGCGACGTTGAACATGCGGGCGTTGAGCGCCGGCGCCGTGTAGAAGGCGGAGACCCCGAGCAGCAGGGACAGGGCGATCACGACGGCGGGGCTCGACGCGAACAGCGCCAGTGCGGCCAGGAAGACGGTGGACGCGGCGATGCCGGAGAGCAGGACGCCGAACAGGTGGGCGTCGGCGACCCGGCCGCCGATCGTCGTGCCGATCAGCGCGCCGAGGCCGAACAGCGCCAGCACGGTCGGCACCCAGCCGTCGGCCAGCCCGGCCACGTCGGTGAGCAGCGGGGCGAGGTAGGAGAAGGCGCAGAACACGCCGCCGGCCGCGAGCGCGGTCAGGCCGACGGACAGCCAGACCTGGCGGTCCCGGTAGATCGCCAGCTCGCCCTTGAGCCGGGCCCGCCGCTCGGGCAGCGGGATGCGCGGGATCAGCGTCACCACGCCGACGAGCGCGACGGCGGACGCCGCGCCCACCGCCCAGAACGCGGACCGCCAGCCGAGGTGCTCACCGAGGAACGCGCCCGCCGGGACGCCGAGGACGTTGGCGATCGACAGTCCGCCGATCATCACGGCCATCGCCCGGGCCCGCGCGGTCCTCGGCACCATAGCGATGGCGACGGCGGCGCCGACCGCCCAGAAACCGGCGCACGCGAGGGCACTGACGACCCGTGAGACGAACAGGACCTCGTACGTCGTCGCCAGCGCGCCCGCGACCTGGCCGAGGCCGAACACCGAGATCAGCGCGATCAGTGTGGTCTTGCGCGGCAGCCGCAGCGTGGCGACCGCGAGCAGCGGCGCGCCGACCACCATGCCGATCGCGAACGCCGATATCAGCAGTCCGGCCTGCGGGATGGACACGTCCATGTCGTCGGCGATGGGCGGCAACAGACCGGAGAGCATGAACTCGCTGGTACCGAGCGCGAAGACGGAGAGGCCGAGGATGTAGACGGCGAGCGGCATGCGGGGGGCCGCGGACCGTGGGGAAGAAGCGGGCATGACAGGTGTCAACGAAGATCCGCTTCCCGCCATTCCCGCCGGGGGCGCGTCTCACTGTGCGGCCGCGGGCCGCCGGTGACGCGAGAGTGTACGTTCGTACGCTCGCGGTTGTAGGCTCCGCCGCATGACTGTTGACGTACTGCGCCGGCCGACCCTGGGTGAACGGCGGGCCCGCGTGGCCGTCGCCGTGCTCTTCTTCACCAACGGGGCCCTGTTCGCCAACCTCCTGCCGAGGTATCCCCAGATCAAGGCGGACCTCGGCATCGGCAACGCCGCCTACGGGCTGGCCGTGGCGGCGTTCCCGGCGGGCGCCATCGCGGCCGGGCTCGCGGCCGGTGCCCTCGTCCGCCGTTTCGGCTCGGCGCGGGTGGCGGTCGGCGGCACGCTGGTGACCGGCGCGGGGATCCTCGCCGCCGGCCTGAGCGGCTCGGTGGCGCTGTTCGCGGGCGCGCTGCTCCTGGCCGGAGCCGCGGACGCGGTCACCGACGTGGCGCAGAACGCCCATGCGCTGCGGGTGCAGCGCCGTTACGGACGTTCCGTCATCAACTCCTTCCACGCCATCTGGTCCATCGGCGCCGTCACCGGAGGGTCCATGGCCGCAGGCGCGATCGCGCTGGACGTCCCCCGGGGTCCGCACCTGCTGTTCTCGGCCGTGCTGTTCGCGGTCGCGGCCTGCGTCGCCCTGCGGTTCTGCCTGCCCGGCCCCGACAACGAGACGTCCGGGGAGGACACGGCGGAGGACCACGCACGGCCGGCGCGGCGCGCGCTTCAGGTGCCGGGCGCGCGGACGGGCTACGTGCTCGCCGCGCTCGTGCTGATCGCGACGGCCGGCACCCTCGTCGAGGACGCGGGCAGCTCCTGGGCGACGCTCTACCTCTCCGATTCCCTGCACGCGTCGGTGGCACTGGCCGCCTCCGGCTATGTCGCCCTGGTCGGCGCCCAGTTCGTGGGCCGACTCATCGGTGACCGGCTCACGGACCGGTTCGGACAGCGCGCGGTGGCCCGCTCCGGTGCCCTGATCGCGGCCGTGGGCATGGGCCTGGCGCTGGCGGTGCCCACGGTGCCCGGGACGATCCTCGGGTTCGCCGCGGCCGGCTTCGGGGTGGCGACCCTGGTGCCGGCGGCGATGCAAGAGGCGGACGAGCTGCCCGGCCTCAAGCCCGGGTCGGGGCTGACCATCGTCTCGTGGCTCATGCGGCTGGGCTTCCTGCTCTCCCCGCCGGTGGTGGGCCTGGTAGCCGACGCGACGAGCCTGCGGGCGGGGCTGCTGGTGGTGCCGCTCGCCGGGGTCGTCGTGCTGCTGCTCGCCGGGGTGTTGCGACCCCGGCGGGGCTGAGACGCGCGGTACGGCGACACAGCGAGCGATGAGTGTACGTTCGTACGCTCCGGCGGGTAGGATCGCGCGCATGCCGACCGACCACTTCGCGGGCGACCCCCGCTCGAACCTCGAACGCATGCGGGCGGGTGACCTCTACATCGCCGACGACCCCGAGATCGCCCGCAGGCAGCAGCGGGCCGTGCGGCTGGCCGCCCGCTACCAGGTCGCCTACGCGGAGGACGCCGGGGCCGCGGGGCCGATCCTGGCGGAACTGCTCGGCTCCCTCGGCGTCGACGCCCATGTGCGGCCACCGCTGTACGTCGACTACGGCAGCAACATCACGATCGGTGCGCGCACCTTCGTCAACTACAACCTGACGGCGCTGGACGTCGCGGCCGTCACGATCGGCGAGGACTGCCAGATCGGGCCGAACGTCCAGCTGCTCACCCCCACCCACCCCCTGGAGCCCGGGCCCCGGCGCGACAAGCTGGAGGCGGCCCGGCCCATCACCATCGGCGACAACGTCTGGCTGGGCGGCGGCGCCATCGTCCTGCCCGGCGTGACGATCGGGGACGACTCCGTCGTCGGCGCCGGCGCCGTCGTCACGAAGGACGTCCCCGCGGGCGTCGTCGTGGTCGGGAATCCCGCCCGGCCGGTGCGGAAGGTGTAAGCCTGCTCCCATGGCAACCGGACACACGGACCCGCGGCGGCGCGAGCGCATTCTCGACGCCACGCTCGACCTGATCGCGGACGAGGGCATCGCACGCGTCTCCCACCGGAGGATCGCCGCGCGCGCCGGCGTCCCCCTGGGCTCGATGACCTACCACTTCAGCGGCATGGACCAGCTGCTGCGGGAGGCGTTCGGCCGTTTCACCGACCACATCGTCGCCGTGTTCGACGCCCGTCTGGGCGCCGCGGCCGACCGCGACCAGGCCCGCACGGCGGTGGCCGACCTCGTGCACTCCCTGTCCGAGGAGAGCCAGCGGGACCTGGTGCTCACGCAGGAGCTCTACACCCTCGCGGCGCGTCAGCCGGCCTACCGGGAGCTCACGCACGAGTGGATGCGCCGCAGCCGCGTCCACCTGGAGAAGCACTTCGACCCGGAGACGGCCCGTCAGCTCGATGCCCTCATCGAGGGCCTGACGCTGCACCGCGCGCTCGCGCGGGAGCCGCACGGCCGGGCCCTCACCCTGGAGGCCATCGCCCGCGTCACCACCACGGACCGGGGCGCCACCGCGGACCGGAACACTCCGGGCGCGGGCGCCGACACCCCCTAGCCGCCCGTGCGGCGCAGGCCTGACCCCTGTGCCGCACGGGCATCCTCCGTCAGCGGACGCCGTCGCCCGGCTTCGGGTTGCCCAGGCCGCGCAGGGGACGCGGCTCGAGGCCGGCCCAGGTGCGGGGCCCAGGTGCCGCCGAGGACCGCGGCGAAGCGGCGCCGAAGAGCGCGCCATGCGGATGGCGAAACGGACAGGCGCGTGCCGCGCGGCTTCCCGCCACGGCACGCGCCTGACTCCCCGGTCCGGCCGGGTGGCGCCGGGCGGCCGGCTACAGCGTGCGCTCCAGGCGGTCCGCCACCAGCTTCACGAACCGCCCCGGCTCCTTGGGCCGGCCGCCCTCGGCGAGTACCGCCAGGGCGTGCAGCAGGTCGGCGGTCTCGGTGAGCTCCGCCCGGTCCTGCTGCTCGGTGTAAGCGCGGTTCAGCGACTTCACCAGCTGGTGCTCGGGGTTGAGTTCGAGGATGCGCTTGGCGTGGGGAACCTCCTGGCCCATGGCCCGGTACATGTTCTCCAGGGCGGGCGTCAGCTCGTTCGCGTCGGAGACGACACAGGCAGGCGACACCGTCAGGCGGGAGGACAGGCGCACCTCCTTGACGTCCTCGGAGAGGTGCTCCGTCATCCAGCCGAGCAGGCCCGCGTACTCCTCGCCCTGCTGCTCCTTCTCGGCGTCGGACTTCTCCTCCCGGTCGTCGTCGAGGTCGATCTCGCCCTTGGCGACCGAGCGCAGCGCCTTGCCCTCGTACTCCCCCACCGCGTCGACCCAGACCTCGTCGACGGCGTCGGTGAGCAGCAGGACCTCGACGCCCTTGGCGCGGAAGGCCTCCATGTGCGGGGAGTCCTCGATGGCGCGACGGGACTCGCCCGTCATGAACCAGATGTCGTTCTGGCCTTCCTTCATCCGCTCCACGTAGGCCTGGAGCGTGGTCGGCTCGTCGGCGTCGTGGGTGGTCGCGAAGGAGGAGGCGGCGAGGATCGCGTCCCGGTTCTCGGAGTCGGTGACGAGCCCTTCCTTGAGGACCGGGCCGAACTCCCGCCAGAACGTGGCGTAGCGCTCGGGCGCGGACGTCCTCAGGTCCTTGACCGTGGCCAGGACCTTCTTGGTCAGGCGGCGCTGGATCATGCGGATGTGCCGGTCCTGCTGGAGGATCTCGCGGGAGACGTTGAGCGAGAGGTCCTGGGCGTCGACGACGCCCTTGACGAAGCGCAGGTACGGCGGGAGCAGTTCCTCGCAGTCGTCCATGATGAAGACGCGCTTCACGTAGAGCTGGACGCCGCGCTGGTAGCCCTGGGTGAACAGGTCGTGCGGGGCGTGCGAGGGCACGAAGAGCAGGGCCTGGTACTCGAAGGTCCCCTCCGCCTGGAGCCGGATCGTCTCCAGCGGCTCGCGCCAGTCGTGCGCGATGTGCTTGTACAGCTCGTGGTACTCGTCGTCGGACACCTCGTCGCGCGGACGCGCCCACAGGGCCTTCATCGAGTTGAGCGTCTCGGCCTCACCCGGCTCGGCGCCGTCCTCGCCCCGTTCGGGCACCAGCCGGACCGGCCAGGTGATGAAGTCCGAGTACCGCTTGACGATCTCCTTGATCTTCCACGCGGAGGTGTAGTCGTGGAGCTGGTTCTCGGAGTCGGCCGGCTTGAGGTGGAGGGTGACGGAGGTGCCCTGCGGCGCCTCGTCGACCGTCTCCAGGGTGTAGGTGCCCTCGCCGCGAGACGTCCAGCGGGTGCCCTGGGGCTCGCCGGCGCGACGGGTCACCAGGGTGACCTCGTCCGCCACCATGAAGCCGGAGTAGAAGCCCACGCCGAACTGGCCGATGAGCCCGTCGGCCCCGGCGGCGTCCTCGGCCTCCCGCAGTTCCTCGAGGAACTTGGCGGTGCCCGAGTTGGCGATGGTGCCGATGAGCCGGGTGACCTCGTCGTAGGACATCCCGATGCCGTTGTCCCGCACGGTGAGGGTGCGGGCCTCCTTGTCGGCCTCCAGTTCGATGTGGAGATCCGACACGTCGGCGTCGGGCAGGTCGTCCCGCAGGGCGGCGAGGCGGAGCTTGTCGAGCGCGTCGGAGGCGTTGGAGACGAGCTCGCGCAGGAACACGTCCTTGTTCGAGTAGACGGAGTGAATCATCAGCTGCAGCAGCTGACGCGCCTCTACCTGGAACTCAAACGTTTCGGTCGGCATGGCTGGTGAGTACCTCACAGGTCCACGGTCGTCTGCACTGGCGGGACAACTCTAGAACAGCGCGGGCCGCCGTCGGTGCCGGTCAGGGGACCGGGTCCCGGCGCATGCACCAGGTCCGGGGGCCGCCGTCCGGAAGGGTCACCTCCGCCGTCACCTCGAAGCCGAGGCGGGCGTAGAACCGTACGTTGCCCTCGTCCGACGTCTCCAGGAAGGCGGGGAACCCCCCGCGCTCGGCCGCCTCCAGGCCGGGACGGAGGACGGCTGTGCCGAGGCCCGCGCCCTGGGCGTCCGGGTCCACGCCCACCGTGGCGAGGAACCACACCGGCCCGGTGGGGCGGTGCGGCGCCAGCGCCTGCTCGGCGGACCCGAGGGCCGCCGCCCGGTCGCCCGCGAGGTCGACGGCCAGCGGCCCCACCTCGGCGAAGGCGGGCCCCGGGTCCCGCTCCGGAGTCGTCCAGGCGGCGACGGCCCGGCGGTCGTCGGTGACCCAGGCACGGCCGTACTCCATGGCGACCCGGGTCAGGAACAGCTCCTGGAAACGGCGGACCCGTTCCGGGTGGTCGTCCGCCGCGACCACGTGGCGGGTGAAGGGGTAGTCGGCGAAGGCGCGGGCCAGGGTCCGCACGGCGGCGGGTACGTCCTCGGGTGTCGCGGGGCGCACAGGGGTGACGGGAGCGGGCATGGTCTCATCCTGATCACACGGCGGGACGGTGGGGCAAAGTCATTTCCGCCGTAAGAAGTTCTGTCAACAACATTGACTGCAAGTCAACGCACCCGCACATTACTTAAAAGTAGAACCGCTCGGTAACCCCACGCCCCACTCCGCACGGGAAGCGAGAGCCCATGCCCAAGCGCGCCCTCCGCCGTGTCATGACCGCGTCAGTCGCTGCGGTCGGCACCCTGGCCCTCGGTCTCACCGACGCCACCGCCCACGCCACCCCCTCCCTGGACTACGTCGCCCTCGGCGACAGTTACAGCGCGGGCTCGGGCGTCCTGCCCGTCGACCCCACCGACCTGCTCTGCCTGCGCTCCACGGCGAACTACCCCCACGTCATCGCCGCCGAGACGGGCGCCGACCTCGAGGACGTGACCTGCGGGGCCGCCCAGACCTCCCACTTCACCCAGTCGCAGTACCCCGGCGTCGCACCCCAGGTGGACGCGCTGAGCACCGGCACGGACCTGGTCACCCTGACCATCGGCGGCAACGACAACAACACCTTCATCAACGCCATCACGGCCTGCGGCACCGCCGGACTCCTCAGCGGGGGCAGGGGCAGCCCCTGCAAGGACCGGCACGGCACGTCCTTCGAGGACGAGATCGAGTCCAGCACCTATCCCGCGCTCAAGGCCGCGCTGCGCACCGTCCGCGCGAAGGCGCCGAACGCCCGGGTGGCGGCCCTGGGTTACCCGTGGATCATGCCGGCCACCGCCGACCCGTCCTGCTTCCTGAAGCTGCCGGTCGCCGCCGGTGACGTGCCCTACCTGCGGGACATCCAGGCGAGCCTCAACGACGCGGTCGAGCGCGCCGCCGAGGAGACCGGCGTGACCTTCGTGGACTTCTCCCGGGTGTCCGAGGGCCATGACGCCTGCCAGTCCGCCGGTACCCGCTGGATCGAACCGCTGCTGTTCGGCCACAGCCTCGTCCCCGTCCACCCCAACGCCCTCGGCGAGCGGCGCATGGCCGAGCACACCATGGAGGTGCTCGACCTGAGCTGACGCCGCGTCACCGCGTACGCTCGTGCCGTGCCGTCCTCCCGCCTGCGCCGTGTCGCCGTCCTCGTGCTCGAGGGCGCCAAGCCGCTCGACGTCGGCATCCCTGCACAGGTGTTCACGACGCGCGCGAGCATGCCGTACGAGGTGCGGGTGTGCGGGGCGACGCCCGGCCTGGTGACCGGCGGTGACGGGCTCTCGTACCACGTCGCCCACGGCCTGGACGCGCTGGCGTGGGCCGACGTGGTCTTCCTCCCCGGTCACCGTGCGCCGGACGTCGAGGACCCGCCGCGGACCGTCGTCGACGCGCTGACCGCGGCCCACGACCGGGGCGCTCGGCTCGCCGCCATCTCCACGGGTGCCTTCGCGCTCGCCGCCACCGGACTGCTCGACGGCAGGAGGGCCACCACGCACTGGCACTACACCCGGGCGCTCGCGCGCAAGCACCCCCGCGTCCGGGTCGACGAGAACGTCCTCTTCGTGGACGAGGGCAGCGTGCTGACCTCCGCCGGTGCCGCCTCCGGCATCGACCTGTGCCTGCACATCCTGCGCGGCGACCTCGGCGTGGCCGCCTCCAACCACGCGGCCCGGCGCCTGGTCGCGGCACCCTACCGCAGCGGCGGTCAGGCGCAGTACGTGCCGCGCAGCGTGCCCGAGCCGCTGGGCGAGCGGTTCGCCGCGACCCGCGAGTGGGCCCTGCGCCGGCTGGACGAGCCGCTCACGCTGGAGGCGCTCGCCCGGCACGCGGCGGTGTCGGCGCGCACCTTCTCCCGGCGCTTCGTCGAGGACACCGGCTACACACCGATGCAGTGGGTCATGCGCGCCCGCGTCGACATGGCCCGCGAGCTGCTCGAACGGTCGGAGCGCGGCGTCGAGCAGATCGCCGCCGACGTGGGCCTCGGCACCGGCGCCAACCTGCGGATGCACTTCCAGCGCATCCTGGGCACCACCCCGAGCGAGTACCGGCGCACCTTCACCCAGGGGGAGTAGTCGTCCCGGCCTCCCCTTGGCGCGATCCTTGCGAACCATGGCACTCACGCCGCTGCCCCGCACGGGCCTCGCGCGCCAACCTGGGAATCGCACCGCACGGCGAACCGGAAGGGCACTCCCATGACTCGCATCGGCATCAACGGCTTCGGCCGCATCGGGCGCAACGTGCTGCGCGCGCTGCTCGAACGCGACACCAAGCTCGAGGTCGTCGCCGTCAACGACCTCACCGAACCCGCCACCCTCGCCCGGCTGCTCGCCTTCGACACCACGGCCGGACGGCTGGGACGCCCGGTGACCGTCGACGGGGACGCCCTCGTCGTCGACGGGCGCCGCATCCGGGTGCTCGCCGAGCGCGAGCCGGCCCGGCTGCCCTGGGCCGAGCTGGGCGTGGACCTCGTACTGGAGGCGACCGGCCGCTTCACCTCGGCCGGGGACGCCCGCGCCCACCTCACCGCCGGCGCGAAGAAGGTCCTGGTCAGCGCGCCGTCGGCGGGTGCCGACGTCACCCTCGCCTACGGCGTGAACACCGACGCCTACGACCCCGCCGCGCACACGGTCGTCTCGAACGCGTCCTGCACCACCAACGCCCTCGCCCCGCTGGCCTCGGTGCTCGACGAGCTCGCCGGCATCGAGCACGGCTTCATGACGACGGTGCACGCGTACACCCAGGAGCAGAACCTCCAGGACGGCCCGCACCGCGACCCGCGCCGCGCCCGCGCCGCCGGGGTCAACATCGTGCCGACCACGACGGGCGCCGCCAAGGCGATCGGCCTGGTGCTGCCGAACCTCGACGGCAAGCTGTCGGGCGACTCGATCCGCGTGCCGGTGCCGGTGGGCTCCATCGTCGAGCTGAACACGACCGTCGCCCGCGACGTGACCCGCGAGGACGTGCTGGCCGCCTACCGGACCGCTGCCGAGGGGCCGCTCGCCGGCGTCCTGGAGTACTCGGAGGACCCACTGGTCTCCTCGGACATCACCGGCAACCCGGCCTCGTCGATCTTCGACTCGGCGCTCACCCGCGTCGACGGCCGGCACGTCAAGGTGGTCGCCTGGTACGACAACGAGTGGGGCTTCTCGAACCGCGTGATCGACACCCTGGAACTGCTCGCCACACGCTGAAGGGGCAGGCCGGTTCGGCATCGCCGAGGTCCGCACGTCACAATGGTGGGATGAGCAATTCCAAGGTTTACTTCGACATCGACATCGACGGCCAGGATGCGGGCCGCATCGTCTTCGAGCTCCGCGAGGACGTCACCCCCAAGACCGCCAAGAACTTCATCGAGCTGGCCACCGGCGAGCACGGCTTCGGCTACGCGGGCTCCTCGTTCCACCGCGTGATCCCGCAGTTCATGCTCCAGGGCGGTGACTTCACCCGGGGTGACGGCACCGGGGGCAAGAGCATCTACGGCGAGAAGTTCGCGGACGAGAACTTCCAGCTGAAGCACACCGAGCCCTACCTGCTCTCCATGGCGAACGCGGGCCCGAACACCAACGGCTCGCAGTTCTTCATCACCACGGTCGTCACCCCGTGGCTGGACGGCAAGCACGTCGTCTTCGGCAAGGTCGTCGAGGGCACGGGCGTGGTCGACAAGATCGAGGGCCTCGGCTCGCAGTCGGGCCGCACCTCCGCGAAGATCACGATCCGGGAGTCCGGCAAGCTCTGAGACCAGCCGGTCCCGCTGGTGCCTGATTCCGACGGGGCCCGCCGCACACACTGCGGCGGGCCCCGTTCCCGTTCCGTCTGGTGGGGTCCGCCAGGTGGTGCGACGCTGGGGTGGAGAGGCGTCCGAGCGAGGCAACCCGGGAGGGCCGATGGGACGGGACGTCCCGGCGCTGGTCTTCACCCGCGAGGACCGCCGCCGGTACCGGATCAAGATGCAGGAGTGCCTCGAGGCCTTCGCGCAGATGCTGCGCGAGTCCCGGTTCGAGACCGAGCGCCCCCAGGTGGGCCTGGAGATCGAGCTGAACCTCGTCGACGACGGGGCCGAGCCCGCGATGCGCAACAGCGACGCGCTGGAGGCGATCGCGGACCCCGCCTGGTCCACCGAGCTGGGCCGCTTCAACCTGGAGATCAACATCCCGCCGCGCGCGCTGACGGCGGGCGGCCCCGACGCCTGGGAGACCGAGATCCGCGCGGCCCTGAACCACGCGGACAACCGCGCCGAGTCCGTCGGCGCCCACCTGATCATGGTCGGCATCCTGCCGACCCTGCGCCAGTCCGACGTCGGCGAGGCCGCCCTCTCGGAGAACCCGCGCTACCGGCTCCTCAACGACCAGGTGTTCGCCGCCCGGGGCGAGGACCTGCACATCGAGGTCGACGGCGTGGACCGGCTGCGGACCTACGCGGACACGATCACGCCCGAGGCGGCCTGCACCAGCACCCAGTTCCACCTCCAGGTGGCCCCCGAGGAGTTCCCCGACTACTGGAACGCGGCCCAGGCCATCGCCGGCGTCCAGGTCGCCCTCGCGGCCAACTCGCCCTTCCTGTTCGGCAAGGAGCTGTGGCACGAGAGCCGTATCCCGCTGTTCGAGCAGGCCACCGACACCCGCCCGCAGGAGATCAAGGCACAGGGTGTGCGGCCCCGGGTCTGGTTCGGCGAGCGGTGGATCAACAGCGTCTTCGACCTCTTCGAGGAGAACCTGCGCTACTTCCCCGCCCTGCTGCCCCTGTGCGACGAACAGGACCCCGCTCAGATCCTGGACCGGGGAGACATCCCCGAGCTGGGCGAGCTCACCCTGCACAACGGCACCATCTACCGCTGGAACCGTCCCGTCTACGCCGTCGCCCACGACAAGCCCCACGTGCGGGTGGAGAACCGTGTGCTGCCCGCCGGCCCGACCGTCGCCGACACCCTCGCCAACGGCGCCTTCTACTACGGGCTCACCCGCGCCCTGGTGGAGGAGGAACGACCGGTGTGGTCGCGGATGTCCTTCTCGGTCGCCGAGGACAACCTGCACACCGCGGCCCGGCACGGCATCGAGGCCCGGCTGTACTGGCCGGGCATGGGCGAGGTGACCGTGCCCGAACTCGTGCTCCGGCGGCTGCTGCCGCTGGCACACCGGGGGCTGGAGCTGTCCGGCATGGACTCGGCCTGGCGGGAGCCGCTGCTGGGCATCATCGAGCAGCGGTGCGTCACCGGCCGCAACGGCGCGGTCTGGCAGAAGGAGATGTTCCACCACATCGACGCGACCGCCCGCCCCGGCCGCCACGAGGCGCTGCGCCGGATGACGCGGCAGTACATGGACTACATGCACCTGAACGCCCCGGTCCACACCTGGCCGGTCGACTGACGTCCCAAGACCAGGGAGGCTGCGGACGATGTGCCGATGGCTCGCCTACTCGGGAACGCCCGTGCTGCTGGAGACGCTCCTCTACCAGCCCGAGCACTCGCTCATCGACCAGAGCCTGCACGCCCGCATGGGTGTCGAGACGACGAACGGGGACGGGTTCGGCGTCGGCTGGTTCGGGCCGGAGATGACCACGCCGGCGATCGTCCGGGAGATCGGGCCGGCGTGGAGCAACCGCAATCTGCGGGAGATCGCGAGCCATGTACGCTCGCCCCTGTTCTTCGCGCACATCCGGGCCTCGACGGGCAGCGCGGTGCAGCAGACCAACTGCCACCCCTTCCGCCACGGCCGCTGGATGTGGATGCACAACGGCGCCATCGCCGAGTTCCACCGCCTGCGCCGGGACCTCGCCCTGGCCGTCGACCCGCGGCTCTTCCTGGACATCGAGGGCTCGACGGACTCGGAGATGATGTTCTACCTGGCGCTCACCCTCGGTCTGGAGGACGACCCCCCGACGGCTGTGGCGCGGATGGCGGGGCTGGTGGAGGAGATCGGCCACGAGCACGACGTGGAGTTCCCGCTGCAGATGACGGTCGCCGTGACCGACGGACTGCGGTTGTGGGCCTTCCGCTACTCCAGCCAGGCCCGAACCCGGTCGCTCTACTACAGCAGCCGGGTGGAGAGCCTGCGCGCGCTGCATCCCGGGCTGCCCTTCCTCCAGGAGGCGTCCGACGACGCCCGGCTGATCGTGTCGGAGCCCCTGGGTGACCTGCCGGGGGTCTGGAACAAGGTGCCGGAGGGCAGTTACGGGGTCGTGCAGCCCGAGGGGGACGCCCTGCGGCCCTTCACCCCCCTGCCGGCGTGACCACCGCCCCGTTGACAGCGGCGGGTGAAGATCACACAATCGGTGCCATGACCACATACCGGTTCGGCACCACGGCGGAGTGTCTTCGCGTGCCCGAGCGCACCGGATGTGAGCGTTCCGGCCGATAACCGGCCGCCCACGGGCTGAGTCCCGCTCTCCGGCGAACAGCCCGGAGCACCTTCTTTCTTCCTGGCCATCACGCCTCGCCGTGGTGCCGCCATGGCCCGTACCCGTACCACCGCACATGTCTGTATCACCACGAATGGGGAGGATTCCCATGACCGTCATGTCTGCCGCACCCGCTGTCGAACTGCGTGAAGCGCGTATTCCGGCCGACGGCCTGTACGAGGGGCGGCGCGTGCTGCGCCGGCTGCCCGAGGGGTGGGAGGAGCGGCCGTACGAACGCTTCGAGGTCGTTCCGCAGGCCCGGACCATCGGCGCCGAGATCAGGGGCGTCGACCTGTCGCGTCCGCTGACTCCCGCGCTGCGCGAGGAGTTGAACCGCGCCCTGCTGGAGTGGAAGGTGCTGTTCTTCCGCTCCCAGCACCTCACCTCCGGGCAGCAGCGCGCGTTCGCGGGCAACTGGGGCGAGCTGGAGACCAATCCCCTGCTCGCCGCCGGTTCCAGTGAGGACGTCGTGCGGTTCGACAAGCGCGACGGCGCCGTCCCGACGTACGAGAACGTCTGGCACACCGACGTCACCTTCCGCGAGCGGCCCGCGCTCGGCGCGGTGCTCCAGTTGCGCGAGGTGCCGCCGTTGGGCGGGGACACGATGTGGGCGGACATGGCCGCCGCCTACGACAACCTCCCCCAGGAGGTGAAGGACCGCGTCGACGGCGCCCGCGCCGTGCACGACTTCATCCCCGGCTTCGCCAGGTTCTACGGACCCGAACGGCTCGTCCCGCACCAGGACCTCTTCCCGCCCGTGGAGCACCCCGTCGTGCGCACCCACCCGGAGACCGGGCGGCGCATGCTGTTCGTCAACACGTCCTTCACCACCCACATCACCGGCATGGACCGGGACGAGAGCGACCGGCTGCTGCGCTTCCTGTTCCAGCAGGCGCACGTGCCCGAGTACCAGGTCCGCTTCCGCTGGCAGCCCGGCGACGTCGCCTTCTGGGACAATCGGGCCACGCAGCACTACGCCGTCGGCGACTACGGCTCCGAGCGCCGGGTCGCGGAACGCGTCGCCATCGAGGGTGACCGCCCCTTCTGACCCGCCGCGTGCGGCCGGAGGCGGCGGTTCGCCTCCGGCCCAGGTGCCCTACGCGGGACTCTGCTCCTCCTCGATGACGGCCGGGCGCGCCTGCGCGGCGCGGAGGCGCTCGATGTCGAGCTTGACCCCGCGGTCGAAGCGGTAGACGCCGTTCTGCTCCTGGAAGACGTCGGTCAGCTGCGTGTAGCAGTAGCCGAACATGTCGCGGTCCGACAGGAGTACTTCGGTGAGGCCGGCGAACCGCTCGTGGAACTCCTCCTCGTCGCGGACGCGTTCGCCGTAGCCCCAGGAGACGGTGCGGTCCTCGCCGGACCGGTCGGCGGCCGCCTCGGGGTCCCACTAGATGCCGCCGAACTCGCTGACGAAGTACGGCTGTCCGCGGTAGGACGCCGAACTCGGCGAGCAGGTCCAGGTCGAAGGGGTCGACCAGGCCGCCGGGCGCGTACCCCGCGAGCCGGGACAGGTGCATCGCGGCCACGTCGGAGGCCCGTCCGCCGGCGGCGGACATGGCGAGCTTGGTGTAGTACGACGGTCCCCAGTCGAGGATCGTGCGGTCGACCTCGAAGCCCTTGGCACCCCCGGCGCCCTTGGACACGGCCTCGATCATCTCGTCCATCAGCATGCCGTCGCCGCCCTGGAACAGGTCCCAGACGCTCAGCGAGGAGGCTCCGGAGGCGGAGGCCGGTGAGGCGCAGCCGGACAGCGGGCCGGCGGCGAGCAGGCCTCCGGCCGCGGCCGCCCCCTGGGCAGGCAAACGGGAACTCATCACGGACCTTTCGACGGCCGGACGCTCATGCGGTGGCTAGTCTTTACATCGATGTACATTGGCTGCAGAGAGGCGGCGCCCGGGTTGGGGGTGACCGACTGCCGGGACATAAACTCGGGCAGCGCGAGGAGGCAGGGAGGTCTCGGTGGCACGGCCCAGGATCAAGGACGTCGCACGTCACGCGGGCGTGTCGGAGAAGACGGTGTCCAATGTCATCAACGACTACGCCCATGTCTCCGACCGGACCCGACGCGTGGTGCGGGAGGCCATAGAACAGCTCGGCTACCGGGTGAACCTGGCCGGCCGTCACCTGCGCAGGGGCCGTACCGGCATCATCGCCCTGGTCGTGCCCGAGCTGGACATCCCGTACTTCGCGGAGCTGGCCCGGCACGTCGTCCGGGAGGCCGAGAAGTGCTCCCTGACCGTCCTGATCCACCAGTCCGGCGCGGACCGCGCCCACGAGCTGGCGGCGCTGGCCGGTTTCGGCTCCACGTTCGTGGACGGGATCATCCTGAGCCCGCTCGCCCTGACCGCCGACGATCTGCGGGGCCGCGCGGGCGCCCCGCCCACCGTGCTGCTCGGTGAGCTGCTGGAGGAGGGCGCCGACCACGTGGCGATCGACAACGAACGGGCCGCGCGCGAGGCCACCGGCCACCTGATCGCGCTCGGCCGCCGCACCGTCCTGGCCGTGGGCGGGCGCGACGACCCGGGCCTCGGCACGGCTCAGGCCCGCACCCGCGGCTACCGTGCGGCCCTGATCGAGGCGGGCATCGCCTACGACCCGGCCGCGCTGCTGCCGGTCGAGTCTTTCCGGATGCCCGACGGGGCCGAGGCGGTGGCGCGGGCGCTCGGCGCGGGCCTGCGGCCGGACGCGCTGCTCTGCCTCAACGACCAGCTGGCGCTGGGGGCGTTGCGCACCCTGCACGAACACGGGATCCGGGTGCCCGAGGACGTCGCGGTCATCGGCTTCGACGACGTGGAAGGCGGGCGGTACTCCGTGCCGACGCTGAGCACGGTGGCGCCCGACAAGGCGGCGGTGGCCAGGGTCGCGGTGCAACTGCTCCAGCACCGCATCGAGGAGGCGACCGGACCGGAGGGCGTGAGCGAGGACGCGGAGTCCGGTGTGCTCTCGCCCCAGGACCGCATCGTGGCCCACCGGCTCGTCCTGCGGGAGAGCACGGAGGGCCACGACCGGAGCTGACGGCCGTCCTTCGCCGGACGCGTCAGTTCACGTAGACCTCGGCGCGGTCGACGCTCACGAAGGACGCGCCCCGGACCGGGGGTTGCGCTCCCCCGTCACACGGACACGCAGGGTGTGCTCGCCGTACGGGAGCCTGGGGCTGACGTACTGCACCGCCTCGCCGACGCGGATCGGGCCGTGGAAGTCCACCCGCTGCTCCGGGCCGCCGTCGACGCTGATGCCGGCGTAGCCGTTGCCGGTGTCCTTGACGGAGAGCAGGGCGATACGGGTGCCGGTGAAGGTGGCCGTGGCCCCGGCCCGGTCGCTCCAGTGGTCGTCGCTCCAGAAGCACTGCGTGGCGCAGCCCGTGCCCGAGTTCCAGGCGCCGCGCACCTCGGGGCAGCCACCGGCGGCGTCGATGGCGACGGCGTCGCCGGAGACGGTGTAAGGGTCGGACATCGGGGCGATGTTGATGCCGTTGTGCTGGTACTGGTTGACGCCGCTGTAGGCGAGGTAGAGGCGGCCGCCGAGTCGGAGGATGCTCGCGTCGATGGCGAAGTCGTCCGCGTGGTTGGGCGGGGCGGGCTTCGCCTTGAAGCGGTAGGGGCCGGCCGGGTCGTCGCCCTCCGACTCCAGGACGTACAGCCGGTGGTGCTCGTCGACGCCGTCGTCGGCCGTGTAGTACAGGTACCAGCGGCTACCGAAGCGGTAGAACTCCGGCGCGCAGATGTTGCGGTTGCGGGACGGGTCGGAGTCCGTCCACACGGTGACCGGGTCGGCGGTCAGCAGGGTACCCAGCGACGGGAGCGCCACATGCGGACGCTGTCGCCCTGGGTGGCGGTGAGGTAGTAGTTCCCCTTCCAGTGCGTCACGAACGGGTCGGGCCCGGTGTTGAGCGGGTTGCGGAACGTGCCGGCCGCGGTGGGGCGCGGGGCCGACGACGCGTCGTCCGCGGCGGCCGGGGCGGTGCACACGGGCAGCAGGCCGACGAGGAGCCCGAGGAGGGCGACGGCCAGCAGGCCGGCGTGCGCGCGGGGGGTGGCGGGAGGGGCTGGGAAGCACGAGGGGTCCTTTCCACAGCTGTACATCGATGTAAAGACGGGGTGTCACGGCAGGGACGGCTCGCACCACTGCCAACGGGGCGAAAAATGGTATTCCATTTACGGCAGACCTCTTGACGGTCCGGTTTGGCGAAAACTACGTTCTCTTCACCGGAACGCCGCTTCCGCTTTGTGGAATCTTCCGAACTCCCCTCCCCCTCCCCCGCTCCCCGGACCCAGGAGTCCCGTATGACTGCCCTGGAAGACCGCCGCTCGCCCGCCGGGACCGACGGCACCGCCACCAGCTCCGGCCTCTACACCTACGACCTGGCCCCGACGAAGCGGGAAGGGCGCCGCTGGGGCGCCTACAACGTCTTCACGCTCTGGGCCAACGACGTGCACAGCCTGGGCAATTACGCGTTCGCCATCGGACTGTTCGCCCTCGGACTGAACGTGTGGGGCATCCTCGCCGCCTTCGCGCTCGCCTCGGTCCTGCTCTTCCTGCTCCTGACCCTGTCCGGGTTCATGGGGCACAAGACGGGCGTGCCGTTCCCGGTCATGAGCCGCATCGCGTTCGGCGTCAAGGGCGCGCAGATACCGGCCGCCGTCCGAGGAGCCGTGGCCATCGCCTGGTTTGGTATCCAGACCTATCTTGCCTCGGCCGTGCTGAGCACCCTCCTGGTGGCCATGGCCCCGGACCTGGCCCGCCTGGACACGAACTCCCTGCTCGGCCAGTCGACGCTCGGCTGGATCACCTTCCTGGTCCTGTGGGCCGTGCAGGTCGTCATCGTCAGCTACGGGATGCAGATGATCCGCCGGTACATGGCGTTCGCGGCGCCCACCACGCTGCTCACCATGTGCGCCCTGGCCGTGTGGATGTTCGTCCGCGCGGACGGTTCGGTCTCGCTGTCCGTCGACGACCCGCTCACCGGCGGCGCGATGTGGCTCCAGGTGCTTCAGGCCGCCGCGCTGTGGGTGGTGATCTACGGAACGTTCGTGCTGAACTTCTGCGACTTCACCCGGTCCGCGCGCAGCCGCGGCTCCATCGTGCGCGGGAACGTCATCGGCATCCCGGTGAACATGCTCTTCTTCGCCGTCATCGTGGCGGTCCTCAGCGGAGCGCAGTTCAGCCTCGACGGGCGCGTCATCACCAGCCCGACGGACATCGTGCGCAGCGTGCCCAACATGTTCCTGCTCGCCGTCGCCTCGCTGGCCCTCATCGCCCTGACCGTGGCGGTGAATCTGCTGGCCAACTTCGTCGCCCCGATCTACGCCCTGGTCAACCTCTTCCCCCGCCGGCTCGACTTCCGCCGCGCGGGACTGGTGAGCGCGGTGCTGGGCCTGGTCATCACGCCCTGGAACCTCTACAACAGCCCGGTCGTCGTCAACTACTTCCTCGGCGGGCTCGGGGCGCTGCTCGGCCCGCTGTTCGGCGTGATCATGGCGGACTACTGGCTGCTGCGGAAGGCCCGCGTGAACGTGCCGGCCCTCTACACCGAGGACGCGGGGGCGGAGTACCACTACCGCCGCGGCTACAACCCGCGGGCCGTCGCCGCCTTCGTGCCGAGTGCCGCGATCGCCGTCGTCGTCGCCCTGGTGCCCTGGTTCCACGCCGCGGCCGGCTTCTCCTGGTTCATCGGGGCGGCCCTCGCCGCCGCGCTGTACGCGGCCGTCGCCGACCGATCCTCCCCGATCCGCGACGTGGACGGCGAGTCCATCGCCGTCGCCGCGGAATAGTCCCGGCACCGTCGCGCGCCGTACCCCCTTTCGAGCAGAAGGCCCCTTCATGCGCATCCTCGTGGTCAACGTCAACACCACGCAGTCCATCACCGACGCGATCGGCAAGCAGGCGGCGCTCGCCGCCTCGCCGGGCACCGAGATCGTCCCGTTGACCCCCTCCTTCGGCGCGGAGTCCGTCGAGGGCAACTACGAGAGCTACCTGGCGGCGGTCGCCGTCATGGAGACCGTGCGGGCCCACCCGGAGCCCTTCGACGCGGTGATCCAGGCCGGATACGGCGAACACGGCAGGGAGGGACTGCAGGAACTGCTCGACGTCCCCGTCGTCGACATCACCGAGGCCGCGGCGAGCACGGCGCGGTTCCTGGGCCGCCGGTACTCCGTCGTCACCACCCTGGACCGGACGGTCCCGCTGATCGAGGAGCGGCTGGAGGTGGCGGGCCTGAGTGCCCGGTGCGCCTCGGTGCGGGCCAGCGGGCTCGCCGTGCTCGCGCTGGAGCGGGACGAGCGGGCGGCCGTGGAGGCCATCACCGAGCAGGCCGCCCGCGCGGTCGAGGACGACCGGGCCGAGGTGATCTGCCTCGGCTGCGGCGGCATGGCCGGTCTCGCCGAACGCGTGGTGGAGCGGACCGGTGTCCCCGTGGTCGACGGGGTCGCCGCAGCAGTGACGATCGCCGAGTCGCTGGTCCGGCTGGGTCTGTCCACGTCCAAGGTGCGCACCTACGCCCGTCCGCGCACCAAGCGGATCGTCAACTGGCCCCCGAAGGCCGGCTGACCCCGCCCGCGCCGTCCCCCGCTCCACGGGCCGCGACCGGTCCCGGGGTATTCTGACGGGCCGCCCGACCGACGCGCCGCACCGCCCGGTCGGCGTGGCTCGGAACGGGAAGACGGACGAAGGACGGCGATGACTGCGTCAGGGGGCTTCACGCCCGAGTCCGAGCGGGTCACACGGCAGTTGCGCGACGAGATCGTCGACGGTGTCCGGCGGCCGGGCAGCCGCCTGGTCGAACGCGAGCTGGCCGAGACGCTCGGGGTGAGCCGGCTGCCGGTGCGGGAAGCCCTCAAGACCCTGGTCTCCGAGGGGCTGGTGACGCCGAGGCCGCGCACCTGGGCGGTGGTGCGGGAGTTCACGACCAGCGACATCGCGGACCTGGACGAGGTGCGCTCGGGCCTGGAGACCCTGGGCTTCCGGCTCGCCGCGCAACGGCACACGCGTGAAGGGCTGGAGAGGCTGCGCGCGACGGTGGACGCGGAGCTGGAGGCGGCGCGCGCGGGTGACGCGGTGCGGGCGCGGCGGGCGGCGGCCGACTTCCACGAGACGGTCGTCTCGCTGGCCGCCAACGAGCTGCTCAACGAACTCGAACGGGTGCTGCGCAGCCGGCTGCGGTGGCTCCTGGGCCAGCACGACGACCTGCTGGCCGTGGCGCTGGAACACGAGGCCCTGTACCAGGCCATCGCCGAGCGGGACGTCGAACGGGTGCAGGAACTCGTCCTGCACCACCTGGCGGCCAGCCGCAGGGCCGCCCTGGGCCACCACGCTCAGAAGCGGGCCACGGGCGGCCGGG
The DNA here is from genome assembly GCF_028473745.1 of Streptomyces sp. M92. Lineage (NCBI taxonomy): Bacteria > Bacillati > Actinomycetota > Actinomycetes > Kitasatosporales > Streptomycetaceae > Streptomyces > Streptomyces sp. M92. The sequence goes on from NZ_CP101137.1 coordinate 6,048,737, forward strand.
AAGAGGGCGCGGAGCGGGACGCGTTTTAGGGCCTGTCTCAGACAGGCCCTGGCGGGGCACGCGGGTCTCAGACGAGCACGGCCTCCCAGGTGTCGACCGCGTAGTGGACCGACATGCCGCTGCGGCCGTAGAGCCGCGGGGCACCCGTGGCGTTGGCGGTGTCGACGCCGAGGCCCACCGTGTCCCGGCCCCGCGCCGCGAAGCGGGCGAAGGCGTGCCGCAGCAGGAATCCGCCGAGGCCGCGGCCGCGGGCCTCGGCCAGGACGCCGATGGCGCGGATCCAGCCCATGGCCTCACGGTCGTCGCGGGCCAGCAGGAACCCGGCGTCGCCGAGGTCGTCGGTCTCGGCGATCCACACGAGGGACCAGTCCAGTCGCTCGGCGTCGATGTCGCTGAGCCACAGTGCGTACTCACGCGGCTGGAAGTCGAAGTGGTCCGCGAACGCCCGCTGGTAGAGCTCGTGCACCCGCAGGCGGTCGGCCTCCGTGGCGCAGGCCCGCACCCGCACTCCCGCCGGCGGCTCGGGCGCGAGGTCGCTCGCCGGGTCCACCGCGCGCCGCAGCACGTGGTAGCGCCGTACGACGCTCCAGCCGCGGTCGGTGAGCAGTCCGGTGTCGGTCGTGGGCCGGGTGTTGAGGTGGAGGTGGACGACGGCCCGCTCCGCCCCGTTGTCCCGCGCCTTGGCCAGGGCACGGGCCTCCATGGCCGCGAGGACCCGCAGTCCGGTCGCCTGGTGGCCGGGCAGCACGTAGTGGTCGATGTCGACGCGTTCGCCGCCCGACTCGTCCCACAGCAGGCCGTAGGCCACGAGCCGCCCGTCGTCGAAGGCCAGCCACGAGTCGCGCGTCAGGTCGGTCTCCGGGTGTTTCAGATCGGCTTCGACGGTGTGCTGGTCGGTCTCGGGCCGGCCGATCTCGATCCGGTCGATCTCGTTGAGCAGGCCGGTGATGGCGGGGGCGTCGGCGAGGGTGGCCGGTCGCACGGAAGCTGGGGACATGAGTGCAGGGTTGGGGTTGACGGTGGGTGACCGCAACGGGTTTTCCGGCGCCGCCCCGTCCGAGGACGGCGCTGTCGGTTCCGCCGGGCGCACGTAGACCGGCGGACCGGGGGCATACGGATGTCCCGAGCCCCTCCCACGCCGACCGACGGGAGTTCCCGTGACGCCGAGCCTGCGCACCGCCCGCGCGTGCCGTGCCGCCGCCGTTCTGCTGCTCGCCGCCGCCGGCTACGCGGCCACCCGCCACCCCTGGCTCGCCGTGCCGGGCCTGTACGCCGCCGCCGTGTTCGCGTGGTGCGCCGCCCGTGCGCGGACGGAGCACCGGCTGCGGCTCGCGCGGGCGCGGCGTGCCGAGCGCCTGGCCCGCTCCCGGTCACGGCGGCCCCTCGTCGCGCCGGCGCCGTGCTGCGCGTTCTGGCAGCACTCCTACGGGGCCGCGCACGGCCCCGAGTGCACCCGGCCGGCCGCCGCCCGCGGATCCACGAGCGGCTGCTGCGAGCGGTGGTGGACCTCGCTGGGCACGGGCCACGACCCGGACTGCCGCCGCCGCACCGGCACTTCGGAACCGGACGCCGGCGCCGTCCGCAGGGCGAGCGGGGCCTGCGGCGAGCAGGAGCGCGGGTCCGCGGGAGCGGCCGGCGGGTAGGGGCACGCGTCAGTCGACGACCGCGGTGGCCTCGACCTCGATCAGGTGCTCGGGCACGTCCAGCGCCGCGACGCCCGTGAGCGTGGCGGGCGGCACCGGGGTCGTTCCCAGCACCGCGGACGCGCGGGCGATGCCCTCCAGCAGCTGGGGCATCTTGTCGGGGGTCCAGTCGACGACCTGGACGTTCAGTTTCGCCACGTCCGCGAAGGAGGCGCCGGCCGCGGCGAGGGCGGTGGCGACGTTGAGGTAGCACCGCTCGGTCTGCGCGGCGAGATCGCCCGCACCGACCGTCCTGCCGTCGGCGTCCCACGCGACCTGGCCGGCGACGAAGACCAGCTTCGATCCGGCGGCGACGGACACCTGCCGGTAGACGTCGATCTCCGGCAGTCCTTCGGGGTTCACCAGGGTGATGGCCATGTGTCGTCTCCTTCGGTTGCTCGGAAACCGTAGGAGAGTGCGGCCTGACATGGAAGAACGCACTTTTCGGTGACTGAGGAACCCTTTGGTGACCGAGAAGTCCCGAAGGCCGCGCCACCGCCGTGAGACACTTTGCTTCGCCTTTGCCTTTCGGGAACCCCGTGGCTCCCAAGGGCGTTCAAGCTGGTGAGAGTCAAGACGGATACACAGCAACAGAAGCCGAGGTGGCACGAGTGGCGATGTGGGACAAGATCAAGGACCAGGCCAAGACCTTCCAGCAGTCCCAGGGCACTCGGGGAGCAAGCGGTCACGGACAGCAGGGGTACGGACAGCAGGGGTACGGGCAGCAGGGCGCCGGCGGGTCGGGGTCGTCGTCCTCGGGAGGTTCCAAGGCACAGCTGATCGGGCTGTTCAAGTCCCAGCTGGCGTCGGTCAAGACCGAGCTCAAGAGCGGTGCCTACCGGGACGCCAGCATGGCCATGTGCGCGCTGGTCGCCGCGGCCGACGGCCAGGTGGAGCCGGCGGAGCGCCAGCGCGTGGAGGAGCTGATCGTCTCCAACGAGGTGCTGCAGAACTTCCCCGCCGACCAGCTCCGCCAGCGTTTCAACCAGCACGTGGACAAGCTCCTCGCCAACTTCGAGCTGGGCAGGAGCGAGGCGCTTCAGGTGATCGCCAAGGCCGCCAAGAAGCCCGCGGAGGCCCGGGCCGTCATCCAGACCGGCATGGTCATCGCCGGTGCCGACGGAGTCTTCGAGCCGTCCGAGCAGTACGCGATCCGCGAGGCCTGCACCGCTCTCGGCGTGCCGCCGTCGGAGTTCGGCGTCTGAACCGCCCGGACCGGTCTCGTACGGCGGTTGGTCGACGGGCAGTTCCCTCGGTGGAGGGGACTGCCCGTCGAGCGCTTTCCCCCGGCGGCACGGTCGACGCGATGTACCGGCTGGGCGACATGGCCGTACGGCTGCCGCTGGCGGGCGGTCGGAGCCGGGGAAGTGACGGCGGAGGCCTCCCGGAGGCGGGTGCGCTGACCGCGCCCGAGCCGCTGGCCCGGGCCAGGTCCCGGGCCGTCGGCCCGGGACCTGGCCCGCTTCGTCGCGGCCATGCGCGACGTCGCCCTGCCGGGCGTGCCGGGCGCCCGTCCCTGAGTGACCGCGATGGCGGGCAACACCCGCCATGTCACCGGGGTTCTGCCGGCGAAGACCGGTGCGGCAGCGTGCCTTGCCGGCCAGTTCGGCCGGGCAGTCGGCGGGACGCGGCCCAGGGACACGGGTGGCTGGCCGGGGTGTGGGCACGGGCGGCTCCTGTGCGTGCTGCGCGCGCGAAGTCGCGCCGCGAGCCGCGATGTCACGAACGCGCCGGAACCGGAGCCGCCCCTTCGATCATTGCGTTCACAGTCTTCCCACGACCGCCGGACCCCACGGGTTCCTCAGCTGTCGTAGTCCACGGTCAGCTTCTCGGTGACCGGGTAGGACTGGCAGGTCAGGACGTACCCGGCGGCCACCTCCGCGTCCTCCAGGGCGAAGTTGCGGCGCATGTCGGCCCGGCCGTCGGTGACCAGGGCGCGGCAGGTGCCGCAGACGCCGCCCTTGCAGGCGAAGGGCAGGTCGGGACGGGTCTGCTGGGCGCCGTCGAGGATGGTCCGCTCCCGGGACAGGGAGGAGGTGGTGGAGCGGCCGTCCAGCGTGACGACGACCTCGCTGACGGGACCCTGGGGACCGGTCTCCTCGTGCCGGACCTCCCGCACGGGCTCGTCCTCGGCGAAGAACAGCTCCCGGTGGACGCGGTCCGGCGGGACGCCGAGGCCGGCCAGGACCCGCTGGGCGTCGGCGACCATGCCCTGCGGGCCGCACAGCCACCAGTGGTCCGCCCGCTCCACGTCGACCAGGGAGTCGACGAGCGCCGCCAGCCGACCGGCGTCCAGGCGTCCGGAGAGCACCTCGGCCTCGCGGGGTTCGCGGGAGAGCACGTGGGCGAGGTGGAAGCGGGTGGGGTACAGATCCTTCAGGTCCGCCAGTTCGTCGGCGAACATCACCGTGCCGGTGCGGCGGTTGCCGTAGAAGAGGGTGACCGTCGAGCGGTCGTCGGCGGCCAGCACCGACTCGGCGATGGACATCATGGGTGTGACGCCCGAGCCGGCCGCGACCAGCACGTGGTGGCCGGGGGTCGACAGGTCGGGCGTGAAGAGGCCGGTGGGGGCCATCACCTCCACGGTGTCGCCCGGCCGCACCTCGTTCACCAGCCACGACGAGAACAGGCCGCCGGGGACCACCCGGACGCCGATGCGCGGGACGGAGCCGGCGGGCGAGCAGATCGAGTACGAGCGGCGCTCGTCCCGGCCGTCGACCTCGCGGCGCAGGGTCAGCGACTGGCCGGGCGCGAAGGCGAACTCCTCGGCCAGCCCGTCCGGGACCTCGAAGCTCACGGCCGCCGCGTCCGCGCACAGCCGCTCGACGGCGGCGACGCGCAGACGGTGGAAGGCCAGGCGGCGTCGCGTGCGTACCGCCGGTGCGGCGGCGGACGCCGAGGCGGGGGCGGTCGGGGCCATCAGATCTCCTTGACGTGCTCGAACGGCTCGCGGCAGGCCCGGCAGCGCCACAGCGCCTTGCAGGACGTGGCGGCGAAGCGGGAGGTCTCCTCGGTGTCCCGCGAGCCGCAGCGGGGGCAGGGCACCGCGGGCCGGGTGGGCGACAGGACGAGGGGGACGGGGCCGCGGGGTGCGGCGCCGGGCGGGGCGATGCCGTGTTCGGCGAGCTTGCGGCGGCCGGACTCGGTGATCCAGTCGCTGGTCCAGGGCGGGTCGAGGACCGTGCGGATCTCCACCCGGCCGTACCCCGCTGCCCGCAGCCGGGCGGCGACGTCGGCCCGCATCTCGGCCATCGCCGGGCACCCCGAGTAGGTGGGGGTGAGGCTCGCGACGACCGTGCCCTCTCCGGTCACCTCGACGTCCCGCAGCACGCCGAGGTCGGCCAGGGTCAGCATGGGCAGCTCGGGGTCGGGGACCTGCTCGGCGATGTGCCGGGCGCAACGGGCGTCGAGGAGTGCGGTCACCATGTCGCCTCCGGGTGGGCGCGGGCGATGCCCTGCAGCTCGGTGAGGAGCGGCACCAGGTGCTCGGTGTGCTCGCCGGCGCGGCCGGAGCCGGGCAGCGGGCGGTACACGGGCAGGGGCAGCCCGGCTGCCTCGGTGACCTGCCGGAGCACGTCGGCGACCTCCTCGCGCACGTCGTGGGTGGCGTGCAGCTCGTCGACGTAGGGGGCGACCTGCTCCAGCGCCGCGCGCATCCTGCGGTGCGACTCGTCGGTGCCGTCACCCAGGCGCACGGCCCACTCGGCGGCGTACTGCCGGTGGTAGGTCAGTTCCTTGACGCCCTTGGCCGCGACCGCCGAGAGAACCGGGTCCGGGTGGGCCGCCAGCCGCTGGAAGTGGGCCAGGCGCCAGCTGGAGAGCACCAGCAGCCGCACGATCGCGAAGGCGAAGTCGCCGCCGGGCAGTTCGGCCAGGCGTACGTTGCGGAAGTCTTCGGGGTCCCGGAAGTAGGCGTAGGCGTCCTCGTCCCGGCCGGTGCCGTCGACCTGGCCGGCGCGGGAGTAGAGCAGGCGGGCCTGGCCGAGGAGGTCGAGGCCGATGTTGGCCAGCGCCACCTCCTCCTCCAGCTCGGGCGCGCGCGTGACCCACTCGGCGAGCCGCTGGGCGCTCACCAGGGCGTCGTCGGCGAGCGCCACGCACTCGGCGGCCAGTTCACCGGCGTCGACGTCCTCCGGCACGGTGGTGTCCACGCCGTGCAGCGGGTCCTCGAAGCCGGTGCCGTAGGCCCAGCGGGTGTCGTCCTCGTGTCCCTCGGCCAGGGTCAGGTAGACGTGGTCGTCACTCATGCCCTGCTCCTAGATGTGCGGGACGTCGTCGGGGATGTCGTAGAAGGTGGGGTGCCGGTAGACCTTGTCGGCGCTGGGGGCGAAGAACGGGTCCTTCTCGTCGCGGGTGGAGGCGGCGATGTGCTCGGAGCGCACGACCCAGATGCTCACGCCCTCGTTGCGCCGGGTGTAGAGGTCGCGGGCGTGGGTGAGGGCCATCGCGTCGTCGGCGGCGTGCAACGAGCCGACGTGGACGTGGTTGAGGCCGCGCTTGCCGCGCACGAACACCTCGTACAGCGGCCAGCCCTGCTTCTCCGGCTTCTCGGCGCTCATGCCGCCGCTCCCTTCTCCGCGCGGGCGGCCCGCTTGGCGGCGTGGGCGGTGGCCGCCTCGCGCACCCAGGCGCCCTCCTCGTGGGCGGTCCGCCGCCGCTGGATCCGCTGTGCGTTGCACGGGCCGTCGCCCTTGATGACGCGCATCAGCTCGTCCCAGTCGGGGGTGCCGAAGTCGTGGTGCCCGCGCTCCTCGTTCCAGCGCAGCCGAGGGTCGGGCAGGGTGACGCCGAGCTTCTCGGCCTGCGGGACGGTCATGTCGACGAAGCGCTGCCGCAGCTCGTCGTTGCTGTGCCGCTTGATCTTCCAGGCCATCGACCGCGCCGAGTTGGGCGAGGCGTCGTCGGGCGGACCGAACATCATCAGGGACGGCCACCACCAGCGGTCCACGGCGTCCTGGACCATCGCGCGCTGGGCGTCGGTGCCGCGCATCATCGTCATCAGCAGCTCGTAGCCCTGGCGCTGGTGGAAGGACTCCTCCTTGCAGATGCGCACCATCGCGCGCGCGTACGGCCCGTAGGAGCTGCGGCACAGCGGCACCTGGTTGCAGATCGCGGCGCCGTCCACGAACCAGCCGATGACGCCGACGTCGGCGAAGCTGAGCGTCGGGTAGTTGAAGATCGACGAGTACTTCTGGCGTCCGTCGATCAGCCGCTCGGTGAGATCCGCGCGGTCGGCGCCCAGCGTCTCGGCCGCCGAGTACAGGTAGAGCCCGTGGCCGGCCTCGTCCTGGACCTTGGCGAACAGGATCGCCTTGCGGCGCAGCGAGGGCGCGCGGGTGATCCACTCGCCCTCCGGCTGCATGCCGATGATCTCCGAGTGCGCGTGCTGGGCGATCTGGCGGATCAGCGTCTTGCGGTAGCCCTCGGGCATCCAGTCGCGCGGCTCGACGCGCTGGTCGCGCGCGATCGTCGCGTCGAAGTGCTCCTGCAAGGGCTGAGGGGGCGGCGCCTCGGCGGCGTCTGTCGTGGTCATCGTCACCAGCTTCCCAACCGACCATTCGTTCGGTATCAGTGTGGTGCCTTTCCGTGCGCCGGGCAAGACCCCGGGGCCCCGCCGGTCACACTCTTGACAGGGCGACCCCACGGCTGGATTACTGGGCCGAGCCGCGCGCTGACCGAATGGTCGGTCGGGAGACTCGGGAGACAAGGTGGTGGGACAGGTGTCGCAGGCCACGGAGCAGACGCCCACGGAGGTGATGTTCTGCGCGGACGAGGCGTCCCGGCGGCTGGGCATCGAACTGGTCGAGCACGGCGAGGGCACCGCGGTTCTCCGTATGGCCGTGACCCCGTCGATGGTGAACGGGCACGGGATCGCCCACGGCGGCTATCTGTTCCTGCTTGCCGACACCGCTTTCGCCTGCGCCTGCAACAGCCACGGCCCCGTGACCGTCGCCGCGGGTGCCGACATCGTGTTCGTTGCGCCCGCCCGCGAGGGCGACGTGCTCGTGGCCAGGGCCGAGGAACGCGCCCGGTTCGGCCGCAGCGGCGTCTACGACGTGACCGTGCGGCGCGGCGCGGAGGTGATCGCCGAGTTCCGCGGACGCAGCCGCAGCGTGCGGGACACCACGGCGCGCGAGACGCAGGGTACGACGACGAAGGAGTCGCGATGAGCAGCGAGCCGACGCCCGGGCCGGTCCCGGCACCGCGCCGGGGCGAGCCCCTCCCCCACGACCTCCTGGACGACGCCGAGCGGCTGTCCCGGGAGCAGCTCGCCGAGCTCCAGCTCGACCGGCTGCGCGCCACCTTGCGGCACGCCTACGACAACGTCGAGCTGTACCGCAAGAAGTTCGACGCCGCCGGGGTCACGCCCGACGACTGCCGCGGCCTGGCGGACCTCTCCCGGTTCCCCTTCACCACCAAGGCCGACCTGCGGGACACCTACCCCTTCGGCATGTTCGCCGTCCCGATGTCCGAGGTGCGGCGCGTGCACGCCTCCAGCGGCACCACCGGCCGGGCCACCGTCGTCGGTTACACGGACGACGACCTGTCCATGTGGGCGGACGTGATCGCCCGCTCCATCCGCGCCGCGGGCGGCCGGCCCGGCCACAAGGTGCACATCTCCTACGGCTACGGCCTGTTCACCGGCGGCCTGGGCGCGCACTACGGCGCCGAACGCGCCGGGTGCACGGTGATCCCGGCCTCCGGCGGCATGACGGCCCGGCAGGTGCAGATCATCCAGGACTTCCGGCCCGAGATCATCATGGTCACGCCGTCCTACATGCTCACCCTGCTCGACGAGTTCGAACGCCAGGGCGTCGATCCGCGCGGCACCTCCCTCGAGGTCGGCATCTTCGGCGCCGAGCCGTGGACCGAGGAGATGCGCCGCGAGATCGAGGAGCGGATGGACATCCACGCGGTCGACATATACGGGTTGTCCGAGGTGATCGGCCCCGGTGTGGCTCAGGAGTGCGTCGAGACCAAGGACGGGCTGCACGTGTGGGAGGACCACTTCTACCCCGAGGTGGTGGACCCGCTCACGGACGCGGTCCTGGCCGAGGGCGAGGAGGGCGAGATCGTCTTCACCTCCCTCACCAAGCAGGCGCTCCCGGTCATCCGCTACCGCACCCGCGACCTGTCCCGGCTGCTGCCGGGCACCGCGCGGCCCGCCTTCCGCCGGATGAGCAAGGTCACCGGCCGCTGCGACGACATGATCATCCTGCGTGGGGTGAACGTCTTCCCCACCCAGGTCGAGGAGATCGTGCTGCGCACGCCCGGCGTCGCGCCGCACTTCCAGATCCGGCTCACCGAGCGCGGCCGCATGGACCACATGACCGTGCGGGTGGAGGCCCGCCCCGGCGCCGGCCCCGAGCAGCGCGAGGCCGCCGCGCGGGCGATCGGACAGGGCGTCAAGGACGGTGTGGGCGTGACCGTCGAGGTGGAGATCGTCGAGCCGGAGACCCTGGAGCGCTCACTCGGCAAGATCCGCAGGGTGAGCGACCAGCGCGGGACCTGAGCGCCGGCGGGGAGAAACGTGAGGACGGACACGTCCGTTCCTCTCCCGTACTGGTGTGCGGCGAGGCATGGATGGGCAGTGAGTGCATGATCGGGGGAGGTCGAGTCCGTCCTGAGGGGAAATCCCGTGCGTGTGTGTGTGATCGGTGCAGGTCTGTCGGGGCTGGCGGTGGGTCATGCCCTGAGGGAGCGGGGCATCGGCTTCGTCTGCCTGGAGAAGGCGGACGACGTAGGCGGCATCTGGCGCCAGCCGGAGGCCGGCGAGCGGGGCCCCGGGTACCAGTCCCTGCACCTCAACACCGCCAAGCAGCTGACGGGTTACGCGGACTACCCGATGCCGGAGGCGTACCCGCTCTATCCCCGGCACAGCCAGTTCGCCGCGTATCTGCGGTCCTTCGCCGAGTGGTCCGGCGTACGGGAGCACGTCGAGCTGCGGACCGAGGTGACGTCCGTGAGCCAGGAGGCGGACGGCATGTGGACCGTGGTCAGCCGGGACGCCGAGGGCGTCGTGGCGTCACGCCGGTTCGAGCGGGTGGTCGTCGCCTCGGGCCACCACACCGACCCCGCGCTGCCCGATCCGCTCCCCACGGGGGCCGAGTCCTTCACCGGAAGGATCCTCCACTCCCTCGACTACCGCGCCGGCACCGACTTCGCCGGGCGGCGCGTGGTGGTGGTCGGGCTCGGCGCCTCCGCGGTCGACATCGCGGCGGACCTCTCCCGGCACGCCGCCGAGACCCTCCTCTCGGTGCGCCGGGGACTGCACATCGTGCCCAAGCAGCTCTACGGCATGTCGGTCGACGTGATCGCCGAAGCGCCCTGGTTCAACGAGATGTCCTTCGCCGAGCGGATCCAGTGGGCGGAGCAAGCCCTGCTGGTCGCGCGCGGCAAGCTGTCGGACTACGGCCTGCCCGAGCCCGACCACCCGGTCTTCTCCTCGGCCACGACCCTCTCGGACGAGATCCTCAGCCGCATCCGGCACGGCGCGGTCACGCCCAAGCCCGCCATCGACTCCTTCGAGGCCGACCGGGTCGTCTTCACCGACGGCACGTCCGCGGCGGCGGACGCGGTCGTCTACTGCACCGGCTTCCACATGACCTGGCCCTTCCTGCCCGCCGGCTGCCCGGTGGCGGCGGACGGGTCGGTCGAGCTGTACCGCCGGGTCGTGCCGGCCGACCGACCCGGACTGTTCTTCGTGGGACTGGTCCGGCCCGTGGGCGCCATCACGCGGCTGGTGGAGGCCCAGGCGCGGTGGGTGGCCCAGATCATCGACGGGGACGCCGCGCTGCCCGCGGCCCAGGAGATGCGGGAGGAGATCGATTCCTACCTCACCTCCATCGTGCGGCGCTACGGGCGGACGCGGGGCGCCTCGATCCAGGTGGACGTGGGCCCGTACCTGGCGGAGTTCAAGGAGTCGCTGCCCGTGTGACCGCCCCGGACGCCGTCGTCGGCGTCCCGGTCGCCGTGTCCGTCCGCGGGGCTCCCGGTGGATCGCACCGGGAGCCCCGAGGTGTGTCCGGACGTCCGCTCAGCGCACCGCCACCGGCTCGCGCGGCGCGTCCACGGCAGGCGGCCTGACCGCGTACGCCTCCGAGGAGAGGTACGCCGTCACCCTCGGCGCGCGGCCCTGCTGGTGGGCGAGGGCGAGATAGGCGATCAGGCCCACCCCGTCCTCGGGGCGACGCTCGGTGAGGGCCGCCAGGGCGCGGACGAGTACGGAGTCGTCCATGCCGTGGTGGCGCAGCACCCTCGACGCCCGTGCCAGGACCTCGCCGTCGTGCCGGGCGTAGTCCCTGACCGGGATGTGCAGGGTGAATCCGCTCGGCCGCGCGGAGGCGGTGTCGGTGAAGGCGTGGCAGGACAGGCCGGGCCGCCGGCCGAGTCCCGTCGCGTCGGGGCCGGTCCCCGCGGCCGTGCGGTAGAAGCCCTCGACGGCCGCGGGACCGGGCCCCGGCATCATGCGGGACAGCCGTCCGGCCCGGCCGGCCGTGAGGTTCTCGTGGCGGACGTAGACCTTCGCCCGGGGTTCCGCCCAGTCGCCCAGGTCGAGGGCGAGGAACGGGTAGCCGCTGCCGGCGGGCAGGCTCGCGAAGGCCCGCCGGTGGCCCAGTCGGTCCAGTGCCTCGCGCACCGTCGCGGCGGAACGTTCCGCCCCACGCGCGGCCGGGTTCAGGTAGACCTTGACCTTGGGCACGCCGCCGGGTTCCAGCTCGAGGGCGATCCACAGGGCCAGGGGCCCGTGCGGGGACGGAGGCAGGAACAAGTCCCGGAGCCCGTCGAGCGCGGCGGTGGAGAAGTTCCAGCGCCGCGCCATTCCCCGGACCGCCTCCAGCCCCGCGCGGCCCTCCTGAGCCAGGCTGTCTGCGCCGCAGCCCGGCTCCAGGAGCACCCGCAGGGAGGGTGCCGTGTCCGGCTGGAACGAGAGGGAGAACTCCACGGGGGTGTGGTCGTCGGACAGGAAGGTGCGGTTGGGCGGCGGCAGGCTCAGGGACCGCTCGGCCACCGGGCCCAGGACGTCGGTCAGCACGCCGGCGTAGGCCTCGGCGTCGGCCGCGGAGAGTCCGGCGACCGCGCCGAGTCTTCGCAGCTGGCCGCCGGTCAGGGCGCCGAGGGTCGGTGCGCCCGCGAGGTCCGCGCTCGTCGGTGCGGCGCTCATCGGCCCGTCCCCCGCCGGGGCCGCACAGAGAGATACCCGCCTGGCGAGGCGGGTATCGGGGGGTTCGGCGGCGGGAAAGCGGCGTTCGTGGATATGTGCTCCACGACACCTCCTTTTACTCGTAAGCAACTTGAATGCCGCGTTGCTCACTACCCGTGGCGTCGAACCTTCATGCGAGAGGGACTGGTTGGGCGGGTGTTGCGCATGTCACCTGGTGAGCCAGTTGAGGAACTGGCTCCACATGCCTCCGCGTTCGGCCGGACGGGCGGAGCTCTCCGAGATCTGCCGCTGGGCGGTCACGGCGCCCGGCCGCGCGTCCTCGGCCCGGCCCGAGCGCACCGGGGTGAAGCGGGCGGGCAGGGTGGCGAGGGCCCGGTTGAAGGGGCCCGGACGCCACGTCAGGCTGTCCTCGGGCACGGCGAGCCCGACGTCCGGCAGCTCGTTGAACAGGTGCTCGATGGCGGTGACCGTGATGTGGCGGGCCGGTTCCTTGGACGGGCAGGCGTGCGGGCCCGCACTCCAGGCCAGGTGGGCACGGTTGCTGCCGGCCTGGCGCGCGGCCTCGAGGGCCGGCCCGGTGTTGGCGGCCGCGAAGCTGACCAGGACCAGGTCGCCCGCCTGGAGCTGCTGGCCGGCGAGTTCCGTGTCGGCGGCCGGGTAGTGCGGCGCGTAGTTCGACATCGGCGGGTTCTCCCACAGGGTGTCGTCGAGGGCCTCGTCGATCAGGCCGCCCTCGCGCGCGTACCGCTCGTGGGTGAGGAGCCGGTGCAGGGTGTTGCCGATGAGGTTGCGCAGCGGCTCGGCGCCCGCGCCCAGCAGCAGCGCGAGCTGATGGACCATCTCCTCGTCGCTGAGCCGCGCCTCGTGCCGCATCAGCCAGGAGGTGACGTCCTCGCCGGGCTTGTTCCGCTTGAGCGCGACGAGCTCCTCCACCGCCTGGAACAGCACGGCGGTGGCCTTCTCGGCGTTGACGCCGTCGAACATGCCGGAGATGCCGAACAGCACCCGGTCACCGATGCCGGCGGGGCAGCCGAAGAGTTCGTTGAACACGAACAGCGGGAGCTGCTTGGCGTAGTCGCCGAGCAGGTCCGCGGAGCCGCGGGAGCCGAACTGCGAGATGAGATAGCCGGAGATCTGCTCGGTGCTGCGGCTGAGCCGCCGGGTGTCCACCCGCGCCATGCTGTCGGTGACCGCCTGCCGCAGCCGGATGTGGTCGGCGCCGTCAGCGAACATGCAGTTGGGCCGGTAGGCGAGCAGCGGGGCGACCGGGCTGTCCGGGCCGACCTTGCCCTCGTTGAAGGCCCGCCAGCGGCGCGCGTCCTTGCGGAAGGAGCCGGAGTCCTGCAGCAGCTGAAGCGCCGCCGCGTAGTCGGTGACCAGCGTGGCCTCGACGCCCGGGGCCAGTTCGACGGGCGCGGCGGCCCCGTAGTGGCGCAGGTACTCGTAGTACGCCTGAGGGTGGGCGGCGAACTCCGGGCCGTGCAGGGGCACTCGGGCGCCGGAGCCGTGCGCCGGGCACCCCGGGGGCGGCACCGGGGCGGTGTCGTGGGCGTTCATGTCTGCTCCCAGCTCCTAGCGGGTGCGGTCCAGCAAGTAGCGGACGAGGGTGGTCAGTGCGGCGGCCGAGGACTTCTCGTCGCGGGCGTCGCAGGTGACGACGGGGGTGTCGTCGAGCAGGTCCAGGGCCTCGCGCAGGGCCCGCTCGTCGCGCGGCGGAGCGCCGTCGAAGTGGTTGACGGCGATGGCGTAGTCGAGGCCGTAGTGCTCGATGAGGTCGATGACCGGGAAGGAGTCGGCCAGCCGCTCGGGGTCGACGAGCACCAGGGCACCGAGCGCGCCGCGCGCCATGTCCTCCCACATCTGCACGAAGCGCTGCTGGCCGGGGGTGCCGAACAGGTAGAGCACGACGCGGTCGCTGATGGTCAGCCGCCCGAAGTCCATGGCGACCGTGGTCGTGGTCTTGCCCTGGACCCCCTTGAGGTCGTCGACCGACTCGGCGGCCTGCGTCATCGTCTCCTCGGTGGACAGCGGCTCGATCTCGGAGATGGAGCCGATGAGGGTGGTCTTGCCCACCGCGAAGTGACCGACGACGAGGATCTTCACCGCGGTCTGGGTCGCCCCGCCCCGCACGTAGTCCCGCTCATCCAAACTTGGCGCGGAGCCCATTGAGCACCTCCTCCAGGATCTCCTTGTCGGCCAGGCGGGCGCGGGCCACCGGCGGACGGGTCATGAGGTGGCCGCCCTCCATCAGGGAGGCCAGCAGGATGCGCACCACGCCCAGCGGGAAGTGGGTGTGCCCGGCGATCTCGGCGACCGACAGGTAGCCGGCGGAGCACAGGTCCAGCAGGCTCTGCTCCTCGGGGGAGAGCCGCAGTGGCCGCCGTGCGTGCCCGTCGGCGGCCGTGACGAGGGTGATGAGGGAGAGGTGTTCCTCGTCGGGCAGGCCGCGGCCCTTGGTGATGACGTACGGCCGTACTAATTCCGGTGCTTCGGGCTCCCAGCCGTCGTGGCCGGTCATGAACGGGAACCGGGGTTCTCGCGCGGCGGCGTCGTCAGCCGCTTGCCGAGCTGGGCGACGAGCTGCTGCATCCGGAAGGTGATGTCGGCCATGTCGACGTCCGGGGAGGCGGAGACGCCGAGGTAGGCGCCCTCGCCGGCGGAGATCAGGAACACCCAGCCGCCGTCGAACTCGACCAGGGTCTGCCGCCAGGACTGACTCGGGTCCTCACAGAAGAAGGCGAGGGTCCGGCTGAGCGACTGCACGCCGCTCATCGCGGCGGCGACCCGGTCGGCGTCGTCCTTGTCGAAGTCCTGCGTCCGGGCCATCAGCAGCCCGTCGGCCGAGATCAGGACCGCGTGCAGGGCCCCGGGAATCTCCAGGGCGCTGTCGAGCATCCATGACAGATCGTCGTTCACGAGTCCTCATGTCCTTCTCTGCTTGCACCAGATGTTCTGCGTGTCCGGTCGGCGTCCTGGGGTCCGGTGCCGCGGCCGGTCTGGGTGCCCCGTTGGAAAGCGGCCATGACCTGCGCCTGCTCCGCGTCGGAACGGCCGGCGGTACGCGGGGCGGCCGCGCTGCCGGGCACGATGGCCATCGGGCGCTTGCGGCGCCGCCGGGGCAGGCCGTCGCTGGTCTCGGAGGGGGCGAGCGACGCCTCCGGTCCGCCGTCCGCCTCGGGCCGGGCGGCGTTGCGGACGGCAGGGGCGGCGGGTGCCTTCCTCTCCGGCATGGCGGTGAGCAGGTCGTGCGGGAGCAGGACCACGGCGCGCACACCTCCGTAGGGGGACGAGGAGTCCACCGAGACCTCGAAGCCGAAGCGCTCGCAGAGCAGGCCGATGACCGCGAACCCGAACTGCGGCGGGTTGCCGAGCCCCGCCACACCCGAGGCGCGCTCGGTGGCGAGGAGTCTGTCGGCGCGGACGCGCTCCTCGTCGCTCATGCCGACGCCCGCGTCGTCGACGACGACGCAGATGCCCTTGGGCACCGTACGGATGTTGATCTCGACGACGGTGTCCGGGCTGGAGTAGCTGGTGGCGTTGTCGAGCAGCTCGGCGAGGGCCAGGGCGACGGGTTCGACGGCACGGCTGGTGATGCCGAAGTCGACCTGGGAGAGGATCTCTACCCGGCGGAAGTGCCGGATGCGGCCCTGGGCGCTGCGCACCACGTCGTACACCGAGGCGGTGTCGCGGCGGCCGCCGAGCCAGCCGTCGCACAGCACCGCGATGGACTGGGCGCGCCGGCCGAACTGCGAGTTGGTGTGGTCGATCTCCAGCAGGTCCTGGAGCAGCGCCGAGTCCCCGTACTTGGTCTGCAGCCGGGAGAGCACCAGCTGCTGTTCGGCGGCGAGGCCCTGCAGGGTCCGCATGGCCGACTTCAGCACGGTCTTCGTCTCGTCCTCGGCCCGCTCCTGGGCCGCCCGCACGGACTTGCCGTAGTCGTTCTCCAGCTCCGTGTAGTGCTGCTTGAGCCCCTGGACCTCCTGCCGCAGAGCTCGTGCCGCCCCGCGCTGCCGGCCGATGAGCACGGCGGCGGCGACGAGGGCGACGAGAAGGACCCAGAGCAATGGGTTCCCTGTGTATTCCGTCATAAGACTCTCTTCAGGCGACTGAAGGCCGGTTCGCTGAGTTCCCGTCCACGCGGGCGGCCCGGTGGACCGCCCGGCACCTGGGGTGCTGCCCGGGCTGTCCCGGAAGTCGGAGATGCCGTCTTTCACCCATCCGCCCGCTCCGCAAACGCGGTGATCGTATCACCGCATGATCAGGTGAATTCACGTCAAGAAGTGTTCATCCAGGACCGGTTGGAACCACCGCTTCCTGTCACTTCGGCGGTGGGTACAGTCGGCCCCGTGAAAGATGCACAAGACACCTTCCGGCCGCGCGCACGGCCGGCCCCGGACGGCCTGCCGTGACGCCCGAGGCGATGGCCGCGGTGTTCGCGGCGGGCGTGGGGGCCGGCGCCATCAACAGCGTCGTCGGCTCCGGGACGCTGATCACCTTCCCGGTGCTGCTGGCCACGGGCCTTTCCCCCGTCACCGCGACGGTGTCCATCGCGCTCGGACTCATCCCCGGCTCCATCAGCGGCGCCATCGGGTACCGGAAGGAACTGAGCGGTCAGCGCCGGCGCGTGCTGAAGCTCAGCGCCGGTGCGCTGGCCGGTGGCCTGACGGGTGCCACGCTGCTGCTCGCCCTGCCCGCGGACGCGTTCGAGACCATCGTGCCGGTACTGGTGGGCCTCGCCCTGGTGCTGGTGGCGCTCCAGCCGCAGATCGGCAGGTGGGTGCAGCACCGCCGCGAGCGGACCGGCGCCTCGCCGCGCCGGGACGGCGGGCCGCTGCTGTTCACCGGGCTGACGCTGGCGAGCGTCTACGGCGGCTACTTCACCGCCGCGCAGGGGATCATCTACCTGTCCCTGATGGGCATGCTGCTCGACGAGCCGCTGCAGCGCCTCAACGGCGTCAAGAACGTCCTCTCCGCCGTCGTGAACACCGTCGCCGCGCTCTTCTTCCTCTTCGCCGCGGACTTCGACTGGACGGCCGTTGCGCTCCTGGCGATCGGCTCGGCCCTCGGCGGGTACGGCGGGGCCAAGGTGGGCCGCCGCTTCAGCCCCTCGGCGCTGCGGATCGTCGTCGTGACGGTCGGCACCGTGGCCCTCGTACAGCTGCTGCTGCGCTGAGCCGTCCTTCGGCGGGGAAGCGGCCAAAAGCGGAAGCTTCCCCGCCACTTGTCTCCGCACTCCGCGTCCGGGCGGACCTGGCAGGTGGGATGGACCACGTTCCCCGACGGGTTGGTCCCGCGAGCGATCAGGGAAGCCTCGTCGAGGCTGCCCGAGAACACCGTCTCGGCCAGCAGGTTCAGACTGAGCCCCACCATCACCTCGCGCACGTCCAGGGCCCGGCCGACGGCCAGGCCGTCGACGGCGGCCTCGGTCTCCCGCGCACGGCGTCGACGTGGCGGTCGATCCGTTCGAGGGCGAAGGCGGGCTGGAGCCGGCGCGGTCTGCGGACGTGGGTCTGTCCGGCGGCGGTGACGACGGAGCCGCCCAGCAGCCGGCCCGGCTCCTTGAAGGAGCGGCCCTTGTCGGGGCTCGGGCCGAGGTCGGGTCGGCACGGTGGGGACGAGGTCGGAATCCTGGCCGACGAGGGTGCGGGTGCCGGGCTGGAGGGTGATCTCGACGACCGGTCCGCAGGCGGTGCGCAGTGCGACGACGAAGCCGGGGTTGTAGCGCATGAGCTGTATCGCGTGCCCCAGGAACGACCGCCTTCCGCCGCCTGCGCGTGGACCTGTCCGTCGTGATGAACGGCGTCGGCGCCCGCGTCACGCCCTCCCCCCGACTGGATCGAGCGGCTGCCGCTGCCCGCCAACCGCCGCTTCACCAGGGCACGGAACGCCGTACGGGCCACCGTCGACCGGGCCGTCACCGGGCCGCGGGCCTCCGGCCACGACACCGGCGACATGCTGTCCCTGCTGCTGCGCACCACAAACGAGAAGACCGGCCGGCCGCTGACCGGGCACCAGATTCCCTCCGAGATCCTCACCCCCGGCCGTGGCCGGCACCGAGACCACCGCCTCTGTGCTCTCCTGGCCGCTGTACGAACTCGCCCGCGAGCCGGACGTCGAGGCCGAGGTCCTCGCGGAACTCGATGACGTGCTCCCCTACCTGAGACGGGTCGGCGACGGGACTCCGCGCCCGCACCACACCGGCTGGCTCGTCACCCGGCGCACCGTCACCGCGACCCGTCTCGATCCCTGGCCCGTGCCCGCCGGGACCGAACTCGCCCACTGCCGGCACGCCCTCCACCGCGACCCCGCGCTCTTCCCGGACCGCTGCGGTTCGACCCCGACCGCCGGCCGGACGGCGACGGTCCCAGGACCTCGCACGCGTTCCTGCCCCGCGGCGCCGGCGAGCACAAGTGCATCGCGGACCGGTTCGCCCGCACCGAACTCCTCTCCGTCGCCACCATCGTCCGCCGGGTACGCCTGGAACTGGCGCCGGGACAGACCGCACGGCCCGTCGCCGCGGCCACCGTGCGGCCCCGGACCCTGTCGATGACCGTGCGGGACCGGCAGAACCCGGCGGCCACCTCGGCCGGTTGAGACGGGGAACAGGACCCGGGACGCGCGGGCTGTGGGCCCTTTCCATAACGGCGTGTTATGGGAAACCGGGATTGGTGGCTCCTCGCCCCCGCCCGAGATGCTGAGCGCCCCCACCCACCACACGCGACCCCACGCGTGTCGTCGGAATCGAGGAGCCTTGCGCATCACCAGACTCGTCCCCACCCTGCTGGCCGCGCTCATGGCCGCACTTCTGTCCGCCGTCGCGCTCGCGCCGAACGCCTCCGCGGCCGAGCACAAGCCCGGTGAGGGCGGCCCCCAGCCGATCATCGGCGGCGGCTACGCCCAGAACGCCCCCTGGGCGGCCCGGCTGTTCTCCAACGGCACCCAGACCTGCAGCGCCACCATCATCTCCCCCACCTGGATACTCACGGCCAAGCACTGCGTGAGCGGCGGCGGACTCTCCTTCCGCATCGGCAGCCTCGACCAGAGCTCCGGCGGCACCGTGGCGAACGGCGTGCAGACCGTAACCCACTCCTCGTCGGACCTCGCGCTGGTGCGCCTCGACCGCTCCGTCTCCGCCTCCTACGCGCGGCTCGGCCAGCCCGGCACGGTGCGCGTCGGCCAGAACGTACAGGTCTACGGCTGGGGCGCCACCTCCCGCTGCGGTTCGGAGATCAACTGCCAGTCCCGGTACCTGAAGGTCGCCAACCTGACCGTCACCCGCGGCTGCTACGACGCCTACTACGGCCAGGCCATCTGCGCCCGCCCCGGTGACGGCATCACCGCGGGCGGCGACTCCGGCGGTCCGATGATGGCCGGCGGCGTCCAGGTCGGCGTCGCCTCGACCAGCGACCGCCAGACCACCACGGCGTACACGAACGTGACGGCGTACCGCTCCTGGATCCAGTCGGTCGCCGGCGTCTGACCCGCCCCTGACCGGCAGCGGGCCGGGCCGTCCAGCAACCGGACGGCCCGGCAGACGCATGGCGCATGCATCTACCCTTCCGCGCGAACGACCGGCCTCCCGCGCGAAGGAGACGCAATGGCAGGGCAGTCAGCCGACTCCCCCGTGACCGAGTACGACGCGGCCGTCCTCCGGCTAGAGGGCGTCGGTGTCCGCCGCCACACCACCGACCAGCTCATCCTCGACGGCGTCGACTGGACGGTCCGGCCGGGCGAGCACTGGGCCCTACTGGGAGCCAACGGCGCCGGCAAGACCACCCTGTTGCGGCTGCTGGGCGCGCTGATGCACCCGACGACCGGGACGGTGGAGGTCCTCGGCAGCCGGCTGGGCCGGGTGGACGTCCGTGAGCTGCGGGCCCGCATCGGTCACGTCAACTCCGCCCAGCGGGTGCCCCAGGACCTCACCGCCCACGCGGTCGTCCTCACCGGGCACAGCGGCACCGTGCAGCCCCTGTGGCGGACGTACGACGACGAGGTCCGCCTCCGCGCCCGCGACCTGCTCACCGAACTCGGCGTCAAGGAGCTGACCGACCGGCCGTACGGCGTGTGCTCGGGCGGCCAGCGGGCGCGGGTGCTCATCGCCAGGGCGCTGATGGCCGACCCTGCCCTGCTCCTCCTGGACGAGCCCTTCAACGCGCTGGACCTGCCCTCCCGGGAGGACCTCGTCGAGGCCATGCACCAGCTTGCCCAGGGACGCCCGCGGCTGGCCACCGTGACGGTGACCCACCATCTGGAGGAGCTGTTCCCCGCCGTCAGCCACGCCCTGCTGCTGCGCGAGGGCCGGATCCTGACCCGCGGACCCGTGGACGACGTCCTCACCGACTCCCTGCTGACCGCGTGTTTCGGCCGGGACATCACGGTGGCCAGGCGGGACGGCCGCTGGTCGGCCTACTCGGGGCGCCGTTCCTGAGACCCGGGTGAGCGAGGGCGGCCCCGGAGGTATCGGCGTACGGAACGTCCGGGACCGCCCCTCGGCTCCCCCGCCAGGGGACTGCCCAGCCGCCGCCCGAGGGAAACAGGCGACGGCGGCGGTACGGGCACATGCACACCCACGGGTTACCCCGGTCAACTCCGGGCGCGGCCACCCGATCGGCCGCCACCGGTGGTCCGGTGGGTGCTGCCCGGCTCGTTCTCGGGCATGCGCATGGGTGGAGGTACGCACCTTCGCCCGCCCCGACCCGAGGAGCAGCCGCACCGTGGGAACCGCCGTGCACGTCCCGCAGACCCGCGACATGCTCGGAGAGGAGCTCTCCGGCGACGAAGCCCTGACCGCGCTGCGCCGGTACGGAGGTCTGCGGCTCCTGACCGACTCCTTCGCCCGGTTCCGCTACGCGGACGGCTTCACCAACGCACGCGCACTCGCCTTCCAGGTGGTCCTCGGACTGGTCCCGTTCACCATCGTGCTCGTCGGCCTCGCCACCTCGGTCCACACCGAGGGCGTGGGCCGGGTCGTGGAGCTCACGCTCGGGCGGATCGTGCCGGGGGCCAGCGCCGACGTCGTGGAGAAAGCGTTCGAAGGCACCCGGCGCAGCGCCGGGAGCGACGCGTGGAGCGCGCTGGCGCTCTGGCTCGGGATGGCGTTCGCCCTGCTGAACCTCGCCTCGGCCATGGGCCAGATCGAGCGGGGCGCCAACCGCATCTACGGCGTCGAGCGCGACCGCCCCACCCTGCGCAAGTACGGCAGGGCGCTGGTGCTCGCGCTCACCGCGGGCCTGCCGATGGTGCTGGGGTTTCTGGTGCTCGTCGCGGGCGAGGCCGTCGGTGACGCCGTGGCCCGCTCCGCCGGCGACCGTGCCGGCGCTCCCGGGTGGTGGACCGCGCTGGAGGTACCGGCGGGGCTGCTGCTGGCCTGGGTCGCCTCGGCGGTGATCCTGCGCTGGTCGCCTCGGCGCGACCAGCCCGGCTACACCTGGCTGGCCTTCGGTTCGGCGGTCCACCTGGTGCTGTGGGTGTCGGCGACCTGGCTGCTGGCGCTCTACGTCGGTCACAGCGGTGCCTTCGGCGCGGTGTACGGACCGCTCACCGCCTTCATCGCGCTGCTGTTGTGGGCGAACCTCACGGCGGTGGCGCTCTTCCTCGGCATCGCCTTCGCGGCCCAGCTGGAGGCGGCCCGGGCCGGTGTCCGCACCCCGGTACGGCCGGACCCGGGGCCGGGCGACTGACGCCCGTTCCGTGGCGCTCGCGCCTCAGGCGCAGCCCCAGGCCGACATGCCCTGGATACGGGCGAGGCGCTCGGCGACGGCGATCTGCTCCCCGCGGGTGGCGAGGTCGGCGCGCGGCGCGTACGCGAGACCGCCCGCGGCGGCCCAGCTCGACGGAGCGAACTGGAGACCGCCGTAGTAGCCATTGCCGGTGTTCGCGTTCCAGTCACCGCCGGACTCGCAGGCCGCGATGGCGTCCCAGTCGGTGCGCGGGGGGACGGCGGGCGCGGCCGCCGCCTCGGTGGTCGCGCCCAGGGCGGCCGCGGCGAGGAGGGCCACCGCCGCGGTCCGGGCCGTGCGGACGCGCGAGGCGCTCCGATGAACATCTCGTCTACAGATCATACCGAGACTGTTACACCGGGTGACGGCACGGCGCCTCGCCAGCCACCGCCTCGTTGCGCCGGTCGGGGCACCGGACCACCCGACGGCACCCGCCGCCCCGTCACTTCGCCGACGGCACGCGACGCCCGCCCTCCGTCACCGTCTCGGCGGCCAGACGGTCCGGCACGGCCCCGCGGGTCCACGAGCCGGTTCAGACGGCTCGGCACGTCGAAGCCGATCAGCACGATCACGACGAGGGTGAGGGAGAACGTCAGGACCGCGAGCGACTGCCCCAGTGGCATCGTCGACGCCGGCTCGGCCCCGAGCACCGGGCGACGGCACCGCCCAGCGCTCCGACGTTGTAGGTGAGGGACGCTGCCCGGGTCTCGGTCGGGAAGTGCCCGGCGATGAACTTGGGCAGCAGCCCCGAGACGCCCTGCATACGGGCGAGCATGGGGGAGAGCAGGACGCCCAGGCGCAGCGGGCTGTCCCGGATCGCGAAGACCGGGAAGACGAACGCGACGCCGATCAGCAGGGTGACGGCGTACGTCTCGCGGGTGCCGAACCGGTCCCCCGCGAAGCCGGTGACGGCACAGCCCGCCACGGTGCCGAAGCCCGCGTAGTAGAGCGCGTCACTGACCTGGGCAGGTGTGCAGCCGAGCTCGGTCTCGAGGTAGGTGGGCAGCAGGGCCCGGACCGGCCGGCTGTAGCGGAAGGCGCAGAATACGGTGAGGCACAGCGCGACGGACAGCGCCCACCGCTCGCGGCCGCCCAGCTGTACGGCGAACGCGATCAGACAGGCCGCCGCCCACGACGGAGAGCACGGGCACGGCCCCCGCGCCGAGCGGGGTGAACACCGCGAACAGCGATCCGGTGGCGACGCGCGCAAAGGCCGTGTTGGCGGTCGCCCGGCGGCGGCCCGCGAACAGCGGCCGGAACGGGTTCGGGCGCTCTCCGGCGGCGCCCACCTCCGCCTCCCAGTCGTCGGCCTCGGGCAGCGCCCGCCGCACCCACAGCGCGACGACCACCGGGAACAGGCCGATGTGGAACAGCCAGCGTCAGCCGTGGGCCGGCACCACGTGCTCGTAGACCTCCGCAGCGAGGACACCACCGAGCGAGAATCCCGAGACGAGGAACCCCGAGGCACGGTTGCGCAGCCGGACGGGCCGGATCTCCAGGACGTAGGTGGCACTGGCACTGTACTCGCCGACCCTGCCCATGCCGATCAGCAGACGGGCCGTGAACAGACTGGTGCAGTCCCAGGCGAAACCACAGGCGAAGGTGCCGGCCGGGTACAGCAGGATGCCGGCCACCATGGCGCTCCCGCGGCCTAAACGGTCACCGAGGGCACCGAGCACGGCGCCGCCGAGCCGGCGGGTGATGAACGCGCCCGGGACCAGGCTCGCGGACTCCGCCGTCGACAGTCCGAAGTCGTCGGCGATCTCGGTCAGTACGAGGGTGATCAGGACGAAGTCGAAGCCGTCGAGGAGATAGCCGATCCAGGCGGTGAAGAAGGACTTCCACTTCTCCCGGGACACCTCGCGGTACCAGGGCGGGGACGCGGGGGCGGTGCGCGCGGACGACATGTCGGTTCCAGTGCGGGGTGGGGACAGGCGTCTCGGGGACGGACGTACCGGGCGGCGGGCGGCCGGCGGGACCGGCTCCCGAAGCGCTGGGCGCGCGCCCCTCGTTCGTGTGAAGAACCACGAGGGGCTCGGCCAGTCGAGTGAGCGGCGGGCCGGTGCGGCACGGCGCGCCCTTACGGTTTCGCGGTGACCTCGATCTCAACTGACACACGCCCCCTGCGAACCGCCGACCTCGGCACGCTCGTCATCATGTCCTGGAGCCGGGAGACCCCCGACGGCGACGTCCCCTTCCTCCTCGCCTGTTCCCTCGGCGACGGCGAGGGCGGCCCCGAGGCGACCGGGGCCGCCGTCGAGCGGCTGCTGGGCCACGCCGGTCTGTCCGTCGGCGACGGTGTCGTCGACGCCGCGCGGCTGCCGAACCTGCCGGTGACGCTGCTGGTGGTGCCGGGCGCGGCGGCCCTCACGATGCCGGGGGTCAACGCCCAGTTCATCCCCACGGCGCAGTGGCGCCGCGCGGTCGACGAGCGCGGGTACGCCTGCCTGATCTTCGCCACCCGCCCGTGGGACGACGGGGAGCCGGGCGACGGCGAGGCGGTCGCCGCCTTCGCGAACGACGAGCGGACGCTCGCGTCGGCGGCCCAGGTCGTCCTGCCCGTGCGCACCCTGCGCGGCTGACCCGGGGCGGCGCCGGCGTGCGCCGCCGCGGCGGCTCCCGTCACGTCCACAACTCGCCGCTGTCGCACACCCGGGCGCCCATGTTGCGCTCCATCATGCGCAGCGCGGCGTCCGCGAGGTCGGAGTGGATGTGGGCGACCGCGTCGCGCGCCACGATCACCTCCAGGTGGCGGATGTGGGCGTCGAGCGCCGAGTAGAGCACGCACTGCTCGGTCACCTGCCCGCACAGCACCAGCCGGTCGATGCCCTGCTCGTACAGCAGGTACGTCAACGGGGTCTCGAAGAAGATGGAATGGCGTGCCTTGACCACGAAGAGGGAGGAGCCGTCGGGCCGCAGCGGCTCGACGAGGCGGGCGTGCGGCCCCGCGAGGGCCTGGTCGAGGATCTCGCCGTGGTGCGAGCGCCACTCGCCGAAGTTGTCGTTGACGTAGATCACGGGGACGCCCTGCCGTCGCGCCCGCTCCAGCAGGCCGGTCACGGCGGGGAGTACGGATTCCACCGAGGGAATCAGCGAGTCGGCGTCCTCGTGGTCATAGGTGTTGATCATGTCGATGACGATCAGCGCTGTTTTGCCCATGCGGCACAGGTTGCCACCGTGCGGCCGGGAAACCGCTCGGCCGCGCGGGAGCGAGCGCCCAGGGCGCCGGTCCGGCCCCCTGCCTCCAGTCCCGCAGCCCGCGCTCGTCCACGCAGACTATGCCGCACTGTTCGGCGTACTCGACGGCCGGGCGGGTGAAGTCGCTGGTGGTGACGACGACCGCGACGTCGGCGTCGTGGACGGTGAAACAGGTGCCGCCGAAGCGCTGCAGGTCCTCGGAGCCGACCTTGTTGCCGTCGGCGTAGCACTTGCACTGGACGACGAGGCGCCGGCCGTCGGGGGCCACCGCCGTCACGTCCGCGCCGAGGTCGCCCGCGCCGCCGACCACCTCCACCTCGGCACAGCCGTCGCGCAGGCAGAGTTCGGCTATCGCCTGCTCGAACTCGTCGGCGGTCAGCGGCTGGTCGTCGGCGGCCGTCGTGGTCGCGGGCTCGGGGACGTGGGACGCCTCCCTCGGCACCGCGGTCTCCCGCGTCTCCTCCAGTGCCTCCAGGGCCGTCTCCGTGCCCGCCGCCAGTGCGCGTGTGGTGCGCCGCGCCAGGCCGGAAGCGGAGAGCCC
Source organism: Streptomyces sp. M92 (assembly GCF_028473745.1). Taxonomy (NCBI): domain Bacteria; kingdom Bacillati; phylum Actinomycetota; class Actinomycetes; order Kitasatosporales; family Streptomycetaceae; genus Streptomyces; species Streptomyces sp. M92. Next base: position 6,074,042 of record NZ_CP101137.1, read on the forward strand.
GGAGCGCCTGCGGCGGCCCAGGAGCCAGGCCAGTACTCCGCCGAGCACCAGGACGAGCGCCCAGGCCGGGCGCCGCTCGGCGACGCCGAACGCCATCCGCGCGGCCCACCCCGCGACACACAGGCCGACGGCGGCGAGTCCGAAGAACAGGGCCGTCGCACGGAGGTCGAAACGCCGTCCGGAGCGCCTTCGGCGGGGGTGTCGTGCGGGAGCGGTCACGGGAGTGCTTCCTTCCTGGCCGACGACATGAAGATCACCTACGCCCGTCTGCCCAAGAACCGGGCGTTCACCGTCCGTTCATGACACGCCGTCGGATGGCTCATCGGACCGGGGCGGGATTCTTTCGGGCATAACGTGCGGAATATGAAGAAATGCCATGTTGTGTACCTGGTGTGCACCGCAGCGATGATCGGAACGGGACTGGGAGCGGCTCCCGCGTCCGCCGGCCACATGATCCACGTGGTCCACCCCGGCGAATCGATCCAGAAGGCGGTCGACGCCGCCGAGTCGGGCGACACCGTCCTCGTGACACCCGGCACCTACCACGAGAGCGTCAAGGTGAGCACTCCGGGGCTCACCCTGCGCGGCATGGGCCGCAACACGGTCATCAAGCCGGGCACGGAGAAGGCCGCCGAGGACAACACCTGCGCCGAGGGCGGCAACGGCATCTGCGTGATCGGGACGAAGGACGAGAACGTCAAGGGCATCACCGTCGCCAACCTGACGGTGACCGGCTTCAAGCGCACCGGCCTGTTCTCCATGGCCACCGACGGCCTGACCGTGCGCAACGTCACGGCCGTGAAGAACGGGGTCTGGGGCATCGCCCAGGAGCGGTCGATCCACGGCATCTTCCGCGACAACACCGCCCGCGACAACGGCGACGCGGGCATCTTCCTGGCCAACACCATCAAGGCCGAGGAAGGCGCCGTGGACACCCAGGGCACCGAGGTCGCGCACAACCGCCTGGAGGGCAACCGGATCGGCATCACCGTCCGTCGGCTGCGCAACCTGGCCGTCGCGGACAACCTCATCAGCGGCAACTGCGCGGGTGTGTTCGTCGTCGGCGACGAGAACAAGCCCATGGCCGGCGACCTGGTCGTGCGCGACAACCACGTCGTGCGCAACAACAAGTCCTGCCCGAAGACCGACCGGCTGGAGGCCCTCCAGGGTTCCGGCATCGTCCTGACCGGCGTCGAGAAGGTCCTGGTCGCCGACAACACCGTCGAGGGCAACTCCGGCAAGTCGTCGATGTCCGGCGGCATCGTCCTGGCCAAGAGCATGGTGGGCGCCGCCAACTCGAAGAACGAGATCAACGGCAACCGGCTGCGCGACAACGCCCCCGCCGACCTCGTCAACGCCACGACCGGCGACACCGCCAAGAGCAACACCTTCACCGGCAACACCTGCGGCGCCTCCGAGCCCGCGGGACTGTGCTGACCGGCCGCCGGTAATCACCCGGGGAACCCCGGAAGAACGCAGAAGAAGGAAGGACGCGGCACATGACCGCACAGACCGCCCCGCCCCCGCCCATGCGGCTGCGGGAGCTCGTGTTCGGGGCGGCATGTGCCGCCGCCCTCCGCGCGACCGCCCGGCTCGGCGTCGCCGACGCGCTCGGCGACTCACCGATGGCCGTGGAGGACCTGGCGGCCGCGGTGAAGACCGAGCCGAGGCCGCTGCGCCGGCTGCTGCGCGCCCTGACCTGCTACGGCGTCTTCGCCGAGCACAAGGACGGGACGTTCACGCACACCGACATGTCGCTGCTGCTGCGCGAGGACGACCCGCACAGCCTGCGCTACATCACCCTGTGGTGCACCGAACCGTGGACCTGGGACGCCTGGCCCCTGCTCGACGAGGCGGTCCGCACCGGCTCCAACGTCGTCGAGGGCCTGTACGGCAAGGAGTTCTTCACCTACCTCAACGAGGACGCCCCCGAGTCGGCCGAGGTCTTCAACCGCGCCATGACCACGTCCAGCCGCCAGTCGGCCCAGGACGTCGCCGCGCTCCTCGACCTGTCCGCGAGCACGTCGGTGGCCGACATCGGCGGCGGCCAGGGGCACGTGGTGGCGAGCCTGCTGGAGAAGTACCCGTCGATGCACGGCACCCTCCTCGACCTGCCCCGCGTGGTGGAGAACGCCGACCCCCGGCTGCGCGAGGGCGGTTCGCTCGCGGACCGGGTGCGGATCGTGCCGGGCGACTGCCGGGAGGCCATCCCGGTCCGGGCCGACGTCTACGTCATCAAGAACATCCTGGAGTGGGACGACGACAGCACCGCCCGCGCCCTGCGCAACGTCATGGCGGCGGGCGGCCCCGGGGCACGGGTCGTGGTCATCGAGAACCTCGTCGACGACTCGCCCTCCATGCGGTTCAGCACCGCGATGGACCTGCTGCTGCTCCTCAACGTCGGCGGCGCCAAGCACACCACCGACAGCATGGTCGGCCGGCTGACCGACGCGGGCCTCGTCATCGACGACATCCGCCCGGTCAACCCCTACCTGCACGCGTTCGACTGCACCGTGCCCGAGTGAGCTGACGGGTGGGACGCACCTCGGCCGCCGGTCCGCGACGTGCGCGGGCCGGCGGCCGAGGTGCGTGCGGGCGAGGGGGGCCGGGTCAGACGCCGGGCGCGCGACGGTCGGTGACGAGGTCCATGCGGGCGCCGGCGAGCGCGTGGGCGAGCTCGCCGCCGGCGGGCGCGGGGCCGTCCAGGAGGGTCGTCAGTTCGGACACCCGGGCCGGGTCCGCGAGGCCGAGGGCCACCGCGGGGTCTCCGTCGGCCAGCTCGCCCCGGACGTCGACCAGCCGTACGACGACGTCGTCGCGCTGGAAGATCGTGCTGCACAGGACCGGGCTGTGCGGGTCGTCCGCCGCCGCCTCGTCGGCCGCGGCCAGCAGCTGGGCCAGCCGCATGCCGCAACCCGGCCGGGCCGGGTACGCCAGCGCGTGCCGGCGTGCCGCCGGGTCCTCCTCGCCCGTCGTCACATGGTGTACGGCGGGCAGGGCCGCCCGGGTGTAGAAGACCCGCGCGGACTCCGGGTCACCGAGGTCCCGGTCCTGCTCCAGATACGGGTTGAGCGCCTCCTCGAGGGCGCGCACCTCGGGCTGTTCCGCCACGTGCCGCAGAGCCGCGAGCAGGTCGCCGCGGACCTCGATGGCCCGCACCACCCGGTTGCCGTGCAGGAACAGGGAGGTGCGGCACAAGCGCGTGCTGTCGTCGACCCGCGGCTCGGGCGAGGCGTAGTCGGCGAGGAGTTCGGCGACCGCGTCCTCGCTGCCCGGCTTCACGGTGAAGGTGAGGGCGTGCCGGATGACTCCGTCACCGATCCGCGGCGACGTCTGGAGCCCGCCCGGGGCGGCGGACTCTGCGCCCGCCGCCGGATGCCCCGTCTCGCGGACCACGTGGAAGCGGAGCGACCGGGTGTCCCGGACACAGCTGTGCAGCGGCTTCACCATCCGCACGTGCTCCTCGCTGCTCACCCAGTTCAAGAACGGCGGGGCGCTCTCCCACTCGCTGGTGATGAGCCACTGCGAGGGGTTCTCGATGGACTGGCACAGCTGCTCGCCGAGGTGCCCGGGCACGGACTCGACGTGGCTGCGCAGACGTTCGTACGTCTCCAGGAACTGCTGCTGGGCTCCGTCGTAGACCTCGACCAGCAGGACGACCCGGAGTCTGGAGCCGTCGAACACGGACTGGGAGACGTGGTGCGACACCTGTCGCGTCAGCGGTTCGGAAGCAGGGGCGGGCGTGGTGGTCATCCTGCGCACATCTCCTTCGCGGGTCCTGCACGGGTCCTTCGCGGGGGCGGAACGTGACGCCGGCCGCGGTGGTGCGACGCCGGCGTTCCTCGATCCTGTGCCCGCCCCTGGTGGCGCGCGACCCGTGTGCACTGCGCGGGTGACCGGGGGCTCGGACGAGGCGGTCTCAGGTGAGGTGGGCGAAGACCACGAGGTTGTCCGTGTAGTCCTTGGCCTTGCGGTCGTAGTCGCCCGCGCAGGTGATCAGCCGTACCTCCGCCCGGTCGGTGTCGCCGTACACACGCTTGCTGGGGAAGTCGTCCTTGTCGAACGTCTCCAGACTGTCGACCTCGAAGGTGGCCGTGCGTCCGTCGGCCCGCTCCACTCGGAAGACGTCGCCCTCGTCGAGTTCGGAGAGCCGGGCGAAGACGGCCGCGGACGTCTTGGTGTCCACGTGCCCGGCGATGATCGAGGTGCCCGTCTCCCCCGGGGAGGCGCCCTTGGCGTACCAGCCGACGAGGTTGGTGTCGTCGGGCGGGGGTGCTTCGAGCTGTCCGTTCTTGCCGATGGCGAGGCCGGTGAAGGGGGCGTCGACGGAGATCTCCGGGATCAGCAGGCGCACCGGCTTCGACCGGGGCAGGCTCCTCCCGCCGTCGTCCGCGGTGGGCGGGGCCGACGGCGCGGACGCGCCGGGCTGCGAGGTGAGGGGCGGCCGCGAGGAGTCGGCCGACGTGTCGTTGCCGCCGACCAGACTCACCGCCAGGACCAGGAGGGCCACGGCGCACAGCACCGTCATGCCCGGACGGGATCCCTGTCCGGCGGGCACCTCCGTGTCGTCGGCGGGTGGGGTAGGGGGGACTGCCATCGAGGACCACCTCACTTGGGCACGGCAGCAGGGCGGGCGGTGGAAGGGCGAGGGACGGGCGGGCGAGGCAGGGGGAAAGCGGGCCGGGCCGCCACGCGTTGCCTGGTGGCGGCCCGGCTGCTATCGCGCCCGGCACGGCTCACGCCACTCCGTCGGCCGACTTCCTGCGCCGGACCGCGTACAGACCGGTCGCGGCGACGCCCAGGACGGCCAGCCCGCCCGCGGTCGTGGCCGGCGTGTCCAGCCCGCCGCCTCCGGTGTGCATCCCGCCGCGCGGCTTCTCCTGCTCGCCGCCGCCCCAGGACTTCTCGCCCTCGTCCTGCTTGTGGGTCTGAGACCCCTCCTTGGAGCCGCCGCCCTCCCAGTCGCCCTCGTTCACCGCGGCCAGGGCGCCGCCGCCCGTGTGCATTCCGCCGCGCGGTTCGTCGTGCTTGCCTCCGTTGTCGTGCTCCTTGCTGTAGGAAGAATCGTCGTGCTCCCAGTCGCCGGCGGCCGCCGCGTAGGCGCCGGGTGCGCCGAGGACGAGGACGGCCGAGGCCGCCGCAGTGGTCAGGAGCATGCGAGCAGAACGCATCTGAGGTTCCTTCCGTCACGACCGGGCAGCTGGTGCTTCGTCAGCTGAATTGACCCGGCCCCGACGTGAATCACCGTCAGCCCGCGGCCCGGGTAGCACCACTCAAGGCGCTCAGGCGGGTGACGGCACGGGTGCATCCGTGGGCGGGCCTCGCCCCGTTGGCCGAACCCGCTACTCGTCCGGGTCGGCGTGGGTCGGGTCGAGGACCTCGGGCTCCTGGCGGCGGGCGCCCGGCGCGGCCCGGTCGGGGGTGGCCTCGCTGTGCGGGGACTGGGGCGGGGGCGGCGGTGAGATGTCGCCGGGGGCGCCGACACCCTCGGCGGGCAGGCGCAGGGCCAGCAGAGCGACGTCGTCGCCGCGGGGCTCGATGCGGGCGAGCAGTTCGTCGCAGAACGCGTCGATGCTCTCCTCCTCCAGCCGCCGCGCCAGGACGCCGGCGTGGTGGCGGAGCTTGGCCATGCCGGCGTCGATGGGACGGTCGCGGCTCTCCACCAGACCGTCGGTGTAGAGCAGGAGGATGCTCTCCGGCGGCAGCTCCTCGGTCGCGTCGGGCCAGTCCAGGCCGAGGCGCAGGGTGGCGCTCATGCCGATGAGCGGACCGTGCCCCGCCTCCAGGAAGCGGGTCGCGCCGTCCGGGGTGACCACCAGGGGCGGCGGGTGGCCGGCGTTGACCCAGTGGAAGTGCCAGGGGCCGCCCTCCGGACCTTCGATCCGGGCGAAGACGAGGGTGGCCATGGGGGCGTCGCTGGTGTTGGTCACCGCCTCGTCCAGGCGCCGCATGATGACGCTGGGCGGTTCCCGGTGGTCCCAGGCCAGGGCGCGCAGCATGTTGCGGACCTCGGCCATGTGGGCGGCGGCCTGCAGGTCGTGACCGACCACGTCCCCGATGACCAGGGCCATCACGCCGTCGGAGAGCAGGAAGGCGTCGTACCAGTCGCCGCCGACCTCCATCGCGCTCTCGGCGGGCCAGTAGCGGGCCGCCATGCGCACGTGGTCGACCTGCGGAAGGGGGGTCAGCAGCTGGCGCTGCATGGTCACGGCGACGTTCTGCTGCTCCCGGTAGAGCCGGGCGTTGTCCAGTACCAGTCCGACGCGCCGGCCGATGTCGGCCAGCAGGGCGATCTCGGCCTCGGAATGGGCGGGGTGGTCCCCCGCGCGTGCCACGGTCAGTGTCCCGTACGACCGCTGCCGGGTGCGGAGCGGGACGACGACGGCGGAGTGTCCGCCGAGTCGTTCGAACAGGACGCGGTGCGTGGCGGCGAGGGGGTGGTGCGGGTCGTCTCGGACCTCGTCGGCGCTCAGCGGGACGGGACGGTCGCCGTTGACCAGCCGGTTCAGCGCGGCGCGGGCCGCGTCCGGCAGCGGGGCGACGGGCCCTCGCAGCCGTCCGGCCCGGTGCGGGTGCGTGCTGCTGCGGACGGCGACCCGCTCCAGGACCTCCGACCGGTCCTGGTGGACGTCGGCCGCGGCCCACTGCCCCAGCTCGGGCACCAGCAGCCGCAGGAGACGGCGGAAGGTGACGGAGGTGCGCTCGGTGGGGACGAGGACCGTGGAGATCTCGGCCACCAGGTGCAGCTGGGTGGTGAAGGCCTCCAGCGCGGCGGTGCGCGCCTCGATCTCCTCGGTGGCGCTGCGGTGCAGGCTGAAGTCGTGGAAGACGAGCACCAGTCCGTCGGGCCGGCCGTCCCGGACCAGCGGGGTGGTGGCCCAGATGATCGGCACGGTGGTGCCGTCCGCCCGCTGGAAGTACTCCTCGCTGCCCTCCTCTGCCGGTGTCCCGGTCAGCGGGTTGCGCAGGGAGCACAGCTCGCGCGGTACGGGGCTGCCGTCGGCGTGTCTGTGCAGCAGGTCGTGCGCGTCGTCTCCGATCATGTCCCGCTCCGGCCGTCCCAGCAGTTGCTCGGCCCACGGGTTCGCCGACGTGATCCGGCCCGACGCGTCGAGGGTGAGGACGCCGGCGCCCAGGGCCCGCAGCACGGCGCCGGTGAGGGCGGGATCCGGAACGCCGTCCGCGTTCTTGGGCCCCGGTCCGTCGCCCTCCCGGTGGCCCGCCCAGCGTGACGCCACGACCCTCACAGCCTTCCGATGCCGTCCGTCCCGCCAGGTTCCCCCACCGGGCACGGGTGAACCGCTCCGGAGGGCCGGAAGAGGGAGATCGGGTAGGCTCCCGGTGCCGATCTTGTACCTCGGAGGGGTGTGTGCGGACCAGGACCACGACCGCGGCGACGGCCGTACTGAGCTGTCTGCTGGCGGGAGCGCTCACGGCGGGGTGCGGCGCCGGCGACGCCGGGGAGGCGAAGTCCGCCGACGAGCTGCTCGATGACGCCAACGCCACGATGCGGGCACTGGAGTCCGTACGGATCGACTCCACCAGCACCGCCGCGAAGGGCGGTACGGTGACCAGCCGCCTCGTGACCGACCTCGACAGCCGGTGTTCCGCGAGGACCGTCTTCTCCGAGGGCGGCAGCCTGGAGCAGATACGGATGGGCGAGACCGACTTCGTCCGTCCCGACCGCGCCTACCTGGAGAAGTGGAAGCCCGGTGGTGTCACCGGGGAGCAGCGGATGTGGATCAAGGTGCCCGCCGACTCGGCGCAGCCCGGCGACGGCCTCTCCTCCTGCACACGGCCCTTCACGTCGTTCGGCAAGGCGAAGAAGGGCAAGAGCGCCTCCGTCGCGGGACGGCCGGCCGTCGAACTGACCGTGACCGACGACGGGGGCGCCGGGGGCACCGGCGGGACCTACACCTTCCACGTCGCCACCGAGGGCGAGCCCCATCTGCTGAAGGTGGTCTACAAGGGCGCCGACTACGCTACGACCACGTCGTTCACGGCCTTCGACGAGCCGCTGGACATCAAGGCGCCGGATCCGGCCGAGGTCATCGACGCGGAGGCGGCGACAAAGTAAAGCACCCGGCCACCGAGCAGTACGGGGCCAAAGGGGTCAGGACGCGTGGCCGAGGGCCGTGCCGTCGCGGTCGTCCGCGAGCCGCACCGCGGCCCTCATGCGCTTGCCGACGGGCTCGCGGTGCACCTCGAAGCTCTGGCAGACGGCCATGACGATCTCCAGCCCGTGCCGCCCGACCCGGTCGGGGTCGGCGCTCTCGGCCACCGGCAGCACCGGATCGCTGTCCCACACCGTGACCTCCACCCGGTCCCCGGCCAGCTCCAGGTCGACGAGTGACGGACCGGGCGCGTACTTGCAGGCGTTCGTCAGCAGCTCGCTGACCACGAGCTGCACCAGGTCGACCGCGCGGTCGGGCACCGGCCGGTCCCGCGTGGCCCGCACGCGGGTCAGGAAGGCGCGGGCCAGCTCCCGGCCCCGGGCGATGTCGCCGGGCCTGCCCTCGTACTCCGCCGACACCCTGACCGACGCTTCTCTCGGCCGGTTCCCGTTCCGGGCAGCCCCGTTCATTCGATCCGCCCTCTTCCTGAGCCTTGACCGTCACGCCAGCCCGTCTACCCCCGGATCCGGGAAACATCGGCCCGCGGCCACGAGTCGTGCGGGCCTCCTAGGATGGCGGGCGTGGACCTCCTCGCCGTGCGCACCTTCGTCACCGCCGCGGAGGCGGGGCAGCTGCAGATCGCCGCCGACCGGCTGGCGGTGACCCAGCAGGCAGTGTCCAAGCGCGTCGCCGCCCTGGAGAAGAGTCTTGGCGTGCCGTTGTTCACCCGCACCGCACGAGGGGTGCGGCTCACCGTCGACGGACAGGCGTTCCTCCCGCACGCGCGTGCGCTGCTCGACGCCGAGGAGCGGGCCCTGTCCTCCGTACGGCCCGGCGGCCGCCCGCTGCGGGTCGACGTGATCGGCAGACGGGCCGCCACGGCCGGCGTGCTGCGCGACTTCCACCGGGCCCGTCCCGGTGTCGCCCTCGACGTCGTCACACTCCCCGACGTGCGGGCGGCCGTCGCCGCCATCCGGTCGGGGGCCCTCGACGCGTCCTTCCGCTGCGTCACCATGCCGGGATTCGAGCTGCCGGACGGCATCGAGGTCACGCCCCTGTTCGACGAGCCGCTCCATCTGGTCACCGGGCCCGCCCACGCGTTGGCGGCGGCACGGGAGATCACCCCCGCCCGGCTCGCCGGTCATCGCGTCTGGATGCCGGGGAACGTGCCCGGCACCGAGTGGACGGCCTACTACGACGCCCTCGCCGCCGCGTTCGGGTTCACCATCGACGCCGTGGGACCGAACTTCGGCGTCGATGACATGCTCGACACGATCGCCGGGTCCCCGGCGGTGGCAACCTTCCTCAGCGACCGGACACCGCTCGTCCGGCCCGCCGTGGACGGTCTGCGGCGCATCCCGCTGCGCGACCCGACGCCCGTCTATCCGCACTCCCTGCTCCGGCACGCCGACAACCCGCACCCCGCGCTGGCGGCGCTGCGGGCCCACCTCGCCTCCCGGCCGGCCCACCACCCGGACGGGGAGGTCTGGGCGCCGCCGTGGGCGCTGCGCTCCCGCCCGCCGGGAGCGGGACCCGCCACGGCCCGTGCGGCCGGCTCGACGGAGCCCGGGGATGGCCAGGGGCCGGGTGCCTGACCGATCCTGTCAGGGACGCCGGCCGGCGGCGCGGTCGAAAGGACCGCGCGGGGCCGGGACGGGGAGGGGATCCTGGTGCACGGCGGACACGAAGCGGCGCGGTCCTCGCGGAAGGCCGACCGGGGGCGGCCCCGGCCCGCCTGCCCGGTCAGCCGCGCGGCGGACGGGACGTGGCAGGTACACGATTACGAGGTCGCGCGTGCGCTGCTGCGCGGACCCGGCACCGTACAGGCCGGTCTCGGCGTGGAGACGGTGGAGAAACTCCCGCCGCGCGTGCGCCGGCCGGTGCTCTACCGGGACGGCCCCGAACACCGGGAGCACCGCCGGCAGACCGCGCGCTTCTTCACTCCCCGCCGGGTCGACGAGCACTACCGCGACCTGATGGTCCGCATCGCCGGGGAACAGCTGGGCGTGCTCCGCGCGGCGGGCGAGGCCCCGCTCTCCGACCTGGCCTTCGAGCTGGCCATCGGCGTGGTGAGCGAGGTCGTCGGGCTGCGGTACGGCCGGCCCGGCATCCGCCGCAGGCTGGAGCGGTTCTTCCCTCAGGAGTTCGGCGAGCCCGGCCTGACCAGCGCGCGGGGTCTGTACTGGCTGCTGCGGCAGAACGCCAACTGGCTCCACATCCACCTGGCCGACGTCCGCCCGGCCATCCGCGCGCACCGCCGCCGGGAGCACGACGATCTGATCTCCCACCTGATCGCGGAGGGCTGCTCGGACGCGGAGATCCTCGGTGAGTGCCTGACGTTCGCCGCGGCCGGCATGGTCACCACGCGTGAGTTCGTCTGTCTGGCCGCCTGGCACCTGTTCTCCGACACCGAGCTGCTCGCCCACTACCGCGCGGCAGACGAAGCGGGGCGCCTGGCCGTCCTGCGGGAGCTGCTGCGGCTGGAGCCCGTGATCGGGCAACTGCGCCGGCGGGCCACCGAGGCAGTCGAGCTGCCCTGTCCGGGCGGGCCGGTGACCGTGCGCCCCGGCGAGCGCGTCGCCCTCCTGCTGGACGACGCCAACACCGACCCGGCGGCCGTGGGCGCGGAGCCGCTGCGGGTCCGGCCCGACCGCGCCGGGGAGGTCGGCGCGGGGCTCGCCTTCGGTGACGGCCCGCACCGGTGCCCCGGGGCGCACATCGCCCTGCTGGAGACGGACGTCTTCCTCAGCCGACTTTTCGCGCTGGACGGCGTCCGCATGAGCGGGGAACCGCGCGTCGCCTTCCAGGAGGCGATCGGCGGCTACGAGATTCGCGGGCTGACCGTGGCGCTCCCCCGGGCCGGTCACCGCTGACCGGCCCGGGGCCGGGGCCACGGCGTCAGTCGCCCAGCGCGCCGAGGACGACGACCTTGGCCTCGTCCTGCACCTGCCGGAGGTGGTCCGCCCCGCGGAACGACTCCCCGTAGATCTTGTAGACGTCCTCGGTGCCGGAGGGCCGGGCCGCGAACCAGGCGTTCTCGGTGGTCACCTTGATGCCGCCGATGGCGGCCCCGTTGCCCGGTGCCTCGGTGAGCACCGCCGTGACCGGCTCCCCGGCGAGGGTGTCGGCGGTGACCTGGGCCGGGGACAGCTTGGCCAGGCGGGCCTTCTCCTCGCGGGTGGCGGGGGCGTCGATGCGGGCGTAGGCGGGTTCGCCGAAACGGGCCGTGAGGGCCGCGTAGTGCTCGGACGGCGTCTTCCCGGTGACGGCGGTGATCTCGGAGGCGAGGAGGGCCAGGATGATGCCGTCCTTGTCCGTCGTCCAGACCGAGCCGTCCCGGCGCAGGAAGGAGGCGCCGGCGGACTCCTCGCCGCCGAAGCCGAGCGTGCCGTCGACCAGTCCGTCCACGAACCACTTGAAGCCGACGGGCACCTCCACGAGCGGGCGTCCGAGGTCGGCGGCGACCCGGTCGATCATGCCGGAGGAGACCAGCGTCTTGCCCACGCCGGCGTCGGCGGGCCACTCGGTGCGGTGGGCGTAGAGGTAGGCGATGGCCGTGGCGAGGTAGTGGTTCGGGTTCATCAGCCCGGCGTCCGGGGTGACGATGCCGTGCCGGTCGGCGTCCGCGTCGTTGCCGGTGGCGATGGTGAAGCGGTGGCGCTGTTCGATGAGCGAGGCCATCGCGTGCGGCGACGAGCAGTCCATGCGGATCTTGCCGTCCCAGTCCAGCGTCATGAACCGCCAGGTGGGGTCGGTGAGCGGGTTGACCACCGTCAGGTCGAGGCGGTGCTGCTCGGCGATGCGGCCCCAGTACGCGACGGAGGCTCCGCCCAGCGGGTCGGCACCGATCCGCACGCCCGCCGACCGGATCGCGTCGAGGTCGAGGACGCTCGGCAGGTCACCGACGTAGGCGCCGAGGAAGTCGTGGCGGCCGGTGCCGGGCGCGGCGAGGGCCCGGGCGTACGGGACGCGTCGTACGTCCTTGAGTCCGGCGGTGATGATCTCGTTGGCGCGGTCCTGGATCCAGGAGGTGGCGTCGGAGCCGGCCGGGCCGCCGTTCGGCGGGTTGTACTTGAAGCCGCCGTCGGAGGGCGGGTTGTGCGAGGGGGTGACGACCACGCCGTCGGCGAGGCCCGAGGTGCGGCCCCGGTTGTGGGTGAGGATGGCGTGGGAGACGGCGGGGGTGGGGGTGTAGCCGTCCGCGGTGTCGATCAGGACGGTCACGTCGTTGGCCGCGAACACCTCCAGCGCGGTGATCCTGGCCGGTTCGGACAGGGCGTGGGTGTCGGCGCCCAGGAAGAGCGGGCCGTCGGTGCCCTGTGCGGCGCGGTACTCGCAGATGGCCTGGCTGGTGGCCGCGATGTGGTCCTCGTTGAACGCGGCCGCCAGAGACGATCCCCGGTGGCCGGAGGTGCCGAAGGCCACGCGCTGGCCGGGCTCCGCCGGGTCCGGGTGCACGGCGTAGTACGCCGTCACCAGCCTGGCGACGTCGATCAGGTCCTCGGGGCCGGCCGGCTTGCCGGCTCGGTCGTGCTGCATGCGCCCACTCCTCCGCTCGTCGGGCAATCGCTCGCGGACCCATCTTCCCCTGTCCGGGGAGCGGCACCCGGGGGAGGGCCATGGTTACGGTGAACGCATGACCGAGACGGGGGCGCGACAGCCGTCGGCCGGGACACGGAGGAGGGGGCCGGGCGGCGGCACCGGTGCTCGCCCGGACCGGTGCGACCGCCGACGACGGAGCTGTCCGGCAGGCGTCAGATCCGGCCGCCGGTGAGCCGGGTGAGGGGCCCGTGGCTGTGGCGTCCCGCGCGGCGGCCCACCGCGTACGAGGCGGCGCTGAGCGCGGTGACGCCGGCGCCCACGCCCGCGGCGACCAGCTTGCGGTGGGCGATGACCGTCCATGCCGTCCTCGCCCCGGTCGCCATCCGGCCCGAGGTGGTGACGACCGCCTGCCGGCCGGCCGCGACGCCCTTGGCCGCCGTCTGCACGGCCCCGTTGGCGGCCTCGGCCGAACGCCGGGTTCCCGCCCTGGCCGCTGACGCCGCGTCACCGGCCTTGTCCGCGACGCCGGATGCCTTGACCTCGGCGGTCCGCGTGGTGGTGCGCTTCTGGCTCGTGTCCTTGCTGGGATCGCTCATGGACTCCGCTTTGCCGCTCGCCGCCGCGGCAAACACGTACGTACTCCGGCGGGCGTCAACTCGGCGGGCTACGTTGTCTCTTGAGTGATCACCCAGCCGCACCGGAGGACTTCCCATGCCCGAGTCGCCCGCCGTGAACGACGTGAACGCCGTGAACGAGGCGCGCAGCCGGATCAGGACGGACCAGCCGCACACGGCCCGCATATGGAACTACTGGCTGGGCGGGAAGGACAACTACCCGGTCGACCAGCAGGCGGGCGACCAGATACGCCGACTGCACCCCGGGATCGGGGACTACGCCCTCGCCGACCGCCTCTTCCTGGGGCGCGCGGTGGGTCATCTGGCCGGTGAGTGCGGCATCCGGCAGTTCCTCGACATCGGTACGGGGCTGCCCTCGGCGGACAACACCCACGAGGTCGCGCAGCGCGTCGCGCCCGAGTCCCGCATCGTCTACGTCGACAACGACCCGATCGTCCTGGCCCACGCCGAGGCGCTGCTCACCAGCACGCCCGAGGGCCGCACCGACTACCTCGACGAGGACCTGCGCAACGTCGGCACGATCCTCGAGCACGCCTCGCGCACGCTGGACCTGAGCGAGCCCGTGGCGCTGGTGCTGCTGGGCGTGGTCATCTTCGTCGAGGAGGACGAGGAGGCGTACGGGATCGTGCGGCGTCTGGTCGAGGCGCTGCCCAGGGGCAGTCATCTGGTGCTGTCGCACACCGTCACCCGGCCGGACATGCCCGACGTCGACGCGGCCGTGGCCTTCTGGAACGAGAACGGCACGCCGAAGCTGACGCAGCGCACCCCGGACGCCGTGGCCCGGTTCTTCGACGGGCTGCAGCTGCTGGAGCCCGGCGTGGTCTCCTGCAACCGCTGGCGCCCGGAGTCCGGTGACGGCGAACTCCCCGCCGAGGTCGCCATGTTCGGCGGGGTGGGCCGCAAGGGGTGACGTCCGGGCGGTGACCGCTACGTCACCGCCGCGGTCGGCGGGAGCTGGGCCGGGCTCACCTGCTCGCCCAGCACCTGGGACATGAACTGCACCAGCCACCGCTGCGCCGGACTGCGCGAGGATTCGTGCCGTGCGTACAGGGCGATCTCGATCGGCTCGGTCTCGAAGGGCAGCCGCACCAGGCGCACCCGGTGGGAGGCGGTGAAGACCTCCCCGACGTACTCGGGGACGATCGCGATCAGGTCGGTCTGCTCCAGCAGGTACGGCAGCATCGAGAAGCGGGTGGCGTCCACGGCCACCCGTTCCAGGAGTCCGTGGGCCGCCAGCACCGCCCGGGGCGCGACGTGTCCGCTCGGCCCGAAGACCGTCGCGTGCTGCTCGGCCGCGAGGTCCGCCAGCGTGACCTCGTCGCCCCGGATCCGGGGGTGGTCGGCCGCGACCATGAGGACGTAGCGCTCCCGGAAGAGCGGGACGCGCACGGTCAGGTGCGAGGTGATCACCGGGGTGGCCACGAACACGTCGAGGTCGCCGCGGCGCAGCTGGCCCTCGGCGTCCTCCACGTCGAACGGGCGGACCGTGAACGACACCCCCGGCGCCCGCTCGCGCGCGGCGGCCAGCAGCCTCGGCAGCAGGGTCGCCTCCCCGAGGTCGGAGAGGGCGATCGTGAAGCGGCCCGACATGGCGGCCGGGTCGAAGGCGTCGCCCTGCCGGACCGTCCCGTCGATCTCCGCGAGGGCGCGCTGGAGCGGCTCGTACAGCCGCCGGGCGCCGGCCGTGGGCGTCAGCCCGCGCCCATTGCGGCGGAAGAGTTCGTCGTCGAAGTGCCGCCGGAGCTTGCCCAGGCTGTAGCTGACGGTGGGCTGGGTGACGTGGAGCGTCTCCGCGGTGGCGGTGACGCTGCCGGTCTCGTAGAGCAACACGAAGACGCGGGCCAGATTGAGATCGAAGGTGCCCATATAGAGGGACTCTATATCGGGTTGCCGAAACATCTATTGGTGCCCATGTCGCGGGGTCCTTAGCGTGTCGGACATCACTGCGAAAGGAGCGTCCGTGCCATCCGTGCGTCGTGTCTCCCACGATTTCCTGGAACGCCAGGGCCTCACCACCGTCTTCGGCAACCCGGGCTCCAACGAGCTGCCCTTCCTCGCCGGCCTGCCCGACACGTTCCGCTACGTCCTCGGCCTGCACGAGGGCGCGGTCGTCGGCATGGCGGACGGCTACGCCCAGGCGTCCGGGCGTCCGGTCCTGGTCAACCTGCACGCCGCCTCCGGTTCGGGCAACGCGATGGGGGCGCTGACGAACGCCGTGGCCTCCCGCACGCCGCTGGTGGTACTGGCCGGCCAGCAGGTGCGGCCCGCCATCGGGCCGGAGGCCAACCTGGCCAGCGTCGACGCGCAGACCCTGATGAAGCCGCTGGTCGGGTGGGCCGCGGAACCGGCGTGTGCCGAGGACGTGCCGCGGGCGCTCGCCCAGGCCGTCTTCGAGGCGCGGCTCCAGCGGCGGCCGACGTACCTCTCCGTGCCGTACGACGACTGGTCGGCCGAGGCCGGCGACAACGCCCTGGCGGTGCTCGACCGCCGGGTCGAGCGCGCCTCGGCGCCCGGTGGCGAGCAGGGCGGCCGGCTGGTCGAGCGGGTCGCCGCCGCCCGGCGCCCGGCGCTCGTGCTCGGCGGGGACATCGACTCGGCGGGACTGTTCGACGACGCCGTCCGGCTGGCGGAGCGGCTGGGCGGCCCGGTGTGGGCGGCGCCCTCGCTCTTCCGGCTGCCCTTCCCGAACCGGCACCCGCTGTTCCGCGGTGTGCTGCCCGCCGGGATCGCGCCCGTCTCCGAGGCCTTCGAGGGGCACGACCTCGTCCTGGTGCTGGGCGCGCCCGTGTTCCGGTACCACGAGCACCTGCCCGGCCGTTACCTGCCCGAGGGCACGCGGCTGATCCAGGTGACCGAGGACGCGTCGGCCGCCGCGCGGGCACCGATGGGCGAGGCCCTGGTCGCCGACCCCGGCGCCGTCATCGACCTGCTGCTGAAGTCCCTCGACGCGCCCGGCGAGCCCGCGGGCCCCTACCGGCCGGTGCCCGAGCCGCTCACCGCCGACGGAGCGGCGCTCCACCCCGAACAGGTCTTCGCCGCGCTGCGCGACGAACTGCCCGGTGACACCGCGTACGTCGTCGAGTCCACGTCGACCAACTCCGCGTGGTGGCGCCAGATGGACCTGCGCCGCCAGGGCTCGTACTACTTCCCGGCGGCCGGCGGGCTCGGCTTCGGCCTGCCCGGCGCCGTCGGCGTCGCGATGGCCCAGCCCGGCCGGCCGGTCGCCGGGGTGATCGGGGACGGCTCGGCCAACTACGGCATCACCGCCCTGTGGACGGCCGCCCAGCACCGGGTGCCGCTGACGGTCGTGCTGCTGCGCAACGGCACCTACGGGGCGCTGCGCTGGTTCGGCGGTCTGCTCGGGGTGCCGGACGCGCCCGGACTGGACATCCCGGGGCTGGACTTCACCCGCGTCGCGGAGGGGTACGGGGTGCGCGCCCAGCACGTCGGCGGGGCCGAGGAGTTGCGCGCCGCGCTCGCCGAGCGGCCCGACCACCCTCGCCTGATCCAGGTGGACACCGCCCTCACCACGCCCGCGTGACCCGCGACTGGCTCCGAAGAAGTCCCGAAACAGTTCCGAAGCAGTCCCGAAGCAGTCCCGAAGCAGTCCCGAAGCAGTCCCGAAGCAGTCCCGAAGAAGGGGAAAACGATGACATTCCTGGACAGCGACGTCTGGGGCCGGAAGTTCTTCAGCGACGGCTGGCGGGACTCCCCCGCCGAGCACCCGGTGACCGAGCCGGCGACCGGAGAGCGGCTCGGTTCGGTGGGTCTGGCCACGGCCGAGGACGCGGGCCGTGCCGCCGCGCGGGCCGCCGAGGCCCAGCGGGAGTGGGCGGCGACCTCGCCCCAGCGGCGGGCCGCCGTGCTGCGCCGCGCGGGCGAGCTGTTCACCGAGCACGCCGCCGAGATCGAGGACTGGCTGGTGCGCGAGGCCGGCTCGGTGCGCTCCAAGGCCGCCTTCGAGGTGGGGCTGGCGATCGGCGAGTGCTTCGAGTGCGCGGGCCTGCCGACGCACCCGCAGGGCGAGGTGCTCACCTCCGAGGAGGCCCGCTGGTCGCTCGCCCGCCGCCGCCCGGCCGGTGTGGTGAGCGTGATCGCCCCCTTCAACTTCCCGCTCATCCTGGGCCTGCGCTCGGTGGCCCCGGCGCTCGCCCTCGGCAACGCCGTGCTGCTCAAGCCGGACCCGCGCACCGCGGTCGGCGGCGGTGTCGTGATCGCCCGGATCTTCGAGGAGGCCGGCCTCCCCGCCGGTGTCCTGCACCTGCTGCCGGGCGACGGCGCGGTCGGCCGGGCGGTCGTCGAGGCCCCTGAGGTCCGGGTGATCTCCTTCACCGGGTCCACGCCGGTCGGGCGGATCATCGGCGAGCAGGCCGGGCGGCTGCTCAAGCGGGCCCACCTGGAGCTGGGCGGGAACAACGCGCTGGTGGTGCTGCCGGGCGCGGACGTGCCGAAGGCGGCCTCCGCGGGGGCGTTCGGCTCGTACCTGCACCAGGGGCAGATCTGCATGACGACCGGCCGGCACATCGTGCACGAGTCGCTGGTGGAGGAGTACACCGCCGCGCTCGCCGCGAAGGCCGAGGCGCTGCCGGTCGGCGACCCGGCCCGCGAGGACGTGGCGCTCGGCCCGATCATCGACCGCCGCCAGCTGGAGCGGGTGCACGGCATCGTCACCGACAGCGTGGCGGCGGGTGCGAAGATCGCCGCCGGCGGCGAGATCGCGGGCGCGGGCTACCGGGCCACGGTGCTCACCGGCCTGACGACGGAGATGCCGGCCTGGCGCGAGGAGATCTTCGGTCCCGTCGCCCCGGTCATCTCCTTCTCGACGCTCGAGGAGGCCGCGCGGATCGTCAACGACTGCGAGTACGGGCTGTCGGTCGGCATCCTCGGCGACGTCGGGCCGGCGATGAAGCTCGCCGACCGGATCGACTCGGGCAAGGTCCACATCAACGAGCAGACGGTGAGCGACGAGCCGGGCGCCCCGTTCGGCGGGGTCAAGGCCTCCGGTACCGGCTCCCGCTTCGGCGGCGCCACGGCCAACATCGAGGCGTTCACCGAGACCCAGTGGGTCACGGTCCGCCCGGACATCGCCGACTACCCGTTCTGATCCGTCCGGCCCCTCCTTCCGGGACGGCCGCCCCGGCCGTCCCGGCTCCGGCTCCGCTCACTCGCACCCGTCCCCGGGGGGAGACTCATCATGGCTTCCGCCACCACGTCCGGCGCGCCCGCGCGGTCAGGCCGCACCGGCAGCAGCGCGTGGACGGTGATCCTGTGCTGGATCACCGTCCTGCTGGAGGGCTACGACCTCGTCGTCCTCGGCGCCATCATCCCCACCCTGCTCAAGACCCACCACCTCGGCATGACCGCCGCTGACGCCACCACCATCGCGACGCTCTCGCTCGTGGGCGTCGCCATCGGCGCGGTCTGCGTCGGGCCGCTCGCCGACCGGCTGGGCCGCCGCCGGCTGCTCATCGGCTCGGTGGTGCTGTTCTCGGTCTTCACCATCGTGGTACCGCTCGCGACCTCCGTGTGGATGTTCGCCGCGCTGCGGCTGATCGCCGGACTCGGTCTCGGCGCCTGCATGCCCGTGTCGCTCACGATGATGGCCGAGCACATGCCGGCCGACCGCCGGGCGCGGGCCAGCACGCTGACCATGACCGGCTACCACACCGGTGCGGTGATCACCTCGCTGCTCGCGCTCCAGGTGACCGACGACTGGGAGATCCTCTTCTACCTGCTCGGCGTCGTGGGCCTCGTGGTCGCCGCCGTCCAGTGGTTCAGGCTGCCGGAGTCGGAGGCCTTCGTCCGGGCCAAGCAGGACGGGGAGCAGCGGGTGCCGTTCACCGAGCTGCTCAAGCCGGCGTACCTGCGGGCGGGCATCGGCATCTGGGTCGCGTCGTTCATGGGGCTGCTGCTGGTCTACGGCCTCAACACCTGGCTGCCGAAGCTGATGAACGACGCCGGCTACCCCGTGCCCACGGCCGTCACCCAGCTCCTGGTGCTCAACATCGGCGGTGTGGTCGGGCTGGTGCTCGGCGGGTTCGTCGCCGACCGGCGGGGCATCAAGGGCACCACCCTGGTCTGGTTCGCGGTGTCGGTGCTCATGCTGGCCTGCCTGAGCGTCAAGATGGAGAGCGACCTGATGCTCAACGCCGTCGTCTTCCTCACCGGCGTGTTCGTCTTCTCGGCCATGGTGCTCGTCTACGCCTACGTGACGGCCTACTACCCGGCCTCCGTGCGGAGCACCGCGCTCGGTTCGGCGTCCGGGATCGGCCGGATCGGCTCGATCGTGGGCCCGTCGATCACCGGTGCGCTCGTCTCGTCCGGGGTCGGTCATCCGTGGGGCTTCTACTTCTTCGCCGCGGTGGCGGTCCTCGGGTTCCTGGCCGTGCTCACCCTGCCGCGCACCGCGGCGGACGCGGGGGCGAAGGCCGTCGGACCGGCCGCCTGAGGTCCGCGGACGCGCACGACGGGAGCAGCCGGGTGAGTCACCCGGCTGCTCCCGTCGTCGTCAGGTACTTTTCGCGGCGACGTGGGCGGCGCTCAGTCGCGGTCCACGTGCTCGCGCAGGATCTCGCCGTTGGTCGCGTCGACGTCCAGGGTCGTCTTGTTCCAGTTGTCGGTCGAGACCACGTCGACGGACCAGACGGCCTTCTGGTCGTCGTTCTCGTCCAGCTCGACGTGGGTCACGGTGCCCTTGGCCTTGTCGGTGGCCGCCTTCACCGCCTGCTCAGGCGTCTGGGTGGCCTTCTTCAGCAGGTCCGCGAGCTGCTGCTTGTCGTCCGCGTCCTGGTCCTCGGCCTGGGTGCGGAAGACCTTTCCGGAGACGGCGTCGATGTCGATCCGGTGCACGGTGCCGTCGGCGGTGGCGACCTTGGCCTCCCATTCGGGAGCGCCCTGGCTGGGGGCCGGGTTGGGCGTGCTCGGGCTGGGCGAACCGGTCGACGCGGTGGCCTCGGCGGAGGTGCGTTTGAGTTCGAGGTCGACGAGTTTGCTGTCGGGGACCTCCTTGACGGCCGTGTCGGCCGCCTTGTCCCAGGTGACCTCGGCCATCGGGACGAGGGCCTTGCGCTCGGCCTGGTCGTCGGTCATGGACTCGGAAGGTGAGGGGGAGGGAGAGGTCGTGCCGGTACTGGTACCGGTGGGGGAGGCGGTGTCGGTGGCAGGGGTGGTCTGGGCCGCCTCGGCGACACTGGAGCGTGTCGTGTCGGCGTTCGTGCAGCCGGTCATCAGCAGCACCGAGCTGCCCAGCGCGCAGATGACGGCCATCGAACGAAGAGGCGGGAGACGTCGCACAGAGCTCATACACCTCTCCGTAACCATATGACCGTTTTGCCATACCGGTTTCGGGCGGAAACCACCGCAATGGCCGACACGGCTCAGCGAGCCGGTACGAACACCGCCCGGTCCGTCGCGGTACGGGCTCCGGGCGTGAACGGGGCGCCGGGGCGGGAGCCGGAGCCGGAGCCGTCCAGCCACTCCCGGTAGGCGACGGACTGGCGGGCCACCTCCCAGTACGCCTCCTCCAGCGCCGGGTAGACGGCCTCCAGCTCGGCCCGGGTGCGGGCGGCCAGCAGCAGGCGTACGCCGAGGGGGTCGCCGTGCAGGCGCCGTACCGCCATGTCGGGGCGGGACTGGGAGCTGGGCTGGCAGACGGTGACGACCTCGCCGGTGGCGACGAGGGACGCGGCCGTGTGGTAATCGCCGTGCAGGACACGCGGGTTGAGCCCCACGGCGCGCAGCATGCGGTGCACTCCGTCCCACTCGCCGTCGACGGTGGGGTCGACCATCCAGCGGTCGTCGGCGAGGTCGGCGAGGCGGACGACAGGCCGGCCCGCCGCCGGGTGATCGGCGGGCAGCATGACGAACTGCGGTTCACGCTCCACGAGGACCCGAAGCCGCAGGCCCTCGGGGACGCGCAGCGGGCTGCCCTCGACCTCGTGCACGAAGGCGACGTCGAGCTGCCCCTCGGTGACCCGGCGCAGCAGGGC
The DNA here is from genome assembly GCF_028473745.1 of Streptomyces sp. M92. NCBI lineage: Bacteria > Bacillati > Actinomycetota > Actinomycetes > Kitasatosporales > Streptomycetaceae > Streptomyces > Streptomyces sp. M92. Next base: position 6,095,321 of record NZ_CP101137.1, read on the forward strand.
GTTGGCGGAGACGTCCATCTGGAGGGTGGGTTCCAGGCCGGGGCGTCTGAGCCGGCGCAGCCAGCCGGCCAGCGCGCGGCTGGCGGTGGAGCCGACGCGCAGCCGGCTGTCGCCGCCGGCCGCGGCGGCGCGGGCCTCGCGGACCAGGATGCTCATGTCGGCGAGGAGCGGACGGGCCCGCCCGAGCACCGACCGGCCGAGCGGAGTGGGGCGGCAGCCGGTGCGCTCGCGGACGAACAGGGGCCCGCCCAGGGCCTGTTCGATCCGGGTCAGCTGCGTGCTCAAAGTAGGCTGGGCGACGCCCAGTTGGCGTGCCGCCCGGTGCAGGCTACCGGCGTCGGCGATGGCGCACAGTGCGCGTAGGTGCCTCACCTCGAGCTCCATGCAGGGAGCGTAAAGCGGAACAGTTGGTTGCGCCAGGTGAACAAAACGCGGCGGACCAGGGCGAGTTCTGCACTCCGGTCGAAGCTGTTCCGGGACGCCGTGCGGTGGTGCGGCCGGTGGTGATAGCCCCGCCCTATCACCGGTTGCCATCATCACAGCGGGTCCGTGGGCGCTCCACACTCACCGGTGACGACTTCTCTCCCCACTCCCCCACACAAGGAGTCATCGATGCGCATCAGCATGCCCCTGCTCGCCACCACCGTCGGCCTCGGTCTGACGGCGGCCGTGCTCGGCGCCCCGGCCGCGACCGTCGCCGCTCCCCAGGCGCCGGCCAAGGCCGCCCAGGTCGGCTACCAGCCCGCCGCCGGCTCGGGCGAGGACGCCGCCGCGAACCGGGCGTTCTTCGAGGCGGTCATCAAGTCCGTCGCGGAGAAGCGCGCCGCCAACCCGTCCTCGACGGCGGCCGTGACCGTCTACTACAGCGCCTCCAACGCGCCCAGCTTCCGCACCCAGATAGCCCGCTCCACCCAGATATGGAACAGCTCGGTGGCCAACGTGCGGCTCGCGGAGAGAAGCTCGGGCGCGGACTTCGCGTACTACGAGGGCAACGACTCGCGCGGCTCGTACGCGTCCACGGACGGACACGGCAACGGTTACATCTTCCTCGACTACCGGCAGAACCAGGTGTACGACTCGACCCGTGTGACCGCCCACGAGACCGGGCACGTGCTCGGTCTGCCCGACCACTACTCCGGCCCGTGCAGCGAGCTGATGTCGGGCGGCGGCCCCGGCCCGTCCTGCACCAACGCCTACCCGAACTCGGCCGAGCGCAGCCGGGTCAACCAGCTGTGGGCCTACGGCTTCAAGGCCGCGCTCGACAAGGCGCTGCAGAAGACCTCGCAGCGCTGAGCGTCCGCACGGACGGTCGACGGGGGCGGCCCGGCCGGGCCGCCCCCGTTCGCGTGCGCCTCCCTCCGCCCGGGCGGCCGCTTGGGCAACGGGCCCCGGGGTACTCGGAGTTCGCTCTGCAGCGATCCGATCCGCGACCCCGAAGGAGTCCGACGTGGAGGAGCACAAGAGTGCCGCGGACAACGGCCTCGGCGAACTGGAGCCGGGCACCCGCCAGCGCGCCCAACTGCGCACCCGGGTCGCCGACATCGCCTGGACGACGCTGTGCGTGGTGCTCGCGCTGTGGGCCGTGTGGAGTGCCGTCGGTGTCGCGCGGGGCGCGACCGCGTGGGCCTACTGCGTAGTGGCCTGGGTGCTGCTCGCCGGGGCACTGGGCCTGCGGACGCTCGCGGTGCGGCGCCGGACGTCGCTGTAGCGGGCCCGGTCAGGGGCCGTCGGGCAGCGCGCCGAGCACGGCCCGGTGGACGGCACGGGCGAGCCTGGCTCCCCACTCGGAGCGGGGGCCGGCGAAGGAGTGGAGCTCGGCGCCCTCCCTCCGGGTCCGGGCGGCGACGCACACGGCGTCCGTGGGTGTGCCGGAGCAGTCGAGGCCCGCTTCCAGCAGCGCCTGCACCTTGGCCTCGGTGGCCGTCATCACCGCGTTGACCAGGGCGGCGTCGGTCAGCGCGACCGGGAGCGCGGCGACGATGTTGATCGTCCCCGGCGTGGTGGCCCCGGGGACGCCCGCCCCGGGTGAGGCCGCCCACCCGCGCACCGAGATGCCCGCGGTCACGACGGCCTGCGCGCCGCCGTCCCGCGCGCCGGCGCAGGCCGACACGTCGGCGGCCGTCATCAGGCCCACCCCCGGCCCCCGGGCGCCGGCGTCACGCGCCAGGCCGGCCAGGTGCCGCGCGGGGTCGGTACGCCGGTAGCCGTGGGCCACCTGGGCGTTGAGCACCCACTCGCTCTCGGTGATCCCGCCGCCCAGGACGGCGCTGCTGACCGTGCGCCAGCCCGGTCCCAGGCGCCAGAGCAGGGCGTGCAGCCGTTCGCCGTCCTCCACTCGCGTCAGACACTCCGGAGCCGGCAGACGGGCCCCGGTGCGGGGCTGGGGCAGCAGGGCGGGCACCGGTCGGGACTCCTCGTGGCGGTCGGGGCGAACCGGACGATCGTACTCGGCTCCGGCCACCCGGACGGGGCGGTGCCGGGCGGGCGCATTGCGGACCCCGCCCTGGGCACTTTCACTGGACACAACTTCGCCACGAGGCGTCGGATCGGAGGCCACGATGCTGTCCCACACCCTGGAGCATGGGGTCCTGGTCATCACGCTGGACCAGGACCCGGGAATCGACGGGCGGGCCGCGCTGACCACGCACATCACCAACCTGGTCGACGCCCACAAGCCGACGCCCGTCGTCATCGTCCTCACCGACCGGGCCGGCGGTCCCGCCGCGGTCAGTGCCGTGCTCCGGGCCCATCAGTGGTGCGGTCGCCTCGGCGTGCTGATGAGCGTCGTCACCCACAGCGCGCCCGTCCGGCGGCTGCTGGACGACAACGCCGACGCCTCCGGCCCGCGGCTGGTGGTGCACGCACGGGTCGACACCGCCATCTCCACCGCGTTCACGGCGGCGGCCTGAGGTCCCGGCGCGCCCCTCGGCCTCCTACTGCTGCCCGAGCCAGAGGTCGGGGCCGAAGACCTCGTAGTGGACGGCCTCGGCCGGCACCCCGCGGCGCAGCAGGTCGCCCCGGACGGCTCGCATGAAGGGCACCGGTCCGCACAGGTAGGCGGTGAGCCCCGGAGGGAGTTCGAGGTCCGTGACGTCGGCACGGCCGGCCGCCGCCTCCGGCGCCGCGTCGCCGGGCTCCTCGTACCACAGGTGGAGGCGGGCGTCGGGCAGTGCCCGTACGAGGTCGAGGTGTTCCTGCCGGTGGGCGTGGCCGGCGGGGCTCCGGTCGGCGTGGACGACGGTCACCGGGCGGGTGGAGCCGGTGGCCGCCAGGTGGTCCAGCATGGCCAGTACGGGGGTGACGCCGATTCCGGCCGAGGCGAGCAGCAGGGGGCCGTCGTCCTCCGCGAGCGCCAGGTCGCCGAAGGGCGCGGAGACGGTGAGGACGTCGCCCGGACGGGCGTGCGCGTGGAGCCAGGAGGAGACCTCGCCCTCGGGCCGTCCGTCGCCCTGGACGCGTTTGACGGTGATGCGCCAGTCGGTCCGGCCCGGTGCCGCGGACAGACTGTACTGGCGGATCTGCCGGGAGCCGTCGGGCAGCGAGGACCGCACGCTGACGTACTGGCCGGGAAGGAACGGCCGCGTGGGACCGCCGTCGGCGGGCCGCAGGACGAGGGAGACCGCGTCGGGGGTCTCCTCGCGCCGCCCGGTGATCTCCATGGAGCGCCAGACCTCGCCCTCGGCGACACCCGCTTCCTGGTAGAGACGGGTTTCGACGGCCACGAGCGCGTTGGCCATCAGCCAGTACACCTCGTCCCAGGCCGCGGCGACCTCCGGGGTGACGGCGTCGCCGAGCACCTCCGCGATCGCGGCGAACAGATGGCGGTGGACGATCTTGTACTGCTCGGACGTGATGCCGAGGGAGGCGTGCTTGTGCGCGATCCGGGAGAGCAGCGCGTCCGGGCGGGCGTCGGGGCGCTCCAGCAGCATCCCGGCGAACGCGGCGATGGAGCCGGCCAGGGCCCGCTGCTGCTCGCCGCTGGCCTGGTTGCCGCGGTTGAACAGGTCCCGCAGCAGCTCGGGGTGGGCGTCGAACAGCTTCCGGTAGAACAGCGTGGTGATGTCACCCATGGCCGCTCCCACCGCCGGGAGGGTCGAGCGGACCACGGGGACCGACTGTTCGGAGAGCACAGCGACTCCTTAATTGGTAGATGATATGCGTGTTTTGAAGCCAGGCCGGCGCCGACACGGACCGGCCGGGCCCGCGACGACGGGCCGACGCTCACCCCGAGGGGCGGTCCGGGCGGTCCGTCAGGCCGATCAGCACCGGGCCGGTGGGCGAGGCCACCAGGTCGGCGACGGTCAACGGGTCGAGCGAGGCGTAGAAGGCCTCCTGGGCGTCCCGCAACGCCCCGCGCAGCCGGCAGGCCGCGCGCAGCGGGCAGGGCGGGTCGTCCTCGCAGGCGACCACCTCACCGTCCCCTTCGAGTTCGCGCACCAGCCGGCCCACGGAGGCCCGCCGCCCCGGGCCGGTCAGCGTCAGACCGCCGCCGCGGCCGCGGCGCGCCTCCACTACGCCGAGGTGCTGGAGGCGGGTGATGGCCTTGGCCACGTGCGTGTACGGCACGCCCATGACCTCGGCCACCTCACGGGTGGTCAGCGGGTCGTCGCCGTCTTTCACGACCGCCAGGCGCATGACCGAACGCAGCGCCAGGTCGGTGAACTTCGTCAGCCGCACAGCCCGGACGTTATCAAATGCGCATGTTAGATTCGTATTTAATGGGGGCCATGATCTTGTGGAACGCGTCACGGGACGCGCGAGGAGGGTGACTTCGGATGGCAGCGGACGACGACGGCTCCCCGGACCGAGGCGCGGCGGACACCCCGGCGGACGGCACTCCCCTCCCCCGGGTCCTGTGCGACACGGCCGAGCTGCTGTCGCTCGGCGACGACACGGCGGCCGGCGCCCTGTGGAGGCTGACCGAGCCGGGGCGGCAGCTCGACGCCAACGTCGTCCGCGTCCCGGCGGGCGGACGGGTCGGCACGCACACCGAGCCGGACCTCGACGTCCTGCTGCTCGTCCTGGACGGATCGGCGGACCTCGTCCGCGCCGACGGCGAGCGCCCGCTGGGGGCGGGCGCCCTGACCTGGCTGCCCCACGGCTCGGCGCGGGGCATCGCCGCGGGCCCGGACGGCGTGACGTACCTGACCGTGCACCGGCGGCGTCCCGGCATGCGGATCCAGCCGCCGGACGCCGCCGGACGGGCCCCGGGACCCGGTGACGTCTGAGCCCTCGTCAGCCGGCCGCCGCGGGCAGGTCGAGGCGGCCTGCGGGCAGGCCGAGGCGGCCGTCGTGCACCTCGGTGACCCGGTCGGCCGCGGCCAGCCGGGCGCGGTCGTGGGTGACCAGCACGGTGGCCGTGCCGCGCTCCCGGGTGAGGCGGGTGATCAGGTCGATGACGGCGGCGCCCCGCTCGTGGTCGAGGGCGCTGGTGGGTTCGTCGACGAGCAGCACACCGGGGTCGTTCATCAGGGCGCGGGCGATGTTGACGCGCTGGCGCTGGCCGCCGGAAAGCTGGTGGGGCCGGCGGTCGGCCCGGTCCGCCAGGCCGACCGCGTCGAGGAGGTCCAGCGCCCGGCCCCGGGCGGCGCCCGCCCGGCGCCCGTCGATGTGGGCCATCACCTGGAGCTGCTCGGCCGCGGTCAGGGACGGCAGCAGGTTGGGCTGCTGGAAGACGATGCCGATCCGGTGGCGGCGCAGGTCGGTCAGTTCCGCGCGGCTCATCCCGGTGGTGTCGGCGCCGTCCACGGTGACCGTGCCGGAGTCGGGCGTGATGAGGGTCGCGGCCACGGCCAGCAGGCTGGACTTGCCCGAACCGGAGGGCCCGATGACGGCGGTCAGGTGGCCGCTCGGGACCTCCAGGCTGACGCGGTCGAGGGCGGTCAGCCGGCTGTCGCCGTCGGGGTAGGTGAGGGTGATGTCGGTCAGGCGCAGGCTCATCGGGCGCTCCCCAGGGCGGTCAGCGGGTCGACGGAGGTGATACGGCGGACGGCGAGTCCCGCCCCGAGGCCGCCGAGCAGGATCATCACGGCGGCGGGGACGAGGACGGTGGCGGGCGTGAGGACGAAGGGGACGGCCGATCCGGCCACCGCGGCGCCGATCACCGCCGCGGCGGCGGTGCCCACCAGGGTGCCGCCGGCCAGCAGCACGACGGCCTGGCCGAGCGCGTCGCGCAGCAGCGAGGCGGTGGTGGCGCCCAGGGCCTTCAGCACCGCGATGTCGCCGCCGCGCTGGATCGTCCACACGGTGAAGAAGGCGCCGATCACCAAGGCCGAGATGGCGAAGAGGAAGCCGCGCATCAGCTGCAGCGAGCCGTTCTCGGAGGTGTACGAGCCGATCGCGGAGAGCGACTCGTCCTTGGTCACGGTCTCGGTGCCCGCCGCGCGGTCCGTCGCCGCGAGGTCGGCACCGGAGGCGGTGTCGAGGGCGATCACCGTCGCGGCGGGTCCTTCGGTGCCGCCGGTGGGCGGGGCGACGGCCTGCCACGTGGCGAGGCTCGTCCACACCACGGGCGTGTGGCTGAAGGAGACGTCGTGTCCGGTGACGGCGACGGTCATCCTCCGGCCGGCGAGCGCAACGGTGCCGCCCTCGCGCACGCCGAGTTCGTCGGCCACCGAGTCCGGCATCAGTACCGTACGGTCGTCGACGCGGCCGCCGCCGGGGGCCAGGCCCGATCCGGGCTCGACGCCGAAGACGGACACGCCGGTGGTGCGCTCGCCCGCGGTGGCCCGGGTGGTGGTGATGCCCAGCGGCTCGGCGCCGCGGACGCCGGGCGCCTGGGCCCAGCGGCGCCACTGCTCCTCGGTCACGGTGGAGTTCGCGTACGACAGGTCCTGGCCGCCGCTCGGGGCGGCGAAGGCGATCCGGCCGGCGGGCAGGGACGTGACGGCGGAGATGTTCTCCCGGGCCAGGCCCGCGGTGAGGCCGGACAGCAGTCCGACCAGCAGGGTGATCAGTACGACGACGCCGCCCATCAGGGCGAACCGCCCCTTGGCGAACGTCAGGTCTCTCAAGGCGACAAACACGTCTTCGCCCGGCCTTTCGACAGCGGTGGGAGGGGGGCACAACCGCCGGAGTGACCGGCGAGGAGTCCACCGTCGCCGTTCGGCGGCCCCGAGGGCATCGCTCCCGGGCGGGCACTTCCCGAGCCGAAGGACGCGGTGCGACTTGCAACTTTCGGCAGATGCCCGGCCCCCGGCGCGGTCCGTACGCTGGAACGATCGTGAACGCGCTGACTCCCACCTCCCGGGCCCTGACCTGGAGCCTGCACCTGCTCGTGGCCGGCCTGCTCGCCCTCCCGGCGGCACGGGCGGTGGCGGACGACCGGCCGCACGCGCCCGCCGTCGTCGCGGTGGCCGCTGTGGTGGGCGTGGTGTACGCGCTGGGCCCCGCCCTCGCATCCGTCCGTTCTTCCCGCCGCGCGGCCGCGCTGTGGCTGGGCGCCGTCGGCGCGGTGTGGCTCGCGCTGCTGGCGCTGTCCGCCGAGGGGGTGTGGCTGGCGTTCCCGCTGTACTTCGTCCAGCTCCACCTGCTCTCCCGCCGGGCCGGGCTGATCGCGGTCGTCGCCACGGCGGCCGCGGCGATCGGGGCCTTCGCCGCCCACCAGGGCACGTTCTCGGCGGCCACCGTGATCGGCCCGGGGCTCGGGGCCGCCGTGGCCGTGGCGGTGGTGTGGGGCTACCAGGCGCTGTACCGCGAGAGCGAAGCGCGGCGGCGGCTCATCGAGGAGCTCACGGTCACCCGCGCCGACCTGGCCGAGGCCCAGCGGGCCGCCGGGGTGCTGGAGGAACGCGAACGCCTGGCCCGGGAGATCCACGACACCCTCGCCCAGGGCCTGTCCAGCATCCAGTTGCTGTTGCGCGCCGCCGAGCGGACCCTGCCCGAGGGGCCGGCGCCCGCCACCACCTACGTGGGCCAGGCCCGTCAGGCCGCGCTGGACAACCTCGCCGAGGCCCGTCGACTCGTCGCCGCGCTCGCCCCGCCCGCCCTGGACGACACCACGCTCGCCGACGCGCTGGAGCGCCTGTGCGCGACCACGACCGACCGGCACCGTCTCGACGTCCGATTCCGCCTCGCGGGCCGGCCGCGCCCGCTGCCCACCGCGCAGGAGGTCGCCCTGCTCCGCGTCGCGCAGTCGGCGCTGGCCAACACGGTCGGGCACGCCCGGGCCGGAAAGGCCGAGGTGACCCTGGCCTACCTCGACGACTGCGTCACCCTGGGCGTCACCGACGACGGGGTGGGTTTCGATCCCGGCGCCGTCTCCGCGCCCGGCCCGGACGGCGCCGGCTTCGGTCTGCCGGCGATGCGGGCCCGCGTGCACGCCCTGGACGGCACGCTCACCGTCGAGTCCGCCCACGGGCGCGGCACCGCGCTCACCGCGCGCGTCCCGCTCCAAGCCGCCCCCGAGTCCGAGCCGGAGCCCGACCCGGCACCCGAGCCCGACGACCCCGAGGCACACCCGTGACCGAGACCGCCCCGACGCCGATCCGTCTGCTGCTCGCCGACGACCACCCCGTCGTCCGCGCGGGGCTGCGCGCGGTGCTGGAGACCGAGGACGGCATCACCGTGGCCGCCGAGGCCGCCACCGCCGAGGAGGCCGTCACCCGGGCGGGCCGGGGCGACATCGACGTGGTACTGATGGACCTGCGGTTCGGCGGGGGCATGGGCGGCGCGGAGGCCACGGCCGCGATCACCGCGCGGACGGGCGCGCCGCGCGTCCTGATCGTCACGACGTACGACACCGACGCCGACACCCTGCCCGCCATCGAGGCCGGCGCCACCGGCTACCTGCTCAAGGACGCGCCGCCCGAGGACCTCGCGGCGGCGGTGCGCACCGCCGCCGCGGGCCGCACCACGCTCGCGCCCACGGTCGCGGACCGGCTGATGGCGCGCCTGCGCGAGCCGCGCACCTCGCTGACCCGCCGTGAGACCGAGGTCCTGTCCCTGGTCGCCGAGGGCCTGTCCAACCAGCACATCGCCGCCCGGCTCCACCTGACCGAGGGCACCGTCAAGTCGCACCTGGCCCGCGTCTACACCAAGCTGGACGTCGACTCCCGCACCGCCGCGGTCGCCGCCGCCACGGCCCTCGGCCTCATCCGGCGCTGAGCCGGGCCGGTGGCGCTCGCCGGTCCGGTGTTGCCTTCCGGCCCTTGGCGGGAACCCTTGCACGGAGCGAGGAGGAGGCGGCATGGACGACTGGCGCGGGTTCGCCGAACAGATGGCGTCGCTGGCGCGCGATCTCCTGGCGCAGGAGTCGGTGAACGACACGCTGAAACGGATCACCTTCTCCGCGACGGAGCTGGTGGAGGGCTGCGACGCCGCGGGCATCCTCATCCTGCGCGGCAACCGGGTGCAGTCCCTCGCCCCGACCGGCCAGGTGGTCGTCGACAGCGACGAACTGCAGGGACGCGTCGGCGAGGGTCCGTGCTTCGACGCCGCGCGGACCGCCGAGGGACAGCGGCAGTTCCGGATCGCCGACTTCACCGACCAGGCGCGGCGCTGGCCCAAGTACGTGCCCGAGGCCCGCAAGCTGAACCTGGGCAGCATGATGGGGTTCCTGCTGTTCACCGAGGACGAGGACCTCGGGGCGCTCAATCTCTACTCCTTCAGGCCCGGGGCGTTCACGGAGGCCAGTGAGACGGCGGGCTGGCTGCTCGCCTCGCACGCCGCGGTCGCCTTCTCCAGTGCCCGCACGCACGCCCAGTTGCAGCAGGCCATCGGCACCCGGCACACCATCGGTGAGGCGATGGGCATCCTCATGGGCAGGCACCGCATCACCGAGGACCAGGCCTTCGCCACACTGCGCCGGTACTCGCAGGACCACAACGTGAAACTCCGCGAGGTCGCCCGCCGGGTGGTCGAGCGGGGCGGCCTGTCCTGAGCCGGCACCCGGCGGGCGCCCCGCCCCGGTACCGCACCGGAGGGCGTACCGCTCCGCCCCGGCGGGCACACGTCAGCGGTGACCTTGGCTGACTTCCTCTTCGCCGTGCTCGGGGCGGGCGCGCTCGCGGCGGCCGTGCTGCCGCGCCTGGTGGCCGGGCGGCCGCTGTCCATGCCGCTGGTGTTCCTGGCCTTCGGCGTCGCCCTGCAACTGCTGCCCACCCCGCTCCCGGAGATCGACCTGGTCCGCGACCGGGTGTGGGTGGAACACCTCACCGAGATCTGCGTCATCGTCTCCCTGATGGGCGCCGGCCTCGCGCTCAACCGCCCGGTCGGCCTACGGCGCTGGCAGGCGCCCTGGCGGCTGATCGGCATCACCATGCCGCTGACCGTCGCGGTCACGGGGCTGCTGGCCTGGTGGCTGCTGGACTGGCCGCCGGCCGCGGCGCTGCTGCTGGCGGCCGTGCTCGCGCCCACCGACCCGGTGCTCGCCTCCGAGGTACGGGTGGGCGCGCCCACCGACTCCGAGCACGACGAGGACGAGGCGCGCTTCGCGCTCACCGGCGAGGCCGGCCTCAACGACGGCCTCGCCTTCCCGGTCGTCATGGCGGCGATCGCGCTGACCGCCGCGGCGGGCACGGGCCTGTCCGGTGGCTGGGTCGGCCACTGGCTGCTGGTCGACCTGCTGTACGCGTGCCTGATCGGCGTCCTGGGCGGCCTGGCCGTCGGCAAGCTGCTCGGCTGGCTCTTCTTCCGGGCCGGCCGGCAGGCGGTACGGCTGTCCGAGCACCGGGAGGGCTTCGTCGCCCTGGGCGCCACGTTCCTCTCCTACGGGGTCACCGAACTCGCCCACGGCTACGGTTTCCTGGCCGTCTTCGTCACCGCCTGCCGCATCCGCGCCGCCGAACGCGACCACGGCTACCACGCCGTGCTGCACGATTTCGTGGAGCAGGTCGAACGACTGCTGACCGCCGGTCTCCTCTTCCTGCTGGGCGCGTGCGTGGCGCAGGGCGCCCTGGCCGACCTGACCTGGCGGGGCGCGGCCGTCGGTCTGCTCGTGCTGCTCGTCGTCCGGCCGGTGACCGGCTGGGTCGCGCAGTTCGGCGTCGCGGCCGGCCCCCGGGAGCGTGCCGTGACCGCGTTCTTCGGCATCCGCGGCATCGGCTCGCTGTTCTACCTGGCGTACGCGCTCGGTACGGAGGGCTTCCACGTGCCCGCCGGAGAGTTGTGGGCCGTGGTGGCGTTCACGGTGCTCGCCTCCGTCGTCCTGCACGGGGTGACCGCCTCCCCCGCGGTCTCCCGCCTGGACCGGCTCCGGCTGCTCAGGGCCCGCGGCCGACGGCCCGCCGGACGGGCGCCGGGCGAGGACGACGTGGCCGGCGAGCGGCTGTGACCCGGCCGTCCCGGACCGCATGGAGGTACCCGGCGACCGAACAAGACCCTTCTCGCTGCGATCATGAACTCCCTGATAGTGATCGCCTGTTGCGTGCCGCGTGACCCACGGCCCGCACGTGTGCCCCGGAGCGGCCCTGTCCCGGCTGGAGGCCGGTGTGGCGCTGCCCGCGCTCTACGCCCGCTTCCCGCGGCTGGACCTGGCCGTACCCGCGTCCGAACTGCGCAACAAACCGGTGGTCACGCAGAACGACCTGTACGAGCTGCCGGTCAGACTGGTCTAGCGCCTTCCGGCCGCGCCCCGTACCTTCACCGGTGGGGCGTTTGCACCCCGCCCTTCGGGTAACTCCGGCATTCCGGACGCCGACCCCCGGGAGTCGCCATGTGGAAGCGCAAGGGCAGGAAAGGCCGCCGGGCCGCGAAGCCGGTCCCCATGGAGCTGTGCGACCTGTGCGCCAGGATATTTCCCAAGGACGAGGCCGTGAGCGGTTACGTGCCGGACTCCTCCGCGGCGCACGCCACCAAGGAGTGGTTCGACGGGCTGCGGCTCATCACGACGTGCTGCGACGACCACTTCGACGTGATCAAGGAAGGTTACGCGCACCGGCCCTTCGTGGACGAGGAGCTGTGGGCGGCGAAACTCACCCGGGCCCTGACCACGGGCCCGACGGCGCTGTCCATGGACCAGCTCGGCTGCCGGACCGGCCTCCAGGACTCGCAGATACGGGCCGCCATCGCCTGGCACAACGAGCGCATGCGCGAGCAGCAACAGCGCATGGACCCGTGATCCGGGCCGGTCATCCGGCCCCGTGATCAGGCCGTGGCCGGGCGGGTCCCGTACGTGCGGTAGGGCTCCGCGTCCGGCCACCTGACGTCCAGCCCCAGCCCCGGCCGCCCCGGGTCGGGGCGCAGGGCGCCGCCGTCGGGCGACAGGGTGCCGTCGAAAAGCAGCCGCTCGACGCGGACGTGGTCGTGGAAGTACTCCAGGTGCCGCAGTCGGCGCACGGCACAGAAGGCGTGGGCGGACACGGCCGGGGCGCAGTGCGCGGACAGGTCGAGGTGCCGGGCGGCCGACAGGCCTGCGACCTCCAGCACGCCCGTGATGCCGCCGCAGCGGGTGACGTCGGCCTGGAGGCAGTCCACGGCCGGCCCGTGGGTGAGGTTGGCGAAGTCCTGGGCGGTGAAGGCGTACTCCCCCGCGGTGATCTCCAGCCGGGCGGGCCCCCGGTCCCGGAGCATGCGCAGCCCCTCCAGGTCCGCGGAGGTGACGGGCTCCTCGAACCAGCGCACGTCCCACTCGTCGTGGAACCGGTGCGCCCAGTACAGCGCCTCCTTGCGGCCGAGCGCGCCGTTGGCGTCGGTGAACAGTTCCGGTCGGTCGCCGACCGCCCGGCGCACCGCGGTCAGGCGGTCCGCGTCGGCCTCCGGGTCGCGCGAGGTCTTCAGCTTCACCCGGGGGATGCCCTGCTCGACCCATCCGGAGAGCTGGTCGGTGAGCCGGTCCAGGGGGTAGTTGGTGAAGCCGCCGCTGCCGTAGACCGGGACGCGGTCGTGGTGGGCCGGCAGGAGGTGGACCAGGGGCAGCCCCAGCAGCCTCGCCTTGAGGTCCCACAGCGCCACGTCGACGGCGGACAGGGCCATGGCCCCGACGCCCGGCCGGCCGGCGTTGCGCATGCGCGCCCCCATCCGCTCCCACAGCGCCGGCGGCGAGGAGACCGGCCGGCCCTCGACGACCGGCGCCAGCACCGACTGCGCGAAGGAGGCGACGGAAAGGTCCCCGTAGGTGTAACCGAGGCCGGTGCGGCCGCCGGCGTGCACGCGGACGAGGACCAGGGTCGTGGAGTCCCACTCCAGGGTGCCGTCCTGCTCCCTGCCGTCCGGGCCGTCGGTGGGAACCTCGAAGGCGTGCACGTCGACCCCGTCGACCGTGCACGAGTCCAGTGCCGTCGGGCCGGCCGCACGAGAGGCCGGTGGCCGGTCACCGGGCCCGGTGACCGGCGTCATAGCGTGATCACCGTCTTGATGTCGCCGGGGCCCCGTTCGAAGGCCCGGGTCGCCCGGGCCAACGGCACCCGGCGGGTGAGGAGCCGGTCCAGCCAGTCCCGGTCGGCCCGGGCCAGTGCGTCGGCGGCCTGCCGGAAGTGGCGCCGGTTGGCGTTGACGGAGCCCACCACGACATCGTTCTCCAGCACGATGTCACGGTTGACGGTGCCCGCGTCCACGGTCAGGGACCGGCCGGTGGGCGAGACGCCGGTGAGGCAGACGACGCCGTACGCGGCCGTCCCGCGGATCGCGTCGAACACCAGCCGGCCGGCTCCGGTGGCCTCGACCACCACGTCGGGTCGTACGGCGGCGAGCACGTCGTCCGCCGCGTCGCTGTGGTAGGCGGCGCCGAGGGCGCGCACCAGGTCCGGCTTCGGACCGTCCGTGACCCGGTCCAGGACGTGCACGTCGAGGCCGCGCTGCCGCCCGAGCAGGGCGGCGAGCAGCCCGATGGGGCCGGCCCCGGTCACCAGTACGGTGCGGGGTTCGAACCAGGCCCGGGCACCGACCCGCTCGATCTGCTCCCAGGCCTTGGCCACGACGCTGGTCGGCTCCATGAGCACGCCGGCGAGCCCCAGGCCCGGGTCGATCCGCACGGCGTAGTCCGGCTCCAGGCGCCACAGCTCGGCGCCGTAGCCGTCGATTTCCTTGATGCCGCGCTCGCGGTAGCGGCCGTTGCGGCACATGTCGAACTCGCCGTGCGCGCAGGCGCCGCACGGCTCCGGGTCGGGGCGTCGCACCACGCCCGCCACCAGGTCGCCGGGGCCGAAGCCGCTGTCCCGCGGTGCTTCGGCCACCCGGCCGAGCGACTCGTGGCCGAGGACCAGCCGGTCGTGGTGCGGCGGGGCCTGGCCGTAGGCGCCCGAGGCGATCTCCCGGTCCGTGCCGCAGACGCCGAGGGCCAGACCGCGGACCAGCAGTTCACCGGCGGCCGGTTCCGGGTCGGGGACCTCCTCCACGGCGAGTGAGCCGTCCCGGCCCGGGCGGACGGTCAGTGCGCGCATGCTGGTCATCCTCTCGGCTCGCCTTCCCGGGGCCGGTTCCCCGCACCGCCCGACCCATGCGTGGGCCGTCCGCGGCTGTGCGGCGGGCGTCCGGGTGGCGGCACGTTTGCCCAGGCCGTCCCGGGTCACTCAGTTGCGCGTCCACGAGCCATCGGAAGGACCGCCCGAGGAGCACCCCGTGAACCGGTTCTGGCAGCCGTTCCACCGTGTGTGGGACCGGCTGGCCGCCTCCGCCCTGGTCCGGCGCGGCCGGGACCTGGAGCTGATGCACCGTGCCATGGGGTTCGCCACCCTCGCGCTGGTCACCCTGGCGCCGCTGCTCATCGTGGTGGCCGCCTTCGATCCGCTCGGACGCGGCGGCTTCGCGTCCTGGCTGGCCGACGGCATGGGACTGTCCGGCCGCTCCGCCAAGGTGCTGACCGACATCATCAGTCCGCCGACCAAGGTCATCGGCACCACCAGTGTCTGGGGCGGCATCGCGCTCGCCGTGTTCGGCGTGTCCTTCGCGGCGAGTGTGCAGAACGGCTACGAGCGCATCTGGGAGCTGCCCTCCGGCCCCTGGCACCGTGTGTGGCGCCAGCTGACCTGGGTGGTCATGCTGACCGCCTACCTCTACCAGGAGGTCCAGACGCGGACCGCGCTGCACGGGTCGTTGCGGATCGCGCTGTCCACGGCGACGGGCATGCTGTTCTTCTGGTGGGGCCAGCACTTCCTGCTCGGCAGCCAGGTCCGCTGGCGGGACCTGCTGCCGGGGGCCGTCGCGACCATGGTCGGCCTCATCGGGCTGCGGGGTTTCTCGTACCTGGTCTTCACCCCGCTCATCCTGGACAACGCGATCAGCTACGGCACCGTCGGCATCGTGCTGGTGGTGGAGTCCTGGCTGATCGGCGTGGGGTTCGTCGTGTTCGGCGGCGCGATGGTCGGTCACTGGTTCTGCGAGCACCACTGGTGGACGCGCACGATCGACCGGGAGTGAGCGGTCCTCCGGTCCCTCGCCCCCGCTACCTACTCGCCCCCGCTACCTACCGGAAAGGCATACGTTCCATGGTCCGCCTCCTGATGTGCACCGGCACCCGGCGTCGCGCCCGCGTCCCGTGGGTCTCCGCGTCCGTGGCGGCGTGCGTCCTGCTGGTCACCGGCGCCGGCTGCGAGGGCCCACCGCCCTCGCCGCGCCCGGAGGTGCTGCCACAGGTCGAGGCGCCCTACGACCGTGCCGTGCGCGAGGCGCTCGACGAGGTCTCCGGCAGCCGGCTGCTCTCGCTGGCCCTGCGCGGGGCCACCGAGCCGGAACCCGTCTGGTACACCCGGGTGGCCGGCCGGGACGGAACCGTTCACGTGGTCCGCGTCGGGGCCGTGCACGGGCGGCTGCTGGGCTCCTCCGTGCCGGGCGGGCAGACGGCCGCAGACAAGGAACGGGTCGCCGCGCTGGCCGACTCGGCCGAGGTGCTGCCCGAGGTGGCGGTCGAGCAGGTGAAGAGCCCGGACTTCGGCAAGGTGTCCGGCATCCGCCTGGAGAAGGACCGGCGGGATCGCACGGTGTGGTCCGTGGAGGTGACCACCGTGCGCCGGGACCACGCGCAGACCTACCTGGTCGACGCGGTGACGAAGGAGATACTCGACCATCGGACGGCCGCACCGGCCGCCTGAGTCGCGGACCGACGGGAGCGGGGCGGGCCTGCCCGGCCGGCACCGGCGGGCAAACCGGACTGACCGGACCGGGACGGCACGCCGGGCCGCCGCCCGGCGGAGACGGCACGAACCGGACCGTCGTCCTGCCGGACCGGCACCGTCGCCCGGCCCGGCGCCCGGCCCGGCGCCCGCACGCGCCGCCTACCGCGCCCGCACACTCGGGCACCCGAACACATGCCCGGACGCCCGGCCAAGCGCCCGGCCCGACGCGAACACGTCCGACCCCGCAGCACCCCGCCCTCAGGCGGGGCCATCCCCGCACACGGCCAGCCGCCCCCGCACACCTGACAATCACCCCTCCCCCCAGGCACAGCACCGACCGGCGCCCAAAGACCGGGCCAGGCGCACCGGCCCGGCCCGAACACGGCCGAGTCCGCCGCGTTCCACCCTGGCGGGACCGGGTCACGGAAGCCGGGCGGCCTGGTGCCCGCGACGACCCGGCGTACTCCCGGACGGGCCTACGTCCACGCCCTTCGGGCGGCGCGCGCGGTCCGGCGCAGTGACGCCTCCACCGCACCGTGGCGGGAGCGTCGGCGCATCCCGTCGGCGAGCGCGGCGGCGGCCGTTCCGGTCACCGCGGCGGCCAGGGCGAGCGGGCGGCGGTGGCGGGAGAGCCAGAACTGGACGCTGCGCGGGTGGGCCTCGTCGTCGAAGGCACCGTGGGCGCCGTAGTCGGCGGGGGCGGTGTCGTCCGGCGGCTTCCACAGGTTGACCGGCCGGGACGGGTCGACGGGCTCGTCG
This sequence comes from Streptomyces sp. M92, assembly GCF_028473745.1. Lineage (NCBI taxonomy): Bacteria > Bacillati > Actinomycetota > Actinomycetes > Kitasatosporales > Streptomycetaceae > Streptomyces > Streptomyces sp. M92. The sequence continues at coordinate 6,112,069 of NZ_CP101137.1, forward strand.
GTCTGCTGCCCGTCGTAGCCGGTGCGGGCCAGGTAGCGGTCCAGGAGTCCCGGGGCGAGCTTCTGGCCCAGCAGGGTGGCGACGGTCGAGCCGCCGACCCAGTACTCGCGCCGCTCGGCATGGTCCGCGGCGTACAGGACCGCCTCGGCCGCGACCTCGGGCTGGTAGACGGGGGCCACCGGGCGCGGGTGCCGGGGCAGCCGGGTGAGGACCCAGCTGAACTGGGGCGTGTTCAGCCCGGGCATCTGCACCATGGTCACCCGCACCCCGCTGCGGTCGTGCAGCAGCTCGCAGCGCAGGGACTCGGTGAATCCCTCGATGGCGTGCTTGGCCCCGCAGTACACCGCCTGGAGCGGGACGCTGCGCCGGGCCAGGGCGGAGCCGACCTGGACGATGGTGCCGCGGTCGCGCGGGGTCATGCGGCGCAGGGCGGCCTGGGTGCCGTGGACGAAGCCGAAGTAGGTGACCTCGGTGGCCCGCCGCAGTTCCTCGGGCTTGATCTCCGCCACGGGCGCGAAGACGGTCGAGAAGGCGGCGTTCACCCACACGTCGATCGGGCCCAGCTCCGCCTCGATCCGGTCGGCCGCCGCGTCCACCGCTTCGGCGTCGGAGACGTCCACCACCAGCGGCAGCGCGCGCCCGCCCGCCTCCCGGACCTCCTCGGCCGCCCGCTCGAGACCGTGCTCGCCGCGCGCGAGCAGGGCTACCGCACGGCCACGGGCGCCGAAGGCCCGTGCGGTGGCCCGGCCGACACCGCCGCTCGCCCCGGTGACGACCACGACGCCGGTGTCGCCCGCCCGGCGGCGCGGCCCGCCGCCGCGGTCCTGTGGGCCGCCGCTCACTTCTTGCCCCTTCCCGGCAGGTGCTCGGCGTACTCGGTGAGCTTCTGGCGTACGCCCTTGGCGGCGATCCCGGTGGCCTCCGGGTCGTGCAGCGCGGCCTTGACGGCCTTCTTGCCCTGCTCCTTCATGATGTGCGGCGGGATCGGCGCGATCTCCGCGTCGACCTTGAACTCCAGGACCACGGGCCGGCCGGCGGACAGTGCCTCGTCCCACGCGTCGCCGACCTTCTTGGGGTCGGAGCAGACGATGCCCTTGAGGCCGAGGAGTTCGGCGTAGGCGGCGTAGGGGACGTCGGGGATGTCCTGCGAGCCGGGGTACTTGGGGTCGCCGGCCATGGCGCGCTGCTCCCAGGTGACCTGGTTGAGGTCCTGATTGTTGAAGACGCAGAAGATCAGCGGGGCCGGGCCGGACAGGCGGTCCAGGTACCGCTTGACGGTGATCATCTCGTTCATGCCGTTCATCTGGAACGCGCCGTCACCGACGAAGGCGATCACCGGCCGGTCGGGGTAGGCGAACCGCGCCGCGATGGCGTACGGAGTGCCCGGGCCCATCGTCGCCAGGGTGCCGGACAGCGAGGCGCGCATGCCGTCGCGGAGCTTGAGGTGCCGGGCCCACCAGTTGGTGCCCGAGCCGGAGTCGGCCGTGAGGATGGCGTCGTCGGGCAGCCGGGAGGAGAGTTCGGCGGCGACGGCCTGCGGGTTGATGGTCTTGCCGAAGTGCTCGCCGGCCCAGCGGTCGGCGAGGTCGTGCCACTCCCGCACGTCCTTCTCGATCTTCTCCCGCCAGCCTCGGTCCTTCTTGCGCTGGAGCAGTGGGATCAGGGCGCGCAGGGTCTCCTTGGAGTCGCCGACGAGGTGGGCGTCCATGGGGTAGCGGATGCCGATCATGCGTCCGTCGATGTCGATCTCGACGCCCCGGGCCTGCCCCTCCTCGGGCAGCCACTCCGAGTACGGGAAGCTGCTGCCGACCATCAGCAGGGTGTCGCAGCCCTGGATCATCTTGTCGCTGGCCTTGCTGCCCAGCAGGCCGATGGGTCCGGTGACGTAGGGCAGGTCGTCGGGCAGGACCTCGCGGCCGAGCAGTGCCTTGGCGACGCCGGCGCCGAGCAGTTCGGCCACCTCCATGACCTCGGCCTCGGCGTTGGCGGCGCCCTGGCCGACCAGCATGGCGACCTTGTCGCCCGCGTTGAGGACGTCGGCGGCCTTGCGCAGCTCGTCGTGGTCGGGCAGGACCCGGGGGCGGCTCCAGCCGACGCTGGAGAAGACGGACCCGTGCTCCCTGGGCGGGGAGGGCATGGCGTCCTCCTCCTGCACGTCGTTGGGGATGATGATCGTGGCGACGCCCCGGGTGGTCAGCGCGGTCTTGAAGGCGCGGTCGATCACGTGCCGGGCCTGGCCCGGGTGCACGACCATCTGGCAGAACTCGGACACGTCCGCGAACAGCTGGTCGAGGGCGATCTCCTGCTGATAGTGGGTGCCCAGCGAGAGCCGCTTCTGCTGGCCGACCACGGCGACCACGGGCTGGTGGTCGAGCTTGGCGTCGTAGAGGCCGTTGAGCAGGTGTACGGCACCCGGGCCGGAGGTGGCGACGCAGCAGCCCACCTCGCCGGTGAACTTCGCGTGGGCGCAGGCCATGAACGCGGACATCTCCTCGTGCCGGGCCTGGATGAACTCCGGGTCGCCGTCGGCCCGGTCGAAGGCGCCGAGCAGACCGTTGATGCCGTCACCCGGATAGCCGTACACACGCTGCACGCCCCACTCGGACAGGCGCTGGAGCACATAGTCGGCGACTTGGGTCATGAGGCTCTCCCGGGACGTGGGGGGACGACGGTCGGCTTGTGGAGTTGCCTTCCCCGGCCGCTCGTAAACCGGGCGGTACTCACCCGTTCGGCGACGAACCCACCTTCCACCCGGCAGGTGCGCGTGCCGCGGCGGCCGCGGGGCAAGTACCGCCGGGTGCGGCTCGCGCAGGAGGAGACGCGCCGGGCCGGGCGCACCGACGCAGGGGCGGTCCGCGGCCTCCGGCAGCCCGCCGGCATCGACGAGCGGGAGGTGCCGCTCGCCCTGCGGGCGGACCGGGCGGACCGGGCGGACCGGGCGGACCGGGCGGACCGGGCGGGCAACCCGCCGTCCGTGGACGAGGCGCGCGGCACCGGCAGGGGCTCGCCCTCGCGCAGACCATCGGCGGTGACGACCCGGGGCTCGAACTGGTCACGCAGCTGCCGGCGCGCAGGTCGCTGGTCGCCGAGCTGCCGGCCGGGGAGCGGGCCATTCCGAAGCTGTACTTCGGCGACTGTCCGACCCAGCGGCAGGCGGCGGACGCCGTCGCCATCTCGCGGACGCACGTGTCCCGGCTGCCGGCGGACCTGCGCGTGTCTGCGGCGCGGACTGCCGAGGGCCGGCCCGCGCCCGGGCCGCTACCGCGGCGGCGGTGCGGTGCTCGCCCGGGTCACCAGCCGGGTGGGCACCAGCGTCGTGCCCCGCTCCGGGCCGTCCTGGCGCATCTTGCGCAGCACGGCCTCGACGCACAGCCGCCCCACCTCGGCGAAGTCCTGGTGGACGGTGGTCAGCGGCGGCAGGAAGGAACCGGCCTCGGCGATGTCGTCGAAGCCGATGACGCTGACGTCCTCGGGGACGCGCCGCCCTCGCTCGTGCAGGGCGCGCAGCAGGCCGAGGGCCATCTGGTCGTTGGCCGCGAAGACGGCCGTGCACTCCTCGCGGGCGGCGAGTTCGAGGCCGGCCCGGTAGCCGGACCGAGCCGACCAGTCACCCCGCACCAGGGGCGGCGGGGTGCGGCCGGCCTCGGCGAGCGTGTGCCGCCAGGCGTCCGTGCGGCGCTGGGCGGCGAAGGAGCCCTCGGGTCCGCCGAGGTGCCACACGGTGTCGTGCCCGAGGTCCAGCAGGTGGCGCACGGCGGCGCGGGTGCCGCCGGCCTGGTCGGTGTCGACGACCGTGTAGTGGTCGCCGGCGTCGGAGTCGACCACGACGACCTGGACGTGGGGCGGCAGCTGGAGCGTCGCCGCGTCCAGCAGGTGCACCTCCATGATGACGATGACCGCGTCGACCGCGAGCTCCTCCAGCCGGGAGAAGGCGCCCCGCACCTCGTCCTGGGTGGGGACGGCGACCGGCAGCAGGGTCACCGCGTACCCCTCGCTCGCCGCGGAGGTGGCGATGGCCTCCAGGGTGCGCACGTTGCCGGTGGTGGCCAGCGAGAAGGTGATGACGCCGATGGTGCGGAACTCGCCGCGCTTGAGCGCGCGGGCCGCGCTGTTGGGCCGGTAGCCCAGCTCCTTCATGGCCGCCAGCACCTGCCGCCGGGTCTCCTCGGTCACCCCGGCGTAGCCGTTGGAGACGCGGGAGACGGTCTGCGAGGAGACCCCCGCCAGCCGCGCCACGTCCGCCATGGACGCGGTGGGCGCCCGGCCGCCGCGCCGGCGCCGCGCGCCCGCCTGCCGCGGGTCCGCGAGCCCCTCAGCCGTGTCCACTTGCCGTCCGCCACCTCTCCGCAGCCGTCCGAGTCCGGTTCCCGAAAGGACCCTTGACCGTCCTCCTCGGGGCAGTGTAGACATGCCGCCACCGAATGTTTACGTAAACATACCAACCCCGGTCGGCCACCGGACCGCTCTACGCGCTGCGCGATGTTTACGCAAACATACTGACGCCACACAGGCTGCCCGAGGCTCCCGGACCTGGACGAGCGAGGAACGACATGACGACGCCGCAACCATCGGCCGCCGCCGCACCGCGGCCGGCCCCACCCCGGGCGAGGCGGAGCCGCCGCTCCTGGACGGGGTGGGGCTTCCTGGGGCCCTTCGTGGCCGTGTTCGCCCTGGTGTTCCTCGCGCCGATCGCGTACTCCGTCTACCTCAGCCTCTTCCGTGACCAGCTGATCGGCGGCACCACCTTCGTCGGCCTGGACAACTACGCGCAGGCGCTGCGGGACGACCGGTTCTGGGCCGCGCTCGGCCGGGTCTCGCTCTTCCTGGCCGTCCAGGTGCCGGTCATGCTCGGCATCGCGCTGCTGGTGGCCCTGGCACTGGACAGCGGACGCCTGTACGGCCGGGACTTCTTCCGCATCTCGATCTTCCTGCCGTACGCCGTGCCGGCCGTGGTGGCCACCCTGATGTGGGGCTTCATGTACGGCACCCGCTTCGGTCTGGTCGGGGACATCAACGGCGCCTTCGGCGTCTCGCTGCCCGACCCGCTCTCCCCCGACCTGGTGCTGGCCTCCATCGGCAACATCGTGACCTGGGAGTTCGTCGGCTACAACATGCTGATCTTCTACTCGGCGCTGCGCGTGATCCCGCACTCCCTGTACGAGGCCGCGCAGATCGACGGCGCGGGGCAGATCCGCGTGATCACCGCGATCAAGCTGCCCGCCATCCGCGGTGCCCTGGTGATCGCGACGATCTTCTCGATCATCGGCAGCTTCCAGCTCTTCAACGAGCCCAGCATCCTGCAGCCGCTCGCGCCCAACGCCATCACGACCGACTACACGCCGAACTTCTACACGTACTCGCTGTCCTTCAACGGACAGCAGCACAACTACTCCGCGACGGTCGCCATCGTCATGGGGCTGATCACCATGGTCATCGCCTACGTCGTCCAGCTGCGCGGCATGCGCAAGGGAGTGTGAGCAGCGATGACCAGTCCCGTCGTCACCGTCTCCGACCGCGGCGCCGCCAAGGCCGCCGGCACGCCGGGCTCGCCCCCGCCCCGGCTGCGCACGCCCCGGCGCCGGCACTCCGCCGACAAGCCGCGGCGCAGCGTCTGGCTGACCCTGCTCACCTCACTGGTGCTGCTCTACAGCCTGGTGCCGCTGATCTGGCTGGCGGTCAGCGCCACCAAGACGCAGGAGGGGCTGTCCCGTTCCTTCGGCCTCTGGTTCGACGGCGACTTCGCGCTGTGGGAGAACATCGGCCAGACGTTCACCTACGACGACGGCGTCTTCACCCGCTGGCTGCTCAACACCCTGCTGTACGTGGGTCTGGGGGCGGGCGGGGCCACCTTCCTCGCCGTGCTCGGCGGTTACGCGCTGGCCAAGTTCGACTTCCCGGGCCGGCGGGCCGTGTTCGCCGTGGTCATCGGCGCGGTGGCGGTGCCGGGTACGGCGCTGGCGGTGCCGACCTTCCTGATGTTCAGCAAGATGGGGCTCACCAACACCCCTTGGGCGGTGATCGTCCCGTCCCTGATCTCGCCGTTCGGCCTGTATCTGATGTGGGTGTTCGCGAGCGAGGCCATCCCGACCGAGCTGATGGAGGCCGCCCGCATCGACGGCGCCGGCGAGGTGCGCACCTTCTTCCGGGTCGCCCTGCCGCTGCTGGCGCCGGGCATCGTCACCGTCCTGCTCTTCACCATGGTCGCCACCTGGAACAACTACTTCCTGCCGCTGGTCATGCTCAAGGACCCCGACTGGTATCCGCTGACCCTCGGCCTGAACAGCTGGAACGCCCAGGCCGCGACCGCGGGCGGCGAGGCCGTCTTCAACCTGGTCGTCACCGGGTCGCTCGTCACCATCCTGCCGCTGATCGCCGCGTTCCTGCTGCTCCAGCGGTACTGGCGGTCCGGACTCGCCGCCGGAAGCGTCAAGGAGTAGCCGCTCCCCTGCCCTCCCCCGCCCCGCCAACCCTCAAGGTGCCGGTCCCGGCCCACGAAGAAGTGGAAGCTCGCCCATGCACAAGCACTCGCGCCGCCTGCTGCGCGGCATCGGCCTCGTCTGCGCCCTCGCCCTGGGGGTGAGCGCCTGCGGCTCCGACGACGGGGACTCCAGCCGGAAGGCCGTCTCCCAGGAGGACATCCGGGCTGCCCTGGAGAAGGGCGGCACCATCACGGTCTGGGCGTGGGAGCCCACGCTGGAACAGGTGGCCGCGGACTTCGAGAAGAAGCACCCCGGCGTAGAGGTCGACCTCGTCAACGCGGGCACCAACGCCGACCAGTACACCGCGTTGCAGAACGCGATATCGGCGAAGAAGGGCGTCCCGGACGTCGCGCAGATCGAGTACTACGCGATGGGCCAGTACGCGCTGACGAAGCAGCTCACCGACCTCAAGGGCTTCGGCGCCGACAAGCTCTCCGACACGTTCTCCCCCGGCCCGTGGAACGGTGTGAAGGCCGGCGGTGACGGCGTCTACGCCCTGCCGATGGACTCGGGCCCGATGGCGCTGTTCTACAACAAGAAGGTCTTCGACGAGCACGGCATCGAGGTGCCCACCACCTGGGCCGAGTACCTGGACGCCGCCCGCGAGCTGCGCAAGGCGGACCCGAAGGCGTACATCACCGCCGACACCGGCGACGCCGGGTTCGCCACCAGCATGCTCTGGCAGGCCGGTTCGCGCCCGTACACGGTGAACGGCACCGAGGTGCGGATCGACTTCTCGGACCAGGGCGCGAAGACGTTCACCGACACCTGGCAGCAGCTCATCGACGAGAAGCTGCTCGCCCCGGTCACCAGCTGGACCGACGACTGGTACAAGGGCCTCGGCGACGGCACCATCGCGACCCTGGCCATGGGCGCCTGGATGCCCGCCAACCTGGCCTCGGGCGTGAAGGACGCCGCCGGCGACTGGCGCGTCGCCCCGCTGCCGCAGTGGACGGCGGGCGCCGCGGCGAGCGCGGAGAACGGCGGCAGCGCCCTGGCCCTTCCGGAACTGGGCGGCGACGAGGCGCTGGCCTACGCCTTCGTCGAGTACGCCAACGCCGGGGAGGGCGTGAGGACCCGCCTGGCGAACGGCGCCTTCCCGGCGACCACCGCGGACCTGGAGTCCAAGGAGTTCCAGGAGACCGCGTTCTCCTACTTCGGCGGCCAGCAGGCCAACAAGGTCTTCGCCGAGTCGGCCGCGAACGTCGCCGACGACTGGTCGTACCTGCCCTACCAGGTGTACGCCAACTCGATCTTCAACGACACCGTCGGCCAGGCCTACGTCTCGGACACCACGCTGGCCGAGGGCCTGGAGTCCTGGCAGGAGGCGTCGGTCGAGTACGGCACCGAGCAGGGCTTCACCGTCGAGAAGTAGCCGAGAGCCGGCCGAGGAGCAGTCGAGAACTGCCGACGCCACAACCGGAAGGACCTGGACCGCATGATCTCCACCCTCCTGTCCCGTCTCCACCGCGAAACGGACGGCGCGCCCGTCCCCCGTCTCGCCTACGGCGCCGACTACAACCCCGAGCAGTGGCCCCGGGAGGTGTGGGAGGAGGACGTAGCGCTGATGCGCGAGGCCGGCGTCAACGTGGTGTCCGTGGGCATCTTCTCCTGGGCCCGCATCCAGCCGGGCCCGGACGCCTGGGACTTCGGCTGGCTCGACGACGTCATGGACCTGCTGCACGAGAACGGCGTCGGCGTCGACCTGGCCACCGCCACCGCGTCCCCGCCGCCGTGGCTGACCGCCGCGCACCCGGAGATCCTCCCCGTCACCGACCGGGGGGAGACCCTGTGGCCGGGCGCGCGCCAGCACTGGCGCCCGACCTCACCGGTCTTCCGCCAGCACGCCCTGCGCCTGGTCCGCGAGCTGGCGGCGCGCTACGCCGGCCACCCGGCCCTGGTCGCCTGGCACGTCAACAACGAACTGGGCTGCCACAACGCCTACGACTACTCCGACGACGCGGCCCGCGCCTTCCGTGACTGGCTGCGCGGGCGGTACGCCACCCTGGACGCCCTCAACGACGCCTGGGGCACGGCGTTCTGGTCCCAGCGCTACAGCGACTGGGAGCAGATCCTGCCGCCGCGGCTGGCCGCCTCCCACCCGAACCCGACCCAGCAGCTGGACTTCAAACGCTTCTCGTCCGACGCCCTCAAGGACCACCTGCGGGCGGAGCGCGAGGTGCTGCGGGAGCTGACGCCCGACGTCCCCGTGACCACCAACTTCATGGTGATGCCGGGCACCAGGGGCATGAACTACGCGGACTGGGCGGCGGAGGTGGACTTCGTCGCCAACGACCACTACGTCGTGCCGGGCCCCCGGGACCGTGACGAGCTGTCCTTCTCGGCCAACCTCACCAGCGGCATCGCGGGCGGCCGGCCCTGGTTCCTGATGGAGCACTCCACCAGCGCGGTGAACTGGCAGCCGGTCAACCTGGCCAAGCGGCCCGGCGAGCTTGCCCGGGACTCGCTGACTCACGTGGCGCACGGCGCCGACGCGGTCTGCTTCTTCCAGTGGCGCCAGTCGGCGGCGGGCGCCGAGAAGTACCACTCGGCGATGGTCCCGCACGCCGGCGCCGACAGCGACCTGTTCCGGGCGGTCTGTGCGCTCGGCGAGACGCTGAAGGCGCTGGCGCCGGTCGCCGGGAGCGAGCGGGAGCCCGCCGAGGTCGGCATCCTCTTCGACTGGGAGTCCTGGTGGGCGAGCGAGCAGGACTCGCACCCCACCTCGCTGCTCGACTACCACCGGGAGGCGCTGGACTGGTACTCGGCACTGCTCTCCCTCGGCATCCGCGCCGACGTGGTCCCCACCGGCGCCGACCTGAGCCGCCACCGGGTGGTGATCGCCCCGGTGCTGCACCTGGTCCCGGCCGAGCTGGCCAAGGACCTCACCCGGTACGCCGAGCAGGGCGGGCACCTGGTCACCACGTACTTCTCCGGCATCGTGGACGAGAACGACCACGTGTGGCTGGGCGGTTACCCGGGCGCCCTGCGGGACCTGCTCGGCATCCGCGTCGAGGAGTTCGGTCCGCTGCCCGCCGGGGGGACGGTGGAGCTGGACGGCGCGGGAACCGGCAGCCTGTGGACCGACCAGATCACGGTGACCGCGCCGGAGACCGAGGTCCTGGCCCACTACCGCACCGGCACCCACGCGGGCCGCCCGGCCGTCACCCGGCGCCCGGCGGGCGGCGGATCGGCCGCCTACGTCTCCACCCGGCTCGGCCCCGAGGGGCTGGCGGCGCTGCTGCCGCGGCTGCTGGAGCCGGCCGGCGTGACGAGCGAGCTGCCCGCCGAGGTGCGCGGCCGGGTGGAGGCCACCGTGCGCCGCGGCCCGGGCGGCCGGTTCCTGTTCCTGGTCAACCGGACCGACGAGCCGGTCACCGTCCCCGGGCTCGCCGGAGAGGTCCTGGCGGGCGGCACGGGCGACGAGGGCGCCGTCGTCCTCGCGGGCCGGGGCGTCGCCGTCGTGCGCACGCCCACCGACTGAGCGCGCGTCCGGTACCACCCGCCCTTCTCCCCGGAGCGATCGGCACACACCCGCTCCGGGCCGTCCCCTCCTGCCCGGAACCGGGCGGCAGGGGCCACCGCAGCGACCACACCTACCAGTTGGGAGCACACGATGGCACGCCGTACCCGCAGCAGACGCCTCCTCACCACCTGACCGCCCAACTCAGGGGCGAACCAGCGCTGGACGGTGACCGACGTGTCCGGCGACTGAGTCTCTGCCCACCGCTCACGCCCGGTCCGCGCGGCCGCCGCCGTGCGGACCGGGCCGGCCCCCGGCCCGTACCGACCGAAGGAGGCGGCATGACCACCGACCCACGGGAACTCGACGTACGCCGCAGGATGGCGGCGCACGAGCTCTACGCCGACGGCGCGCCCGGACTGGAGGGGCTGGCCGAGGAGCGAACGCGGGGCAAGGAGCTGGCCGACGCCTACAACCGGACCGGCGCCCGCGACGAGGAGGGCCGCCGGGCGCTTCTGAAGGAGCTGCTCGGCTCGGTGGGCACAGGCGTCTGGATCGAGCCGCCGCTGCACGTGGCCTACGGCAGCCGTGTGCACCTGGGCGACGACGTGTACGCCAACTTCGGGCTGACCCTCGTCGACGACGTCGAGGTCTTCGTCGGCGACCGGGTGATGTTCGCGCCGCACGTGACCGTCAGCACCACCGGGCACCCCGTCCACCCGGGCCTGCGCCGGGACGGCGCCCAGTTCTCGGCGCCGGTGCGCATCGAGGACGACGTGTGGATCGGGTCGGGCGCGCAGATCATGCCCGGGGTCACCGTCGGGCGGGGCTCGGTGGTCGGTGCGGGCAGCGTCGTCACGGCGCACGTGCCGCCCATGGTGGTGGTCGCCGGGTCCCCGGCACGGGTGATCCGCGAGATCACCGACGCCGACCGGGAATGGGCCTACCGTCCGCCGTGCACCGCGCGCCGGGCCGTCGGCTGACCGACACACGGTGCTCGCCAACTCCCGTCGCACACCTGGCACATGGCACGGACCGCGGGGCAGTACGATGATCCACGATCGCGGCGGAGCGTCACCTCTCGGACCACGGAGCCTGCCATGACGACGGACCATTCCCAGTACCCCCGGATCGACACCGGCCGGGCCCACCCGGCGCGGGTCTACGACTGGCTGCTGGGCGGAAAGGACAACTACCCCGTCGACGAGGCGGTGGGCGAGACGCTGCCGCCCGAGGCGCGGGACGCGGCGCGGCAGAACCGTGCGTTCATGCACCGCGCGGTGGCGCACCTCGCCGCCCGGGGCGTCGACCAGTTCCTGGACATCGGCACGGGCATTCCGACCGAGCCCAACCTGCACCAGATCGTCCAGCGGACGGTGCCCGCGGCCAAGGTCGTCTACGCCGACAACGACCCGATCGTGCTGCGGCACGCTCAGGCACTCCTGGTCAGCAGCCCCGAGGGGGCCACCGACTACATCCAGGCGGATGTGCGCGAGCCGGACGAGATCGTGCGGCACGCCCGCGAGGTCCTGGACTTCGACCGGCCGATCGCCCTGTCGCTGATCGCCCTGATGCACTTCATCACGGACCGGCAGGACGCCCACGGCATCGTGCGCGGACTCGTCGAAACGCTGCCACCGGGCAGTCACCTGGTCCTCTCGCACGCCGCGATCGACCTCTTCCCCGAGACGGCGGAGCACGTGATCGCCCAGTACGCCAAGGGCGGCATCGAGCTCGGCTTCCGCACCCGGGCAGAGGTGGCGCGCTTCTTCGACGGGCTGGAGCTGCTGCCGCCCGGTCTGGTCACGACCACCGAGTGGTACGGCGAGGGTCAGGAACCGCCCGCGCCCGAGGAGAGCGGCATCTACGCGGGCGTGGCGCGCATCCCCTGACGCGAAGGCCGCAGGCCGGGGGCGCGGGGGCGGCGGCTCAGCGGCTGCGCCGTCGCGCCGGCCGGCCGCTGCCGATCCCGGCGACGTGCAGGGCCAGCAGGGCGAGGCCGACGAGCATGACGTTGGTGGCGGTGAAGATGTCGTTGGTCGAGATCTCCGCCGCGTTGATCAGCCAGGCGATGAGGAACAGAACCGCCGCGATGATGGCGAGCACGGTGTACATCCCTTCGGATCGGGGGCACCGGTCCGGTGCCGTGTCACGCGTATGCCCCCGACGGGCGGCGTGACACGGCCGGCTCTCGCGCACGCTCCGTACAGTGGAGGGACGGGGACCGGCCGACCGCCGCCGGGACCCCACCGCACCCTCGCTCCCCGGAGTCCCCATGCACAACCCGTCCAGCGCCCCGGACGACGGCTCCGGCACCCTGTTCGGCCTCGACGCCCTGACCCCCGGTCCGCCGGCCGCCGCGCCCGCCGGTCCGCTCTTGCGGGACTCCGCCGCCGCCCGCCGGCTGCTTCCGGTCCGGGAGATCCACGCCGAACCGGCGGCGGCCGCGTCCCCTCGCGGCCGGCAGGTCCTCGCCCGCTTCCCCGACGCCCGCGTCGTCGAGGTGGACTCCCACTGGCGCATCCCCGGCCTGCACGGCAACGAGGGCAACGTGGAGCGCTGGGTGCGGGTCAAGGGCGAGACGCTGGTCCTGGGTGAAAGGAAGACGCTGACCACCCGCCCCAACGGACGGTCCGCGGACTGGATCGCCCCCGGCGCCTCCAACGGCTGCGCGATGGCCTGCGCCTACTGCTACGTGCCCCGCCGCAAGGGCTACGCCAACCCCGTCACCGTCTTCACCAACATCGACCGGATCATCGCCCACCTCGGCCGCCACATCGCCCGGCAGGGACCCAAGCGCGAGCCGAACCAGTGCGACCCCGAGGCCTGGGTGTACGACGTCGGCGAGAACGGCGACTGCTCGGTGGACGCACTGATCTGCGACAACACCGCCGACCTGGTACACGCCTTCCGGCAGTGGCCGACGGCGAAGGCGTCCTTCGCCACCAAGTTCGTCAACCCCGACCTGCTCGCCCTCGACCCGCGCGGCCGCACCCGGATCCGCTTCTCCCTGATGCCGCCGGAGGACTCCCGGCTGCTGGACGTACGCACCTCCCCGGTCGCCGAGCGCGTCGCGGCGGCGGCCGACTTCCTGGACGCCGGGTACGAGGTCCACTTCAACCTGTCGCCCGTCGTCGTGCGGCCGGGCTGGGAGGCGGCCTGGGGCGAGCTGTTGCGGCAGCTCGACGACGTCCTGCCGGACCGGGTCAAACGACAGGCCGCCGCCGAGGTGATCATGCTGACGCACAACCGGGAGCTGCACGAGGTCAACCTGGGCTGGCACCCGCGCGCCGAGGAGGTGCTGTGGCGGCCGGACGTCCAGGAGGCCAAGCGCTCGGAGAACGGCGCACCGAACGTGCGTTACCGGATGGGCGTGAAGGCGGACGCGGTGGCGCGGGTCCGGGCCCTGGTGGCCTCCCACGCACCCTGGCTGCGCATCCGGTACGCGTTCTGACGGCGACGGACGGGCCCGACCCGCCGCGAGATACGGTTCTACGTGCAACTACTTGCCGGAAGGGCACCCTTCCGGCCCGCACGTACCCGGGAGCCGGCCTTGCCACCCACGATCGAAGCGGCCGGAGACCGGCCGGACACCACCGGTGAAGCCGGCTGGACCGAACTCGGCTCGCACGCCGAGCTGCGCGAGCTGCTCGGCGAGCCCTGGCCCGTCGTCATCGACAAGGTGCACGACCGGCTCACCGACGACGACCGGGACATCCTGTCCCGCTCCCCCTTCTGCCTGCTCGCCACCTCAGACGCCCAGGGCAACTGCGACGTCTCGCCGCGCGGCGACGCCCCGGGCTTCACGCACGTCCTCGATCCCGCCACCGTCGCCGTCCCGGACCGCCCCGGGAACCGGCGCGGGGACAGCTTCCACAACATCCTCGACAATCCGCACGCCGGCCTGCTGTACCTGGTCCCCGGCGGCAAGCAGGTGCTGCGGGTCAACGGCCGGGCCCGCATCCTCACCGACGCGCCCTTCTTCGACGCCATGGCGCGGGACGGACGCCGTCCGGACCTGGCGCTCCTGCTGGAGATCGACGAAATCTACCTGCACTGCCCGCAGTCCCTGAACCGGGCGGGACTGTGGAAACCCCAGTCGTGGCAGGCGAGTTGAGAGCGTCGTCCGCCCGCGCAGGGAGCAGCGGACCGCACTCGCCCCGGAACCGTGTGACCCCCATCTCTACCAGCGCTTTTTAGGTTAGGCTAACCTTCGCCACGTGAGATCTGGTGAAGACGCAGCCGGCAGCCCACGCCTGCGCGGACACGAACTGTCGGCCACGGACGTCACCGTGGCGTACGACGGTGTCGACGTCGTGCACGACGCGGCGGTCAGGCTCAGGCCCGGTGAAGTGACCGTCCTGGTGGGCCCCAACGGCAGCGGGAAGTCGACGTTGCTGCGGACCGTCGCCCGGCTGCAGCGGGCCCGCAGCGCCACGCTCGGCATCGACGGCGACACCGACGGCCTCGCACTGACGTCCCGTGAGTTCTCGCGGTACGTCGCCCTGCTGACCCAGGGACGCCCGACGCCGGGCGGACTCACCGTGCGCGACGTCGTCGAGTTCGGCCGCTACCCGTACCGGGGGCGCTGGGGACGCCCGGACCCGGACGGCCCGGCCGCCGTGGACCGGGCGCTCGCGCTCACCGGCGTCGACGCACTCGCCGACCGCGGCGCCGACCACCTGTCCGGCGGGCAGTTGCAGCGGGTCTGGCTCGCGAGCTGCCTCGCCCAGGAGACCGGCGTACTGCTCCTGGACGAGCCCACCACCTATCTCGACCTGCGGTACCAGGTGGAACTCCTCGACCTCATCCGGGACCTGGCGGACGACCACGGCATCGCCGTCGGGGTCGTCCTGCACGACCTCGACCAGGCGGCGGCCGTCGCCGACCGGATCACGCTCCTCGAAGCGGGCCGGATCGTCGCCGACGGCCCGCCCGAGGACGTGCTGACGCCGGAACGGCTGACCGCCGTCTACGGCATCCGGATCGACGTCGACACCGACCCCCTCACCGGCCGGCTGCGCACCCGCCCGATCGGCCGCCATCACCTACGCACCCCCGAAAGGCTCGGCACCACCTCATGAGACGCCTCCTGCTCACCGCGGCCGCCACCACCGCCGCGGCGCTCACCCTCGCCGCCTGCGGCACCACCGAACCCGCCGCCGACAAGCCGGAGGAGAAGAAGGCCTCCGAGGCCATCACCCTCACGGACGGCAAGGGCACCGAGGTGAAGCTCGACGGCCCGGCCACCAAGGTCGTCGCCACCGAGTGGAACGTCGTCGAGAGCCTGCTCTCGCTGGGTGTCGAACCGGTCGGCGTCGCCGACGTCAAGGGCTACAAGACGTGGGACACCTCCGTCCCGCTGAAGGGCGACCCCAAGGACATCGGCACGCGCGGCGAGCCCAGCATGGACACCGTCGCCTCCCTCGCCCCCGACCTCATCGTCGCCACCACGGACCTGCCGCCGGCCGCCGTGAAGCAGATGCGCGAGGTCGCCCCGGTGCTGGAGGTGAGGTCCGCAGACGGCGCCGGCCAGATCGACCAGATGCTGGAGAACGTCGACCTGATCGCCAAGGCCACCGGCACCACCGACAAGGCCGAGTCCATCCGCGAGGACTTCGAGGCGAAGGTCGCCGAGGGCAAGAAGGCCCTCACGGACGCCGGTATGGCCGGCAAGGACATCGCCTTCGCCGACGGCTACGTCACCTCCAACCAGGTCTCGATCCGCCCGTACACCGCCACCTCGCTCATCGGTGAGGTCCACGAGGCGATCGGCCTGAAGAACGCCTGGAAGGTGAAGGGTGACGAGGCCTACGGTCTCGGCGCCACCGACGTGGAGGGCCTGACCGACCTGCCGAAGGACGTCCAGTTCGCCTACATCGGCAACGACGAGGACCCGAACGCCACGCCGTTCACCAGCGCGCTCACCGAGAACTCGGTGTGGAAGTCCCTGCCGTTCGTCAAGGCCGGCGACGTGCACCGGCTGAACGACGGCATCTGGATGTTCGGTGGTCCCGGGTCGATGGAGGCGTACATCGACGCCGTCGTCGGCGCGCTCACGAAGTAGCGAGGCCATGGCCGTCACCGCAACCGAACCCGCTGCCCGTCCGTCGACGGCTCCCACGCCCCGGTCGGGTGCGGCCGCGGTGACGGCGGGTCTCGTCCTGCTGGTCGCCGTCCTCGCCGTCGTCGACATCACCCAGGGCACCGCCGCCGTCGGAGCCTCCGAGGTGTGGCGGGCCCTGACCGGGCAGGCCGACGCCGGCGACGCCTCGGTCGTCGTCGCCTCCCGGCTGCCCCGGATGACCGCCGGTCTGCTGGTCGGCGCCGTCCTCGGCATGGCCGGCGCCGTCCTCCAGGCGGTCAGCCGCAACGTGCTGGCCTCGCCCGACACCCTGGCCGTCAACGCCGGCTCCTACCTGGCGCTCGGCATCGCCGGCGCCACCGGCCTCTCGCTGCCCATGATCGCCTCCTCCGGCGTCGCCTTCCTCGGCGGTCTGGCGGCGGCGGCCGTGGTGCTCGGTCTGTCCGGCCTCGGCACGGGCACGGTCCGGCTCGTGCTCGCCGGCACGGCGCTGATGCTGGGCCTGAACTCCATGACCGAGGGTCTGCTGCTGCTCTTCCCCGAGCAGACCGAGGGCCTCTATCAGTGGAACCAGGGCAGCATCGGCCAGAACGGCTTCGACGGCGTACTGCAGATGCTGCCCGTCGCCCTCATCGGGCTCGTCGGCCTGCTGCTGACGGCCCGCCGGGTGGACGCGCTCGCCCTCGGCGACGACGCGGCGCGCGGGCTGGGCGTCCCGGTCCGGGCGACCCGGGTCACGGTCGTCGTCCTGGCGGCGCTGCTGTCCGCCGCCGCGGTCACGCTCGCCGGGCCGATCGGCTTCGTCGGCCTGTGCGCCCCCGCCCTGGTCCGCCCGCTGGTCCGCCGGTTCCGCGGCTACGCACGCTCCCGCGCCGCTCTGCCCGCGGCCGCGCTGACCGGCGCGGCCCTGGTCCTCGGTTCGGACGTGGTGCTGCGGACGCTCGTCTCGGACGACCTCTCGGTGGCCGTGCCCACGGGCGTCGTCACCAGCCTGGTCGGTGCCGTGTTCCTGGTCGTCATGGCGATCCGGATGCGGGACACGGCCGGGGCCGGCGCACCCGACCGGCTGCGCACCCCGAGCCGGACGGCGTTCCTGGTCACCGTGGGCGTCCTCGTCGTCGTCCTGGTCGGCCTGGTGATCGCCGCCGTCCTGGTCGGCGACACCAAGCTGCTCCTCGGTGACGTCGTCAACTGGACGCAGGGGCGGGCCGGACGGTCCGTCACCTTCGTCCTGGACACGCGGGTGCCCCGGGTGCTCGCCGCGCTCGGCGCGGGAGCGGCGCTCGCCCTGGCCGGCACGCTGGTGCAGGCCGTGACCCGCAACCCGCTCGCCGAGCCCAGCGTCCTGGGCGTCACCGGCGGCGGCGCGCTGGGCGCCGTGATCCTGGTGACCACCGCGCCCCTCGCCACTACGTGGGGCGTCGCCGGTGCCGCGTTCGCGGGGTCCGCGATCACCGCGGTCGTCGTCTTCGGGCTCGCCGCCCGGGGCGGCTTCCAGCAGAACCGGCTGGTCCTGGTCGGCATCGGCACGGCCTCCGGTACGGCGGCGCTGATCAGCCTGCTGATCGTGCTCACCGACCCGTTCAACGCCACCAAGGCCCTGACCTGGCTGTCGGGTTCGACCTACGGGCGGACCATGCCGGACGTCGTGCCGGTCGCTCTGGCGCTGGTCGTCGGCATCGGTGTGGCCGTCGCCCGGCGCACCGAGCTGGACCTGGTCTCCCTGGACGAGGACACCCCGCGGCTGCTCGGCATGCGGCTGGCCCCGGGACGCCTGGGATTTTTGGTGCTGAGCGTCGTACTCAGCTCGACGGCCGTGGCGTGCGCGGGCACGATCGGGTTCGTCGGGCTCGTGGCCCCCCACGCGGCCCGCGCCCTGGTGGGCCGGCGGCACGTGCGGGTCGTGCCCGTCGCGATCCTCCTCGGCGCGGTGCTCGTGTGCGCGGCCGACCTGATCGGCCGCACGGTGATCGCGCCGTCCCAGCTCGGCGCGGGCCTCATGACGGCGGTCATCGGCACGCCGTACTTCCTGTACCTGCTGGTGCGCAGCCGCCGGTAGCCGTACCCCGGGCGGAAATCCGGGTGACGGTGCCCGTGTGCCCCCGTACGGTGCCGGGATGGACCGGCACGGCACGGGCGGGGGCCACGGGGGCCTGCTGAACGTCATCGACATCGAGGCGACCTGCTGGGAGGGGCAGCCGCCCCCTGGCGCGGTGAGCGAGGTCATCGAGATCGGACTCGCCGTGGTCGACCTCGTGGCCCGGGAGCGGGTGGCTCGGCACTGCGTCATGGTGCGGCCCGCCCGCTCCCGGGTCAGCGCGTTCTGCACCGAACTGACCGGGATCACCCCGGCCGAGGCCGACGCGGGCATGAGTTTCGCCGAGGCCTGCGACACGCTGGTGCGCGAGCACGGCGCGGCCGTCCGGCCGTGGGCGAGCTGGGGCGACTACGACCGGCACCAGTTCGTCCGCCAGTGCGCGACGGACGGGGTGCCCTACCCGTTCGGCCGGCCGGCCGAACGCACCCACACCAACGCCAAGGCGGTCTTCGCCGACGCCCACGGGCTGCGCAGGCGGCCCGGCATGGCGCGGGCGCTCGACCTGGCCGGGCTGCCGCTTCAGGGGCGGCACCACCGGGGCGTGGACGACGCCTGGAACATCGCGCAGCTGGTGCTGGGGCTCGTCGACCGGGGTTCCTGGCCCGTGTCCTGACGGCGGCTCCGCCCCTCGACGTGACGGTTGTGGGACAGCACGTCAAGTTACTGAACCGTAATGAGCATGGTGCTACCCACGGTAACTCCTGTCCGGTTACCGTCCCGTAACCCCACAGGAGCAGCGCGGCCACGGCCCTGGCCCCACCAGGCCGCGGCCGACCGGTTTCCGGCCCTTCCCCAGGAGGTTCGCCATGCCCCCACGTCCACGTACGCTCGCCGCGGCGGTCACCGTCGCGCTCGCCCTCGGCGTCCAGGCCGTCCCCGCCGCGGCGGCCGACGGACCGGCGACCGCCACGGAGGTCTCCCGCGGCATCGAGATCCCCGCCTTCTACACCCCGCCGGCCACCCTGCCCGGGGCCGACGGCGCGCTGATCCGCAGCGAGCCGCTGCCCCTGGCACTGAGCCTGCCCGGCCTCGGCGGTCCCCTCCCCGGCGAGGCGACCCGGCTGATGTACAAGTCCACCGACGCAGGCGGCGAACCGGTCGCCGTGACCGGTGCCTACATCGAGCCGTCCGCCCAGTGGCGCGGCGACGGGCCGCGTCCCCTGGTCGCCGTCGCGCCCGGCACCATGGGCCAGGGCGACCAGTGCGCCGCCTCGATGGCGCTCGAGCACCCGCTGCGGTTCAACGGCGAGACGGTCTCGGTGGGTTACGAGGACCTGTCGATCTACCGGCTGCTGCTGCGCGGCGTCGCGGTCGTCGTCACCGACTACGTCGGCCTCGGCACCACCGACCGGCTGCACACCTACGTCAACCGCGTCGACGGGGCCCACGCCGTCCTGGACGCCGTACGCGCCGCCCGCTCCCTCGACTCGGCGTCGGTCACCTCCGGCTCCCGGGTCGGGCTCTTCGGGTACAGCCAGGGCGGCGGGGCGACGGCCGCCGCCGCCGAACTCCAGCCGTCCTACGCCCCGGACGTCACCCTGGCGGGCACCTACGCCGGTGCTCCGCCCGCCGACCTGGCCGAGGTCACCGAGGCCATCGACGGCAGCGACCTGGCGGGCGCCCTGGGCTGGTCGCTCAACGGCTTCCTCCAGAGCGAGCCCGCGCTGCGGCCGATCGCCGACCGGTACATCGACCCGGCCGGTGAGGAGGCGCTCAAGGACCTGTCGACGATGTGCGTCGGCGACGCGCTCCTCGCGTACGGCGGCGACAGCAGCACCGCCTGGACGAAGGGCGGGCAGTCGATCAGCGACGTCATCCGGGCCGAACCGGCCCTTCAGGCGTTCCTCGCCGAACAGCGCATCGGCGAGCTGAGGCCCGCCGGTCCGGTACGGGTGGCCACGGGCACCGCCGACGACCTGGTCCCCCACGACCAGTCCCGGCAGCTGGCCGTCGACTGGTGCCGCAAGGGCGCGAAGGTCACCTACGACCCGGTGGTGCTGCCGGGTGTCGGCAGCGGCCTGCTCAACCACTTCGCCCCACTGCTGGCCGACCAGGGCGAGGCCATCTCCTGGCTCACCGACCGGCTCTCCGGGGAACCGGCCCGCTCCAACTGCTGGAGCATGCCCGTGCAGCCCTGAGCCGAGCCGCGCCGCACACCGGCTCAGGTGGTGATCGGCTCGGTGTCGCTGCAGTTGGTGAACGACTTCCACGGACGGCTGCCGTCACTGCCGGGCGCCCCCGCGTAGGCCGGGTCGCCGGTGATGGTCTGGGTGCGTTCCTCATGGGTGACGTCGATGCCGAACAGCTTGAAGCCCGCGTTGAGGGAGCCTGCCGAGACGCCGAAACCGATGCCGAGCGAGGCGTTCCACCAGTCGGTGTTCACCTCGTAGTCCAGGCTGCTGATCTGAGCCTTGCCGTGCAGCAGGCGGTCGATCGGGCCGGCGTCCGCGGGCAGCGGGCCGACGAGGGAGGACGGTGAGGGGACGCCCTGCCCGGCCGGGTTGTCGCCGCGGCCGCGGATCCAGTCCTCCACCGTCTCGCGGTCCGTGTCGTCGGTGAGGGTGATCTCCGCGATCTCGGTGTGCAGCCGGGTCTCGGTACTGCCGCCACCGCCGCCGACGTCGATGGTGACGGGGCCGGTGTTGACTCCGGCGCCGACGTTGACGCCGGGGCCGCCGCCGCTCTCCTCGCTCGTGGTGATCTTCAGTTTCTCGGGGCGGTGCTGCAGCCCTTCCTCCGTCTCCCGGTCGTAGGCCTCGGCGTCGTAGGTGACGGCGATCTGCTGCATGCGCGTGGCCCCGGTCTGGTCGCCGGCACCGGACCTGCCGCTCATCTCGAAGGTGTAGACGAAGGTGATCTTGCCGGCGTCGGGTCCGGTCTTCGCCCGCATCACCACGACGTCCTTGCTCATGGTGCCGGACAGACCCTGGAGGGAGCCGTTGCCCATGTCCTTGGTGTCGGGCGCCGAGCCGATCACCGTCTGCTGCGCCTTCTCGATCTTCTCCGCCAGCTCCTTCGGGGACGCCTTCGGGTCGTTCCTGCGGATCTCGGCGGCGATGTCGTCCTTCAGGGACTTCACCGCCTTGTCGTCCTTGGCGTACTTGCCGCCGAAGCTCACCTCGCCGGAGAGCTCCGTGGTGGTCTTCGTGATGTCGACGTCCGGGGCCTTCTCCGGGTCGACGTCCGGCTTCTTGTCGTCCGCGGCGTGGCCGCAGATCATGCCGAGTTCCGCGGACCGGGCTCCCGGTGGACGGCTGCGGCACTTGTGCGCGGCCTTGAGGTACTCGGCGAACTGCTTGGCGTCCGCGAGGTTCGCCTCCAGGTCCGCCTGCGGATCGTCGGAGTCGTGTGCGTCGAACAGCCACCGTCCGCCGCTGCCGCTGCTCCTGACGTAGCTCCCGCCCAGCGAGGCGCCACCGCCCCAGTTCTTCAGTCCCGGGATGTCCGCGCCGATGCTCGCGGTCACGCCGCCGCCCGTGCTGGTGACGCGTTCGAGCATCACGGACCCGTCGGACCACTGCATCACCTTGACCTGCTCGGTGCTGGAGATCTTGATGAACAGGATCTGCACCACGACGGTGTCCTTGGTCTCCTCCGAGGAGAGCAGGCACTTGGCGGGCTGGAAGGGGTCACCGCCGGGCGGCAGCGGGTCGTCGGGGCCGGGGGCGCCCTCGGTGCCGTGCCCGCCGCACCCGTCCGTGCCGACGACCCGCTGCACCTGGCACATGATCCGGTCGTCGATCTCCGTCCCGAGGGCGGTGCCGGCGATGGCCAGCACGACGGCGCCGGCCACCGCGACCATGCCCAGGTACTCCACGGCGCTCTGCCCGCCGTCCCGCCCGGCGCGACCGCCCGCGCGCTCCTGCTCCGCCCCGCCGAACAGCGGCACCCCGCGCCTCCTCTGCTCCTCGTCTCCACGTCCGGTGCGGTGACGGTAGGCGGCGCGCGGGGCCCACCGGCAGGGCCCGGGAGCCCATTCCGGCACCGGGCGGGCCCAAGCCCGGCGTCCGGCGCCGTGCCCGTACGGACAGCCGCCCGGTGCCGGTCACCGTCGTACGGGCGCTTTGGCGCACGTCCCCACCGCATCGGCTGCCGCGACCTGGGACGCCCGCGACCGCAGCGGGCGCCGACCGGACCACCGCGCGCCCCGGAGCGGGGGCCCAGGTTCCCGCGTCTGCGGCAGTCCCTCCGCGTGCGCCGGACGATCACCGCGGCACAGAATTCGGTCAGGCGAAACGTGGCGAAGCGACAGAAGGGTGGCCGCCTGGTGAACGCGAGGCCTGACGGCGGGCCCGGCCCTCTGGGCCGGGTGAAGATGCCGAGTACGGTCGCGCAGCTGCCCCGGCAGGTGCGCGAGGAACTGACCCGACGGCTGCGCCGCAACAAGCGGGCCTTTGGCGAGGAGGACGTCCAGGTCGTCGAGGGACCGCTGCTGAAACGGGCCGTCGGGGCCTCCGCCCTCGGAAACTGCATGGAGTGGTTCGACTTCGGTGTCTACAGCTACCTGGCCGCCACCATCGGCAAGGTCTTCTTCCCGGACGCCTCCCCGACCGCCCAGGTCATCTCGTCCTTCGCCACGTTCGCCGCCGCTTTCGTCGTACGGCCCCTGGGCGGTCTCGTCTTCGGTCCGCTCGGGGACCGGATCGGCCGTCAGAAGGTGCTCGCCACCACGATGATCCTGATGGCCGTCGGCACCTTCTCCATCGGCCTGATCCCCAGCTACGCCTCCATCGGCATCGCCGCCCCGGGCCTGCTGCTGCTCGCCCGCATGCTCCAGGGCTTCTCCACGGGCGGCGAGTACGGCGGCGCGACCACCTTCGTCGCGGAGTACTCACCCGATCGGCGGCGCGGCTTCCTCTCCAGTTGGCTCGACTTCGGCACCTTCGTCGGCTACGCCCTCGGCTCCGCGCTGGTGACCGTGCTGAACCTGGCGCTGACCGACGGCCAGATGCTCGACTGGGGCTGGCGCGTCCCCTTCCTGATCGCCGGCCCGCTGGGCCTGATCGGCCTGTACATGCGGCTGAAGCTGGAGGAGTCACCGGCCTTCCAGCAGCAGCTCGACGAGCACGAGAAGAGCCTCGCGCAGGAGTCCGTCGGCAGCGAGTTCAAGACGATCGTCAAGGACCACTGGCGTCCGCTGCTCATCTGCATGGGCGTGGTACTGCTGTACAACGTCACCAATTACATGGTCACCGGCTACCTGCCCACGTACCAGACCGAGACCCTGGGCCGGTCCAGCGGCTTCGCCGACGTGCTGGTGCTGATCGGCATGGTGTGGATCGTGCTGCTGATCACCTTCCTCGGCCGGCTCAGCGACCACGTCGGCCGCCGCCCGCTCTACGCGGTCGGCGCGGTCGCGATGATCGTCCTCGCCGTGCCGGCCTTCCTGCTCCTCAAGGCGGACGGAACCTGGCAGCCGGTCGCCGGGGTGCTGCTCCTGTCCACCCTGCTGGCCTGCTTCGCCGCGCCGAGCGCCGCGACCCTGCCGGCGCTCTTCCCGACCGCCGTGCGCTACGCGGCCATGGGCATCGGCTTCAACTTCGCCGTCGCGGCCTTCGGCGGCACCACTCCACTGTTCACCGAGGCCCTGGTGAGCGTCACGGGCAGCGAGCTGATGCCGGCCTACTACCTGATGGTGGCCGGTGCCATCGGTCTGGTGACCGTGCGGTTCCTGCCGGAGAGCGCCCAGGTGCCGCTGCGCGGCTCGCAGCCCATGGTCGGCTCCCGGCAGGAGCAGCGAGAGCTGATCACCACCTCCGAGGACCTCTACAGCTTCTCCAAGGAGCGCTCGCAGGCCCGCTGACGCCCCGCCGGCGCCCGGCCCCGGCGCGTCGGCCACGGCGAGGCGCCCGACCCGACCGCGACCCCGGCGCACACCAGCGCGCTGCCCACTGCCTGCGCGGCGCCGTAGGAGCCGGTGCCGACGAGCGGCGCCGTGCAGGCGGCGGCGACGGGGATCAGGCCGGAGAAGAGGGTGGCGCGCTCGGCACCGATCCACTGCATGCCCATGTACCAGCACACGAAGCCGACGACGGTGACCACCGCCGCCTGCCACAGCAGGGCCCCGGCCTCGACCGCGTCCGGCCACCGCAGCCAGTCCGGGCCGTCGATCAGGAACCCGGCCAGCGCCGACTCCACCGCCGCGATCCCGCACACCACGGTGGACAGGAGGCGGGGCCCCAGCGGCCGCAGTACGGGCACCGCGAGGACGGCGAAGCCGACCTCGCCGACCAGGGCGCACACCGAGAAGGCGATGCCCGCCGCGTCGGTGCGCCCCCAGCCCTGGACGGTGAGGGCGCCCAGGGCCACGAACAACGCGCCGTACAGCACGACGCGCTGCGGCCGGCGCCCGTCCAGGAGGGGGACGACCACGGCCACGACCACCGGCGCACAGCCGACGAAGACGCCGGGGACCGCCGGTTCCGCGGTGCGTTCGGCGGCGAGCACGGCGAGGTTGAAGCCGACCATGCCGACGGCCGCGAGCAGCGCCAGCCGCAGCCACCGGCCGGCCCCGAGCGTGCGCAGCCGGGCCGTCGCGCCGGGGCCGGCGAGCGGGACGAGCAGCAGGAAGGCGAGCGCGTAGCGCAGGAACTGGCCGCCCGCGTACGGATAGTCGCCGAGCAGGCTGTTGGCGGTGAAGGACCCTCCGACGAGGACACAGGCGAGCGCGGCGAGCAGGGCCCCGCGCGTGGTGGTGGCGTTCATGGCCACGACGTTAGGAAGCACGGCGGCCCGTCATGGGGTCCACCGGACGGTCCGCATCGGGGGCCAATCGGATCGGCCGGCGCTCACACGGGCGCCACGGGTTCTCCACCGCGTGCATGTCACAGGAAATGGGGTAGCCGGAACGTCCCGATGCCAACACATCGGGACGGCAAGGGATTTGACAGTCATGAGACGGTCATGAACCGACATGGGAGGAAACCGCCAGTGCGCACCATCAAAGTGGCAACCGCTGTGGCGACCGCCAGCGTCTCCGTCGCCTTACTGGCCGGCTGCGGCGATTCCGGTGGCGGCAGCGAACCCTTCGAGGGGCAGAGCGCCGACGACATCGCGACGAAGGCGGTCGAGGCGACCCAGCAGGCCAAGTCCCTGCACATGAAGGGCGATGTCCGCCCGGAGGACGGCGGCACCGTCACCATCGACGTCTCGGTCGACCAGGAGAAGAACTGCGAGGGCACCATCGGCACCGGCGAGGCCCAGGCGGACGTGCGCCACACCGACGCGACGCTCTACCTGCGCGGTGACCAGCAGTACTGGCAGAACGCGCTGCAACAGCAGCCCGGCGCCTCGCAGCAGATGCCTCAGAAGCTCGACGGCAAGTGGGTCAGGATGCCGGCGAGCGACGCCGCGACCGCCGGGGTCTGCGACAAGCAGGGCTTCATCGCGGCCATGGACGAGGACAAGTCCGAACGCCAGGGCATGAAGCGCGACGGCACGACGGAGGTCGGCGGCGAGGAGGCCCTGAAGCTGACCAAGAAGACGTCCGGCGGCGAGACCCTCGCCCTGTACGTCGCCACGGAGGGCGAGCCGTACATCCTGAAGAGCATCACCGAGGGCGGCAAGAACCCCGGCAGCGTCACCTTCAGCGAGTACAACGAGCCGGTTCAGGCCGAGCAGCCGCCGGCCGACCAGACGGTCGACCTGAAGGAACTCGCCGGCGAGCAGAAGGCCTGACGTCCCTTCAGGCGTCCTTCCCCGTCCCCCCGCCCTCCCGGTCCGAGGCCGGCCAGACATAGGGCAGGTCGTCGGGGACGCCGGGAAACAGCCCGGCGTACGCCTCCCGGTCCTTGCGCACCAGCGCCGACCGGTGGCTGCGGTGGAAGGCCTCGTCACCGAGCCAGGGCGGCAGCTCGCCGGCCCCCGCCAGCTCCTCCTGGTCCCGCACCGGTCCACCCGGGCGGCACGCGGCGAGCCCGGCCACGAGGGAGGCGGCGACACCGTCCTGGTGCCCCTGCTCCCGCCAGACCCGGCAGATCTCCAGGCCGTACCGGACGAGGGCCTCCTCGTACCCCGTCCACATGCGCACGGCCGGGTGCCGGCGCCATCCGTAGCCCGGCACGGTCAGGCCGCGCAGCACCTGGAGCGCCTCGACCCGCTGCTTGCCGAGCCGGCGGCGGTCCAGGGCGAGCGCCGACTCCCGGAAGCCGGGGTGGGGGAGGAAGGTCTGCATGCCGGTGCTGCTCCGTTCAGCCGGGGAACTGGCCGCGCTCGCGCAGGTGCCTGCGGCGTTCGGCGTAGGCGAGGTCGTCGCGCCACAGGCGGCCGGCGGCGGCGCGCATCAGGGGGCGCAGGGCAGGTGCCAGGCGGCGGGCCGCCGGGAATCCCGGCCGGTCCGAGGTGGCCAGCACCGCCTCGGTGACCGCGGTGCGCGGCCTGCCCCGCTCGTCCGGGCCCAGCGGCGTGGCGTGGCTCTCCACGACGGACCCGGTGCCCTCGCCGTCGATGATGCGCATGACGACGGTGCGGGGCCCGGGCGCGGTGAACTCGGCGCGCACGGGCACGACGAGGCGGCCGGTGAGCCGGAAGGACACGTCCACGACGAAGCGGTCGTCGTCCTCGCCGGGCACTTCGACGACGGTGAGGTCCACGAAGGAGTACGGGTGGAACCAGGCGCCGTGCCAGGGATCGAGCCGGTTGGCGACGACGTCCTCGGGGTCGCAGACGCCGATCCCGCGCCACACGGACGTCAGGGCCGTCGCCCGCGCCGGCCTGGCGGGGACGGCGGGGGCGGAGGTGGGCGTCTCCTCGCCGGCGGTGTCCAGCCGTACCCACACCAGTACGCCGTCGTCGTGGACCGGCAGCGGCTCCCAGCCGGCGAACGGGGAACCGTCCAGGGCGAGTCCGTGCCAGTGGCACACGAGCGTGCCGCACCGCACCGGGCTGTCCGCCAGCGGGGCGCCGAGGTGGGGGCAGGCGCCGGGACCGCCCACCAGACGGCCGCCGGCGTCCCGCCAGACGACGACCTCGACGCCGGCGACCGTGCCGGACAGCGGGCGGTCCGCTCGTACGGCGGTGCTCGCGCCGAGGACGTACCAGTTGCCGCAGGGGCGGGCCAGGGCCCGTTCGAGGGCGTCGGCGACGATCGCGGGGCGGGCCTCGCGCCAGGTGGGGCGCTGGTGCTGCCAGGGGACGGCGCGGCGGCGCAGCCGCAGGGGGAAGCGGCCCTTGCGGGGGCTGGGCGGGTCCTGCCTCATCCGGCCTCCTTCGCGGAGCAGGCGTCGTGCCGGGCCGGCACCGGTGGCGTCCGGTGCGCGGCGGCCACGAGCCGGGCGGCGGCCACGCGGGCGAGCCCGTCGGCGGCGACGGCCGCGCGCCGGCGGCGGGACACCACCGCGCGCCGGTGCAGTACCGCGTACCCGCTCCGGGCGACGGCGTCGAGGATGTCGCGGTAGAGCACGAACGCGGTGCGGATACAGGGCCGGGCCACCGGGTCCAGCATGGCCAGTCCGGGGGCGGCCTCGCGGTACACGCCGCGGGTGAGGTCCTCGGCGGCTCGCAGGGCGGCGATGACGCGGGCGTCGGGACGGCCGGTCCGTCTGCTCCACAGCAGCAGGTCCCGCTGGACGCCGTGCGCGGCCAGCAGGTCCGCCGGGAGGTAGATCCGTCCCCGGTCCAGGTCCTCGCCGACGTCGCGCAGGAAGTTGGTCAGCTGGAAGGCGACGCCCAGCGCGGCGGCGTGCGGGGCGGCGTGGGCCCGGGCGGTGACGGTGCCGAGGACGGGCAGCATCTGGAGGCCGATGACGGCGGCCGAGCCGTGCATGTAGGCGCGCAGGTCCGCGTAGGTGGCGTAGTCGGTGACCGTGAGGTCGCTGCGCATCGAGGCCATGAAGTCGGTGAAGTGCGCCGGGTCGATGGCGTACCGGGCGGCCGTGTCGGCGAGGGCGAGCACCACGGGTTCGGTGGCGGACCCGGGGCCGCCGGTCAGTGCCCGCCGCAGCTCCTCCTCCAGCCGGGTGAGGGTGGCGGCACGCTCGGCGGTGGTCGCCCCGACGCCCATGTCGTCGACGATGTCGTCCGCCCACCGGGCGAAGCCGTACAGGGCGTGCACGGCGGGCCGGCGGTCGACGGGCAGGAGACGGGTGGCCAGGAAGTAGGTGCGGCCGTGGCGGGCGTTGAGGCGCCGGCAGTGGCCGTAGGCGGCGCGCAGGGCCGGGTCGGTGATGCCGGCGGCGTCCAGTTCGCGGCGGGTCATCGGTGCCCGCCGCCGGCCGCCGTACGGCGTCCTGGTGCCCCGGTGACGCGGGCGGCGGCCAGCTTCCCGGAGAGGAGCACGGTGGGCACGCCGACCCCCGGGGTGGTGCCGCAGCCCGCGAGGACCGCGTTGTCCGTGCCGCGGACGAGGTTGCGGGGCCGGAAGGGTCCCGTCTGGGCGAAGGTGTGGGCGACGGAGAAGGGGGTGCCGGCGGCGTGCCCCCGGTCGGTCCAGTCGGCGGGTGTCACCAGGCACTCCTCCTCGATCGCGGCGGCGAGGCCGGCCAGTCCCCGGCCCTCGAGGGTGGTGAGCAGCCGGTCGCGGTAGCGGGGGGCGAGGTCGGTCCAGGCGCGGGCGTCCGGGCCGATGTCGGTGTTGGGGCAGGGGGCGAGGACGTAGTGGAGGTGCCGGCCCTCGGGGGCGAGGTCCGGGTCGCTCGCGGTGGGCCGGGTGATCAGCAGGGAAGGGTCGGTCATCAGGGTGCCGGTCCTGGTGAGTTCGTCGAAGGTGCGGCGCCAGGCGGCGCCGAAGGAGAGCGTGTGGTGGGCGAGGTGCGGCCAGGTGCGGCTGGTGCCCGCGTGCAGGACGACCGCGGAGGGGGCGTGCCGCAGCGCGACCGGACGGCGCGGGCGGCGGCCGAGCAGCCGGTGGACGACGGGCAGGTCGGGGGTGAGGACGACGGCGTCGCACGGGATGCGTTCGCCGGCGGTGACGACCGCGGTGATCCGGGAGCCGGACCGTTCCAGCCGGGTGACGTCCTGTCCGAGGCGCAGGTCGGCCCCCGCCCGCACCGCCGCGGCGGCCATGGCGCGGGGCAGGGCGTGCATGCCGCCGCGCGGGAAGTAGACGCCGGCCACGGTGTCCATGTAGGCGATCACGGCGTAGGCGGCCAGGGCGCGGGCCGGGGCGACACCGGCGTACAGGGCCTGGAAGGAGAAGACCCGCTTCAGCCGTTCGTCCGTCAGGAACCGTCCGATGCGCGCGTCCAGCCGTCCGAAGCCGCCTAGGGCGGCGAGCCGGGCCAGGTCCGGGGTGAGCAGGCCGAGCGGCGAGTCGAAGTTGGCGTCGATGAACCGGCGCATCTGTACGGCGTGCAACCGCGTCAGCCAGGTGCGCAGCCTGCGGTAGCCGGCGGCCTCCCGGGCCCCGGCGAAGCGTTCGACCTCGGCCTCCATGGCGGCGGCGTCGGTGTGCACGTCCAGGGTGTCGCCGTCGGCGAAGCCCGCCCGGTAGGCGGGGTGCAGGGGCAGCAGTTCGACGTGGTCGGCCAGCCGGTCGCCGACGGCCGCGAACGCCTCGTCGGCCAGATGGGGCATGGTGAGCACGGTGGGGCCGGTGTCGAGGCGGTAGCCGCCGAGTTCGCGCCGTCCCGCGCGGCCGCCGGGCAGCGGGTCGCGTTCGACGACGGTCACCCGCCGTCCGGAGCCGAGCAGGTGCAGGGCGGCGGAGAGGCCGGCCAGCCCCGCGCCGACGACCACGACGTGGTCGGTGCGTCCGGTCACCGTCCGCGTCATCGCGGGCCCCCGTCCGCGCGCGGCCGGTCACGCGGCTGGTCCGTGCCGCCGTCGAAGGTGGTGGGGCGCATCCGGGTCCTCTCGTCGTCGGCTGCGGCACGGGCCGTGCCGGGTGCGTGGTGCCGTGGGGGTTTCCGCCGGACGGTGCGCGGCGGATGCACCGTGTGTCCCGGCGACGGCCCCGGGGAAGTGACTCGGCGTCATCCCTTCCCCCGCCGCTCGTGGCGCGACGCCGTCCGGGCCTCATCACGCCCGGCAGTCACCCGTGCGGCGGGTGTCCGGCGTCCGGTGGGTACCCGCGCCGAGGCGATTCAGCGCGCCGCGCATCCGCGGGCGGCAGGAGGACGGAATACTCCGGCGGGCCGGGTGGGAGGCGCGCCGGGCGGACGGGAAGGAGGCGGACGTGGAGGACGCGGACATCGTCGTCGTCGGCGCCGGCGCCGCGGGTCTCTGTCTGGCGCACCGGCTCCTGACGGACGCGCCGCGCGGCGCGGCCCCTTCCGTGCTGCTGATCGATCCGCCGCCCGGACCGCTGCGCCCGCCGCCCCGCACCTGGTGCTTCTGGGAGACGGGTCCCGGACGCTACGACGCGGCGGCGACGGCGTCCTGGGAGTGGCTGCGGGTGCGCGGCCGGGACGGGGCGGTCGTCCGGCGGCACATCGCGCCGGCGCGCTACAAGATGGTCCGCTCGGACGACTTCGAGGCGCTGGTGGACCGGGACCTGAAGGACCGGCCGGGGCTACGGCGGCTCGAGGCCACGGTCGGCACGGTGACCACGTCGGCCGACGGGACGGCCCGCGTCCCGGCCACGGACGCCACCGGCGCACGCGACGAAGTGCGCGCCCGCTGGGTCTTCGACTCCCGCCCGCCCGAGCGGCTGCCGCCCGCCCGCTCCCTGCTCCTCCAGCACTTCCGCGGCTGGTTCGTCCGCGCCCGACGGCCGGTCTTCGACCCGGCGGTGGTCGACCTCATGGACTTCCGTACCCAGCAGCCGGAGCACGGGCTGTCCTTCGGGTACGTCCTGCCGACGGGGCGGCACACCGCGCTGGTCGAGTACACCGAGTTCGGGCCGGCGCCGCTGGCGTCCGACGCGTACGACCGGGCCCTGGAGGAGTACACGCGCCGGGTCCTGCACACCGGTGACGTCCAGGTGCTGTCGACGGAACAGGGGGTGATCCCGATGACCGACGCGGTGTTCGAGCGGCGGGTGGCGGGCTCCGGTTCGGTCTTCCGGATCGGGGGCGCGGGCGGGGCGACCCGCGCGTCCACCGGCTACACGTTCGCCGCCGTGCAACGGCAGTCCGAAGCCGTCGCCCGGGCCGTGCGCGCGGGCCGCCGCCCGGTGCCGCCGTCCCCGCACCCGGCACGGGCCAGGCTGATGGACGCGGTGCTGCTGCGGGCACTGGACACCGGCCGGGTGGACGGCCCCGACCTGTTCTTCCGGCTGTTCGACCGCGTACCCGCCGGGCGGCTGCTGCGCTTCCTCGACGGACGGTCCCGGCTGTACGAGGACCTCTCGGTCGGGGTGCGCACTCCCGTGCTGCCGATGCTGCGGACGGCGGCCGAACTGCCGTGGCTGCCGCGCCGGCCGCTGCCCGACCGCCGAGAAAGTCCCCCCACAGACACGTCCCGGGAGTGACCGATGCCCTTGCTGCGCGACGCCGCGCTCACCGACGCCTTCGACCACGGCGCCGGCCGCTACGACCGTCTGGTCGCGCTCAACCCGGGCTACCACGCCCAGTTGCGCCGCTCCGCCCGCCGGCTCGGCATCCCCGACGGCGGCGCCGGCCGGCGGGTGCTGGACCTCGGCTGCGGCACGGGCGCGTCCACGGCGGCGCTGGCCGCGTCCTTCCCCGCCGCCGAGATCGTCGGGGTGGACGCCTCGGCGGGCATGCTGGAACGCACCCGGGCCAAGCGGTGGCCGGCGCGGGTGCGGTTCGTGCACGCCCCGGCGCAGGAACTGCACCGGGCCGGGGTGCACGGCCCGTTCCACGCGGTCCTCGCCGCCTACCTCTTCCGCAACCTGACCGATCCGGACGCCGTCCTGCGTTCGGTGCGTGAGCTGCTGGCGCCCGGGGGGAGGCTGGCGGTGCACGAGTACGCGCTCGGCGGACGGCGCGCGGACCGGCTGGTGTGGGACGCGGTGTGCCGGGGCGTCATCCTGCCGCTCGGCACGGTCACGGGCGACCGGGCCCTGTACCGGCACCTGTGGCGCAGCGTCACCGAGTTCGACACGGCGCCGGCCTTCGGCGCGCGGCTGGGCCGGGCCGGTTTCGCGGACGTACGAGTGCTGCCGCTGCCAGGCTGGCAGACGGGCATCGCCCACACGTTCGTCGGCCGCCGGGCCGACGCAGAGACGGACGGTGCGCGGTGAGGCGACGCGACGGGATGCGCCCGCCGGGCCGGGACCGGCGGGCACGGGCGATCCCGCCCCGGGCGGGGCGGGACCGGGTGGCCGGTGACGCGCCGTCCGTGGCGGTGGTCGGCGGGGGCATCGCGGGGCTGGCGGCGGCCACCGTCCTGGCCGAGCGCGGGGTGCGGGTGGTGCTCCACGAACGCGAACCGGTGCTCGGCGGACGGGTGTCCGGCCGGCCGGTCACGCTGCCCGACGGCACGCCCGCCACGATGAGCCGCGGCTTCCACGCGTTCTTCCGCCAGTACTACAACCTGCGGGGGCTGCTGCGCCGCTGCGATCCGGCGCTGGACATGCTGACGGGCCTGCCGGACTACCCGCTGCAGCACAGCAGCGGGCTGCGCGACGGGTTCCGCCGGGTGCCGCGCACTCCCCCGCTGAGCGCGCTCGGCTTCGTCGCCCTGAGCCCCAGCTTCGGCCTGCGCGACCTGCTGGCCCTGCGGCCGGCCGCGGCCCTGCCCCTCCTGGACGTCAGCACCCGCGGTGTCCACGAGCGCCTGGACGACGTCAGCGCCCACGACTTCCTCGACAGTGTGCGCTTTCCCGCCGCCGCCCGGCACCTGGCCTTCGAGGTGTTCTCCCGCAGCTTCTTCGCCGACCCGCGGGAGCTGTCGGCCGCGGAGATGGCGCTGATGTTCCACATCTACTTCCTCGGCTCCAGCGAGGGACTGCTGTTCGACGTCCCGCGCGAGCCGTTCCCGCAGGCTCTGTGGGACCCCCTCGCGGGACACCTCGCCCGGCTCGGGGCCGAGGTGCGCACGAGCACGCCCGTGCGGTCGGTCCGGCCCGCTCCGTCCGGCGGTCACCTGGTGGCCGGCGACGCCGGTGCCCGGCCGTACGACGCCGTGGTGCTGGCCCTGGACACCGGTGGGCTGCGGGGGCTGGTGGAGCGCTCGCCGGAGCTGGCCGACGCCGCCTGGCGGGAGAGGGTGGCGCGGCTGCGCAACGCGCCGCCGTTCCTGGTCTCCCGGCTGTGGCTGGACCGTCCGGTCGCGTCCGGCCGGCCCGGGTTCCTCGGCACCAGCGGGTACGGCTCGCTGGACAACGTCAGCGTGCTCTCCCGGTGGGAGGGCGAGGCGGCCCGCTGGGCGGCGCGCACCGGAGGTTCCGTCGTCGAACTCCACGCCTACGCCGTGCCGGCGGCGGCCGTCCGGGAGGTCGAGGAGAAACGGGTCGTCGAGCAGTTGCACCGGGTTTATCCGGAGACCCGTCAGGCGCGAGTCGTGGCCGCCCGGCACGAGTGGCGGCAGGACTGCCCGCTGTTCACCGTCGGCGGCTACCGCGACCGTCCGACGGTGCGCACGCCCGACCCGTCCGTCGTGGTCGCCGGGGACCTGGTCCGCACCGGCCTGCCCGTCGCGCTGATGGAACGGGCCGCCACCTCCGGCTTCCTCGCGGCCAACGCCCTGCTGGAACGGTGGGGGGTGCGCGGCGAGACGCTGTGGACGGTGCCCGACCGGGGGCGGTCCGCGCCGCTGCGCGCCCTGGCACGGCGGTTCGGAGGCCCGCCGCGCTGACGCCCGCGGTGCGCGTCGCCGCACGGCGACATCGCGCGGCTCCGCCACGTGGGCGTCACCGGTCACGCCCACGTGGCAGGTGCACGAGCGGCTGGACGGCAAGCACCGGTGCCGCACCACCGCCGGGCCGTCGGGACACCCGCCCGCCCGGGCAGACCGTCACCGGCCTGCCCGCCTCTCGGCGGTGGCGTCCGCCGCGCCCCGTGACACTACGCCTCGTGGTCCGCCGCGCCGCCCGCGCCGAGCGGGCCGGTCGGGTTCATCGCCCCCTCGGCCTCCAGCCGGGGCAGGTCCCGCCGGGCGACCCGCAGGACGACGGGCGGCAGGGCGCCGCGTCCCGCCTGGGCCAGACGCAGCCAGCGGGGCACGTACACGGCCGTGCTGCGGCGTTCCACGGCGCGGACCAGCCGGGCGGCGACCGTGGCCGCCGGGAAGGTGCGGCGCGCCGGTGCCGGCATGTGGGCGCGCAGTTCGCGCAGGACCGCGTACCGGTCGGCGTCGCGGATCATGTCGGTGTCGATCCAGTTGAGGTAGGCGATGCCCACGGCGACGCCGTGGTGGGCGACCTCGGCGCGCAGCGAGTGGGCGAACGCCTCCACCCCCGCCTTGGCGGCGCAGTAGGCGCTCATCATGGGCGCGGCGCCGAGTGAGGCCAGCGAGGCGATCTGGAGGTGGTACCCGGCGGTGCGGCGCAGGTCCGGGAGGAAGGCGCGGGCCGTGTGGGCGCTCCCGGTCAGGTTCACGTCCACGACGCGGCGCCATTCGTCCGGGTCCGAGGTGGCGAACGGTCCGCCCAGCGCGATGCCGGCGTTCGCGACGACGACCGACGGAGGCCCGAGGCGACCGCGCACCTCGCGGGCCGCCGCGTCCAGCGCGGCCGGGTCGGTGACGTCGGTCTCGACGGCGAGTGCCGGGGTGGGCAGTGCCGCCGCCAGGGCGTCCAGGAGCGGTTTCTCGTGGCCGAGCAGGGCGAGCCGGGCGCCCCGGAGCGCGCAGGCGCGGGCCAGGGCGGCGCCCAGTCCGCGGGCGGCGCCGGTCACCACGACGGTGCGGTTGCTGAGGGGGCTGTCGGTCACGGGCCGGCCCTTTCTCGGGGTGGGCGGGGGCGCGGTTCACTTCTTGTCGCCGGCGCGGTCGCGGCGGGTCAGGGCGCGCTGGACCCGTGTGAGGTCGGCGAACCGGTGCCTGCGCAGGGCGGCGCGGGCGGCGTTGGCGCCCGGCGCCCCGTGCACTCCTCCGCCCGGGTGGGCGCCCGCGGAGGCGAGGAAGAGGCCGGCCACCGGGGTCTCCGGCCGGCCCGTGCCGGGCACGGGGCGGAAGACGAGCTGCTGGTGCATGGCGGTGGTGCCGCCGTTGATGGCACCACCCTCCAGGTTGGCGTCCAGGGCCTGGAGCGTCGGCGGGGCCAGGACGCGGCGGGCCCGGATCAGCGCGCGGAAGCCGGGCGCGAAGCGTTCCACCTGGCGCTCCACCCGGTCGGCCATGAGCTCCCGCTCCCTGGCGTCCCAGCGGCCGGTGATGCCCTCCTCGCCCGCGTCGGCCCGGATGTCGTGGGGGACGTGGGTGTAGGCCCAGGCGGACTCCGCGCCGTTCGGTGAGCGGACCGGGTCCGTGGTCGTCATCTGGCCGAACAGCGAGAAGGGGCGGTCGGGGACCTGCCGCATGGCGATCTGGGCGGCGAACCGGGTCAGCTCGTCGAGACCGTCGGCCAGGTGCACGGTTCCGGCGCCGGCCGCTTCCGGGCACCGCCAGGGCACGGGGCCGTCCAGCGCCCAGTCGACCTTGAAGGTGGCGAAGTCCCACTGGAAGCGGCGCAGATCGGCGAGGACCTGGTCCGGCAGGTGCTCGGGGGCCACGAGATCGCCGTAGAGCGCGGGCACCGACACGTCGGCGAGGACGGCACGGCGGGCGGCGACCGTCTCGCCGCCGGACGTGCGGACGCCCACGGCGCGCCGGTCGCGGACCACGACCCGTTCGACGCGCTGCCCGCAGCGCAGGATGCCGCCGCGGGAGCGCAGCCGGTGGACCAGGGCCGCGGTGAGGGCTCCGGAGCCGCCCACCGGCACCGGGAAGCCGTAGGTCTGGCCGAGCATCGACATCAGCCAGCCGAAGCCGCCGCTCCCGGCCGCCTCGGGGGCGAGATCGGCGTGCAGCGCGTTGCCGGCCAGGAGCAGCCGGCCGCCCTCGCCGCGGAACTCCTCCTCGCCCATCCGGCGCACCGGCGCCACCAGGGTCCGGGCCAGGCGGAGGCCCCCGCCGCCACGCAGCCGCAGGGCCAGCCGGGCGCCGGCCCGGACCGGGGGGAAAGGCGTGAAGAGGGCGTCGAGGATGTCGGCGCGGTAGCGGTCCCACACCGCGTGCAGGCGGTCCCAGGCGGCGCCGTCGCCGGGCGCGAAGGCGTCGAGGGAGGCGGCGGTGACGGCGAGGTCGCGGTCCAGGACGGCGCAGTTGCCGTCGGTCAGGGGGTGGGCGAGCACGTGCGGGGCGTGGGCCCAGCGCAGTCCGTGGTCCCGCAGCCGCAGTCCGGCCAGGACCGGGGAGGCGGCGGCGAGCGGGTAGAAGGAGCTGAACAGGTCGTGGACGAAACCGGGGGCGACCTCGCTGTCGTGGCGCACGGCGCCGCCCGGCTCGGGCTGCTCCTCCAGGACCTCGACGCTCCACCCGGCGTCCGCCAGCAGGTTGGCCGCCACCAGCCCGTTGGGGCCCGCCCCGACGACGACCGCGTCAGGCACGGCCGGTTCCCGTACCGAGGTCCACGGTCCCGGCGGAGTCGGCCGGGTCCGGACGGCACCCGTCGCCGCTCTCGCAGAGCTTCGCCAGCCTGGCGAGCATCGCGCGGTGCCGCACCTGGATCAGCGCCTCGACGCCCACGTTGTGCACGAGGCCGCCGGGGCCGCGCAGCGGGTGTTCGTCGACGATGACCAGGCACTGCTCGCCCCAGGGGCGCAGCTCGATGGCGATGCGGGCGGTGCCGAGCCGGCCCGCCTTGGCCTCGATCTCCAGTTCGGAGCCCGCCACGCAGCGCCTGACGACCGACTCGTTGTTCAGCCGTAGCGGCCCGAGCCGGACCTCGTAGGCGATCGTCGCGCCGACCTGGGGCCACTCTCCGCGTCTCGGGGTGACGTCCGACGGACCCACCACCCACTCCACGTACAGGCTGCCGTCCGCGAGGACGTCCCACACCGCCCGGGGACTCGCCTGGATCAACCGATGCCGAACCGCCACGCGTGCCTCCCGCGCCGATGAACCGTCACTGCAAGGACGCCGCACTGAGTGCCCCGTCCGCGACGGACCAACCGACGTGCCGGTCAGCCGCGCGAATGTCCGGGGAAAAGCCCTGCATTGGCATGGACCTGATCCCCCCTTCCTGGCTAAGCTCGTAGCGACCCCGATGAGAGCGCTCTCAGACACGCGGTTGTTCCACCCATCAGTTCCACCCCCACCTTGCTGGAACGACGAAGGGCAACTCCGTGAGACGCAGCAGACTCAGGCACCTCGGCCTGTCCACCCTCCTCGTGCTCGGCGGCCTCACCGCGACCGGCACGCTGCCGGCCTCCGCGGCCGCCTCCACCACCGCCCCCGACCGGGAACCGGCCGCCTCCGCCGGTCTCCTGGACGCCATGCAGCGGGACTTCGGCCTCACCCGGGCCGAGGCCGAGGACCGGCTCGCGGCCGAACGCCGGGCCACCGACCTCGCTCCCGAAGCACGCCGGGCCGCCGGGAACGCGTTCGGCGGCTCCTGGTTCGACGCCGGACGCGGGCGGCTGACCGTGGCCCTCACCTCGGACGCGTCGCCCACGACGGTGCGGGCGGTGTCCGCCACCGGTGCGCACGTGCGCACCGTCGAGCACAGCGCGCGGCAGCTCGACGCGGCCAAGGACCGCATCGACCGCCTCGACGCTCCCGCGGGCGTCGGCAGCTGGCACGTCGACCCGGCCGTCAACTCCGTGGTCGTGAACGTGGTCCGGGGCGAGCGGACCGACAACGATGTCCGCGCCTTCGTGGACCGGGCCCGCGAGGCCGGCCCGGTCACGGTGCGCACGGTGACCTCGGCACCGGCCACCTTCGCGGCCGGCACGGTCGGCGGAGACCCGTACTACACCGGGAACGTCCGCTGCTCCATCGGCTTCTCGGTGCACGGCGGCTTCGTCACCGCCGGGCACTGCGGCGGTGTGGGAGGGGCGGTCCGCGGCTGGGACGGCTCGCACATCGGGACGTTCCAGGGCTCGTCCTTCCCGGGCAACGACTACGCCTGGGTCAGCGTGGGCAGCGGCTGGTGGACGGTGCCGGTGGTCCTCGGCTGGGGCACCGTCTCCGACCAGCTGGTGCGCGGTTCGAACGAGGCGCCCGTGGGCGCGTCGGTCTGCCGCTCCGGCTCCACCACCCACTGGCACTGCGGCACCGTGCTGGCGAAGAACGAGACGGTCAACTACAGCCAGGGCGCGGTGCACCAGATGACGAAGACCAGCGTCTGCGCCGAGGGCGGCGACTCCGGCGGCTCCTTCATCAGCGGCGACCAGGCGCAGGGCGTCACCTCGGGCGGCTGGGGCAACTGCTCCAGCGGCGGGGAGACCTGGTTCCAGCCCGTCAACGAGATACTCAACCGCTACGGGCTGACCCTGCACACCGCCTGACCCCTTCGGGGACGGCACCGCAGCTCCGCCGGGTGACCGGCGGAGCTGCCGGTGGCTCAGCGGTGCGCGGCTCAGAAGTCCCCCGGCCCGGCGCCCCCGTCCGGAGCCTCGGGGCCGGACCCCGTGGCCAGCCGGCGGTAGGCGGCCCGTGCGTGCACCAGGCGGGCCAGTGCCGTGCCGACGAGGGCCGCGGCGAGCAGACAGGCCAGCCAGAGAGCGTCCCGCCGGCCGGCCCACGTGAGGGTGCCGGCCGGCGGGATCGCGAAGCCGTTGAGGGACAGCCAGCACAGGAGGGCCGTGCCGGGGGCGGCCGTGAACCGGGCGCAGAGCCCGAGGAGCGCCGCCAGCAGGGAGAGCAGGGCCAGGGCGAGTCCCGGACGGCCGTACCCCACGGTGCCGTTGATGAGCGCCACCAGGGCGAGGGCGCCGCCGAAGGCTCCCGCCCACACCAGCGGAGCCGCGACCGGCCGGGGGACAGGTCTGGGACCGCTGCCCAGAGGCACCCACTCGATCAC
This sequence comes from Streptomyces sp. M92, assembly GCF_028473745.1. Classification (NCBI taxonomy): domain Bacteria; kingdom Bacillati; phylum Actinomycetota; class Actinomycetes; order Kitasatosporales; family Streptomycetaceae; genus Streptomyces; species Streptomyces sp. M92. The sequence continues at coordinate 6,150,982 of NZ_CP101137.1, forward strand.
TCTGACGGCTCCTTCCGGTCCCGGACGGTCCCGACCACGGCATCGGACACCGGCTCTGCGGGCAGATTGTCCCACCGGGACGCGGGGCGTGTACGGAGCGCCGGGTGCCGGCCCTACCGGTCGGCTTCCCCTCGCGGTGCGGGCCGGGCGGGGCCGCCTCGGACGGGCGCCGGTTCACCCGCCTGCACGTCCCCGCCGGACCGTTCGCCGGGCGGCCCGGCCGTCGTCCGCGCCCCGGGGACCAGCCGGCCGGCGGACCGCGGCCAGCCGACGAGCACGTGCGCCCGTCCCGCGACGACGGGGCCGAGCACGGTGAGGACGAGGAAGTACCCGGCAATGCAGGGGGTTAGCCGCCCGTCGGGTCCGGTGCCCGCGGCCATGACGGCCAGGATCAGCGCGAACTCCCCCGGACGATCAGGGTGGTGGCGATCGCCTCGGCGGGCTGGGCACCGTGGTCGTACACGCGGGCGACGCACAGCCCGGTGACGACGTTCATGCGGACGGTCAGTGCCGCCGCCGCGGCGACCGGTCCGGCGACGGAGGCGATGTCGCCGGGGTCGATGGCGAGCCCTAAGGCGAAGAAGAAGACGGCGGCGAAGGCGGGACGGGACGCTCTGCCCCGATGGGGCCGCCTTCCCCGATGGGGCTTCCTTCCCCGATGGGCCTTCCTTCCCCCCACACCCCTCCCCGGCCCCGGACAGAGCCCCCCGGGCGCGGCATCGCTCAACGGTCGCACGCCGGGCGGGGGGCGACTCTCGGGGACCGCGCCCATTGGCCGCCGTGGCCGACACCCATCGTGGACGGGAGGGCGTGCTGCTCCGCGGCGTGGGAGGGCGCGCCGCGACCGACTCGGGGATCCCGGCCGCGGCACACCCTGCGACCCCGGCGCGGGAGGACTGCGCGCCCGGGCACGACGTGCGACTGCCCCGGACTCAGACCCCGACACTGCCCCAGGCGAGTGATCGTCACGACCGTCAACCGCCATGAGGTCCGGAACCCTTTCGACTGACAGCCACCGCCCGGCGGGCTGTCACGTCACCATTCTTTCGGTCGGTTCTCCATGATCGTGAGCGAATCCCCGCCGCTCGCCCGAAAGGTTCGCCTTGCCATGACCTCCCCCGCCTCCCGCGTTTCCGGCGTGGAATTGCCGCCGGTCTTCTGCCCTTTCGAGTCCGCCATTCACCCCCGGGTCCGGCAGGTCGAGAAACAGGCCGTGAAATGGATCGACGACAGCGGAATGTGCGCCTCGGAGCGGGAACGGGCCTGGGTGGTCGCGACGCACAGCGCCGACTTCTTCGGACGCTTCGCGCCGGTCGCCGAGGAGGAGCGGCTGCTGGCGGCGGCCCTGTGGGTGTACTGGGGCTTCGCCTTCGACGACGCGCGGTGCGACAGCGGTCCGCTCAGCAGCCGTCCGGCCCAGTTCAACGCGCTGGCCGGCCAGGTGCAGCGGGCCTGCGAGACGGATTCGGCCGTGGGCTCGGACCGCTTCGCCGGAGCACTGCAGGACATCATGCGCCGCTTCCGCGGCTTCGCCCCGCCCACCCAGGTCAGCAGGTTCGCGCACGCCCACCGCGCCTGGCTGTCGGGGGTGGCCTGGCAGATCGGCAACCAGGCGGCCGGCCGCATGCCGGGCCTGGACGACTTCCTGACGATGCGGCTGCTGTCGTCGGGCGGCGAGCCGACCTTCGCCCTGCTGGAACTGGCGACGGGTGCGCAGGTCCCGGGCCGTGAGCTGCACCGCCCGGCCGTCCGCGCGCTCACCGAGATGGCCATCCTCGTGGCCGCCCTGGACAACGACGGGCACTCCCTGCGCAAGGAACTCGGCGGCGGGGAGGCCGACCAGAACGTGTACACGGTGCTGACGCAGGAACTGTCCTGCCCGCTCGAGGACGCCGTACGGGCGGCCACCGGCCTGCGGGACCGCGTCCTGCTGCGCTTCATGGAGCTGCACGACCGGGTCCGGCCGACCGCCGGAGAGGACCTGCGCACGTATCTGGGCGGGCTCACGTACGGCATCCGAGGCAACAACGAGTGGGGACTGCGGGTGCCGCGGTACATCCGCAGCGGGTACTGGCCCGACGAAATGGACGACACGCTGCTGACCTGGGCCGACGAGCCGTCCGACACCCGCCCGGGGCCGGTGGAGGGCGCCCCGGCCATCGCCTGGTGGTGGGACGCGGACCTCTCCTGACGCCCGGACGGGGGCGGTCGGGTCAGCGCGCCGAGGCCAGGTCGAGCGTCCACCAGGGCCCGCCGGAGCCCTTCGCCCGGCCGACGCCGGCATGGGTGTAACGGCAGGTGAGGAGGATGTCGCGGTGCTGGGCGCTGCGCATCCAGACGGTCACGGCGTCCTCGGCGGTGTCCGACCCGGCGGCGACGTTCTCGCCGGCCGAGCCGACCCGGTACCCGGCGGCCCGCATCCGGTCGGCGGGGCTGCTGCCGTCGGTTCCCGTGTGGGACAGCCGGCGGGTACGGGCCATGGCGCTGCTGTGTTTCTGCGCGGCCCGGTCGAGCGCCCCGTGCAGCCGCACCGGGGAGCAGCCGGCCTGCTTCCGCTGCCGGTTGACGGCGTCGACCATGCGCTCGTCCGCCGCACCGGAACCTCCCTTCTGCGGCCGGGAGGCGGACGAGTCCGAGGCGGACTGGCCGGACGCGGACTGGCCGGGCGCGGGCTGCCACCGGCCCGGCTCGGGCACCGGCCACAGCGGCGCCCGGTAGGGGGTGGGCGGCGTCGGTGGGGGCGGTGGTCCGGCCCAGGCGGCTGTCTGGGGCACGTGAAGTGCGGTGAGGACCGCGCAGAGGACGAGCGCCGGCCGCCGCGTCCGGGTCATCATATTCATTATCGCCTTTCCTTTCCGGTCACCGAAAAGCATCGTTCGCATCGACGGTGACGTTCATCGCGTTTTCTGCTGGTGTATCCGGCATCTTCATTCGAGGGAACACGGCCTTTTACGGCGCCGCGGCGAGACGGGATTGGCTAGCATTGCAATCGTTCACGCCCCCTCTCCCTTTTTGATTCCTTTCGGAGGTATTTCATGTCGTTGAAGCTGCGCCGCGCCGCCGTGGTGTCGCTGGCCGCGCTGGCCCTGACGGCGGGCGGGGCCGTGTCGGCCGCCGGTGCCGCCGAGGCGTCGGCTCCGGCCGTCGCCGCGCTCGGCCCCGACGGCGGCGGTCACGGGTCCCGGGGCGGCCACGAGCCGCCGCTGCACTTCGGCCCGTTCGAGATCCCGAAGTTCGGCAGCGTCTCCGGCGGCTTCTCCTGGGGGCTCGCGCGCTAGCGCGGCCGGGCAGCGGCAACACCCGGATGAGGGCCGTCGGTCGACGGCCCTCATCGTCGTTTCAGCGTGGCGGCGCTGGCCACGAGCACCAGCACCACGCACACGAGGATCAGCACCGCGTCACGGACGAACAGTCCGGTGACGCCCGTGTGCGTGGCGGCCTCACCAGCGGCCTGCACGGCGTACGTCATCGGCATCGCCCGGGCCACGGCCGCCAGCGCGCCGTGCATCTCGTCGCGCGGCACGAACAGTCCGCAGACCAGGAACTGGGGCAGGACACCGGCCGGCAGGAACTGCACCGCCTGGAACTCGTTGCGGGCGAAGGCGCTCACCAGCAGTCCGAGGGCGAGACCCAGCAGGGCGCCGAGCATCGCGATGACCATCAGCAGATAGGCGGGCCCCTTGATGTCCAGGCCCAGCGGGCCCACCGAGAGCAGCGTGGACAGCACGGCCTGGAGCAGCGCCAGGAAGGCGAAGGCGAGGCTGTAGCCGAGGACGATGTCCAGCCGCCGGACCGGCATCGTCAGCAGGCGCTCCGCGGTGCCCGAGGTGCGCTCCCGCAGCGTCGACACCGAGGCCACCAGGTACATCACGATGACCGGGAAGATGCCGAAGACCTGGGGTCCGACGCGTTCGAAGGTCTCCTCGGAGTCGTGGAACATCAGTTTGAGCAGCACCATGAGCATGCAGGGGATGCCCAGCAGCAGGGCGGTGCTGCCGCGGTCGCGGGAGATCTGCTGGAGCACCCGCACCGCGGTCGCGGTGGTGATGCCGGGCGAGAACGGCAGCCGGTCGGTCAGGTGAGTGGCAGTCATGTGAGGGTGTCCGCAGCGAAGAAGGTGCGTTCGGCGTCGGGCGCGCCGGGCTGGTCGAGCAGATGGGGCGACAGGCCGTCGACGGCGTCGTGCTGCCGGGCCGCCCGCGCCTCCGCCGCCGCCGCGGCGCGTACGAGGTGCAGGAACGCCTCCTCCACCTCGGCGCAGCCGGTGTGCTTCAGCAGGCTGTCCCGGTCGGCGCTGGCGAGGAGCCGGCCGGAGCGCATCAGGAGCAGCCGGTCGCAGCGGTCGGCCTCGTCCATCACGTGGCTGGACACCAGGAGTGTGGTGCCCTCCTCGGCCAGCCGCTGGAACACCAGCCACAACTCCCGGCGCACCATCGGGTCGAGGCCGACGGTGGGCTCGTCCATCACGAGCAGGTCGGGCCGGTTCAGCAGGGCCACCGCGAGGGAGACCCGCGAGTACTGACCGCCCGACAGCCGGGCGACCGGCTGGTCCGCGTACGCCACCAGGTCCACCTCCTTCACGACGCGGACCACGGCGTCCTCCCGGCGCCAGCCGCGCATGCCGAGGGCGGCGGCGAAGTACCGCAGGTTCTCCAGCACGGTCAGGTCGGCGTACACGGACGGTGCCTGGGTGACGTAGCCGACGCGGGTGCGCAGGGGCCAGGCGCCCGCCGAGTGACCGAGCACCTGGACGTGTCCGGCGTTCGGCTGCTGCACACCGACCACGCAGCGCAGCAGGGTGGTCTTGCCGCATCCGCTCGGACCGAGCAGGCCGACGATGCGGCCGCGGGGAATGGTGAAACTGACGTTGCGCAGCACCGGCCGGGTGCCCCGGGCCACGGTCAGCCCGTAGGCGGCCACGGCCGGGAGGTCGCCCGGGGGCGCTGCGCTGTGCTCGGTGGTCTGCACGGCTCCACTGTGTTTCGTCGGATCGGGGCCGCGGCGGACGGCCACGGCGCGGCCGGGGCGAGGGAACGGAGCGGTCATCGCCAGGACAACGGTCCGTCCGGCCCGAGGTCACGCGCCGGTGGCGTCGTCGCTCCGGCCGGCTGGGCTGATCGGGGGTGGGAGGCGAGCGAGTGCTCGCAGGGCCGGGGGGTGGCCGCGGGGTGGGCGGCCTGCGTGGTCACGCCCGCGGTGACGAGCCCGGTGACGCATCCGGCGGCCGCGAGTACGGTGCCGTGCGCGACGGCCCGGCGCCGGTGTGCGCGTCAGGACTCGCGGCGGGTCATCGACCGGGCGACGTCGTGCAGTTGGCGGTAGGCGTCCGCGGTGGGACGCGCCAGCGACAGGGAACGCAGTGCGGCCGCCGTCTGGCGGCGGGCCTCCTCCTCGGCCGCCTGCCGTCCGCCGGCCTCCTCCACCAGGTGACGCGCCAGGTCGACGTCGTCCTCCGTCAGCGGGTGCGGTGCCCGGTACAGCTCGCGCAGCCGCCCGGCCGCGGCCCCCGGGGCGGCGAGGGCCGCGACCACGGGCAGGGACTTCTTGCGTGCGGCCAGGTCCGCGCCGACCGGTTTGCCGCTGCGCGCGGTGCGGCCCCAGATGCCGAGGATGTCGTCCGCGCACTGGAAGGCCACGCCGAGGTGGCGGCCGAAGTCCCGCAGCCCGCCCACCCGGACGCTGTCCGCGCCCGCCAGCACACCGCCGAGGGCGCAGGCGCAGCCGATCAGGGCACCGGTCTTGCCGGCGGCCATGGCCAGGTAGTCGGCCACCGTCACGTCGTGCGCCTTCTCGAAGGCGACGTCGTGGCTCTGCCCCTCCACCAGCTCCAGCAGGGCCCCCACGAGTTCCTGCACGGCCGCTCCGGCGCGGGCCGGCGGAGTCTGGGCCAGGACTCGCATCGCGGCGACCAGCAGCGCGTCCCCGGTGAGCACGGCCGCGGGCGTGCCGAACAGGGACCAGGCGGCGGGCCGGTGCCGGCGCAGCGCGTCACCGTCGATGACGTCGTCGTGCAACAGGGTGAAATCGTGCACCAGCTCCACCGCCACGGCCCCGGGCACCGCGTCCGACGGGCTGCCGCCGACGGCCACGGCCGACAGCAGCGTGAGCGCCGGGCGCACCACCTTGCCGCCGCCGGACGCGGACGTACGGGGCTCGCCGTCGGCCTCGCACCACCCCCGGTGATACCTGGCCACCAGGCTCTCGGCGGCGGGCAGCGACTCGACCGCGGCCCGCAGGGCGGGCGACAGCACGTCGTCGACCCAGTCCAGCCGGGGAAAGGCACCTGCCGGGGCCGAGTCGGTGATCTGCGACACGAACTACTCCTCGCGATGGGAACGTCAGGGGGGGCGATGAGCGGGAACCGGCGGCGCCTCGCACCGCGCCGGCCCGTGGGCCAGTCAATCGGCTGCCGCACCGTGCGGGCCGAGTCCTGGCACACCACCCGGGGAAAGATCACCGAAGCAGCCCAGCTCCATGACCATGCACCCAGCCGACAATCACGCCGACCGCCCGCCACGAACGGGCGGGCGGGCCGCCGTACGCCGTACGCCCCGCCGCGGGATGCGACGGGGCGGACGGTTTGCGGACGGTCCGTCAGCACGGCGTGGTTGCCATGAGCTTCTCGAAGGAAGCCATGCAGTCCGGGCAGTGGCGTGCCCGTTCGCCGTCGGATGCTTCGATACGTTCGCGGAGCTGCTCTCCGCACAGAGTGGCCGCTGCCTTTTTGGCCATCACGTGCCACACCAACGCTCCGCCCGCCTTCTCCGGGCCCACGCACATTTCGTACATGATCGGCCTCCCAGCCTGGACGCCGCTGACACACTCCAGGAGACACCGGATCGGCCGCCACCAGTAGCGAGCGGGGGCCATTCGGGTGACGGCCGCGGCGTCCCTCCGGGGCGGCGACACACCCGGACGGATAGAAACGATCAGCCAATCGGCCCTACCTGGGTGGGTGCGTGACGTGGCGTCGACGCATGCGGCCGGGGGTCGGCTGCTGTGGTCGGATGGCGACACAGACCGAACCGATCGCTCCGGTCCCGGCGGCGCGACGCCGCCACAGAGGGCGGGTGGTCATCTCCTGGCTCACCACGACCGACCACAAGCGCATCGGCCACCTCTACCTCATCACGTCCTTCGCGTTCTTCCTGATCGCGGGAGCGCTGGCGATGCTCGTCCGGGCGGAACTGGCCCGCCCCGGGCTGCAACTGCTCTCCAACGAGCAGTACAACCAGTCCTTCACGATGCACGGCACGATCATGCTCCTGCTGTTCGCCACCCCGACCTTCGCGGGCTTCGCCAACGCTGTCATGCCCTTGCAGATCGGCTCCCCGGACGTCGCCTTCCCCAGACTGAACATGCTGTCGTACTGGCTGTTCCTCTTCGGCGGCCTCATCGTCCTCGCGAGCTTCCTCACCCCGCAGGGCGCCGCGGACTTCGGCTGGACCGCCTACACACCGCTCAGCGGGCCCCTGCGTTCCCCGTACCTCGGCGCCGACCTGTGGATCATGGGGCTGGCACTGTCGGGGTTCGGCACCATCCTGGGAGCGGTCAACTTCATCACCACCATCATCTGCATGCGCGCTCCCGGGCTGACCGTCTTCCGCATGCCGATCTTCGTGTGGAACGTGCTGCTGACGTCCGTCCTGGTGCTGCTGGCCTTCCCGGTGCTGGCGGCGGCGCTGCTGGTGCTGGAGGCCGACCGGCACTTCGGCGCGCACGTGTTCGACGCCGAGAACGGCGGGGCGATCCTGTGGCAGCACCTGTTCTGGTTCTTCGGCCATCCCGAGGTGTACATCCTGGCGCTGCCGTTCTTCGGGGTGGTCACCGAGATCATCCCGGTCTTCGCCCGCAAGCCGGTCTTCGGTTACATGGGGCTGGTCGGTGCGACCATCGCCATCGCGGGGCTGTCGGCCACCGTCTGGGCGCACCACATGTTCGCCACCGGTGCCGTGCTGCTGCCGTTCTTCTCCTTCCTGACGTATCTCATCGCCGTCCCCACGGGCGTGAAGTTCTTCAACTGGATCGGCACGATGTGGCGCGGGTCGCTGTCCTTCGAACCGCCGATGCTGTGGGCGGCCGGGTTCCTGGTGACGTTCCTCTTCGGCGGACTGACCGGCGTGGTCCTCGGCTCCCCGCCGCTGGACTGGCACGTCACCGACTCCTACTTCGTCGTCGCGCACTTCCACTACGTCCTGTTCGGCACGATCGTGTTCGCGATGTTCGGCGGCTTCAGCTTCTGGTGGCCGAAGATGACGGGCCGCATGCTCGACCACCGGCTGGAGAAGGTGCACTTCTGGACGCTGTTCGTCGGCTTCCACACCACGTTCCTGGTGCAGCACTGGCTCGGTGTGGAGGGCATGCCGCGCCGGTACGCGGACTATCTGGCCGCCGACGGCTTCACGGCCCTGAACACCGTCTCCTCCGTCGGCGCCTTCCTGCTGGGGCTGTCGACGCTGCCGTTCCTCTACAACGTCTGGAAGACCGCCAGGTACGGGCGGCCGGTCGGGGTCGACGACCCCTGGGGGTACGGGCGTTCACTGGAGTGGGCCACGTCCTGTCCCCCGCCGCGCCACAACTTCCACGCGCTGCCCCGGGTGCGGTCCGAGTCACCGGCCTTCGACCTGAACCATCCTGAACTCGTCCGGCTCGACCAGGCAGAGCAGACGGGGCGGCGCGACGCGGTGGAGCCGGGCCGGGGGCACAAGGGCGCCCGCTCGTGACGGACCGCGTCAGGGCGCCCGTACGCCGGTGACGGCGAAGCCGCTGCGCGGGCGGGTCGGGATGCGGCGCAGCGGGATGCGCAGGTCCTGGGCGGGGACCGTGTACTCCAGGCGGGCCAGCCGCACCGCCAGCGCCTCCAGCAGGCCCACGGTGAGGCGCTCGCCGGGGCAGCGGTGACCGGTGGCCGGATCGCCGCCGCCCTGCGGGACCAGTTCGTCGCGCTCGGGGGGCCGACCGAGGAACCGCTCGGGCCGGAAGGCGTACGGGTCGCCCCACAGTTCCTCGTCGTGGTTCTGGCCGTAGACGTCGAGCAGCAGGATGCCGCCGGCCGGGACGGACTCGCCGTGCCAGGTGAGGTCGGTGACGGTCCGGCCGCCGAGGAACGGGGCGAAGGGGTAGAAGCGGCGGACCTCGTGCGCGAACGCCGTGGCGAACGCGCCGTCCCCGGCACGCAGCCGCTCCCGGTGGGCGGGCCAACGGTGCAGGGCGTGCGCGGAGAAGGCCACGAACCAGCTGACGGCGACCGTGGGCCGCAGCACGTTCAGCAGCTCCACCGCGGCGGTCCGGGCGTCCAGCGGGCCGTCGGGGCCGTCGCGGTGCCGGGCGACCCGTTCGAGCACCGAGCCGGCCGGGGCGGTGACGCTCCCGGACCGTACGTCCTCGATCAGCCGGGCGGTCCGGACCTCCTGCCGGGACCGGGCCCGGCGGGCCCGCAGGTGGCGCGGTCCCGGGATGGCGAAGCCGTCGACCATCGCGATCAGGTCCCGCGCGAGGGGCTCCGCGTCGACGGCTTCGTCGGGGAGCCCGGCCCAGCGGCAGACTCCGCGGGTGAGCACCACGGCCGCCTCGTCGAACAGGACGACGCGGGCACGCCCGCTCCAGGCGCGCACGGCCTCGTCCCAGGCCTCGGTGACGTGCTCGGTGAGGCCGGCGACCCGGTCGGGGTCGAGCAGCGGCAGGAACAGTTCCTTGCGGGCACGGTGGGCGCCGCCGTCGAGGGTGTGCACCGCGCCCTGCCCGAACAGGGTGTCCAGCACGGGCGCCGGGACGGCACCGTGACGGTGCACGTGTGCCTCGTCGTAGAAGAAGCGCACGGCGTCCGGCCCGCGCACGGCCAGCGCGGGCTTGCCGAGCAGCCGGGTGCGCACCACTGAGTCGGCGCTTTCGCGCATCCGGTCGGGCAGCCAGGCGTACCCCTCGGTGAGCACGGCGAGGGTGCGGTCCAGCATCGGGCGGCGTTGTGCGTCCATGACCGATGGGTGCCCCGGGCCGCTCCAGGGACACCCGGCGGTGCGGGCGGCCGGGTGAGGGTCCGCGGTCGGGGTACTCCGTCCTCCGACGGGGACCTCGAGCCGGACGGCCCGGGCCCCGGCCCCGTGCTCCCGGACAGGATCGGACCACCCCCATGTCCCCGTCCACGCCTTCGTCCCCGGACCGGACCCCGGACGACTCCCTGCGGATCCACTTCGTCGGCAACGCGACGGTGCTGCTGCGCTACCGCGGGCTGAGCCTGCTCACCGATCCGAACCTCCTCCACCGCGGCGAACGCGCCCACCTCGGGTACGGACTGGTGAGCCGTCGCCTGACCGAGCCCGCGCTGGACCCCGGCGTGCTGCCGGGGCTCGACGCCGTGGTGCTGTCGCACCTGCACGGCGACCACTGGGACCGCAGGGCCCGGCGGTCGCTGTCGCGGTCGCTGCCGATCGTCACCACCCCGCACGCCTCCCGCCGGTTGCAGGGCGTGCACGGGTTCCACCGTGCCGTGGGGCTGTGCACCTGGCAGGAGGAGACCGTGCGGCACGCGGACGCGCGGGTGCGCATCACCGCGCTGCCCGGCCGGCACGCCGGGCACCCGGTGCTGCGGCGCCTGCTGCCGCCGGTGATGGGCAGCCTGCTGGAGTTCGGCCCGGCGGCGGGCCCCCCGCGGCACCGGCTCTACGTCTCCGGCGACACTCTGCTCTTCGACGGCCTGGACGAGATCGCCCGGCGCTTCCCGGACCTGGATCTGGCGGTGCTGCACCTGGGCGGGACGACGCTGCCGGGCGGCTTCGTGGTGACCATGGACGGGCGCCAGGGCGCGGAACTCGCCCGCCGTCTCGGCCCGCGCCTGATCCTGCCGGTGCACTACGACGACTACTCCGTCTTCCGCTCACCGCTCGACGCCTTCCTCGCCGAAGCCGACCGGAAGGGACTCGCCGACCGGCTCGTGCACTGCCGGCGCGGTCAGCGGGCCGTCCTGCGCCCCGACGGCGGCCCGCCCGTCGTGACGTGACGTGACGGGCGAACCGGCGGACCGCTCGCGCAGCGTGTCGACCGACTCGCCGGCGCTCCTCGGCAGCGGCCGGGCTGCCCGGCGGGTGACCGGCCGGAGGGCGGTGTCGCGGCGGTCGCCGGGAACGCTCGGCGCAGCGTGTCGACGGGCGTGACCGTGGTGGCCCGGAGGTCGGCCGGGGCGGCGCGGAGCAGGGCGGCGCCCCCCGGCCCCCCGGGTGCCGCGCTCCGCGACCGTCACCCGGAAAGCGCCGGTGCCGCACTCGATCCGGCACCCGCGGTGGGAAACGGTGGGCGGCAGCGTCTCCCCGACGCACATCGGCAGCGGGTCCGGCTGCCCGGCGGTGACCGGACGGCCGGAGGGCGGTGTCGCGGCAGTCGCCGGGAACGCGGCCACGGCGAGGGCGGACGACCCGGCAGAACCGCCGCGGGTCGCCCTCGTCAGTCGGCCGCGTTGTCGGCGCGGATCCGCACCTGTTCCTCCAGACGCCGCAGGCTGCCGTCCAGGGCCTCGGCCACCGCGGGCTGCCCCGGGTCGTGGTCCTCGTCGAAGAACGACAGGTGCACCGTCACCTCGCTGGCCCCGGTGCCCAGTCCGGCCACCTGCAGCCAGCCGGCGTAGCTGCCCTGGTCGCGGGTGCCCCACTCGAGCCGCATCTGCTCGGGCCGGGCGCTCAGCAGCGCGGAGGTGTCCTGGTCGGTGCGGTCCTCGTGCACGGTGACGGCGGGCGGTTCCTCCGGCTCCACGTGCAGGTCCCGGGGCAGCCACGTGTCGAGCTGCCCGACGTTCGCGGCCTGGTCGAAGACCTGCTCCGGCTGGGCCGGCATGGTGCGGGAACGCTCGTACTCGGTCATGTGGCACCACTCCTCGGCGCTCGGGGGCCTACGACGGGACGCGTGCCCCCTCTGCCCGGACCGAAGCGCTCCACGGGCGTCCGGCCCGGCGGGCGGGGCGGGGCGCGCGGTGCCAGACTGCTGGCAATGTGCCCCGTCCCGGCGGGTCTGTCGACGAGGGGAGACGAGGTGTCGACGTCAGAGGCGAGCGAGGCGCTCCTGCAGGAGTTCCTCGCCGATCCGGCTCATCTGACACTGGACCTGGCCACCGCCGTGACCCGTTGCACCGAGGCCCTGGACCTGCAGCACGCCGTGGTCTACCTCGTCGATCTCCAGCAGCGGCACCTCGTGCCGCAGACCGACGTGGCACCCGTCATCCCCGTCGACGGCTCACTGGCCGGCTGGGCCTACCGGACGCAGGCGCTGCGCGTCGAGGAGTCCGAGACCGGCGGCGTCACGGCGTGGCTGCCCCTGCTCGACGGTGCCGAACGGCTCGGCGTGCTGGGGGTGCACACGCCGGCGCTCACCACCGCCACGCTGGTCCGCAGCCGGGCGCTGGCCTCGCTGCTGGCCATGATGATCACGTCCAAGAGGGCCTTCGAGGACTCGTTCGTCCGGCACACGCGCACCGAGCGGATGCACCTCACCTCCGAGCTGCTCCGTGCCTTCCTGCCGCCCCGCACCATCGGCAACTCGCACGTGGTGTCCACGGCCGTGCTGGAACCCGCCTACGAGCTCGGCGGCGACGCCTTCGACCACTCGCTCACTCCCACGACGCTGCACGTGTCGGTCATCGACGCCATGGGACACGACCTCGCCTCCGGGCTGACCAGCGCGGTGGCGATGGCCGCCTGCCGCAACGCGCGGCGCAACGGAAACGACCTGCCCGCGCTCGTGCAGTGCGTCGACGAGGCGCTGGCAGGGTGGCTGCCGGAACAGTACTGCACCGCGGTCCTCGCCCAGCTGGAGTTCGAGACCGGGCTGCTGCGGTGGAGCAACTGCGGTCACCCCGCGCCGCTGCTCATCCGCGGTGACCAGTTGATCGTCGATGCCCTGGAGCGGGAGGCCGACCCGCCGATGGGCGCACCGGCCCAGTTGTCCGCCGAGCCGCGCCGGACGCACGAGATGCGGCTGGAGCCCGGTGACCGGGTCCTGCTGTACACGGACGGGATCACCGAGGCGCGCACCCGGGAGGAGAAGCTGTTCGGGCTCGAACGGTTCGCGGACTACGTCATCCGGGCCACGGCGGGCGGCGAGCTGGCCCCGGAGACCCTGCGGCGGCTGATCCACTCGATCCTGGACTCGCAGTCCGGCGGGCAGCTGCGTGACGACGCGACGATCCTGATGTTCGAATGGCGGCCGCCGACCCGCTGACCTGTCGCGGCGTGGTGGGTCAGGGCGTCAGACCCGGTGCCCCCGCGCACGCAGCCAGTCGTGCACGGTGTCCTTGTCCGCCGGGGTGATCCGGACGGGGCCTTCGACGTAGGGGCCCTCGTCCTCGGTGAATCCGGTGTCCGTGATCCTCGCCGTGACCCACGTGGCCAGGTCCTGGGCGGCCCGCTCGGACAGAGCGCCCTGTTCCCAGCCCGCGCGGGCCTCGCGGGCCGCGGCACGGTCGTGGCGTTCGGTCTCCTCGAGCCACGCCGCCACCAGCCGTTCCACGGTCCGCCGGTCGTCGAATGCGGTCCGTCGCCGCGTCTGCTTGTCGTTCATGCCGCCCGGGTGCCCCCGATCGCTCCGCCGCCACAGCCGGGCCGGCGGCCGTCGTGTCGGCGGCAGCGCGCAGGGTACCCGCAGGGCCAGAGGACGACCGGTCCGCGACAGGCAGCAGCCCGGAGAGGGGACAGCGATGACGCAGCCCGCCGACGACCACGCTCTCGACCGGCGCGCCGGCGTTTCCGAGCTCCGTCCGACGGCGGGGGACCCCGGACCCGTCCCCCCGCACGACGCCCGCCACGAAGACCTCCCGCTCGACCGCAACCAGGCGATCCTCCAGGCGGCCAAGCAGGTGGGCGCGATCCTGAAGCGCAACGAGCACCCGTTCGCGCTGGCCGGCAGCGTCGCCGTATACGCGCACGGCGGCACCCAGAACCTCCAGCACGACGTCGACTTCTGCATCCGTCCCGACGACGCCACGGCCGTGGCCGAGACCCTGCGGGAGGCCGGTCTGACGGTGTACACGCCGCCCGAGGACTGGCTGATGAAGGCGAAGTGCCTGGGCCAGCAGGTGGACCTCATCTTCGAGCTGGCCCACGAGCCCGTCACAACAAAGCTGCTGTCCCGGGCCCAGGACCTGTCGGTCGACTCGGTGCTCATGCCGGTGCTGGCACCGACCGACCTGCTGCGCGGTCTGCTCGCGGCCTTCTCCGAGCACCACTGCGACTTCGGCGCGGTGCTGCCGATCGCCCGCACCCTGCGGGAGAAGATCGACTGGGACGGGTTGCGCCGCGACTGCGGAGACGCCCCGATGCCTGCCGCGTTCTTCTTCGTTCTCGAACGGCTGGAGATCATCTCCCCGGCCGGTCCCTCGGCCGCCCCCGCGGCCACCGCCCCGAAGGAGGAGCAGCGATGAGCGACCCCGTCGGACACCAGGGCCCCGCGGCGAGCGGCCCCGCCGCCGCGGGCGGCACCGCCCGGAACGGCGGGAGTACCGAGAACGTCGAGTACCGCGTGGCCCACCTGCACGACCGGCTGGCCGCCGAGGAACTCGGCGAACTCGGCGTACGGGCCGAGATCCGGGCGGGGGCGATCGCGCTCACCGGCACGGTGCCCTCGGCGCGGTGCCGCGAGAGCGTGCTGCGGATCGCCCGCGAGGAGCTGGCCGGTCTCACCGTGCACACCGACATCGTGGTGGCGGAGACCACCCGTCCCGACCATGCGGAGGAACTGTGATGATCCGCGTCGCCGCCGTCGGAGACATCCATATGGGGCCCGACAGCGAGGGGCTGCTGCGGCCCGCCTTCGAGACCCTGCCCGACTGTGCCGACCTGCTGCTGCTCGCCGGGGACCTCACCCGGCACGGCACGCCCGACGAGGCCCGGGTGGTGGCGCGGGAGGTGCGGGGTCTGCCGGTTCCGGTGGTGGCCGTCCTCGGCAACCACGACCACCACGACGAACGGCCCGAGGAGGTGACCGGCATCCTCCGGGAGGCCGGGGTGACCGTCCTGGAGGGCGAGGGGACCGTCGTGGAGTGCGCCGGGGGCCGGGTGGGGATCGCGGGGGCCAAGGGGTTCGGCGGCGGATTCGTCGGGCGCAGCGCCGGTGAGTTCGGGGAGCCGGTGATGAAGGAGTTCGTGCGCACCACCCGCCGATCGGCCGACAGTCTGCACGCCGCGCTGAAGGAACTCGACGAGGAGGGCTGTGCGGCCCGGGTGGCGCTGACCCACTTCTCCCCCGTCGCCGACACGCTCGCCGGGGAGCCGCCGGAGATCCATCCCTTCCTCGGCAGCTACCTGCTCGCCGAGGCGATCGACACGGCCGGCGCCGACCTGGCCGTCCACGGCCACGCGCATCTGGGCACCGAGCACGGGATGACGGCGGGCGGCGTACGGGTGCGCAACGTGGCCCAGCCGGTCATCCGCCGGGCCTTCAACGTCTACCAGCTGGGCTCGGCCTGACCGCGTTCCCCGCTCCTGGTCGCCGCCGTCCTGGTCAGGGCCGTTCCAGGTCCCGCGTCGTACGTCCGAGGCAGGTGACGTCGGCGGGGTTCAGGCCGGCCGCCTCGATCACGTGGAAGCCGAGGCGGTCGTAGAAGGCCCTGGCGGGTGTGTTGGCGGTGGCCATGACCAAGTGAACGGCCGGGACGCCGCGTTCGCGCAGCGCCCGCCAGAACGTCCGCATCAGCGACCGGCCGTGACCGCGGCCCTGCCACTCGGGCAGCAGGTCGATGTGCAGGTGGGCCGGGTAGGCGGCGAGTTCGGGGACGATCATCCGCTCCGGGTCGTGCAGCAGCGCGGCCATCAGCTCGTCCGGTGTGCCGGGCGCACCGGGGGGCGCCGGGTAGCGGTCCGCGACGCGCGGCAGCCACTTGGCGCGGAACTCCTCGGCGAAGCGCGGGGTGTCCGCCGTGCCGAGGATGTAGCCGACCGCCCGGCCGTTCCCGTCGTCCAGCACGAAGGCCAGGTCCGGGTCCAGGTGGACGTAGGGAGCGGCGAAGATCGCGGGCAGGACGGCAGGGTCGGCGTACACGGGCCGGCTGTCCCGGCCGTTGTGCGCGGTGCGGACGCAGATGTCGTCGAGGGCCGGGGCGTCGGCGGGACGGTACGGGCGTACGGCGGCAGTCGGGTTCACTACGGCATCCTCCCCTCCTGGGAGCGCTCCCACAAGTGGTTCGCTTCGATCGCGGAAGCCCGGGTACCCGGCGGCCGCAATGTGGCCGACGTTGGCGGGAGGCCGGCGATGGAGGAAGCGACGGACCGGATCGCGCGCCCGTGGGGCGGCAGGACGCCCTACGGGCGCCACGAGACCTGGCCGGCCCGCGTGGACACGTTCCTCGCGCAGGGGGTGGACCCCTCCGCGGTCCAGCGGTGGGTGCAGTCGGCGTCGATCCTCCACTCCGACGGCGACGCCATGGACATCGCGGTGGCCGACGGCCGGATGGTGGGCGTACGGGGCCGCGACGTGGACCGGGTCAACCGGGGACGCCTCGGCCCGAAGGACCTGTACGGGTGGCAGGCGAACGCCTCGCGCGACCGGCTCACCCGGCCCCTGGTACGACGCGACGGACGACTGGTGGAGACGGACTGGGACACCGCGATGGACCTGGTGGCCTCCCGCTCCCGCGAGCTGCTCGACGAGCGCGGCCCCGGGTCGATCGGCTTCTACACCTCGGGCCAGCTGTTCCTGGAGGAGTACTACACCCTCGCGGTCCTGGCCCGGGCGGGCATCGGCACCAACCACCTGGACGGCAACACCCGCCTGTGCACATCGACGGCGGCGGAGGCGCTGAAGGAGACCTTCGGCTGCGACGGACAGCCCGGCAGCTACGACGACTTCGACCACGCCGACGTGATCGCGCTGTACGGCCACAACATCGCGGAGACCCAGCCCGTGCAGTGGATGCGGCTGCTGGACCGGCTGGAGGGAGCCGACCCGCCGCGCCTGCTGTGCGTCGACCCCCGGCCGACGAAGGTCGCCCGGCACGCCACCGTGCACCTCGCGCCCCGCGGCGGCACCAACGTCGCGCTGCTCAACGCCCTGCTGCACGAGACGATCCGGCACGACCGCCTCGACCGGGACTTCATATCCGCGCACACCGTCGGCTTCGAGGAACTCGCCGAACGGGTCGCCGGCTGTACGGCCGAGTGGGCGGCGGACATCTGCGACGTGCCGGCCGCCCGGATCGAGGAGGCGGCCGAACTCGTCGGCACCACCGACGCGCTGGTCTCCACCGTCCTCCAGGGCGTCTACCAGTCCCACCAGGCCACCGCGGCGGCGGTCCAGATCAACAACCTGCACCTGATCCGCGGCATGCTGGGCCGGCCGGGCGCCGGCCTGCTGCAGATGAACGGCCAGCCCACCGCCCAGAACACCCGCGAGTGCGGCGCCAACGGCGACCTGCCGGGCTTCCGCAACTGGCAGAACGACTCACACGTCGCCGACCTCGCGAAGGTGTGGAACGTCGAGCCGGAGAGGATCCCGCACTACGCACCGCCCACACACGCGATGCAGATGTACCGGTACGCCGAGCAGGGCTCGATCAGGATGCTGTGGATCAGCGGCACCAACCCCGCGGTGTCCCTTCCCGAACTCTCCCGCATCCGCTCGATCCTGACGCAGAAACGCCTGTTCACGGTCGTGCAGGACCTGTTCCTGACGGAGACGGCGCAGCTGGCCGACGTGGTGCTGCCCGCCGCCACCTGGGGCGAGAAGACCGGCGCCCTGACCAACGCCGACCGCACGGTGCACCTGTCGGAGAAGGCCGTCGAACCCCCCGGCGAGGCCAAACCGGACCTCGACATCTTCCTGGACTACGCCCGGCGCATGGACTTCCGGGACAAGGACGGCGGCCCGCTGATCACCTGGGACGACCCCGAGTCGGCGTTCGAGGCGTGGAAGCGGTGCAGCGCGGGCCGCCCCTGCGACTACACCGGCCTCACCTACGCCAAGCTCCGCGACACCAGCGGCATCCAGTGGCCCTGCGACGAGGACGCGCCCGAGGGCACCGCCCGGCTCTACACCGACGGCATCAGCTGGGCCCACCCGGACCTGTGCGAGAGCTACGGCAAGGACCTGGAGACCGGCGCGTCGCAGGAGGTCGTCGAGTACCGCTCCCTCAACCCGGACGGCAAGGCGATGCTGAAGGCCGCCGCCTATCTGCCGCCGCACGAGGAGCCGGACGAGGAGTACCCGTTCCAGCTCACCACGGGCCGGACGGTCTACCACTTCCACACCCGTACGAAGACCGGACGCGCGCCCCAGCTCCGCGACGCCGCCCCGGACGTGTGGGTGGAGATCTCCACCGAGGACGCCGACCGGCTCGGCCTCGCCGAGGGCGACCTGGTCGAGGTCGCGAGCAGGCGGGGCGCGCTGCACGGCCGGCTGCGGGTGACCGGCATCCGTCCCGGGCTGCTCTTCGTACCGTTCCACTACGGCTACTGGGACACCGGGAACGGGTCGGGCCCGGGCCCGGACACCCCCGGGCGGGCGGCGAACGAGACGACGGTCACCGACTGGGACCCGGCCTCCAAGCAGCCCCTGTTCAAGACGTCCACGGCGTCGCTCACCCTCGTCGAGCGCGGCGACGGCAGCCCGTCACCGGCGCCGACCACCACCGCGTCGGCACCTGCCTCCGCCGGTGCCGCGCGCCCCACCGAGGGCGGCGAGGCCGCATACACGGCACAGGTCCCGGCCCCGTTCCCGCACGGCCGCGAGGAGGGCGCCCAGTGAACGGCATCACCCTGACCCTGCGCACACTGCACCGCGGCGAGCGACACCTGGCGCACGACCTGGTGACGGTGGCCGAGCGGCACCGCACCGAGCACGAGGTCCACCACGTCGCCACCGACCTCGCCGGCTGGTCCCGCGAGCACGTACGGCGCCTGGCCGAGGTCGCCGCGCACCGTGACGTGAGGCTCGGCGACCCGCCGGGCACCTCCCCGGACGGCCTGTTCGCGACGCTGCGCGAGAAGGCGTCGGAGGCCGTGGTGCACCGGCCCGAGCCCGGTCTGCTGCTCCTGCGCGACCTGCGCGAGCTGCACGTGGCCGCCGCGGAGAACTCGCTGCACTGGGAGATGCTCGCGCAGGCCGCGCAGGCCTCCCGGAACAGCGAGCTGCTGGGGCTCGCCTCCGCCTGCCACCCGCGGACACTCCGCCAGATGCGCTGGACCAACACCATGGTCAAGAACCTGTCGCCGCAGATCCTGAACAGTCTGTGACCTGCGCGGACACCAGGCCCCACGCCACCGGCGAGAGCCCGCCCCGCACCGCCCGCCGAATGGCGCCCACCGGCCCGGTCACCCGATGATCCCAGTAGTCGTCCAGTCGCCACACCCCCTGTCACTGCACCGTTAACCCTCTTGGAGAGCGAGAGAGCGTCATGAGTCTTCTGCGTATCGCCGGCCGCCCGATGCTCGCCTCGATGTTCGTCGCGGGCGGTCTGCATTCCCTGCGGCGGCCCGAGGACGTGGCACCGGCCGCCGAGCCGATCGTGCGGCCGCTGACCGACCGCGTGTCGGTGCTGCCGGACCGCAGCGAACAACTCGTACGGCTCAACGGCGCCGTCCACGTCGTGGGCGGGCTCATGCTCGGGCTCGGCCGCTGTCCGCGCCTGGCCGCACTGGCCCTGGCGGCGACGCTGGTCCCCACCACCCTGGCGGCACACCGCTACTGGGACGCGGACGACCCGGCCGACCGTGCCCAGCAGCGCATCCACTTCCTGAAGAACCTGTCCATGATGGGCGGGCTGCTGATCGCGGCCGACGACACGGGCAGCGCCCCCTCGCTGCTGTGGCGCGGCCGGCACGCCGCCCACGACCTGCGCCACGACGCCCACCTGGTGCGGCGTTCGGTCCGTGCCGCGGCGCGCCCGGCGGCCACGGCGGGTGGCCTGAGGGCCAAGCTGGGCGTCTGAACCGGGCGTTAGCCCACCGTACGAGGGGGGACCCGAGGCTCGTGGCGGCCGGACCCGGCACGCCACGAGCCGGCTGGAGGTGAAACATGGGACACGGTGGAAACGTCATCGACGAATTGACGACCGATCACCGTGAGGTCGAAGAGCTCTTCGGCAAGATCGAGGCACTGCCGTCCGGTCACAAGGACCGCAAGCTGTACGCGGATCAGGCGACGATCGAGCTGATCCGGCATTCGGTGGCGGAGGAGGCCTACCTCTACCCCGCCGTCCGTGAGCACGTGGCGAACGGGAACGCCCTCGCGGACAAGGAGCTGGAGGACCACGCGGGCGCCGAGCAGATCATGAAGGACCTGGAGGGCTGCGCGGCGGACGACGCGGAGTTCGACCGGTTGATCGGCATGCTGATGAGCGAGATCCGCGAGCACGTCGCCGACGAGGAGGGCAACCTCTTCCCCCGGCTCCGCGAGGCGTGCCCCCCGGACGCCCTCGACGAGCTGGGCGACAAGGTCCGGCAGGCCAAGAAGACGGCGCCGACCCGGCCGCACCCGTCCGCTCCGGACAAGCCGCCGATGAACAAGCTGCTGGCGCCCGGCGCGGGAATGGTCGACCGGGTGCGGGACGCGATGTCGGGCCGCGGCAAATCCGGCTGAACCGTCCACCACCTGCGAGGGGCCCGTTCGCGACGGCGACGGGCCCCTCGCACGCGCGGCGGTCGCACGCGCGGCGGTCAGTGCCCCAGCAGCGCCCGCACGGAGACGACCGGGGTACCGACGGCGGCAGCCAGCCGGGCAGGTCCCCCCGACCCGGTGATGAGCGCGTCGGCGGCACGCAGCACACCCGCGAACGTCCGCGGGTCGGTACGTCCGCCCAGGTCCACGGCCACCTCACCGGCGACCCGGCGGGTCAGTACGGCCTCCTCCGGCCCACCGGTGACGACGACGCGGTGCCCGGCGTCGGCGAGCCGGGCGACCGCCGCCGCGCCGCGACCGGCCTCCCAGGCACGGCCGGGATCCCCCGCCCCGGGGTGGACGACGACGTACGGGCCGTTCCCGGTGAGACCGGCGGTGTCCGGCGCCGGCCGCACACGGAGCCCGCCGTCGTCGCCGCGCCGCAGCCCGAACCCCATCGCCGCGGCCGCGTCGAGCGCCGCCTCCTCCTCGGACAGACCGCTCGGCCCGCCGACGGCACCGATCCGCCGGACGCGCGCCGAGCGCAGGACCCCCGTCGTGTTCGAGGACCCACGGGCCCCGCGAGCGAGGACGAGCGCGACGTCGTACGACTCCGCGCGCAGCCGGCTCACCAGGCCGTCGGTGCCGTCGCCGCTCGGCTGCTCCCACACCACGACGTCGTCGACGTGCGGCAGCAGCCGGGCGGCGGGCGCTCCAAGGGCCCCGCACAACATGGTCACGCGGGTGGCCCTGGTGGCCACGGCGCGGACCGCCGGGCCGGCCAGGAGGACATCACCGAGTCCGCCGGGGCGGGCGACGAGCGCCTTCACGCCCACCACTCCCCCGTGCGCCCTCCCGGCGCCGCCGGGACCGGATCGGGCCGCTCCGCGAGGGAGGCGACGGTGCGTTCCAGGCCCTCCCGCCAGGTCACGCCCGGCAGCCAGCCGAAGATCTCGCGGGCGAATCCGGTGACCGGCCGGGACTCGTCCGGCACCGTCCCCTCGACGAACACCAGCGGCGAGCCGGACCCGGTCAGTTCGATCACCCGGCGGGCGATCTCCGCCTCCGTGGGCTCCTCGTCGCCACCGATGTCCACGGGCCGTACCGACCGCCCGGCCGCGACCAGCAGCACACCGTCGACCATGTCGTCGACATAGCACAGCGGACGGGTCCGGCCGCCGTCCCCGGTGACGGTGACGGGCCGGCCGGCCAGGGCCTGCTCGAGGAAGGCGCCGGGCGTGTCCCCGTCGTCCAGCCGCATGCCGGGCCCGTAGCCGGTGAAGAGGCGGACGATCCCGGCGTTCGAGCCGTGGGCGGCCGCGTGCGCGGCGACCAGGGCCTCGGAGAACCGGACGGCCTCGGCACGGACGGTGTGCGGACCGACCGGGTCGGCACCGTCACCGGCGGACACCGGGGGTGAGGAGGCCAGCAGGAACCGGGCACCGTCCCGCTCCGCGACGGCCAGCGCGGCCCGGGTCCCGAGGCTGCCGGTGTCCAGGATCTCCACGGACCGCTCGGACCAGGACGCCGGGGAGGCCCCCGGCCCGGCCAGGTGCAGGACGAGGTCGTAGGGCCCGGTGAGCAGTTCGGCGCACCCCTCCCCCGATACGTCACGTTCCAGGAAGCGGAACCCGGGGCGGCCCGCGAGGTGGGCCACCTTCTCGGCCCGCCCGGTGGAGAGGTTGTCGAGGCAGTCGACTTCGACCCCCGAATCGAGCAGGCGGGTGCACAGATGCGACCCGAGGAACCCCGCACCGCCGGTGACCAGGGCCCGGTGCCAGGGCGGCCGGGCCTCCTCCCGCGGGCTGAACGCCGCCGTCGGCATCATGAGGACGACCTTCCTTCCTCCGCGAAGCGCTGACGAGCGCGCCCCGGGTGCCCCGCCGAGTAGCTTTCATGCTCTGACGCCTGCCGTGGCCCCTCCCGTGCGGCCCGGCCCCTGTGGCCACCGTCACGGCGGCGCACCCGCCCGCCCGGCAGGCGGCGACCCCTGTGATCAAACCCACTCGCCCCGCCAAGTACCAACCAGGCGAACGGACTTCACTCCGCCCCAGCCGGCCGTGGGAGGCGCGGCGGCGAGGACTGTCCGGCCCCTTCTGCCACGATGGTCGGCGCCGTATCCGGCTCAGTGGAGTGGCCGCGCAGCGAAGCCGGGCTTTCACTTCCGTCCCGTACTCCTTCCGGGTCCCCCGGTCCGTCTTCGAGTGGCGCACTGTGTCTTCTTCCCCTGCTCCCGCCCCCGCCCCGTCCCGTTCGCCGTGGCGGTCCCTGAGATACCGCAGCATGCGCTGGTGGTCGGTGGCGAACTTCGTCTCGAACGCCGGTACGTGGATGCAGCTCACGGTGCAGAACCTGCTGGTCCTGCAGATCACCGGGTCGGCCGCCGCGACGGGGCTGTCCATGTCCGTCCAGGCGGCGCCGGCGCTGCTGATCAGCGTGTTCGGCGGCGCTGCCGTCGACCGCTGGCCGCGGAAGCTGACCGCCGCGGTCAGCCAGGCGCTGCTCGGCGCCATCGCGTTCGTGACGGCGCTCCTGGTGGCGCTCGACCGGCTGGACGTGACCACCCTGATGGTGCTGGCCGCCGTCACCGGTGTCGTCGCCACGGTCGACGGTCCGGCGTGCTCGCTGCTGGGCAACGACCTGGTCCCGGCCGAGGACGTGCCCTCCGCGATCGGCGTGGGCGCGCTGGTCCACCAGGCGGGCCGCCTCACCGGTGCCGCGCTCGCCGGCGTGACCGTCGGTTTCCTGGGCACGGCCGCCGCCTACGCCGCCAACGGGCTGTCGTTCCTGTTCGTCGCCTCGGTCATACCCTTCCTGCGACCGGCCCGGGGCGCGGTGAAGCACGTGGCGGCCACGCGCCGCGACACCATGAGCGTGCGCGAGGGACTGTCCTTCTTCGCCCGCCGTCCCCGGCTGCTGGCGCTGGCGGGGGTCACGGGGGTCAGCGCGGTCTTCGGGCGCAACTACCAGCTGACGCTGGCGGTGCTCGTCACCGGCCCCCTGGCGGGCGGCGCGGGCTCGTTCGGCACGGTCTCCACGGTGCTGGCGGCCGGTGGCATCGTCGGCGCGGTCCTGGGCGCCCGGCTGCGGCGGCCCTCCGTGCGCGTCGTGGGCGCGCTGGCCGCGGCGGGCGGACTGCTGCAGGTGGTGGCGGGTCTGTCGCCGTCGCTGGCCGTCCTCCTGGTGATGGTGCTGCCCATGGCCGTCGTGGAGTCCGTCTCCGACACCGCCGGCACGGCGGTCCTCCAGACCGACCCGCCCGCGCACATGCGGGGCCGGGTGCTCGGGGTGTGGGGCAGCATCGGCACGGTGTGGAGCCTCGGCGGCCCGCCGGCGCTGGGCCTGCTGATGGAGCTGGCCGGCGCGCGCGGCGCCCTGATCGCGGGCGGTTTCATCATCGCGGGCACGATCGGGGCGGGGCATCTGCTGCACGCCCGCAGGCCCGCGGGGGCGGTGTCCTTGCGGGGCGACGACACGGAGGCGCCGGCGCGGGCGGCGCTGGGGACGGCGGCGTGACCCTGCACGGCTGCTTGAGCGGGGACCTTCGACGAGCGGCGCTGGGGACGACGGCATGACCCTGCACGGCTTGAGCAGGGACCTTCGACGAGCGGCGCTGGGGACGACGGCATGACCCTGCACGGCTTGAGCAGGGACCTTCGACGAGCGGCGCTGGGGACGGCGGCGTGACCCTGCGCGGCTTGAGCAGGGACCTTCGACGAGCGGCGTGGACGGGTGACGGTGCCCGGCGTGGGGGTGCCGCGGGGGTGGGTCGCGCGGCCCGGCGCTGACGGGGTACCTCCCCCACGCTCGGCTTCGCTCGCGCGGGGCCCCCATGAGCGGGAGGTGCCCCCACCGCCCGCCCTCCCCCCATTCTCGGCTTCGCTCGAGCGGGGGGACCCCCATCGCCCTGGGGGCACCTCCCAGGCCGTTCACGCACTGGGCCAGGCACGACTGCCCGCAGCTGGGACAGCTGTGGCAGCTGGGCGGGGCGTGCCCGCGGCCGCGCGCGATGGCGCAGCACCCAGCCGGAGGCCGCGCGCCCCCGCGCGGGCGCTTGGCCGCGTACGGCGGGAAGGGGACGTGTGGGGGGGGTGTCCGCCCGCAGCGGTTGGCGCGTCCGCGCCGTTCACTTCTGTGGCCGACCGATTCCGCGCCGTTCCGGGGACGGATACCCCCGGCGCGGCCCCGACCCACACCACGACCGAACGCGCTACGCGCACCCCCACCGAACAGCCACAGGCCGCCGCAGGCACCTCACCCCACCGCCGGTCAGGCGACCAGTGCCTGGCCAGGTCCCAGCCGTGTGTCGAGTTCGGCCCGGTGCAGTGCGGCCACGGGGGCGACGAGGTCGGGATGACGCAGCAGCGCCGCCGCCCGTCGGTCGAGGTCGTCCGGAGTCAGCAGGCGGCGGAACTCGGCCGGCGTACCGCCCTCGGTCAGCGCGGCCACCGCGCGGGCGGCGAGTGCGGGGTCGGTGAGCAGACAGGCCGCCCAGCTCACGACGACCTCGTCCACCCAGGTCCGCCAGGCCTCCTCCTCCGCGTCCGCACCTCCCATGCCGTCCGTGCCGGTGATCCAGTCGAGGCGAGCGGAACCTCCCGGGCCCGACACGCCCATCAGCCCGGCGTCCATCGGCGTCGGGTAGCGAAGTCGCGCGGCCACCGTCACCGCCTGCCGTGCCTGCACCTCGGACAGGGCGCAGGCCAGCGCCCCGCCCGTTGCCGGGTAGGCGTGGGTGAGCCACTGGGCGGTCGCCGCGATGACGGGCGAGAGGTCTGCGTGCACTGCCGGGCCGTCCGAACTGCTCGTCGAGGGAAACAGGGATGCCCGAAAACCGTAGCCCGCGGCCCGCCGTACGGAACATGGCCCGGCTCTCGTCGATCACGTGGCCTCGGCCACACCCCTGACCACCCCGGGAGTCAGCAGACGCTCACTGGGTCGCCATGACGATGCAGCGCCGCAGCTCCTCGACCGCCTCGGGAGAACCCTCGACGACCACTCCCGCGTTCCCGTCCCCGTTCCCGTCCCGGTTCCACAGCCGCCGCAGCACGGCCTCCGGCGAACCGGTCAGCGTCACGTCGGCCTCGCCGCCCCCGGCACCGTCCGTCACGGTGAACTCCCCCGGACCGGTCCTCACCCGCCACGCCGCGTCACCGGCCCGCACCAGGACCGTGTGCCCGGGCGAACCGGCGAGGATGTCGGTGAAGTACTCGCCCCACTCGGCGACGGCGTACGCGGCGAAGACCTTCAGCAGTTCGTCGATCCCGTCCACGGCGAGGTCTCCGGGGACGGGTGCGACGGGCTGCCCGGTGGCGAGTTCGGCGTCGACGCGGTGGACGACGGTCTCCTGGGCCATCCGGCGGATCCAGAAACCGACGCTCTGGTCGGGCCGGTACCAGGAGGCGGCCGCGTCCTCGGGAGCGCGGGTGGCGAACTCGGCGCGCAGCGCGGTGTACCCCCGGTCGAGCAGCACCGTCGGCTCCTCGTCGGCGAACTCCTCAGGGGGCCACGGCTCGGGCTCGACACCCTCCCGCATGGCCACGGTCTTGTGCAGGTAGACCTCGCCGACGTGGCGGGTCAGATCGGCGACGGTCCAGCCGGGACAGGTGGGCACCGGTGCGTCGGCGCCGGATTCGACGACCGCCCGCAGCCGGTCGTAGTCGGCCGCGAGGCAGTCGAGAAGGCGAGTGAACTCCATGCCGGGATACATGCCGGGATACATGCGGCAGAGCCAAACACACGCTCACGATCGACGCACGGACTTTTCCGCCCCCCTCCGCTCCCGCCCCCGCCCCTGGCCCCGCCCCCGCTCACCAGGCCACACTGGGAATCGCGGGCCGGCGAACCGCCTCGGCCGCGTCCCGCAGGTGCAGTGCGACGGTGATCAGCGCGCGCAGGGCCGAGGGCCGCAGGCTCTGGGCGCTCTCGGCCGCCAGCACCAGCAGACAGCCCGCGGCCTGCTCGACGACGGGGACCGAGAAGGCGAAGTCGTCGCCGTCGGCCCCCCGGAAGGCGCGCCACGGGGTCGCGGCGCCGTCGATGGCCTTGTGGACGGCCTGCTCGAGGTGATGGGCGGCCTGTTCGCACACCGGCGCGGGGAGGGTGATGGTCCGATGGAACGCTGAACTGGTCATAGTCCCACTGCTCCCCCGCGCCCGGTGCGTTCGATCGGCGCACCGGGCGTTTTTCACCAGGTCGGCCGCAGCGGGGCCTAGGCTGGCGACCGTGCGCCCCCTCACCTCGCCCTCGGCCGTCGCCGCCCGGTTCACCGGCAGGCCGGCGACCGGTGAACGCCCGTTGTCCGGTTCGCTCACCGAGGTCACCCTCGACGACGGGCGCACGGTGATGGTCAAGCGCGGCGACGGTACGGCAGCGGCGCGGGCCGAGGCGGCGGGGCTGCGCTGGCTGGCGGCCGCCGGGACGGTACGGATTCCGGTGGTGCACGGCGACGACGAGCGGTGGCTGGTCACGGATCGCGTGGCGCAGGGCCGGGCGACCGCAGGGGCGGCGGACCGGTTCGGCCGGGACCTGGCCGCCCTGCACGCCGCCGGGGCGCCCGCGTTCGGCGCCGCGCCGCCCGGCGGACCCGAGGAGGCGTTCATCGGGCTCGCCCGGATGCGCAACGCCACGGGGAACGACTGGCCGCGCTGGTACGCCGAGCACCGGGTGCTGCCGTATCTGCGGGAGGCCGTCGACGCCGGGACCGTCCGGCCGTCCGAGGCGGCCGACGTCGAGCTGGTCTGCGAGCGGCTGCCCGACCTGGCGGGGCCGCCGGAGCCGCCCGCCAGGCTGCACGGCGACCTGTGGAGCGGGAACGTGCTGTGGGGCGCCGAGGGGCAGGTGCACCTGATCGACCCGGCGGCGCACGGCGGCCACCGGGAGACCGACCTGGCGATGCTGCGCCTCTTCGGCTGCCCGCACCTGGAGCGGATCCTGGCCGCCTACGACGAGGCGGCGCCGCTCGCCGACGGCTGGTCCGGCCGCGTCGGCGTGCACCAGCTCTTCCCGCTGCTGGTGCACGCCGTGCTGTTCGGCCGGGGCTACGCCGAGCAGGCCCTGACGGTGGCCCGGGCGGCGCTGCGCTCGGCCGGGTGAGGCGTCAGCGCGTGACGACGTGCCGCTCGTTCGGGACGCAGTGGGTCATGGTCAGGCCCTCGACGTCGCGCGGCGGGTTCTTGCCGAGGTTGGCCAGCCGTTCGCGGTCCTCGTCGGTGAGGTCCTGGCTCGCCAGCGGCTCCAGGTGCTTGACGTCCTGCGGGCTGATGCCGATGCCTTCGCCGACCCGCAGCCCGAGGTCGTTCTCGACCAGCAGGAAGTGCCACACCATGCGCTCCTGCACCGGCCGGTCGCACTGGGAGAGCAGGTTGACGAAGTTCGCCACCAGGTCGTCGCGCTCCCACTCCTCCAGCAGCAGGTACCGCTGCCCGGCCTGCATGTAGTCGTTGGTGCGGGGGATGCGCTTGCGGGTGAGCCGCCCCCGGACCTCCGGGCCCTGCTCGTCGTGGGTCGGGTACTCGGCCTCGCGCAGGCCGCCGGTGATGGACGGCTCGTAGTTGACGATCGGGTTCTCGCCGCCGCCGTCCTGGTGGTAGGCCATCAGTCCGTCGCGCTGGTTGGTGCGCACGTCGGCGTTCTTGGCCTGGTTGACGGGCAGCTGGAGGTAGTTCGGGCCGACCCGGTAGCGCTGGGTGTCGCTGTACGAGAAGGTGCGGCCGACCAGCATCTTGTCGTCGGAGAAGTCCAGCCCGTCGACGAGGACGCCGGTGCCGAAGGAGATCTGCTCGTTCTCGGCGAAGTAGTTGTCCGGCATCCGGTCGAGCACCATCCGGCCGACCGGCCTGGCCGGGAACTCCTGCTCGGGCCAGGTCTTGGTGTCGTCGAGCGGGTCGAAGTCCAACTCCGGGTGGTCGTGGTCGTCCATCATCTGGACGAGCAGTTCCCACTCCGGATAGTCGCCGCGGGTCACGGCGTCGTAGAGGTCCTTGGTGGCGTGGCCGAGGTTCTGTGCCTGGACGTTGGCGGCGTCCTCCTCGGTCATGCTGCGGACTCCCTGCTTGGGCATCCAGTGGTACTTGACGAGCTTGGTCTCACCGGCGGCGTTGACCCACTTGTAGGTGTTGACGCCGAAGCCCTGCTGGTGGCGGTAGTCCGCCGGGATGCCGCGCGGGCTGAACAGGTTGACCAGCATGTGCATGCACTCGGGCGTCTGCGACATGAAGTCGAAGATGCGCCGGGGCTGCTGCTCGAAGGTGACCGGGTCCGGCTTGAGCGCGTGGATGACGTCCGGGAACTTGATCGCGTCGCGGATGAAGAAGACGGCGAGGTTGTTGCCGACGAGGTCCCAGTTGCCGTCCTCGGTGTAGAACTTCACCGCGAAACCCCGGGGGTCGCGGGCGGTCTCGGCCGAGTCGCGTCCGCCGATGACGGTGGAGAACCGGACGGCGAGGTCGGTGCGCTTGCCCCGCTCCTGGAAGAGCTTGGCCCGGGTGTAGCGGTCGATGGGCTCGTCGCCCCAGGCCCCGTACGCCTCGAAGTAGCCGTAGGCGGTCACCCCGCGGGCGTGCACGACGCGCTCGGGGATGCGCTCGCGGTCGAAGTGGCTGATCTTCTCCAGGAACTGGTAGTTCTCCAGCGTGGCGGGGCCGCGGGCGCCGACCGTGCGCTGGTTCTGGTTGTCGTAGACGGGGTGCCCCTGGCGGTTGGTGAGCACCTTGCGGTCGTCGCCGGAGGCGGGGCCCTGGCTCGATACGTCCGTCATGTTCGTGGGCTCCTTCGACTCGTGGCCGTCGTCGGACGCGGCCCTGAGCTGCGAGGCGGCCGTCGGCCGCGCACATGGGTGGTGCGGGTACCCCAGGGTGAGGTGCCCGTCACATACCGATGTGCACGCATTCGCCGGGTTTCACACCAAGGACCCGGCCACCCGGCTCACGGGTGCGTCCGGGTCCTCGCGAAACGGGCGGGACGGTCGTGCGGGGTCAGCCGCCGTTCAGACGGGCACGCAGCAGCCCCTTGCCCAGTTCGGCGCCCTTGCGGCTGTCCGCCTGCGCCTTGCGGAACAGCTCCGCGACTTCGGTGTCCTTGTTGCGCTCGGCGTCCTGGATGTACGTCTCCAGGCGCAGCGCGTTGTTGAGGCACGACTCGACGTACCAGATCAGGTTGTAGTCCTTGTCCTGTGTGCCGGTCACGCCGCCGGTCTCCGTGCCGCTGGTCATGCGGTCCTCCTCCTCGATGTTCTCGATCCGAGTTCTCGATCCGAAGCGCGGCCCGGGTACCCGTGGCGCCGCAGGGCACACGGCTCCTCGGACACCGCCGGGCACCGACCGGAAATGTCTCGCTGGGCCACATGTCTCACTGAGACATTTTCGGGTGTACGCTCGGGGGCATGACGGCGACGAAGCCCTCCCCCGCCTCCGGCGACCGGCGGCAGCGCAAGGCGCTGCGGACCCGCGACGCGCTGGCCACCGCCGCCTGCGACCTGATCCTGGAACGCGGGTCGGCGGCCACCACGGTGGAGGCCATCGCCGAGCGCGCGGACGTCACGCGCCGCACGTTCAGCCGGTACTTCGCCGGCAAGGAGGACGCGGCCCTCGACTTCGTCCGGCGGGACGGCGACCGCATCAACGCGTTGCTGCGGTCCCGCCCCGCGGGCGAGCCGCCCCTGCTCGCCTACCGCAGGGCCGTGCGCGACTGGCTGACCGACCGGGACGACCCGGCCTGGCACGTGCGTCCCCGGATGCGCCGGCTGCTGGCCCTGGCCGACAGCGAGCCCGGCCTGTTCGCCGCCTACCAGCGCATCCGGGTCGACGCCCAGGAGGAGTCGATCCGGATCGTCGCCGACCGGCTCGGCACCGACGACGCCCGGGACGTGCGCCCGGCAGCCGTCGTCGACGCCGCCGCCGGAGTCCTGATCGCCGCCATGCGCCTGTGGGCGCGGGGCGACGGGCGGGACTCGGGAGCCGCAGACCTCGCCGCCCTCGTGGAGCGGGCCTACGACGCCCTGACCTCGGAGGCCGCGGCCGCGACCCCCGACAGCACCCCGGAAGAATGAGACACGCACCATGAGCACCACCGGCGCCACCCCCGCCACCACCCCCACCACCGTCCCGCCCGCGGAGTTCACCGGGCGGACCGCCCTGGTCACCGGCGCCGCCTCCGGCATCGGCCTGGCCACCGCCCGCCGCCTCGGCTCCGCCGGAGCGAAGGTCGTCGTCGCCGACCACAACGCGGAGGGCGCCGAGAAGGCCGCCGCCGAGCTGCGGGCCGAGGGCGTCGAGGCCGCCGCCGTCGAGCTGGACGTGACCGTCCCCGAGTCCGTCGAGTCCGCCGTGCGGTTCGCCGTCGACACCTTCGGCACCCTGGACCTCGCCGTGAACAACGCCGGGATCGGCGGTCCCAGCGCCCCGACCGGCGAGTACGACGTGGACGCTTACCAGCGCGTCGTGCGCACCAACCTCGACGGCGTCTTCTACTCGATGCGCTACGAACTGCCCGCCATGGAGGCGGCCGGCCGGGGCGGCGCCGTCGTCAACGTCGCCTCCATCCTCGGCTCGGTCGGCTTCGCCGGCTCCCCCGCCTACGTCGCCGCCAAGCACGGCGTGGTCGGGCTGACCAAGGCCGCCGCGGCCGAGTACGCCGCCCAGGGCATCCGGGTGAACGCGGTCGGCCCGGGCTTCATCGACACCCCGCTGCTGAAGACCATGGACGAGGCCGCCTACGACGGCCTGGTCGCCCTGCACCCGGCCGGCCGGCTCGGGCGCTCCGAGGAGGTCGCCGAGCTGATCGCCTTCCTGCTGTCGGACCGGGCGTCGTTCGTGGCCGGCAGCTACCACCTGGTCGACGGCGCCTACACCGCCGTCTGAGAACTGGCACATCCACCGGGGGGACGAACAAGGGAGTTCGACCATGAAGGCACTGCAGTACCGCACCATCGGGGCGCCGCCCGAGGTGGTGACGGTCCCCGACCCGGAGCCCGGCCCCGGCCAGGTGCTGCTGAAGGTCACCGC
This sequence comes from Streptomyces sp. M92, assembly GCF_028473745.1. Lineage (NCBI taxonomy): Bacteria > Bacillati > Actinomycetota > Actinomycetes > Kitasatosporales > Streptomycetaceae > Streptomyces > Streptomyces sp. M92. The sequence goes on from NZ_CP101137.1 coordinate 6,182,553, forward strand.
CGCCGGCGTGTGCCACTCCGACATCGCGGTGATGGGCTGGCCCGCGGAGGGCTTCCCGTACGAGCTGCCGTTGACCCTCGGCCACGAGGGTGTCGGCACGGTGGCCGCGCTCGGTGCCGGAGTGAGCGGGCTGGACGAGGGCACCGCGGTCGCCGTCTACGGTCCGTGGGGCTGCGGCACCTGCGCCAAGTGCGCCGAGGGCAAGGAGAACTACTGCCTGCGCGCCGGCGAGCTGGGCATCCACCCGCCGGGGCTCGGGCGCCCGGGGTCGATGGCCGAGTACCTGCTCGTCGACGACCCCCGGCACCTGGTGCCGCTGGACGGGCTCGACCCGGTCGCGGCGGTGCCGCTGACGGACGCGGGGCTGACGCCGTACCACGCCGTCAAGCGCTCGCTGCCCAAGCTGGTCCCCGGGTCGACCGCGGTGGTCATCGGGGCCGGCGGCCTCGGCCACGTCGCCATCCAGCTGCTGCGCGCGCTGACCTCCGCCCGGGTCGTCGCCCTCGACGTCAGCCAGGACAAACTGCGCCTGGCCCGTGAGGTGGGCGCCCACGAGACGGTGCTGTCGGACGCGAAGGCGGCGGACGCGGTGCGTGAGCTGACCGGCGGTCTCGGCGCCGAGGCCGTGTTCGACTTCGTCGGTGTGGCGCCGACGGTGAAGACGGCGGGCGCCGTCGCGGCCGTCGAGGGCGACGTCACCCTGGTCGGCATCGGCGGCGGGTCGATCCCCGTGGGCTTCGGCCTGCTGCCGTTCGAGGTGTCGGTCAACGCGCCCTACTGGGGCAGCCGCAGCGAGCTGATCGAGGTGCTGGACCTGGCCCGCTCGGGAGCCGTGTCGGTGCACACCGAGACGTACTCCCTGGACGACGCGCCGCTCGCCTACGAGCGGCTCCACGAGGGCAAGGTCAACGGCCGCGCGGTGATCCTGCCTCACGGCTGAGCCCGCCCGGCGGGGCGCGGGGCCGCGGGGACGCGACCGGTCCCCCGTTCCGGTCGGACCCCCGCGGCCCCTCGAAACTACGTGGACGGCTCGGCCGATGTGAATCGTGCCGATGCCCGCTGCCGGACCATCCGGACTCACCCGTGCACAGATGAGTCCGGATGGTCCGTCTTTGTCCCGTGCAGTGCGGGCTCGTCGAGGTCCCCGGCCGCCAGGTGGGCGAGCACGACCTCGTACAGGTCGCCGCCGGCGGCGAGCAGTTGGCGTTCCAGGACGGGCTCGGCGCTGCGGACGTGCTCGCGCACCGTCTGCGCGTGCACACCGAGGGTCTGGGCGGCCCGCTCGGCGTTGCCGCCGGCGGCGATCCAGGTGCGCAGCGTCCGCCGCAGGTCCCGGGCGTCGGGCTCCAGGCGACCCAGCAGGTCCCCGGCCCAGGCACGCAGCGCGGGCCCGGCCAGCAGGTCGGTGAGACGGGCGGGGCCGGGCCGGCCCGCGCCGCCGTCGGCGGCGTGCTGGTCGAGGCCGGCCTGTGCGTTCATGGCGAGGTGGACGGTCGCGCGGACCGCCAGGTCGGCGAAGTCCGTGCGCAGCAGCCCCTCGACCCGGTCCATCCGGGCGCGGACCGTGTTGCGGCTGACGCCGAGGATCTTCGCGGTGCTGACGGCGGTGAACTCCAGGCCGAGCCTGGTGGTGGCGAGCAGTTCGGCGCGGGTGTGGTGCGGGAGCGCGTCGAGTGGGCGCAGCAGGTGGGCCGTCCAGCCGTACAGGGCCGCCGGGTCCATGAGGAGTTCCGGACGGGTGCGCTCGGCGTACACGGCCGCCTGCCGCGGCCGGTAGCGGGCGACGGCCAGGGCGCTGACGGCCTGCCCGTACGCCGTGGCGGTGCGGGCCAGGCTCTGCCGTGCGCTGCCGCCGAGGAAGACGCCGGGGAGGCGGCCGACGAGCGAGCGCAGTTCCCGCCCGGCCGCGTCGCGGGGCGCCAGGACGATCACATGGCCGTCCATCGCCGGGCACCGTACGACCAGCGCCCGGTCCCCGGTCGCCGACAGGCACTCCTCGGCGAGACGGTCACGCTCCCCCGCCGCGCACTCCACGACGTACACGCACGCGGTGTCGGTGTCGAGGAGTCCCGGCCAGAGACCGGCGGCGACGCGGCGGGCGGAGACGGTGTCCTCCACCATCAGCAGTTGCAGGATGGCCAGGCGCAGGTCGGAGGTGGCGCGGCGCAGCCGGTGTCCGGCGGCGGCCGACTCGTGTCCGGCCAGAAGCAGTTCCAGCACCTGGGCGGTGTGCGTGACGATGTCAAAGGCACGGCGGTCGAAGGGGGTCTCGCGGGTCACCGCGAGGACGGCGGCCGGCGCCGGGTGGACCCGCTCCACGCGGACGAGCCGCAGATGGCGGCCGCGGTCCTCCAGGGCGGCGGTCGCGATCCGGCCCGAGGTGATGTCGGCCACCAGCGACTCGTCCGGTGCGGTGCGGGTGCCGGCCAGCAGGCGGCCGGTGCCGTCCTGCAGCGACACGGTCGCGTGCGCGGCCCTGGCGAGCCAGGTCACCACCTTGTGCACGTCGCGTCCGGCGGGCCGCAGGTGGTCGAGCAGCTCCTCCGCCCAGTCGGCGCGTGCCCCGGCTCCCGCTTCCCGCTGCCGTGTTCCTTCCTCGCGGCCCGCCACGTCGGCCTTCCCATCTTCCTCGTCCCGCCCCCGGCCCAGATGCGGACGGTACCGCACCGCCCGGGCGCGGGCGGCCTCCGTGCCGTCGACCGGGCCTGACGGTCCGCGCACGCCGACGGGCATAAGCTCGGTGAATGGCGAAGTACTTCGACGTGCACCCCGACAACCCCCAGCCGCGCAGCATCGCGCAGGTCGCCGACAGCGTCCGGTCCGGCGCGCTGATCGCGTACCCCACCGACTCCTGCTACGCGCTCGGCTGCCGGCTGGGCAGCCGTGACGGCACCGAACGCATCCGGTCGATCCGGCAGCTGGACAACCGGCACCACTTCACGCTGGTCTGCCAGGACTTCGCGCAGCTCGGTCAGTTCGTGCAGATCGACAACGACGTGTTCCGGGCGATCAAGGCGTCCACGCCCGGCAGCTACACCTTCATCCTGCCCGCGACGCGGGAGGTGCCGCGCATGCTCCAGCACCCGAAGAAGAAGACCGTGGGCGTGCGCATCCCCGACCACGTCGTCACCCAGTCCCTGCTCGCCGAACTCGGCGAGCCGCTGCTGTCCAGCACCCTGCTGCTGCCCGGCGAGGACGAGCCGATGACGCAGGGCTGGGAGATCAAGGACCGGCTCGACCACGTACTGGACGCGGTGATCGACTCGGGCGACTGCGGCACCGAGCCGACCACGGTCGTCGACTTCTCCGGCGGTGAGGCGGAGATCGTGCGACGGGGCGCGGGCGACACGGCCCGGTTCGAGTAGCGGGCCGCCCCGCTCAGGGGGCGGAGCCGTCCCGGGACCCGGCGTGCCAGGATGACCATGATCCGCGGGTGTGGCCGGCGGGTCGCCCGCGAGCATCCGACAGAGAGGCAGGCCCGCCGTGACCGCCGTACAGGGAACCGCCGTCGACGTCCGCACCGAGGACGGCACCGCCGACGCCTACGTGACGCACCCCGCCGGAGGCGGTCCGTGCCCCGCCGTCCTCCTCTACATGGACGCCTTCGGGTTGCGCCCGCGGCTGCGGGAGATGGCCGACCGGCTGGCCGGCGCCGGGTACACCGTCCTGGTGCCGAACGTCTTCCACCGCAACGGGCGGGCCCCGGTCGCGGAGCTGCCGGAGTTCATCGACCCGGCGGCGCGGCCGGGTCTGTTCCGGCTCCTCGGACCGGCCTTCGAGGCGCTCACGCCCGAGCGGGCGATGCGGGACGCCGACGCCTACCTGCGGTGGCTGGAGCGGTTCCCGGCGGCGGCGGACGGTCCGGTCGCGCTGACCGGCTACTGCATGGGCGCCGGCCTCGCCCTGCGCACGGCCGGCACCTATCCGGACCGGGTCGCCGCGGCGGCCGGCTTCCACGGCGCCAACCTGGCCACCGAGGCACCGGACAGCCCGCACCTGGTGGCCGGCCGGATCACCGCCGAGCTGTACTTCGGCCACGCCGACCAGGACCCGGGCCTGCCCGCCGAGCAGCAGGAACGCCTGACGGCGGCCCTGGCCGGGGCCGGCGTCCGGCACCGCTGCGAGGTCTACGAGGGCGCGCCCCACGGCTACACGCAGGCCGACACCGCGGCGTACGACCCAAAGGCGGCCGAACGGCACTGGGCGGCGCTGCTCGACCTGCTCGAGCGCACGTTCTGACCCGGGCGCCCGCCGGGAGCCCGCCTCCCTCTCCGCTCACCCTGCCGCTTGCGGTCCTCTGGCACGAGCCCGGTCCCGGCGGCCACGGCGGCGTGCGCGTCGTGCCGCCTCAGAGGCATGCCCGCGGCGTGCGCGGTCCCGGATTCGTAGGGGTCGGCGCCGGACACGGCTCGCACGCCCCCGGTCCGCCCGGCCTCCACGGGTCCCGCGATGCCGGGACCTCCCCGGCATCGGCCCGGGTGGTCACCAGCGGCCGGGCTCGCTGCCCACGACGGCCTCGGAGCGGGAGCCGTCGACCCCGGCCGGTACGTCCCCGGCGAGCATCACGCGGTGCATGGTCCGCGGATGGTCGAGGTGCGCGTTGTCGCTCGGGGCGAGGTGGATGGTGGCCCGGTTGTCCCAGAAGGCGACGCTGCCCGGCTCCCAGCGGAAGCGGACGGTGTACTCGGGCCGGGTGGCCTGCTCCAGCAGCAGTTCCAGGACCGCCGCGCTCTCGGGGCGGGTGAGGCCGGCGATCTGCTCGACGTAGTAGCCGTTGACGAACAGCACCCGCTCCCCCGTCTCGGGGTGGACGCGGACCAGCGGGTGCAGGGTGGCCGTCTGATGGTCCAACAGGTGCCGGACGTAGGCGTCGTCGCCCGGCCTGGGCTGGTAGCCGACGCCGAGCCGGTGCTCGGCGCGCAGGCCGTCGGCGAAGGCGCGCATCGGCGCGGAGAGCCCGGCGTAGGCGGCGGCGAGGTTCGACCAGGTGGTGTCGCCGCCGTACGGCGGGACCGTCTCGGCGCGCAGGATCGTGAAGGCCGGCGGGTCGACGCGGGCGCCGTGGTCGCAGTGCCAGCCGCGCAGCAGGGTGTGGCGCCGGCGCCGCAGCCACTCGTCGTGCTCCATGCCGAAGCGTCCGCCCAGCTCCAGCCGGTCGGCGGTCGTCTCGACCTCCGGGTGGCCGGCCGGCGAGGCCTTGCCGCGCCGGGGCAGCACCACCGGCTCCCCGAAGAGCCGGGCGAACGCGACGTGTCCGGCGTGGTCGAGGCGCTGGCCGCGGAAGAACACCACCTTCCAGCGCAGCACCGCCGCCCGGACCGCCGCGACCTGCGCCGCGTCGAGGCCGCCCGCCAGGTCGACGCCGTGGACCTCGGCGCCGATGTGTCCGGCGGCCGGTGCCACCTCGATCCCGGCCGCGTCCGCCGCCGTACATGTCGCCGCTGCCCTGTCCGTCGTCATGCGCACTCCCGTGGTCGTCTCGGTCGTCCGTTCCGGCTCAGGGGAGATCGTGGCAGACGGGTGGCCGGCGCCCGCCCCGTCCCGCCCGGTTGATCACCGCCGACCGGGTGGGCGAGGCTGGGCGGGCAGCACACCACCGCGCACATTCGAGGGAAGGTCCCACGGTGATCAGCATCCCGACGCACACGCTCAACGACGGCACCGCGCTCCCGGCGCTGGGGCTCGGCACCTGGCCGATGACGGACGACGAGGCCCGGCGGGCGGTCCGCGAGGCCCTGGAGGCGGGCTACCGTCTGATCGACACGGCGGCCAACTACCGCAACGAGACGGGCGTCGGCCGCGGTGTGGCCGACAGCGGCGTCCCGCGCGAGGAGATCGTGGTGACGACCAAGCTGCCGGGCCGCCACCACGGCTACGAGGAGACACTCGCCTCCTTCGAGGAGTCCCGCGCCCGGCTGGGCCTGGAGTACGTCGACCTGTACCTGATCCACTGGCCACTGCCCCGGGTCGACGAGTACGCCGACTCCTGGAAGGCCATGGTCAAGCTGCGCGACGACGGCCTGGTGCGCTCGATCGGCGTCTCCAACTTCACCGCCGGGCACATCGAGCGGCTGGAGAAGGAGACCGGGGTACTGCCTTCGGTCAACCAGATCGAGCTGCACCCGCTCTTCCCGCAGGAGGAGCTGCGCGCCTTCCACGAGCGCAAGGGCATCCGCACCGAGAGCTGGAGCCCGCTGGGCCGCGGCAGCGACCTGCTGGACGACCCGGCCGTCGCCGCGGTCGCCGGCGCGCACGGCGTGACGCCCGCCCAGGCGGTCCTGCGCTGGCACACGCAGCTCGGCGCGGTCCCCATCCCCAAGTCCGCCGACCCCGCCCGGCAGCGCGCGAACCTGGACGTCTTCGGGTTCGCACTGGACGACGCGCAGCTGCGCGCGGTCTCGGACCGGGCGCACCGCCGGATCGGCGGCGACCCGGAGGCGCACGAGGAGTTCTGAGCGGGGTACCCGGCCCCGGTCGGCGTACGTCTTCCGGGAAGGAGCCGCAGGTGGGCGAGGGCGACGGGCTGCGGGACTACCGCGGCAGGCGTGACTTCGGCCGGACCGGCGAACCTGCGGGGCGCGGGGCGTCCGCGCTGCGCGGCGAGCCCCGGTTCGTGGTGCAGATCCACGACGCGAGCACCCTGCACTTCGACTTCCGTCTCCAGGTCGCGGACGTGTTCAGGTCCTGGTCCGTGCCGAAGGGGCCGTCGGCGGACCCGGGCGACAAGCGGCTGGCCCTGCCCACGGAGGACCATCCGCTGGAGTACGAGGAGTTCGAGGGCGTGATCCCCGCGGGCGAGTACGGGGGCGGCACGGTCATCGTCTGGGACCACGGCACCTACGAGCCGCTGAGCCACGACCGCCGGGGGCGGCCGGTCGACTTCGGCGAGTCGCTGGCCCACGGCCACGCCAGGTTCCGGCTGCGCGGCGCGAAGCTGCGCGGCGAGTACGCGCTGACCCGGTTCCGCGGCGGGCGGGACGGCGACCAGGAGGAGGCCTGGCTGCTCGTGCGGACGGCCACCGGCGGCGCCCGCGGGCGCGGCACCCCGGACCCACGGCGGGCGCGGTCGGCGCGGACCGGGCGGACGCTCGCCCGGGTCGCCGCGGAACGCGGCGCAAAGTAGCGAGTGGTGCCTTCCTTCGCGTCCCGGGGCGGTGGTTCGCTCACTCGGCGGGCAGCGCCTGTTCGGCCCAGATCGTCTTGCCGGTGGTGGTCTGCCGGCTTCCCCAGCGCTGGGTGAGCTGGGCGACCAGGAGCAGGCCCCGGCCGCCCTCGTCGTAGGCGTGGGCCCGGCGCAGGTGCGGTGAGGTGGAGCTGCCGTCGGAGACCTCGCAGATGAGGGCGCCGTCGCGGATGAGGCGGAGCTGGATGGGCGGCTCGCCGTAGCGGATGGCGTTGGTGACGAGTTCGCTGACGACCAGTTCCATGACGAACGCCGTCTCGTCCAGTCCCCAGGCCGACAGCTGTTCGGTGGCGGACCGCCGGACGGCGGCGACGTGCGCGGGGTCCGGACTGATGTCCCAGGTGCGGATCTGGCCGGCTCCCAGTGCCCGGGTGCGGGCCAGCAGCAGCGCCACGTCGTCGCTGGGCTCCTCGGGCAGCACGGCCTTGAGCACGGTGTCGCACAGGGCGTCGAGCGAGGCGGCGGGCGCGGTCAGCGCGCGGCACAACTCCGCGGTGGCGTGGTCGAGGTCGCGGTCGCGGTCCTCGACCAGGCCGTCGGTGTAGAGGGCGACGACGGTGCCCTCGGGGAGTTCCACCTCGGCCGCCTCGAACGGGAGCCCGCCCACGCCGAGCGGCGGGCCCGCGGTCATCGCCAGGAGCCGGGTGGTGCCGTCGGGCAGGACGAGGGCCGGTGCGGGGTGGCCGGCGGCGGCCGCGGTGAGGCGGCGGGAGACCGGGTCGTAGACGGCGTACAAGCAGGTGGCGCCCAGTTCCGCGACCTCGTTGCCGGTGTCGCCGGCCACGAGGTGGGTGACGAGGTCGTCGAGGTGGGTGAGGAGCTCGTCGGGGGGCAGGTCGACGTCGGCCAGGGTGCGGACGGCGGTGGCGAGACGGCCCATGGTCGCCGTGGACGGGATGCCGTGGCCGACGACGTCGCCGACGACGAGGGCGACGCGGCTGCCGGACAGGGGGATCACGTCGAACCAGTCGCCGCCGATGCCGGCCGCGGAGGCGGAGGGGAGATAGCGGTGGGCCACCTCGACCGCCGCCGGTCCGGGCAGGCCCCTGGGCAGCAGGCTGTGCTGGAGCACCAGTGCGGTGGCACGCTCGCGGGCGAAGCGGCGGGCGTTGTCGATACAGACCGCGGCCCGGCTGGCGAGCTCCTCGGCGAGGACGACGTCGTCGTCGACGTACGGCTCCTGGGGCGCGGCTCGGACGGCCACCACGACTCCGAGGGTGGTGCCGCGGGCCAGCAGCGGCACCGCCAGGGTGGAGCGGACGCGTTCCCGGTAGCCGCGGTTGTGCGGCGCCTGTTCGTTGCGGACCCGCATCCACCGGTCGAAGTCCGGGTCACCCGGCTCCGACAGCACCACCCGCCCCAGGGCCACCGCGCGGGCGGGTGCGGAGTAGGGCGGGTAGACGTCCGTCTCGCCCAGGTGCACGGACGCCCGTGGGGCCCCCTCGGTGGCCGCCCCGTGCGCGACGCGGCGCAGTGTGACGCCCGCGGCGGCCGGCGAGAGGGGTTCCTGCGTGCCGAGGACCCAGTCGAGCAGGTCGACGCTCGCGAAGTCGGCGAAGCGGGGGACGAGGAAGCCGATGAGCTCCTCGGCGGTGCGTACGACGTCCAGGGTGGTGCCGATGCCGGCGGCGGCCTCGTTCAGCAGGGCCAGCCGCTTGCGCGCCCGGTGCTGGAGGGTGCTCTCGAAGCCCGCCACGGCGACGGCGGCCACCTCGTCGGACGCGTCGCGGACCGGCCACATCTCGATGGTCCAGGCGTGCTCGCCGAGCCGGGAGGAGGCCGGGGCGAAGGTCTCGTAGCGTGCGGGACGGCCGTTCTCGGCGACCTGCCTCAGGTGGCGCAGGAACGCCGCGCCGTCGGCGTCGAGCTCGTCCATGACGTCCGAGATCGGCCGCCCGATCAGGTCTTCGGACCGCAGACCGAGCATGCGGCGCGCCGTGTCGTTGACCTGGAGGTAGCGCTGCTGGACGTCGTGCACCGACATCGACAGGGAAGCCTGCCGGAAGGTCTCCCCGGTCAGCTGGAACGCCGGGCGCTCGGACGGGCCCGCGGTCAGCGCGTACCCCTGCGGTGTGCCGGCCGTCCCGAGCAGGGGCGAGGCGCGCACGTGCGCGGACACGGTCGAGCCGTCACGGTGACGGAGCAGGACGGTGGCGGACAGGCCGGTCAGCGCCTCGGGCGGCAGGTCCCGGGCGAGCAGCTCCCGCGCGTCCCGTCCCACCACCTCTTCGGCCGGGTGGCCGGTCAGCCGTCGGGCGCCCTCGCTCCAACCCGTCACCGTGCCGCGGATGTCCAGGGTCGCCACGGCGGAGGCATGCTCCATGATGTCCAGGATTGACCCGTTGTGGCGCGGTTTCAACCGCAACGGGCACGGCTGCCTACGCTCGGTGCTCGCGCAGCGCCGCGAGCGCCCGGTCGGCGTGGGTGTTCATCCGCAGCTCGCTGCGGACGACCTCGAGCACGGTGCGGTCCCGGCCGACGACGAAGGTGACCCGCTTGGTGGGGGCCAGGCTGAACCCGCGTTTGACTCCGAACAGCTCACGGACCTCGCCGTCGGCGTCGGACAGCAGCGGCATGCCGAGGGTGTGCCGTCCGGCGAACTCCCGCTGCCGCTCCACGGGGTCGCCGCTGACGCCGACGGGGCGGGCGCCGGCCGCGGCGAACTCGGCGGCCAGGTCGCGGAAGTGACAGGCCTCCGCGGTGCAGCCGGGGGTCAGGGCGGCGGGATAGAAGAACAGCACGACCGGACCGTCGGCGAGCAGCTCGGACAGGCGGCGCGGGGTTCCGGTCTCGTCCGGCAGCGTGAAGTCGTCGACCGTGTCGCCGACGCCGAGTGCCCGGCTCACGACCGGCCCTCGCTGCCCTTGGCGACGCCGCGGGCCCACAGGACGAGCGGCACCTGCACGGGCAGCCGGCCGTAGGCGGCGGCCTTCTGCGGCGTGGGGCGGTGCCGCCAGTCCACGGCCATCTTGACGTTGGCGGGGAACACCCCCACGAAGAAGGCCGCCGTGGTCAGCGCGGCGGCCTTGCGGGTGCGGGGCAGGGCGACACCCGCGGCCAGGGCCAGCTCGGCGACGCCGCTGGCGTACGTCCAGGCTCGGGGCGTGCCGGGCAGTCCGCGCGGCACGATCGCGTCGAAGGTGCGGGGTCGGGCGAAGTGCGCGACGCCGGCGGTGGCCAGCAGACCGGCCAGCAGCAGCGGTGAGCGGTGGGAACGGGGCACGGTTCCTCCTCAGGGGGCAGGCGCGCGATATTACTCGACGGTAGGGCCGGGTGGCCCGGCTGTCCGGACTTTCCCCGGGAGCCCCGTCCCTCCCCGCGGCAGCCGGACTCGTCCGCGGTCACCGCGCGCCGGTCACACGCCCCCCGGGGGCGCCAGCCACATGCCCACGATCGCGTCGACGAGCGAGTCCGCCGCCTCCTGCCAGCCGGCGCGAGGGGTGGGCCGCCCCTCGGCAAGGGCGCGCTCCCGTTCGGCCGCCGTGTGCACGATCGGGTGGCGGGTCATGTCGCCCCGCTCGGCCCGGACCTCGTCGGGCAGCGCCGGCATGCACCGGTTGCGCCCCGCGACGATCCCCCGCAGCGAGGCGGAGATGCCGGCTCTGATCATGGGGGCGGTGCCGGCGAGCGAGACGGCCGCCGCGAACAGCCTCAACATCCTCATGCGCTCCATCGGCAGTCCCTCGCCAGCGCGCTCGCGGGCGTGGTGCCGGCCCAGCTGACCCTCGGCCTCGGCGGCTTCGCCCTGCCGTCCGAGAACGCCTTCAGGGTGGTCATGGGCATCGGGGCCGGCGCGGCGCTGCTCGCCTTCCTGCTCGCGTCCTTCATCCCCCGGCCCCGGCCCGGCGCCGGGAGCGCGGCCCGTCCCGCGTCGGCCACCGGGACCGGTGCGACGGCCGCCTCCGTCCGCTGGCGGCGACGGCGGCGGGACCGGCGCCGTTCAGGCGAACCTGGCGGGCGACGCGCGTGACGGTACCCGGGCCCGTCGAGAACTGACCCGTGGCACTCCCGCTGATTCCTCCGATGCTCGCCGTCCCCGGCACCCTGCCGTCCGCCGCGCGGGACGCCCGCTGGGCCTACGAGACCAAGCAGGACGGCCAGCGGGTGATCGTCTACCTGCCCGGCGACGGCGGCGTGCTGCTGCGGGCCCGCTCCGGCCAGGACATCACGGCCGCCTACCCGGAACTGAGGCCGCTGGCCACCGCGCTCGGCGCCACCCCCGCCGTACTGGACGGGGAAGTACTGGCCCTGGACGAACAGGGCCGCGCCGACTTCCAGTTGCTGCAGTCCCGCATGGGCCTGTCCCACGCCCCCGGCCGGGCCGCGCACCGGGCGGCGAAGGCCCCCGTCCACCTGGTGCTCTTCGACGCCCTGCACCTGGCGGGCGAGTCCCTGCTCCGCCTCCCCTACACCCGCCGCCGCGAACGGCTCACGGACCTCGGCCTGGCCGGCCCGTCCTGGTCGACCCCGGCGGCACTCGTCGGCCACGGAGAGCAGGCCCTGCGGGCCACCCGGGAGCACGGTCTGGAGGGCCTGGTGTGCAAGCGGCTGGACTCGGTGTACGAGCCGGGGGTCCGCTCCCGGGCCTGGATCAAGATCCGCAACATGCGCAGCGAGGACGTCGTGGTCGGCGGCTGGCTGCCGGGCAAGGGGCGGCTCACCGGGCTCCCGGGCGCCGTCCTGGTCGGCCAGCGCGCCGCGGGCCGCCTGCGTTACGTCGGCGGGGTCGGCACCGGCTGGAGCGCGGCCGAGCGCGCCGAACTGGCGGCGCTGCTGCGGGCCGCCGCGACGGACACCTGTCCCTTCGACCCCGTGCCGCCGGTGCCCGGGGCGCACTGGGTCGTGCCCCGGCTGGTCGGCGAGGTCCGCTACAGCACCCGCACGCGCGAGGGCATGCTGCGCCAGCCCTCCTGGCTCAGGCTCCGCCCGGACCTGGCCCCCGAGGAATCGGCCGCCGATCTCCCCGACGACATGGTGTGAGGCGCGATCAAGTGTTGGGCCGGGCTTCACCATGGGGACGCCCATGCGCCCTTGGCACGGAAGTGAAAAGACGGGACTCTGAACTCCCCTTCCCCCCACAGCCGTTGGGCTGCGCCCGGACCCAGAGGAGGACGCGATGCCGTCGCGTGCCGCCGCAACCGCCCGCCGCGGGAGATGGCTCACCGCCCCGCTCGGTGCCCTCGCCCTCGTGGTGGCCTTCCCCGCCACCGCCTTCGCCGCCCCGCCCCCGGGACTGCCCGGCAACGCCGACAGCCTGGAGCGGACGTACCAGCCGGCCTACGACTTCGACACCGACGGCTGCTACCCGACACCGGCGATCGGCGCCGACGGGACGGTCAACGGCGGGCTCAAGCCGACCGGCGCCCTCAACGGGAACTGCCGGGACGCCGCGGACCTGGACAACACCAACGGCTACTCGCGCGCCAAGTGCGACGGCGAGTGGTGCGCCTACCTGTACGGCCTCTACTTCGAGAAGGACCAGGCGCTGCCCGGCACCGGCCTGGGCGGCCACCGGCACGACTGGGAGCACGTCGTGGTGTGGGTGCGCGGCGGTGCCGTCGAGTACGTCTCCACCTCCAACCACGGCTCGTTCAGCGTCCACGCGCGGTCGGCGGTCCGGTTCGACGGCACCCATCCGAAGATCGTCTACCACAAGGACGGCATCAGCACCCACTGCTTCCGCCTGGCGACCTCCGGCGACGAGCCGCCGGAGAACCACGCGGGCACGTGGCGGTACCCGGCCCTGGTCGGCTGGAACGGCTATCCCGCCGGAGTGCGCGAGAAGCTGGCCTCTTACGACTTCGGCAGCGCCAACTTCGGCCTGAAGGACGGCAGCTTCGCCTCCCACCTGGCCGCCGCCAGGCCCGCCGGCGTTCCCTTCGACCCGAACGCCTGAGACGGCCGGACGCCCCAGGGCCGATCGAGCGAGGGACGAGACCGGATCGACCCCGGGAGCACTATGGTGTCCGCATGGCAGTCCCCGAACTGATCCGCATCGTCTCCCGTGACTCCCCCATGGCGCTGGCTCAGGTCGAGCGTGTCCGGGCCGGGTTGGCGGCCCTGCACCCCGGCGTGCGCACCGAGGTCGTACCGGTGAGGACCACGGGCGACAAGTGGCTCGGCGACCTGTCGCAGGTGGAGGGCAAGGGCGCGTTCACCAAGGAGGTCGACGCCGCGCTGCTGTCGGGCGAGGCGGACCTCGCGGTGCACTGCGTGAAGGACGTGCCCGCCGACCGGCCGCTGCCGGCGGGCACGGTGTTCGCCGCGTTCCTGGAGCGGGACGACATCCGGGACGCCCTGATCCACCCGGACGGGCTCACCCTGGACGAGTTGCCGGCCGGCACCCGGATCGGCACCTCCTCGGTGCGCCGCGTCGCCCAGCTGGCCGCCACCCACCCGCACCTGCGGTGCGTGCCGTTCCGCGGCAACGCCAACCGGCGGCTGGCCAAGCTCGCGGCCGGTGAGGCGGACGCCCTGCTGCTCGCGGTCTCCGGCCTGGAGCGCATCGGCCGCCGGGACGTGATCAGCGAGGTCCTCTCCCCCGAGACGATGATGCCGCCGATCGGCGCGGGCGTCCTCGCCCTCCAGTGCCGGGAGGGCGACGACGAGCTGATCGACGCGGTGAGCGGCCTCGGCGACCCGGACACGCACCGGGAGGCGACGGCGGAGCGCATGTTCCTGCACGTCCTCCAGGGACACTGCAACAGCCCGATCGCCGGGTTCGCCCGGGTGGACCGCGGCGGGGAACTCTCCCTGCGGGCCTGCGTGTTCACCCCCGACGGCAAGACCCGGCTGAACGCCCACGAGTGGGCCGGCCGGCTCGATCCGGCGACGCTGGGCACCTCGGTGGCCGTGGCGCTGCTGCGGCAGGGCGCCCGCGAGATCATCGACGGCATCGCGCACTGAACGCCGCGCGCCCGGGAGGTCAGGCGGTACCCTCCTCCGCCTGGCCGCGCAGGAAGGCGCTCACCTGGTGCGCCAGCCCGTCCTCGCGCACCGTACCGGGGAGCGCTCCGCCCTCCCCGTCGGGCAGCCCCAGTCCGCCGGTCCACAGCCGGCGGTCGGCCCACTCCTCGTCCACCCGCAACTGCACCTGGACGTCGATCTGGCCGAGGCTCGCCTCGGGCCCGGCCGCGTAGAGCACGGCGGTGGCCCGGCGCAGGGGGTAGACGTCGAAGCCCTCGATGAACTGGGAGTTGCGCCAGTCGAGGAAGGCGCTCTCCCCGTCGGGACCGATCCGCACGTCGACCTGGCCGTCCTCGAGGTGGATGCCGACCTGCCGGCCGCCCCGGTTCTCCACGGTCACCCGGACGCGGAAGTACGTCAGCCCCTCGGCGGCGTCGTCGCGTCCACGCGGCGGCTCGGCCGGCTCGAGACGGTGGACGCGGACCCGCAGCCCGGCGTGCCCGTCGTACTCCTGCCAGTCCCCGACCACGTTCGGCTCGTACACGGTGCCCCTCTCGACCTCTCGACGCTGCTTCCTATCTGTGCGCTCAGTGCACTGTCAAATGAGCGGAATGCGCTGTGGCCAGGGGGTTCACCCCTTTTGCTCGGTGATCAAGCGCTGCCCAGCAACGATCCGCCGACGCCGGTACGGGGCGATCACCGGCGGCGTGCCGCACATCACGTCCGGCGGCGCCGGCGTCCCGGTCACCGGTCCGCAGCCGTTCGGGTGGCAGCCCGGGACTTTCGCGCTCAGTATCCATATATATGAGGACTTGCCAGCACCCCTGCTGAGGGAGGTGCGCCTGATGCACAGCGCCGGCAGAACCAAGCCCCACCCCCACGACGACGCCCCCGACACGGCGGCGGCGTTCGACCGGCTCGCCGGGCTCCCCGAGGGCCCCGAGCGACAGGCCCTGCGGGACGAACTGATCCGGGTCTGGCTGCCCATGTCGGAGCGGATCGCGGTCCGCTTCCGGGGCCGCGGCGAGAACCTGGAGGATCTCTACCAGGTGGCGGCCCTGGGCCTGGTCAAGGCCGTCGACCACTACGACCCGGCACGCGGCCACGCCTTCGAGGCGTACGCCGTCCCGACCGTGACCGGCGAGATCAAGCGGCACTTCCGCGACCACATGTGGACCCTGCACGTGCCGCGCCGCATCCAGGACCTGCGCAACCGGGTCCGCAGATCCGCGAAGGAGCTGGCGCAGACCACGCCGGGACGCGCGCCCACGGTCGAGGAGATCGCCGAGCACGCGCAGCTGACCACGGTCGAGGTGCGGACCGGCATGGAGGCCCTGGAGTGCTTCTCGGCGCTCTCCCTGGAGGCCGAGATGCCCGGCACCGACGGGTACGCCCTCGGGGACGCGCTCGGCGCCCCGGACCCGGCCTTCGACGCGGTGGTGGACCGGGTGGCGGTGCGGCCGTGCCTGGAGGCGCTGCCCGAGCGCGAGCGCACCATTCTCTACCTGCGGTTCTTCGGCGGGATGACGCAGAGCCGCATCGCGCAGCAGCTCGGCATCTCCCAGATGCACGTCTCGCGGCTGCTCAGCGGGTGCTTCGACCGCATCCGGGAGGAGATCCTCGCGGAGGCCCGCTGACCGTCAGCCGGCCTGCGGCGGGGAGCCGGGGACCTGGGTCGGGGCGTGCCGGTCCAGGGCGTCTTCGAGAGCGGCCCGTATCTCCGGCGGCATCACCCCGGCGCGCCCCCAGATGAGTATCATTTCTGCCACGTTGCGCAGTTTGATGTTCGTATGCTGGGAAACTTCCTTCAGTACGATCCACCCCTGGTCCGGGGTGACGCGGCCGAGGACCACGATCATTCCGATCGCCTGGTCGACGACGGCGTGCGAGACGACCGCCTCCTTCAGCTGCCTGACCTGTTCCTGCAGCTGGAAGATCTGGTCCGAGCCAAGGTCCGCGGGCATGCTCACCTCCGGGTCCGGCGGGTCACCGCCGCCTGCGCCGAGCGGTACGGCTCCGACGCGTCCATCGTCGCCACATGTGCCGGCCCGCGCCACTGGGCCGTCCGGGGCCGCCCCACCACCGTTTCGGCGCCGCGCCCGGGGTACTCGGCAGGCGCCCGCCGCACTCCCGGCCGGACACTGGTGTCGAGCCGGTGGCTGCCGGTGGACGAGACCAGGACGCGACTGCCATGAAACACGACATGCCCTTCCCCGCCGGCGGGGAGAGCCTCCTGTCCACGCACTCCGTGTACGGGGCTCCCTGCTGGGTGAGCCTGACCAGCCGTGATCTGAAGGTCACCGAGGAGTTCTACTCCGCCGTGCTGGGCTGGCAGTGGCGGCCCGCCAAGCTGGGCGAACCGTTCCGTATCGCGCTGGCCGCCGGGGTGCCCGTGGCCGGGATCGCCGCGGTCGCCGGAATGTGGCAGATGGCGGTGGCGTGGACGCCGTACTTCGCCGTGCGCAGCGCGGACGAGGCGGTGTCCCGGGCGGCCGAGCGCGGCGGCACGGCCGCGGTCGGGCCGATCTCCCTGCCGCCCGGGCGGGCGGCCCTGCTGGCCGACCGGGACGGCGCGACCTTCGGCATCTGGGAGGGAGAGCTGTTCAGCGACTGGGAGACCTGGCGCGCCTCGCGCCCCGCCTTCATCCGGCTGCACACCCGCGACGCCTTCGACGCCGCCATGTTCTACGGCGGGGTCTTCGACTGGGCGGAGCCCGGCGGCTGCTGCGAGGTCGAGTACGAGGGCGACGAGGTGGTCCTGCGCAGCCAGGGGGACGTGGTGGCACGCATCGAGTCGGGCGCGCTGGAAGCGGCGCCCGATCCGGCCATCCGGCCGCACTGGCAGGTGCACTTCGCCGTCGAGGACGTCGCGGCCTGCGCCCGCACCGCGGAACGGCACGGCGGCAGCGTGCTGTCGCTGGACGAGGACGAGGCCGTGCTGCGGGACACCGACGGCGCGCAGTTCACGGTGACCGCGCGCCGCTTCGGCGGCTGACCTCACGGGCCGCTCACCGGCCGCCGCGGGACGGCCGGGAGAGCAGCACCAGGCTGCGCTGCTCGACGTGGACCAGGGTGCCCGCCTTGTGTTCCGCCTCGTCGGGGACGCCCTCCGGGTCCGCGGTGTCGATCAGGGTCGTCCAGCGCTCGCCGTAGGCGGCGCCGGGCAGCCGGAAGTCGCCGGGCTCCCAGTGGCTGTTGAGCAGCAGGACGAAGGAGTCGTCGGTCACGGGCCGGCCGCGGGCGTCCGGTTCGGCGATGGCGTCGCCGTTGAGGAAGACGCCGACGGTGTGGGCGTCACCGCGCCGCCAGTCGTCGTCGGTCATCTCCCGCGCGTCCGGCCGCAGCCACACGAGGTCGGGCAGCGGCTGGTCCGCGTGGGTGACGGTCTCACCGCGGAAGTAGCGGCGGCGGCGCAGCACGGGGTGTTCGGCGCGCAGCGCGATGAGGCGCCGGACGAAGTCCAGCAGCGCGCGCTGTTCGTCGTCCAGCCGCCAGTCGATCCAGGAGATCTCGTTGTCCTGGCAGTAGGCGTTGTTGTTGCCGCGCTGGGTGCGGCCGAGTTCGTCGCCGTGGCAGAGCATCGGGATGCCCTGCGAGAGCAGCAGGGTGGCGAGGAGGTTGCGCTGCTGGCGGCCGCGCAGTTCCCGGACGGCCGGGTTCTTCGTCTCGCCCTCCGCACCGCAGTTCCAGGAGCGGTTGTGGCTCTCGCCGTCCCGGTTGCCCTCGCCGTTGGCCTCGTTGTGCTTGTCGTTGTACGAGACGAGGTCGCGCAGGGTGAACCCGTCGTGCGCGGTGACGAAGTTGACGCTGGCCCGGGGGCGGCGCCGGCTGTGCTGGTAGAGGTCGGAGGAGCCGGTCAGCCGGGAGGCGAACTCGCCGAGGGTGTGGTCCTCGCCGCGCCAGAAGTCCCGCACCGCGTCCCGGTACATGCCGTTCCACTCCGACCACAGCTGCGGGAAGTTGCCGACCTGGTAGCCGCCCTCGCCGACGTCCCAGGGCTCCGCGATCAGCTTGACGCGGCTGATCACCGGGTCCTGCTGGATGAGGTCGAAGAACGCGGAGAGCCGGTCCACCTCGTGGAACTGCCGGGCCAGCGTGGCCGCGAGGTCGAAGCGGAAGCCGTCGACGTGCATCTCGGTGACCCAGTAGCGCAGCGAGTCCATGATGAGCTGGAGGACGTAGGGGTGGCGCATCAGCAGGCTGTTGCCGGTGCCGGTGGTGTCGTAGTAGTGCTGCCAGTCGCCGTCCACCAGGCGGTAGTAGGAGGCGTTGTCGATGCCCCGGAAGGAGAGGGTGGGGCCCTTCTCGTTGCCCTCGGCGGTGTGGTTGTAGACCACGTCGAGGATCACTTCGAGGCCGGCTTCGTGCAGGGTCTTCACCATGGACTTGAACTCGGTGACCTGCTGGCCGCGGGTGCCGAGGGCCGCGTAGCCGTTGTGCGGCGCGAAGAAGCCGATGGTGTTGTAGCCCCAGTAGTTGGACAGGCCCCGGTCCTGGAGGTGGCCGTCGTGGACGAACTGGTGCACCGGCATCAGCTCCACGGCGGTCACGCCGAGGGACGTGAGGTGGTCCACGATCGCGGGGTGCGCCAGCCCGGCGTAGGTGCCGCGCAGTTCCTCGGGCACGCCGGGGTGGGTACGGCTGAGGCCGCGCACGTGCGCCTCGTAGATCACGGTCTCGGAGTACGGGCGCCGGGGCGGGCGGTCGTCGCCCCAGTCGAAGAAGGGGTCGGTGACCACGCCGAGCATGGTGTGCCCGGCGCTGTCGCCCGGGTCGGCCTTGCCCCTGGCCCGCTCGAAGAGGGAGGCGTCGTTGTCCACCATCCCGTCCACCGCGCGGGTGTACGGGTCGAGGAGCAGCTTCCTCGGGTTGCAGCGGTGGCCCACGGAGGGGGCCCACGGGCCGTGGACCCGGTAGCCGTAGCGCTGCCCCGGGCCGACGCCGGGCAGGTAGCAGTGCCAGACGAAGCCGTCGACGTCGGGCAGCGGGATCGTGCTGTGGGTGCCGTCGTCGTCGACGAGGACGAGGTCGACGCGTTCGGCGACCTCGCTGAACAGCGCGAAGTTGGTGCCCTGCCCGTCGTACACGGCTCCCAGGGGATAGGGGAGCCCGCTCCACACGGGCGCCCCCTTCCAGTTCGGCCGGGAGCGGGTCACCGGGCCTCCTCCAGAACGCCGTGCACGATGTCGGCGGGACGGCCCAGCCGGGCCATCGGCATGATCTCTCGCGGCACTTCCAGCCCCTCCTGGGTGATCGGTTCCGGCCCCTTCGCGACCAGCGGCACGCGCTCGCCGGCCCGGGCCCGCTGCGAGAACCAGATGACTTTGGCCCCCGTGTCCGCCGCGCAGCAGCCCCAGCCGTCGCTGGTCGCGGCGAGGTGCTGCAGGCAGGTGCGCAGGTCCTGGTCGGGGCGGAGCGCGTGGTCGTTGCCCCCCACGGCCGTGATGAGGTGCTGGCGGTTCCACCACATCTCGATCGACGTGTGTTTGTCGCTCGCGTGCTCGTCGATCGCCCGGAGCAGCATCTCAGCTCCGGTGCAGACGGGTTCGACGAGGTTCTCCAGGTCCCAGAACCGGAGGTGGGCGGCCAGGATGCGCCTGACCTGTCCGACCCGTTCCGGGCTCACTTCCACGTCGAGGTGGTAGTAGCAGGGCACTGCGGTCTTCATCGTCGTGGCTCCTCACCGCGAAGGCTCCCGCTCCTCCTCGTCCCTTGGGGGACGGGCTCCCCGAACACGAAGCGTGAGCGCTGATCGCTTCTGAGTCACTCCAGAGTGGGATCCGTAGTCCATTCGTGCAACACGAGGAAGCGGTTGAAGATCCAACAAGACGGCGAGTCACCGTGCGTGCACCATGTGTGAAGAACTCGATCGTCCGTACCGGACCGTCCGGAAGGTGACCGGCCATGCTGCTCCCTGCCAAGTCAGAGGTCGCCCGGCAGCTGAGGCTCTACCGCGCCTGGGAACGTTCGATGCTGGCGTCCCCCTCGGACGTCGGCGTCCGGGCGACCTTCGAGGACTCCGGCTACACCCTCTGCGTCCTGATGGGAAAGCGGTGCGCCCGCGAGGCCGCGGAGGCGGCCGAGCGGTACCTGCGGACGAACCTGGTCACCTGTGGGCAGGAGCAGCCGGACCTGCTCTCCCCGTCGGGGCGGAAGACCCCCTCCGGCGCGGCTTGACCCAATCGGCCGGGCCGGCGCCCGGCCCCGAGCACGGCGGAGGTGAGAACGGATGAGCACGACCGTGGAGATCGGGCGTATCCCGGTACGGGACGTCCAGCCGGTGGTGGATCACGGCAGGCGCCCGGCGAAGGCGGTGGCAGGAGAGACGTTCGAGGTCACCGCGTCCGTGTTCCGCGAGGGGCACGACGCGGTGGCCGCCAACGTCGTTCTGAAGGACCCCGAGGGCCGGCCGGGTCCGTGGACCCCGATGCGGGAGCTGGCCCCGGGCAGCGACCGCTGGGGCGCGGAGGTCACCCCTGGCGCCCCGGGCAACTGGACCTACCGGGTGGAGGCCTGGAGCGACCCCGTCTCCACCTGGCGGCGACACGCCCGGATCAAGGTGCCGGCGGGCATCGACACCGGGCTGGTCCTGGAGGAGGGCGCCGAGCTGTTCCGGCGGGCCGCCGCCGGAGTACCGAAGGACGCGGGGCGTGCCGTGGTGCGGGCCGCGGCCGAGACGCTGCTCGACGACACGCTCCCGGTGGCCACCCGGCTGGCGGCGGCTTTGACGCCGGAGGTGGACGGGGTGCTGGCCCGGCACCCGCTGCGGGAGCTGGTCACCACCTCCGACCCGCTGCCCCTGCTCGTGGAGCGCGAACGCGCCCTGTACGGCGCCTGGTACGAGTTCTTCCCCCGCTCCGAGGGCACCCCCGCCCAGCCCCACGGCACCTTCCGCACCGCCGCCCGCCGCCTGCCCGAGATCGCCGCGATGGGCTTCGACGTCGTCTACCTCCCCCCGATCCACCCCATCGGCACCACCCACCGCAAGGGCCGCAACAACACCCTCTCCGCCACCCCCGACGACGTCGGCGTCCCCTGGGCCATCGGCTCCCCCGAAGGCGGCCACGACACGGTCCACCCAGACCTCGGCACCCTGGAGGACTTCACCTGGTTCGTCGGCCAGGCCGCCTGCCACGGCCTGGAGATCGCCCTCGACTTCGCCCTCCAGTGCTCCCCCGACCACCCCTGGGTCCACAAACACCCCGAGTGGTTCCACCACCGCCCCGACGGCACCATCGCCCACGCCGAGAACCCGCCCAAGAAGTACCAGGACATCTACCCCGTCGCCTTCGACGCCGACATGGCGGGCCTGGTCACCGAGACCGTCCGCGTCCTGCGCTTCTGGATGGGCCACGGCGTGCGGATCTTCCGCGTCGACAACCCCCACACCAAACCCGTCGTGTTCTGGGAGAAGGTCATCGGCGAGATCAACCGCCACGACCCCGACGTCATCTTCCTCGCCGAGGCCTTCACCCGCCCGGCGATGATGCACACCCTGGCCCGGATCGGCTTCCAGCAGTCCTACACCTACTTCACCTGGCGCAACACCAAGCAGGAACTCACGGAGTACCTCACCGAACTGACGGGGGACGCCGCCTCCTACATGCGGCCCAACTTCTTCGCCAACACCCCCGACATCCTGCACGCCTACCTCCAGCACGGCGGCCGCCCCGCCTTCGAGGCCCGCGCCGTCCTGGCCGCCACCCTCTCCCCCACCTGGGGCATCTACAGCGGCTACGAACTGTGCGAGAACACCCCCCTGCGCGAGGGCGGCGAGGAATACCTCGACAGCGAGAAGTACCAGCTCAAACCCCGCGACTGGGCCCGCGCCGCCCGCGAGGGCACCACCATCGCCCCCCTCATCACCCGCCTCAACACCATCCGCCGGGCCCACCCCGCGCTGCACCGGCTCCGGAACCTCCGCTTCCACCACACCGACAACGACGCCCTGATCGCGTACAGCAAACGCGAGGGGTCCGACGTCGTGCTGGTGGTCGTGAACCTCGACCCCCACCACACCCAGGAGGCCACGATCTCGCTCGACATGCCGCAGCTCGGCCTGGACTGGCACGCGTCGGTGCCGGTCCACGACGAACTCACGGACGAGACCTACCACTGGGGCCGCACGAACTACGTGCGGCTGGAGCCCGGCCGGGCCCCCGCCCACGTCTTCCACCTCCGCCGGCCGTCCGCCGCCGCGCCCGGGAACGAAGGGTCCGCAGCCTCATGACCGTGAACGAGCCCGTCCCGGACAAGTTCGAGGACACCCCGGCCAAGGACCGCGACCCGGACTGGTTCAAACGAGCCGTCTTCTACGAGGTCCTCGTCCGCTCCTTCCAGGACAGCAACGGCGACGGCATCGGCGACCTCAAGGGACTGACCGCCAAGCTGGACTACCTGCAATGGCTGGGCGTGGACTGCCTGTGGCTGCCGCCCTTCTTCAAGTCACCGCTGCGTGACGGCGGCTACGACGTCTCCGACTACACCGCCGTACTGCCCGAGTTCGGCGATCTCGCCGACTTCGTCGAGTTCATCGACGCGGCCCACCAGCGCGGCATGCGCGTGATCATCGACTTCGTCATGAACCACACCAGCGACCAGCACCCGTGGTTCCAGGAGTCCCGCAAGAACCCCGACGGCCCCTACGGCGACTACTACGTCTGGGCCGACGACGACACCCGGTACGCCGACGCCCGCATCATCTTCGTCGACACCGAGGCCTCCAACTGGACCTACGACCCGGTCCGCGGCCAGTACTACTGGCACCGCTTCTTCTCCCACCAGCCCGACCTCAACTACGAGAACCCGGCCGTGCAGGAGGAGATGCTGGCCGCGCTGAAGTTCTGGCTGGACCTCGGGGTGGACGGCTACCGGCTCGACGCCGTGCCCTACCTGTACGCCGAAGAGGGCACCAACTGCGAGAACCTGCCCGCCAGCCACGCCTTCCTCAAGCGGGTCCGCGCGGAGATCGACGCGCACTATCCCGACACCGTGCTGCTGGCGGAGGCCAACCAGTGGCCGGAGGACGTCGTCGACTACTTCGGCGACTTCGCCTCCGGCGGCGACGAGTGCCACATGGCCTTCCACTTCCCGGTCATGCCCCGCATCTTCATGGCCGTCCGCCGCGAGTCCCGCTACCCCGTCTCGGAGATCCTCGCCAAGACCCCCGCCATCCCGTCCGGCTGCCAGTGGGGCATCTTCCTGCGCAACCACGACGAGCTGACCCTCGAGATGGTCACCGACGAAGAGCGCGACTACATGTACGCGGAGTACGCCAAGGACCCGCGCATGCGCGCCAACATCGGCATCCGGCGCCGGCTCGCCACCCTGCTGGACAACGACCGCGACCAGATCGAGCTGTTCACCGCACTGCTGCTGTCCCTGCCGGGCTCGCCGATCCTCTACTACGGCGACGAGATCGGCATGGGCGACAACATCTGGCTCGGCGACCGGGATGCCGTACGCACCCCGATGCAGTGGACCCCGGACCGCAACGCCGGCTTCTCGACCTGTGACCCGGGGCGCCTGTTCCTGCCCACGATCATGGACCCGGTCTACGGCTACCAGGTGACGAACGTCGAGGCGTCCATGGCCTCGCCGTCCTCCCTGCTGCACTGGACCCGGCGCATGATCGAGATCCGCAAGCAGAACCCCGCCTTCGGCCTCGGCACCTACACCGAACTGCCCTCCTCCAACCCCGCCGTACTCGCCTTCCTGCGGGAGTACGAGGACGACCTGGTGCTGTGCGTCCACAACTTCGCGCGGTTCGCCCAGCCGACCGAACTGGACCTGCGCGAGTTCGCCGGACGCCATCCGGTGGAGCTGTTCGGCGAGGTCCGCTTCCCGGCGATCGGCGAGCTGCCGTACCTGCTGACCCTCGGGGGCCACGGCTTCTACTGGTTCCGGCTCACTCGAGTCGCATCCCGCATCGGCCGCCGCGTTTGAGCGCGGGCCGAGGAAAGGACGCGTCACCATGCCGAAGACCGCACCCCTGCGCCCGAGACGTACCCGTCTCGCCGAGCCCATGGCGTCGCTCGGCGGGCTGCTGCGCGAGTGGCTGCCGCGCCAGCGCTGGTTCGCGGGCAAGGACCGGCCCGTGGCCGAGCTCGGTCTGCTGTCCATGACCGAGCTCTTCCCGGGCTGTCTGCACCTCCTGGTGCACACCGGGCACGGGCCGGTGCCCGCCCCGGGCGGCGCTCCCCCGGCCGGCGACTGCTACCAGCTGCTGCTCGGCGTGCGCGAACATCCGTCGCCGCGCCTGGGCCGGGCCGTCATCGGCCAGGTGCAGGAGGGTCCGCTGGCCGGCCGGACGGTCTACGACGCCCTGCACGACCCCCGCACGGCCCAGCTGCTCCTGGAGCGCCTGCGCCACCCCGGCAAGGCGGGGCCCCTGCGCTTCGAGGCCGACCCCTCGCGGCCGGTGCCCGGCGGACTGGCGCCGCGGCTGCTGGACGCCGAGCAGTCCAACTCGTCGCTGATCTACGGGGACGAGTTCATCCTCAAGCTGTTCCGGCGCGTCCAGCCCGGTGTCAACCCGGACCTGGAGGTGCCGGACGCGCTGGCCCGGCAGGGCTGCGGCCGGGTCCCCGCGCCGGTGGCGTGGATGCGGACCACCCATCCGTACGGGGCGACGCTCGGCGTGCTCCAGCCGTTCCTCAACGACGCCTCGGACGGCTGGACCCTGTCCCTGAACGCGCTGGCCGCCGGGGACGACTTCACCGTGCAGGCCCGCGAGCTGGGGCGGGCCATGGCGGACGTCCACCTGGCGCTCGCCGAGGCCTTCCCGTCCGGCGCCCCCGGGGAGAACGGACGGACGGCGGCGGCGATGACCGAGCGGCTGACCGCCGCCGCGCACTGCGTACCGGCGCTCCAGCCCTTCGTCCCCGGGCTGCGGGCGGCCTTCGCGGCCCTGTCCACCTGCGACTCGGGGCCGCCCGCCCAGCGCATCCACGGCGACCTGCACCTGGGGCAGGTGCTGCGGGCGGGCCGGGACTGGTTCGTCATCGACTTCGAGGGCGAGCCGTCCCGTCCGCTGTCCGAACGGCGCAGCGCCCACTCCCCGGTCCGCGACATCGCGGGCATGCTGCGCTCCTTCGACTACGCCGCCCGGCAGCGCCGCCCGTGGCGCCCCGAGTGGGCGCGCCGCTGCCGGGAGGCGTTCTGCGCCGGCTACGCCGCCCGCGCCGGGTGGGACCCCCGCAAGAAGCACGGCCTGCTGCGCGCCTATGAGACGGACCGCGCCGTGTACGAGGTGCTGTACGAGGCCCGGCACCGTCCCGACTGGCTTCCCGTACCCATGGCGGCGATCGAACGACTCGCCGTGAGAGGAGACTGACCCGTGGCCCTCCGCGACACCTCGATCCCCGAGCCGTCCGGTCCCGTCCCGCCCGCGTCCGGTGCGTGCGGTACCGCTCCGCCCCTCGACCCGGTCGACCGGGGGCGCCTGCTGGCGGGCGCCCACCACGACCCGCACGCCCTGCTCGGCGCCCACCCCGTCCCCGGTGGCGTCGCCTTCCGGGCGCTGCGTCCGTTCGCCCGCGAGGTGAGCGTGGTCGTCGACGGCGAGCGCCACGCCCTCGTGTCGGAGGAGGACGGCCTCTTCTCCGGTGTGCTGCCGCTGGCGGAGATCCCCGCCTACACCCTCGTGGTGGCGTACGAGGCCGGCGAGCAGGAGACGCACGACCCGTACGGCTTCCTGCCCGCCCTCGGCGAGCTGGACCTGCACCTGATCGGCGAGGGCCGGCACGAGCAGCTGTGGCAGGCCCTCGGCGCGCACCCGATGACGCACGAGGGTGTCACCGGCACCCGGTTCACCGTGTGGGCGCCCAACGCGCAGGGGGTGCGCCTCGCCGCGGACTTCACCCACTGGGACGGCACGGCCTTCCCGATGCGTTCGCTCGGTTCGTCCGGCGTGTGGGAGCTGTTCCTGCCGGGCGTCGGTGAGGGCACCCGCTACAAGTTCGAGATCCACTCCCGGTACGGGCACCGGTTCCTCAAGGCCGACCCGATGGCCCGCGCGGCGGAGGAACCGCCGAACACCGCTTCCGTGGTGACCGCCTCGGCGTACGAGTGGGGCGACGCCGAGTGGATGCGCACCCGCGCCGGCACACCGGTGCACGAGGCGCCGTTCTCGGTGTACGAGGTCCACCTGCCCTCCTGGCGGCCGGGGCTCACCTACCGTGAGCTGGCCGACGTGCTGCCCGCGTACGTGAAGGACCTCGGCTTCACCCACGTCGAGCTGATGCCGGTCGCCGAGCACCCCTACGGGCCCTCCTGGGGCTACCAGGTCACCGGGTTCTACGCGCCGACCGCGCGGCTCGGTTCGCCGGACGACTTCCGGTACCTGGTCGACGCGCTGCACCGGGCCGGGATCGGCGTGATCATGGACTGGGTGCCGGCGCACTTCCCGAAGGACGACTGGGCGCTGGCCCGCTTCGACGGGGACCCGCTGTACGAGCCCGGGGACGAGCGGCGCGCGACCCACCCGGACTGGGGGACGTACACCTTCGACTTCGCGCGGACCGAGGTGCGCAACTTCCTGGTCGCCAACGCCGTGTACTGGTGCGAGGAGTTCCACATCGACGGGCTGCGGGTCGACGCGGTCGCCTCGATGCTCTACCTGGACTACTCGCGCGACTCCGGCCAGTGGGAGCCCAACCAGTACGGCGGCCGGGAGGACCTGGCGGCCATGGCGTTCCTCCAGGAGATGAACGCGACCGTGTACCGGCGCTGCCCCGGCGTGGTGACCATCGCCGAGGAGTCGACCGCGTGGGGCGGGGTGACCCGGCCGACGGACACCGGCGGGCTGGGCTTCGGCCTGAAGTGGAACATGGGCTGGATGCACGACTCGCTGGAGTACGTCGCGCACGAGCCGGTGCACCGCAAGTACCACCACCACGAGATGACGTTCTCGATGGTGTACGCCTACAGCGAGAACTACTGCCTGCCGATCTCCCACGACGAGGTGGTGCACGGCAAGCAGGCGCTGGTGTCGAAGATGCCGGGCGACTGGTGGCAGCGGCGGGCGAACGTGCGGGCGTACCTGGGCTTCATGTGGGCGCACCCGGGCAAGCAGCTGCTCTTCATGGGGCAGGAGTTCGCGCAGGGCGCGGAGTGGTCGGAGAAGCAGGGCCCGGAGTGGTGGCTGCTGGACGAGGGCTACCACTCGGCGGGCGACCACCGCGGCGTCCAGGACCTGGTGCGCGAGCTGAACACCCGCTACGCGCGGACGCCGGCCCTGTGGCAGCGCGACACCGACCCGGCCGGTTTCCGGTGGGTGGCCGTGGACGCGGCGGAGGACAACGTCTTCGCGTTCCTGCGGTTCGGCGCCGACGGCGCCCCGCTGCTCGCGGTGTCGAACTTCTCCCCGGTGGTCCGGCACGAGTACGCGCTCCACGTCGGCGACGACACCACCGCCTGGCAGGAGGTCCTCAACACGGACGCCGAGGGCTTCGGCGGCGGCGGCGTGGGCAACCCGGACCCGGTGAAGCCGGAGGACGGGAGCCTCCGGATCACGCTGCCCCCGCTGGCGACGGTGTGGCTGGTGCCGTACGCCGTGTGAGGCCCGGCGGCGCGACCAGGTGTCCGGCCGCCCAGGCGGGGCATCCGGTGGTCCTACGGACGGGACAGTCCCGCCGTCGCCGCGACCGGGCCCGCAGAAAGGCGGCATCACGTGCGCACCGTCGGAGTGGAGGAGGAGCTCCTCCTGGTCGACCCGGAGTCGGGTGAGCCGCGGGCGCTGTCCGCCGCCGTGCTCGCCCGGGCCTCGCTGGACGACGCCGAGCAGGCCGTGTTCGAGAAGGAGCTGCACGAGCAGATGCTCGAGTTCGCCACGCATCCGCAGGCGGACATGGGGCGGCTGCACGCGGAGATCGTCCGCTGCCGCGAGGAGGCCGGGCGGCACGCCGGGGGCATCGGCTGTGCCGTCGCCGCGCTCGCCACCTCGCCGCTGCCGGTCAGCCCGGCCGTCGGCATGAACCGCCGCTACCGGTGGATGGCCGAGCAGTACGGCGTGGTGGTCCACGAGCAGCTGGTCCTGGGCTGCCACGTGCACGTCTCGGTGGACTCCGACGAGGAGGGCGTCGCGGTCATCGACCGGGTGCGGCCGTGGCTGTCGGTACTGGCCGCGCTGAGCGCGAACTCCCCGTTCTGGCAGGGCAAGGACTCCGCGTACAGCAGCTACCGCAGCCGGGTCTGGCAGCGCTGGCCGTCGGCCGGTCCCACGGAGCTGTTCGGGTCGGCGGAGACCTACCACCGCCGGGTCGCCGACATGGTCGCGACCGGCACGATCCTCGACGAGGGGATGATCTACTTCGACGTCCGGCTGTCCCAGCGGTACCCCACGGTCGAGTTCCGTGTCGCGGACGTCTGCCTGGACGCCTCGACGGCCGTCGTCGTCGCGGCCCTGGCCCGTGCGCTGGTGGAGACGGCCGCGCGGGAGTGGCGCGAGGGCGTCGCGCCGGCCGAGCCCAGTGTGAGCCTGCTGCGCCTGGCGGCCTGGCGGGCCGCCCGGTCGGGGCTGACGGAGGAGCTGCTGCATCCGGCGACGATGCGGCGGATGCCGGCGGAGACGGTCGTACGGGCGCTGCTGGAGCACGTCGGGGAGGCGCTCGCCGTCTGCGGCGACCTGGATCTGGTGCGGGACGGCGTCGCCGGTCTGCTGCGGCACGGCAACGGAGCGCGGGTGCAGCGTGAACTTCTGGAGCGCACGGGCAGCCTGCGGGACGTCGTCACCGAGTGCGTACGGCGCACGCAGGCGGTCTGAGACGTCCCCGGCGGTGGGGCCGGTGCTCCGCGCCGTGTCTCGGAGCACCGGGGCGTCAGAGCATCAGGACCAGGGCGTATCCCAAGAAGCCCGCCGCGACGAGCGCGACGAGGACGAGGATCACCGTCAGGGGCGCCACGGCCCAGCCCTTGGAGGGGTTGTTCCCCTCCCACGGGCCCGCCTCGGACATGCTGCTCTCCCCCGGCGGGGTCTCGCCCGGCGGTACACCGCCGCCAGGCTCCAGTCCGGTGCTGCGTTCGGGTTCGGGGTCCGGATTCGTGTGGGTCATGCCCTCCGGGTCCCCCGATCCGCCGAGATCACCGGGCGGGAACACTTCTGTCGTCCCGGCCCCCCGTGACCACCGCCTCGGCTAGATTCAGCACCGCCGTTGACGGTGCTCGTCGGTGGTGTCACCGTCCGTACATGTCAGGAGCCAGCGCATGCTCGACCCCGCTCTCGCTCCCCGGGTCGCCGGGCCCCTGACCGGCGGGCTCGCCGACAGCCTCTTCGAGACGGCCGCCCGCACACCGGCCCTGCCGATGCTGGCCCGCCGTCCCGCGCCGGACTCCCCGGTCTGGCAGGAGGTGACGGCCGTCGAGTTCCGCGACGAGGTCGTCGACCTGGCCAAGGGCCTGATCGCGTGCGGCATCTCGCCGGGCGACCGGGTCGCGATCCTGGCCCGCACCCGCTACGAGTGGACGGTCTTCAGCTACGCGCTGTGGACGGTGGGCGCCGAGGTGGTGCCGATCTATCCGACCTCCTCGCGCGACCAGGTCGAGTGGATCCTGCGGGACGCGGGCTGCGTGGCCGTGGTGGTCGAGGACGAGCAGAGCGTGATGACGGTCGGCTCGGTGTGCGCGTCGCTGCCCGCGCTCCGCCACGTCTGGCAGCTGGACGCGGGCGCGCTGGACACGCTCGTGGCGCGCGGCGAGTTCATCCCGTACGCCACGGTCGACTCCATGCGCCGCATCGTGCTGCCGAACGCCACGGCGGTCGTCGCCTACACCTCGGGCACCTCGGGCCGCGCCATGGGCTGCGCGCTGAGCCACCGCGGGCTGGCCAGTCCGTGCGACACCCTGATCGAGGGCTGGGGCCACACGGTGGCGCCGCCCGGCGAGCAGGGCGCGGTCCTCGCCTTCCTGCCCTTCTCGCACGTGTACGGGCTGATGATCCAGAATTTGTGTGTCCGGGGCGGCCTGCTCATGGCGCACGAACCGACGACGACCCAGGAGGCGCTCGCCTCGGCCCTGCGCTCCTTCCGCCCGACGTACTTCTACGCGGTCCCGTCCGTGCTGGAGAAGCTCTACAAGAATTTCCTGCGCACCGCGCAGCAGGCGGGCCGCGGAGCGCTGTTCGAGCGAGCCGCCGCCACGGCGCGGGACTTCGCCGCCGCGCTGGAGCGCCGGCGGCTGGGCCAGGGGGCCGGGCCCGGCTTCGACCTGCGGCTCCAGCACTCCTTGTTCGAGCGGACGGTCTACCGCCGGCTGCGCAGCGCGCTGGGCGGCAGGGTGCGCCGCGCGACGTGCGGCGGTTCACCGCTCAGCCGTGAGCTGTCCCTGTTCTACGAGGGCATCGGCGTCTACGTCCACGACGGCTACGGGCTGACCGAGACCAGCGGCGGGCTGACCATGCAGCCGCTGGGGCGGGAGAAGTCCGGGACCGTCGGTCAGCCGCTGCCCGGCATGGAGATCCGCCTGGCCGACGACGGGGAGATCCTGGTGCGCGGGCCGTCGCTGTTCCAGGGGTACCTCGGCGACGAGGCGGCCACCCGCGAGGTGCTGCGCGGCGGGTGGCTGGCCACCGGGGACCTCGGTCACCTGGACGGGGAGAACTACCTGGCGATCACGGGACGCAAGAAGGACATCATCATCACCAGCGGCGGCAAGAGCGTGGCCCCGGCCGCCCTGGAGCAGCGGCTGCGCATGCACCCGCTCGTCCATCAGGCGGTGGTGGTGGGCGACAACCGGCCCTGCGTCGGCGCCCTGATCACGCTCGACCCCGAGTTCCTGACCCACTGGCGGGCGGGTCTGGCGCTGCAGGGCGACGTCCCGGCCCGCGAGGCGCGGGAGGAGAACGCGCTGCGCGAGGAGGTGGCACGGGCGGTGGCCGCGGCCAACAGCGCCGTGTCGCGTTCGGAGTCCATCCGGGTCTTCCGCGTCCTGCCCGAGCCCTTCGACGTGTCCAACGGGCTGCTGACCCCGTCGATGAAGCTGCGGCGCGACGAGATCGTTCGGACCTACGCCTTCGAGATCGACGCGATGTACGAGGCCCGGCCGCACCGGCGTCCCAGGACGGTGCCCGAGGAGCCGGCCGGCTGGGAGGACTCCGACAGCGTGTTCTTCCGGTGACGGCGGGTGCCACCCGCCACCCTGCCCGGACCGTGCCGATCGAGGCGCGTAGCCTCGATCGGCACGGGAACTACAGACGAAGGGAATGCGAAGAAGGGACGACGTCCGGCTGGTGCCGGGCCGGGAAGGCGAGATGGCAGCCGAGTCGCGTTGGGACAGGACACTGGCTTCCGAGGAGATCACGAACCGCACCGCCAGCTTCACCGGGGAGCTGCACAATGTGACCGGTGCGCGCCTGGTCGCGGAGGACTTCCTCTACGACCTTGCCCGTGCGGCACCGCCCGCACAGCCCGAACACTGGGACGACATCCTGCTCGTCGTCACGGAGCTGGCGGCGAACGCGGTGCAGTACGCCCCCGGGCCTTTCCAGCTGCGGCTGCGCCGCACCTTCGACGGCGTGCACGTGGTGATGCACGACACCAGCACGACGGAGCCCGCGCCGCGCCCCTTCCATCCGAGCAGCGGCGGCGGGGGCATCGGCTGGCATCTGATCCACACCCTCTCCGACCAGGTGAGCGTCGTCACCGGTGAGCGGGGCAAGGACATCCACGTCTTCCTGCCGTGGTGAGCGGCGGCCGGCTCCGTCAGGGAGCGTCGGCGTCGCGCAGCGGAACCAGCACGCTGATCGTCTTGCCGCCCGCCGGCCGGCGGTCCACGGCGATGTCACGGGCCAGGCGGGCCACCAGCGGCCAGCCGTAGCCGCTCCCGCGGTGCCGGGTGGGGAAGGCGTGCGCGGCACGCGGCACGACCTCGCTGTGGTCGTGGACGGCGATCCACATTCCGTCGTCCGTGGGCCGGGCCTCGAAGCCGGCCAGTCCCTCGCCGTGGCGGATCGCGTTGGTCACCAGCTCCGAGACGACGAGCAGCAGGTCGACGACGTCCTCCTCGCGCACCCCGCGGCCCGCTCCCCACTGCGCACGCGCCACCGACTCCGCGTACGCGCGTGCCGTCGCCGCGCTGGTCACGGCTGTGGAGGCCGGCCCGTCGGGCGTCGTGACGCCGGCCGAGGCCGTGGTGATCCCGTCGCTTGGTTCCATGTCAGTGGTGTCCCTGGTGTTCGCCGTGCTGTCGTCCGGCGCCGGGTCAGTCCGCGGAGGTCTCCCGCGGCGGCAGCCGATGGTAGTAGTCGCCGACGGACGCCAGATACTCCCGGTCCATCGTCTCGCTGTCGGTGCGGAACCGGGGCGCGGCCTTGACCTGGGCCCTGGTGCAGGCGACCGTGACCGTGCGCGCCCCGGGGTCGATGCCCCTGACCATGCCGACCGGCACCAGCACGCTGCGGCCGAAGACCCAGACTCCGGTGTCCACGACCAGATGCCGCATGCCGAAGTACTCGGCCTGCCGGTCCACGTGCCCGATGGTGCCGTCGGTGGCGACGACGGTGCAGCCGGTGAGGTCCTGTCCCTCCACGTGACCGCTTTCCGCCGCGTACGACCAGATGCTCTCCATCGGCACGCCGTCCCTTCCCTCCCGCATCGATCCGACCGTGACGACGACTGCGGGGCCGGGCGACGCCGCGGGCCGCACCGGCTCCACAGCAGCAGATACCCGGCCGGGCCCGCCGCATTCGGCCCGCGTACGATCAGGCCGCTCCATCGGGTGACGGCCCGCTTTCGCCGGCGCCCGCGACCTGGGGCGGCCTCTGGGCTATTTTTCTCCTGAGCGGATCCTTGAGCAGGTCCGTGAACTGCGGGAACGCACGTACAGGTCGCCGGACCGCGCCATCGGGTCCGGAGGGGGTTGTCGAGTCCTCGTACCGAGGGCTCCTGGGGAGCGGAACGAGGGTGCGCATGACCAGCGACAGCACCGGAACCGTCGATTCGGGTCCGGGCGATCAGGAGCTGCGCCGCCTCCTGGCGGGCCTGACGGCCGTCCGGGACGGTGACTTCGGCACCCGTCTGCCGGACGAGGCGGACGGCCTGATGGGCGACATCGCCAAGGTCTTCAACGGCATGGTGGACCAGTTGTCCGTGTTCACCTCGGAAGTCACCCGGGTGGCCCGCGAGGTCGGCACCGAGGGCACCCTCGGCGGCCAGGCGCGGGTGCCCGGGGTGTCCGGCACCTGGGCCGACCTGACGGACTCGGTCAACGCGATGGCGGGGAACCTGACCACCCAGGTGCGCGACATCGCGCAGGTGGCCACGGCGGTGGCCAAGGGCGATCTGTCGCAGAAGATCGACGTGGACGCCCGCGGCGAGATCCTGGAACTCAAGAACACCATCAACACGATGGTCGACCAGCTCTCCGCCTTCGCCGACGAGGTCACCCGCGTCGCCCGCGAGGTCGGCACAGACGGACGTCTCGGCGGCCAGGCCGACGTGCAGGGCGTCAAGGGCACGTGGCGCGACCTCACCGACTCGGTGAACTTCATGGCGGGCAACCTGACCGGCCAGGTCCGCAACGTCGCCCAGGTGGCGACCGCGGTGGCCAAGGGCGACCTGTCGCAGAAGATCACCGTGGACGCCCGCGGCGAGATCCTGGAACTCAAGAACACCATCAACACGATGGTCGACCAGCTCTCCGCCTTCGCCGACGAGGTCACCCGCGTCGCCCGCGAGGTCGGCACCGAGGGCAACCTGGGCGGGCGGGCCCAGGTGCGCGGGGTGTCGGGCACCTGGAAGGACCTCACCGACAACGTCAACTCCATGGCCAACAACCTCACCGGCCAGGTCCGCTCCATCACGCAGGTCGCCACCGCCGTGGCCAAGGGTGACCTCTCCCAGCGGATCACCGTCGAGGCCAAGGGCGAGGTCGCGGCGCTGGCCGACGTGATCAACACGATGGTCGACACGCTGTCCGCGTTCGCCGACGAGGTCACCCGGGTGGCCCGCGAGGTCGGCACCGAGGGGCGCCTCGGCGGCCAGGCGCACGTGCCGAACGTCGCGGGCACCTGGAAGGACCTCACCGACAACGTCAACTCCATGGCCAACAACCTCACCGGCCAGGTGCGCAACATCGCGCTGGTGACGACCGCGGTGGCCCGGGGCGACCTGTCGAAGAAGATCGACGTCGACGCCCGCGGCGAGATCCTGGAGCTGAAGACGACCATCAACACGATGGTCGACCAGCTGTCCGCCTTCGCCGACGAGGTCACCCGCGTCGCCCGCGAGGTCGGCACCGAGGGCCGCCTCGGCGGCCAGGCCGAGGTCGAGGGCGTCTCCGGCACCTGGAAGCGGCTCACGGAGAACGTCAACGAGCTGGCCGGCAACCTCACCCGCCAGGTCCGCGCGATCGCCGAGGTGACCTCCGCCGTCGCCGAGGGGGACCTGACCCGCTCCGTCAACGTGGAGGCGTCCGGCGAGGTCGCCGAGCTCAAGGACAACATCAACTCCATGGTGGAGTCGCTGCGCGAGACGACGCGGGCCAACCAGGAGCAGGACTGGCTCAAGACCAACCTGGCCCGCATCTCCGGGCTGATGCAGGGGCACCGGGACCTGCCCGTGGTCGCCGAGCTGATCATGGACGAGCTGGTGCCGCTGGTGTCGGCCCAGTACGGCGCCTTCTACCTGGCGGAGGACGGCGAGGCCGGTCCCGAGCTGCGGCTCGTCGGCTCCTACGGCTACCCCGAGGACTCCGCCAGACCCACCCGCATCGCCTTCGGCCGCACCCTGGTCGGGCAGGCCGCGCGCAGCCGGCGCACCATCGTGGTGGACGAGGTCCCGTCCGGTTACGTGACCATCTCCTCCGGTCTCGGCGAGGTGGTGCCGTCCGCCCTGGTGCTGGTGCCCATCGTGGTCGAGGGCCAGGTCCTCGGTGTCATCGAGCTGGCGTCCGTGGCACCGTTCACGCAGATCAACCGGGACTTCCTGGAACTGCTGATGGAGTCCATCGGCGCCAACGTCAACACGATCGTGGCCAACGCCCGCACCGACGAGCTGCTCGCCGAGTCGCAGCGGCTGACCGCCGAGCTGCAGGCCCGCTCGGCGGAGCTCCAGGTGCAGCAGGAGGAGCTGCAGCGCTCCAACGCCGAGCTGGAGGAGAAGGCATCCCTGCTGGCGGCGCAGAACCGGGACATCGAGGCGAAGAACCTGCAGATCGAGCAGGCGCGGCAGGAGCTGGAGGCCCGGGCCCAGCAGCTGTCGCTGGCCTCGAAGTACAAGTCGGAGTTCCTGGCCAACATGAGCCACGAACTGCGCACGCCGCTCAACAGCCTGCTGATCCTGGCCCAGCTGCTCGCGCAGAACCCGTCGCGCAACCTCACGCCGAAGCAGGTCGAGTACGCGGGCATCATCCACTCCGCGGGCTCGGACCTGCTCCAGCTGATCAACGACATCCTGGACCTGTCGAAGGTCGAGGCCGGGAAGATGGACGTCTCCCCCGAGCGGGTGACGCTGCGCCAGCTCATCGAGTACGTCGAGGCCACCTTCCGGCCGATGACGACGCAGAAGGGCCTGGAGTTCACGGTCTCGACGGCCACCGGAGCGCCGGCGGACCTGCTGACCGACGACTCGCGGCTGCGCCAGGTGCTGCGCAACCTGTTGTCCAACGCGGTGAAGTTCACCGAGCGGGGCGGCGTGGAGCTGGCCGTCGAACCGGCGCCTGACGACGAGGTGCCGGCGGGTGTGGTCCGGGGCGGGGCGGTGGTGGCCTTCCGGGTGAAGGACACGGGCATCGGTATTCCCGAGCAGAACCTGGAGTCGGTCTTCGGCGCCTTCCAGCAGGCGGACGGCACGACGAGCCGCAAGTACGGCGGCACCGGGCTCGGTCTGTCCATCACCCGGGAGATCGCCCAGCTCCTGGGCGGCGCCGTCACCGTGGACAGCACGCCGGACCGGGGCAGCACCTTCACGCTGTTCCTGCCCGTGGCCCGGCCCGACTTCGAGGAGCTGCTGGCCCACGGACCGGAGCAGCCCGACGCCGAGTCGCCGGCCGACTCGCCGGCCCGCCCGGCACCGGTGGCCGAACTCACCGGCGGCCACCGGCAGCGCCCCCGGCGGCTGCTCGTCGTGGAGGAGCGCCCCCGGGGCCTGCTCACCCTCGTCGCGGAGAGCGTGATCGCCGACCTGACGCACGGGCGGGACGAAACGGGCGAGAGGCCACCGCTCGACGTGATCACGGCGGTGGGCGCGCAGGAGGCCGCCGGCGCGCTGGCCGCCGAGCCGTGCCACTGCGTCGTCCTGGAGCTGGGCATGCCGGACGCCGAGGCGTCCCGCTTCCTGCGGGCCCTGCGGGGCGACTCGGCGCTGGCGAGCGTGCCGGTGCTGGTACACAGCGGTCACCGCGCGGACGCCGCCCTGGAGGAGGATCTGCGCTC
This sequence comes from Streptomyces sp. M92, assembly GCF_028473745.1. NCBI lineage: Bacteria > Bacillati > Actinomycetota > Actinomycetes > Kitasatosporales > Streptomycetaceae > Streptomyces > Streptomyces sp. M92. Next base: position 6,219,008 of record NZ_CP101137.1, read on the forward strand.
CGGCCCCGGGGGCGGGGCGCTGGAGTTCCTGTCCAGCCTCGACGAGCTGCGTGAGCGCATCGCCCTGCACCTGGCCGCCGAGGAGCCCGGGGACGTGCTCTCGCTGGTCCGGCCCGAGGAGCCGCGGCGCCTGGCCCCGCACACGGTGGACGACGCGCCCGGCGGGCGCACCGTCCTCGTCGTCGACGACGACGCGCGCAACCTCTTCGCGCTCAGCGGCATCCTGGAACTCCACGGCTTCCGGGTCCTGCACGCGGAGAACGGGCGCCGGGGCATCGAGACGCTGGTGGACCACCCGGAGGTCGCGCTGGTGCTGATGGACGTGATGATGCCGGAGATGGACGGCTACGCGGCGACGGAGGAGATCCGCCGGATGCCCCGGTACGCCGAGCTGCCGATCATCGCGGTCACGGCGAAGGCCATGCCGGGCGACCGGGAGAAGAGCCTCGCCTCGGGCGCCAGCGACTACGTGACCAAGCCGGTCGACACCCAGGACCTCATCGCCTGCGTCCGACGGTGGCTGCCCGCATGAGCGCGCCGGCCCCCGTCCCCTACTCCGGTGGGCCGGGCGGTGCGCGGCGGCCGTCGTCGCGCGCCGCGGCGGTCTCCAGCCGAGGAGAGTCGCACACGTGAGCATGCCCGAAAAGCCCCGCGAGCCGGGCGGCGCCGCGCCCCGGGACGCGTCCGCCGTGCCGCCCCCGGCGTCCGGGCCGCCGCACTCCTGCGCGGTGGACGGCCCGGCGGCCCCGCCGCGCGGCATCACGCCGCTGTCGCCCGTGGGCCGGCTGGCGGCCACGGTGGAACGGCTCAGCCGCGAGGTGCGGGCCGCCCAGGCCGAGGCGGAGGGCCGGGCCCTGATCGAGCTGGCCAAGGGCGTCCTGGTCGCCCGGCTGGGCTGCGGTCCGGCGCAGGCCGCCCGGCAGCTGGCCGAGCTGGCCGAGCAGTCCCGGGTGACGCCCCTGGAGTTCGCGGTCGACGTGATCAACCAGGCCGCCCGGGACCGGGTGTCGGAGGTGACGGACGCGTTCCTCACGGCCACCGCCGCGGTGCGCGGTGCGGACGCCGACGACGCCGCGGACACCGGGGAGGCGGGCGCGGAGTCGGCCGCCGTGCGCCTGCGGGCGGCCGAGAGCGGCGCGCTGGCCGCGAGCGACACCCAGGCCGTCGCCGACGCCCTGCTGAAGCAGGCGCTGCGTCCGCTGGGCGCGGCCGCCGTGGCCATCTGGGCGGCCGGGTACGACGGGTCGCTGACGCTGGCCGGCAGCGCGGGCTTCTCCGCGGCCGAGGCCACCCGCTGGCACTACGTGCCGCCGGACGTGACGACGGTGGCCCGGTGCGGGCTGGCCGAGCGGGCGGGCCAGTGGTTCACGTCCCTGGCCGAGACCGGGCTGCCCAGCGTGGGCCGGCACCAGTACCCGGACGGCGGCAGGGTCGCCGTGCCCGCCGGCACCGGGGGCCGCATCCACGGCGTGCTGGAGATCGTCTGGCCGGCGCCGCTGGCCCCGCAGCCGCCTCAGGTGGTGCGCCAGGTGGAGGCCCTGGCGGAGCTGTGCGCGCACACCCTGGAGTCGTACGTGCCGCCGCACGGCGCCGGGCGGGAGCCCCGGCTCATGCCGGACGCGGTGGAGCTGATGGACCTGGCGGACGGGCTGTACGACCCCGCGCTGGTCCTGGTGCCGCATCTGGACGCCGACGGGCATCTGGCGGACTTCCGCATCCAGCACGTGAACGAGAGTTTCCTGGACCCGGCGGGCCGGCCGCGTGCCGTCGTGGGGGGCGCGCTGCTGCTGGAGGCCTACCCGATGGCCGCCGGGGACAGCGAGCTGTTCCAGAACGTGGAGCGGGTGTACGCCACCGGCGAGCCGTTCCGGGCACGGCGCATCAACCTGACCGCGCTGGTGGACCAGGTTCCGCTCTCGGCGGTCGCGGACATCAGTGTCAGCCGGCACGGCAACGCCGTCCTGCTCATCTGGCGCATCGAGGACGAGACGGCCCGGCTGGCCAGCCTGCTCCAGCACGCCCAGCGGCTCGGCCGCATCGGCGGTTTCGAGGAGAACCTGCTCACCGGCGAGATCACCTGGAACGGGCAGCTGTTCGACCTCTACGGGCGCCCGCGGTCGAGCGCCCCGGTGCCCCTGGAGGAGCTGACCGCCCACGCCCACCCGGACGACGCCGTCACCATCGGCCGGTTCCTGCGCACGCTGCTGCACCACCGGCGGCCGGCGTCGGCGGCGTTCCGGCTGCAGCGGCCCGACGGGGTGACCCGGCACGTACGGGTGGTCGCCGAACCGGTCCTGGACACCGACGACCGGCTGCTCCTCGTACGCGGCGCCTACCAGGACATCTCGGCCCAGCACTGGACCGAGGTGGCGCTCGCCGCCACCCGCGACCAGCTGGCGCACACCGAGCAGCAGGCCATCGAACGCGCCCGGCTGACCCTGCAGCTCCAGCACGCGATCATGCCGCCGGCCCAGACCCCGCTCAAGATGCCCGACCTCCGGGTGGCCGTCCGCTACCGGCCCGCGGAGACCGAGCAGCTGGTGGGCGGCGACTGGTACGACGCGGTGCGGCTGCCGAACGGACTGGTGCTGCTGTGCGTGGGCGACGTCTCCGGCCACGGCATAGAGGCGGCGACGAGCATGGTGGTGCTGCGCAACGCGCTGCGCGGCCTGGCGGTGACCGGTGCCGGTCCGGGCCAGCTGCTGTCGTGGCTCAACATCGTGGCGCACCATCTGACCGGCGGTATCACCGCCACAGCGGTGTGCGGGCTGTACGACCCGGCCCGGCGCACGCTGCGCTGGGCCCGCGCGGGCCATCTGCCGCCGGTGCTGGTCCGGGGCGCCGAGGCAGGGCCGCTGCCGCTGGTCAAGGGGATGCTGCTGGGCGCGGTGGCCGAGGCGTCGTACGAGGAGGACGAGGTGCAGCTGGCCGCCGAGGACACGCTGCTGATGTACACGGACGGCCTCATCGAGCGCCGCGACCGCTCGGTGGAGGAGGCGCTGGCCCAGCTGCTGAGCACGGTCCGTCCGGCGCCGGACTCCCTGGACCAGCACCTGGACCGGCTGCTCACCTACAGCAGGTCGGACACGGACGACGACACGTGCCTGGTGGGCATCCGGGTCGGGTGACGCGGGGCATGCACGTCCGGTCCGGGCGGTGGGGTGTGAGGGACGGATTCGCGGGTAACCGCCGTGCGCGGTGGGACATCACACTCCACCGCCCGGCCGCATTGTTGGAGGTACACGTGCCCATAGCCCAGAACCCGCTGTCCGTCGAGGTGACGCTGGAGCGGGAGGAGGTCGCGCTGCTCAAGGTGGCGGGATATCTGGACGTCGACACCGCGACCGAGTTCCAGCACCACCTGGCCAACCAACTGCACCACGGGCGGCGGCACTTCCTGCTGGATCTGTCGGAGGTCCCGTTCATGGACTCCTCCGGCATGAACATCATTCTGCGCGTCTACCAGGAGGCCCGCGAGCTGCCGGGCAGCGTGCACATCATCGCCCCCACCGCGGCGGTGCGACGGGTGCTGGATCTCACAGGGGTGAGCATCACGGTGCCGGTCTCCGAGAGCGTCGACGAGGCGCTCTCCCGTGTCGACGCACAACCGGAGGGCCCGCAGATACCGGAGGCCTGAGTTCCTGTCCTGCCCGACGCTCATCCGGACCGTTCGTGCGGGAGCAGGTGTCGTGCGAGGTCGGCGGGTGGTTACAGTTGACGCCCGGCAGAGACACGTCGCCGCCACGCAGCTTCCTGGGTGCTGCGGCGCAACGCGGATGAGGAGTGGGGCAAGTGCCGGATCAGGCGGAGGGAACGGCGGGATCGCCGACGCACGAGGTCAGGGACTTTCTGCGGCGCCGCCGTGAGCAGATCGCCCAGCGATGGGCGGACGAGCCCTTGTTCCGGGCCGTGTTCACCGTCTCGCGCGACGAGGCGGTCGAGGCGGGCAAGACCGTGGTCGACGCCCTGGCCCAAGTCGCGGACGGGGACCGGGTCGAGGACCCGGACGCCGCCGGGTTCACGGCGGTGCGCGAGCAGTTGGCGCGGATGGGCGCGGCCCGTTCCCGGGCGGGGCTGAGCACCGCCCAGGTGTCGAGTGAGCTGGCCACCCTGCGTCCGCCGGTCGAGAACCTGCTCCTGTCCGAACTCCAGGACGCGTCGCCCGAGCACGCCCGGGACTGCGTCACCACGCTGAGCGTGCTGATGGGCACCCTGCGGGTCGTGGTCATGCAGACGGCGCTCAGCGAGGGACAGGCGCTGATCGACCGCCAGCGGCTGCAGTTGCTGGAGGTGGCCACTCCGGTGATCAAGCTGTGGGACGGCATCGTGGCCGTCCCGCTGATCGGCACGCTGGACAGCGCCCGCAGCCAGGTCGTGATGGAGACGCTGCTGGAGTCCATCGTCGAGCAGCAGGCGCGGTACGCGATCCTGGACATCACCGGGGTCCCGACCGTCGACTCGCTGGTGGCCCAGCACCTGATGAAGACGGTCGCGGCGGCCCGGCTGATGGGCGCCGAGTGCATCGTCTCCGGCATCCGGCCCGCCATCGCGCAGACGATGGTCCACCTCGGCCTGGACCTGGGCACCGTGGTGACCCGGTCGAGCCTCGCCGACGCGCTGGGTTACGTGCTGCACCAGCTCGGGGTCGGGATCGTGACCCCCGGGGCGAACGGCACGGTCACGCGGTGAGCGGGGCGTTCCCGGGGCCCCACGGGGGTCCCGTGACAGGTCATGTCCCGGTGCTGCGGCTCGGCGAGGTGCTGCTGGTCACCCTTCAGGGGGACCTGCACGACAGCACGGCCCAGCAGCTCCAGCAGGACCTCGCCGAGACGATCTCCCGCAGCGGGGCGCGGGGCGTGGTCATCGACATCTCCGGGGTGGAGATCGTCGACTCCTTCCTCGGCCGGGTGCTGGCCGAGATCGCCGGGCAGACGGAGCTGCTCGCCGCGCGGACCGTGGTCGTCGGCATGCGGCCCGCGGTCGCCATCACCCTGGTGGAGCTGGGCCTGACGCTGCCGGGGGTGCACACCGCGCTCAGTACCGAAGTGGCCATGGAACTGCTCGCGGGGCACGCGCCGTCGTCGCGCTTCGGCGGCCTGCGCCGGGAGAGTTTGTGATGCCCACCACCGCGGGCGCCCAGGCCCGCCTGCCGATCCGTTCGGACATGGATCTGGTGTGGGTACGACAGCACGTGCGGCAGGCGGCCGCGCAGCTCGGTTTCGGCCTGGTGGACCAGACCAAGCTGGTCACGGCGGCCAGCGAACTGGCCCGCAACACGCTGGTGTACGGCGGTGGCGGGACGATGGAGACCGAGCCGGTCACCGAGGGCGGCGTACAGGGTCTCCGGCTGACCTTCAGCGACGAGGGGCCTGGCATCGCGGACCTGGAGCAGGCGCTCAGCGACGGTTTCACCTCGGGCGGCGGGCTGGGCATGGGGCTGGGCGGAGCGCGGCGGCTGGTGCACGACTTCGCGATCGAGAGCGATCCGGGGGCGGGCACGACCGTGCGGGTCACCTCCTGGGTGGGCCGGGCTCCCCGCCCGCGTGAGGAGGCCTGATGCCGCGCGTGTGGGACGTACCGGTGCACGACTCCACCCGGGTGCGCGACGCCCGGGTGGCCGCGGAGCACGCGGCGGCCGTGGCCGGGCTGGACGAGCAGCGCACCGCGACGGCGGCGCTGGTGGCGACGGAGCTGGCGACCAATCTGCTCAAGCACGCCGGGGGCGGCCAGGTGCTCATCGACGTCGTCGCTCCCGCGGTCCTCGCGTCCGGCCGGGAGCGGAACCTGCTCGTGCAGGTCGCGACGGTCGACCACGGTCCCGGGATCGGCGACGTGTCCGCCGCGCTGAGCGACGGCTTCACCACCACGGGCTCCCTGGGCGCCGGTCTCGGCACCTGCGCCCGGCTGTCCGACGACTTCGACCTGCACAGCGTCCCCGGCCGGGGCACGGTGGTGGTCGCCCGGATCGGACGCGTGCTCGGCGTCACGGCCCACGACCGGAGCCCGGCGGCCCGAGTGCGGGCCGGGGCCGTGAACGTGCCGTTCGGCGGTGGGGAGTACTCGGGCGACGCCTGGGCGTGGGTCCGCTCCGGGGACCGGGTGACGCTGATGCTGGCCGACGGGCTGGGCCACGGCCCGGAGGCCGCCCGTGCCTCCACCGCGGCCGTGGAGGCGCTGCGCGGCGCGGCGCATCTGCCGCCGGCCGAGGCGCTGCGGCGGCTGGACACCGCGCTGTCCGGGACCCGCGGGGCGGCCGTCGCGGTGGCCCAGGTCGACGCCGGTGCCTCGGTGCTCCGCTTCGCGGGCGTCGGCAACGTCGGGGCGCGGCTGTGCGAGGAGGGCACCTGGCGGCACCTGGTCTCCCGGCCGGGCATCGTCGGCAGCCACCGGCCCACCACCCTGCGCGAGGAGGAGACGGCTTGGGCGGACGACCGGGTGCTGGTCCTGCACAGCGACGGCCTGCCGAGCCGCTGGACGCCGACGGACGACACCTGCCGTACGGCGGTCGATCCGGCGGTCGCGGCGGCCGTGACGGTCCGGGACGCCAGCAGTCCGGCCCGGCCGGTGCGGGACGACACCGCCGTGGCCGTGCTGGCCTCGACCCCGCCGGACGGCCCATGACCCGTACCTGGCACATCACCGACATCACCGACGCGGCGCGGGCACGCATCGCCACCGCGCGCCTGGCCGCGGCCTACGGTGTGCCGCCGTTGGAGCGCACCCGGCTGCTGGCCTCGCTCGGCGCGCAGCTGCGGCTGTGCCTGGCCAAGGGCGGTACGTGGCGGCTCACGCTGGAGTCGGGCACGGCCTCGCCCGCCACCGCGGAGGCGGAGGCCGGCCGGGGTGTGCTGCACGCGGTGGTGACACCGTCGCGCGACGCCGCGGCCGCCGGTCAGCCGCCGTGGCGGGTGACGGTGCCCTGCCCGGAGGCGGTGCCGGCCGCCGAGGCGGACGTCGCGGTGGACGACCCGGCCGCGCTGGCCGAGGCCCTGCTCGGGGCCGACGAGGACACCTCGCTGGTCCTGGACCGGCTCACCGAGCAGGAGAACCTGGTCGACTTCCACCGCGAGGAGCTGCAGCAGACCAACCAGGGCGTGGTGGCGCTGCACGCCGAGCTGGACGCCGCCGGGCGGGCCCAGCGGGAGGCGTTCGCCGCCGAGCGCAAGGCGCGCACGGAGGCGGAGAACGCCCGGCGCCGGCTGACCTTCCTGGCGGACGCGAGCGCCGTGCTGACCGCGTCGCTGGACCACCACGAGATCGTGCGCCGGCTGCCGGAGCTGCTGGTGCCCGAGTACGCCGCCTCCGTCGACGTCTGGCTGTTCGACCAGGACGGCGACCGGCCGGGCCCCGCCCACCCGGCGGCCGCCGTGGTCGCCGCCCGCACCGGCCGGCCGCAGTACGCCGCCCCGCATCCGGGCGGACTGCCGGGCGTCGACGACCAGCCGCCTTCGGCGCTGGCTCCGGACCGCCCCCTGCTGTGCATCCCGCTGCCGACCCGGCAGGCGCCCCTGGGCGTGCTGACCCTGTCCCCGCCCGGGGAACGCTGGGACCCGGACGACGCGGTGATGCTGATCGAGCTGACCCGGCGGGCCAGTACCGCGATCGACCACGCCCAGCGCTACCAGCACAACCGCGACATCGCGGAGACGCTCCAGCGGGCCCTGCTCACGGAACTGCCCGCCCCGCCGGGGCTCGCGATGGCGGCGCGCTATCTCCCGGCCACCCACGGCCTGAACATCGGCGGTGACTGGTACGACGCGTTCCGGCAGCCGGACGGCGGAGTCATCGCCGTGGTCGGCGACGTGACCGGGCACGGGCTGCGCGCGGCGGTGATGATGAGCCAGCTGCGTACGGCGCTGCGGGCCTACGCCGTCGACGGCGGCAGCCCCGGCCGACTCCTGACCCGGCTGCACACGTTCCTGCACCACCTCCAGCCCGATCTGTTCGCCACGGCCGTCATCGCCCGCTTCCACCCCGACGAGCCCACCCTCACGTGGGCCGCCGCCGGCCATCCGCCGCCGGTGCTGCGTACCCCGGACGGGCGGGTCCGGACCCTGGACGCCAAACCGGGCGCGATGCTGGGCATTCCGCTCAAGCAGGAGATCGCCGACCACACGGTGCCGCTGGCGCCGGGCTCGACGCTCGCCCTGTACACGGACGGCCTGGTGGAGCGGCGCGCCCGGGGCATAGACCCGGGCATCGCGCGGCTGGCCGAGGCGCTGGGCTCCTTCGGCCCGGCGGCGCTGGAGGCGGACCTGGAGGGCTCGGCGGACGGCATCCTGAGTCCGCTGCTCAGCGACTCGGAGCGGGACGACGACGTCTGTCTGCTGCTCTGCCACCTCCGCGGCACCCGCTGACCTCGCCCGCCGGCCGGCGGGCCGGCCGCGGGCACCGCTCGCGCACCGGAAAGTTCCCGTCCGTTCACTCCCGCCCGATGCGCTCCGGGCCGGGGCGGGGCATGGTGGTGATCAGGAGGTGTCGCCTGCCTGCCGCGCCCGGCTGGCCGGATCCGGGCGGGCGCGATGGGATCGACGAGGTGCGAAACAGCGATCCGGGGGCACGCGAACGGCGTTCGCGGCAGACCGCCTGGAGCCGCAGAAAGGGATGAACACCGTGACACGACCCAGGATCCTGGTGGTCGGCGCAGGTTTCGCCGGCGTGGAGTGCGTCCGCCGTCTGGAGCGCAGGCTCTCCCCCGGCGAGGCCGAGATCACCCTGGTGACGCCCTTCTCCTACCAGCTCTATCTGCCGCTGCTGCCCCAGGTGGCCTCCGGTGTGCTGACCCCCCAGTCGATCGCGTTGTCCCTGCGCCGCAGCAGCAAGTACCGCACCCGGATCATCCCGGGCGGCGCCATCGGTGTGGACCTCAAGGCGAAGGTGTGCGTGGTGCGCACCATCACCGACCAGATCGTCGACGAGCCCTACGACTACATCGTGCTGGCGCCCGGAAGCATCACCCGGACCTTCGACATCCCGGGGCTGACCGACCACGCGTTCGGCATGAAGACGCTGGCGGAGGCCGCGTACATCCGCGACCACGTCATCGCGCAACTCGACCTCGCCGACGCCAGCCAGGACCCGGTGGAGCGCGCCTCGCGGCTGCAGTTCGTGGTGGTCGGCGGCGGCTACGCGGGCACCGAGACCGCTGCCTGTCTGCAGCGGCTGACGCACGCGGCGGTCAAGCGCTACAACCGGCTCGACCCGGGCCTGATCAAGTGGCACCTGATCGACATCGCGCCGAAGCTGATGCCGGAGCTCGGCGAGAAGCTCGGGCGCGACGCGCAGGAGGTGCTCACCCGGCGCGGCATCGAGATCTCGCTCGGCGTCTCCATCGAGAAGGCCGGACCGGAGGAGGTCACCTTCACCAACGGCCGGGTGGTGCCCACCCGCACGCTGATCTGGACCGCCGGTGTGGTGGCGAGCCCGCTGATCGCCACGCTCGGCGCGGAGACGGTCAAGGGACGGCTCGCGGTGACCGCCGAGATGTGCCTGCCCGACCACGACGGGGTGTTCGCGCTCGGCGACTCCGCGGCCGTGCCCGACCTCGCCAAGGGACAGGAGGGCGCCGTCTGCCCGCCCACCGCCCAGCACGCCATGCGGCAGGGCCGGCACGTCGCCGAGAACATCATCGCGACCCTGCGCAACCAGCCGATGCGGCCCTACGTCCACAAGGACCTCGGTCTCGTCGTCGACCTCGGCGGCGCCGACGCGGTCTCCAAGCCGCTCGGTGTCGAGCTGAAGGGCCTTCCCGCCCAGGCGGTGGCCCGCGGCTACCACTGGTCGGCGCTGCGCACGGGTGTGGCCAAGGCGCGGGTGGCGACCAACTGGGCGCTCAACGCGGTGGCGGGCGACGATTTCGTGCGCACCGGCTTCCAGGCCCGCAAGCCGGCCAAGCTGCGGGACTTCGAGTACACGGACGCCTACCTGACGCCGGAACAGGTGCAGGAGCGCGTCGCGGAGGCGGGCCGGGCACGGCTGTGACCCCGTCGCGGGGACGGGCGCGCGGCATGACATCCTGAGAAGTGGATCTCGGCGTCAACCGGCCGGGAGTCGGGCGTGTGAGTCGGGAGAGTGTACGGCGGCGTGAAGGCAGCGGGGCGCTCGGTGCGGACACGGCTGCGGGACCGGATCGCCGCGTCCGACCCGGGGCTGCTGCGGCTGACGGCGGGCCTGCGGACGGTCGGCGCCATCGCTCTGGTCCTGGGTGTGCTCGCCGCGTTCGGCGCGGACGTCACCCATCTGGTCGCGGGCGCAATGGCGGCTATGGTCGCCACCTTCGCCATCCGCGAGAAGGAGCTCGGCGCGCAGGCGGTCACCCTGGCGCTGGGACTGCCCGTCGCCCTGGCCTCGGTGTCGGTCAGCTCGCTGCTCACCTCACGGGTGGTCATCGGCGACGCCTTCTTCGTCGTCCTGATCTTCTTCGCCGTCTTCGTGAGGCGGTTCGGCGACCGCGGTACGGCGCTCGGTCTGATCGGCTTCCAGGTCTACTTCGTCTCCCTGTTCGTCGGCGGCGACCCGTCGGTGCTGCCCGGGCTGCTGGGTGCCATCGCGGTGGCGTTCGCGTGCAGCGCGGTGGTGCGTTTCGCCGTGGTCCCGGCGACACCGGCGGGCATCCTCCAGCGGCTGCGGCAGGCCTTCCGCGCGCGGCTGGCCCAGCTGATCGCCACGCAGATCGAGCTGCTGGACGCCGGGCCGGACGGGATCGACCGGGCGCTGGAACACCTGCGGGACGGCACCGCGCGCCTGCACGAGACGGCCCTGATGATCCAGTCCCGGCTGGAGGACGGCACCCCGGACGCGTCCACCGCGCGTCTGGTGCAGCGGCGCGTCGCGGACGCCGAGATCGCGGCCGAGCGGCTGGGCCTGCTGCTGCTGACCGCGCGCAGCGCCGAGCGGGCGGACACCCTGACCCTGCACCTGCCGGGTGCGCCGGCGCCGTCGGTGGGCAGTTCGCCGGCGCCCGGCGAGGCCACGGAGGTACTGCGCCGGGACCTGGGTGCGCTGCGCACGCTGGTGCTGCGGCCGCCCGCCGAGGCGCGCGGCACCGCGCTGTCCCACCTGCGCAACCGGCTGCTCGGTTACCGCGACGAGGAGAACCTGCCGGAGGCGATCCCGGCCGTCCAGGACGTGTTCCGCGGCATCGGTGAGGCCGCGAGGGCGGTCATGGGCCTCAGGATCGCCCTGGACGGACCGCAGGACGAGTCGGACGACACCCCGGCGACGACCAGGTCCCGGGAGGAGCTGGACGCCGAGGACGCCGCGATCGACGCCGGCGAGGAGGAGGCGAAGGAGGAGGAGCCGACCGGGCTGCGGCGGCCCACCACGCGGGCCGCGGTGCAGGTCTCGGTGGGGTCCTCGCTGGCCATCGTCGGCGGTGAGTTCCTGTCCTCGCAGCGCTGGTACTGGGCGGTGCTCGCGTGCTGGATCGTCTTCCTGAACACGGCGTCCACCGGGGAGATCCTCGTCAAGGGCTACCGCAGGGTGCTGGGCACCCTGTTCGGGGTGGTGGCCGGCATCGTGCTGGCCGGCCTGGTCGGCGACCACACCTGGGTCGCGTTCGGGCTGGTGCTGCTGCTCATCTTCGCGATGTTCTACACGGCTCCGCTGTCGTACACGCTGATGTCGTTCTTCGTGACGGCGATGCTGGGGCTGCTGTACACCCTGCTGCACACCTACAGCCTGTCGGTGCTGCTGCTGCGCGTCGAGGAGACGGCGCTCGGCGCGGCCTGCGGGATCGTCGCGGCGGCGCTGGTGCTGCCGATACGCACCGACCGCCGTACGAACGAACTGCTCGGCACGGTGCTGGAGCGGCTCACCGACGTCACCGAGGGTGCCGTGGACCAGCTCAGCGGCGGGCCGGCGGCCGATCTGCTGGACCAGGCGCGGGAGCTGGACCAGGCGCTGGGCGACCTGCGGGCCGCCACCTCGCCGCTGACGCATCCGATCACGCCGCTGCGGGCCCGCCGCGACACCGCCCAGTACGTGGTGGCGCTGCTGGAGACGTGCGCCTACCACGCGCGGTCGCTGGCGGCGACGGCCGAGCTGCTGCCCACGCACCCGTCGATCGCGGCGGACCCGCGGCTGCGCGGCGCGGTGCGGCGCACGGTGCGCAACATCGAGGCGATCGCCGCGCGCGTCGCCGACGAGGACGCGGACACCGGGGTGGAGACCGGGCCCAGCATCGCCTCGCTGCTGCAGTTCGAGGCGGGCGGGGTGCCGCGGTACGGCCGGATCACCGGGCGGGTACTGCGGCACCTGGAGCGTCTGGACGAGGCCGTGGTCGGCCTGGCCCGGCCGCTCGGCGTACCGGTGGCGACGCCGAAGCGCTGAGGGTCAGAAGTCGCTGGGCAGACCGCTGGCCTCGGCTATGCCGCGCAGTTCCTCGTTCTGCTTGTGGCGTTCCTTGAGGTAGTCGGCGATCTCGCCGAGGCGCTCGGGGTCTGAGGCGGTGGCCGCGTCGGTGACGACCCGGACCGGGCCGGTCTCGTCGGTGCTGATTTCCACGACCTCGTTGTCCAGGCGGCCGGTGACCGCGGTGGCGATGACCAGCGCGGCCTCGTCCCTGATCTCCTGGGGCAGCGCCTCGGCGCTGTCCCCGTCCAGGGAGAAGTCGATGGTGGGCATCTGGTGCTCGTCGATGGCCTGGAGGACCGGTTCGACCACGCTGAGCAGGAGCTGGTAGTCGTCGTTCTCCATGCGTACGCGCAGGAGGTCGAGGTAGACGTCCACGGGACGTCCGTCCGGCGGAGGAATCTCGTGTTCGTTCATTCGCCCCGTGTTCCCCCCTCCGCGCGGCTCAGACCCGGCGCCAGCGTGCGAGGGCGAAGGAGAACACGCCGAACAGCACGAGGCCCGCGGCGACGCAGACCAGCAGCCAGGGGCCGAGCAGGGTGTCGGCGAAGGAGCGCAGGGTGTCGTCGAGGCCCTTGGCCCTGTCGGGGTCGTAGTCGACGGCGGCCCGTACGGCGAAGGCGCCCGCCGCGGCGAAGACGAGCCCGCGGGCCGTTCCGCCACCGACGCCGGTCACGTCGACCAGCCGCCGGGCCCGGGGGCTCAGCGCGCCGAGTTTCAGCTTCTTGTGGTAGCTGCGGCGCAGCGCCTGTACGGCGATGACGACGCCGGCGACGGCGATCGCGGCGCCTGCCGCGCCCACGATCCAGCGTCCGGCGGGCATCTCCAGGACCTCGGCGGTGACGTCCCGGGACTGCCGGTCGCTGGAGCCGCTGCCTTTGGAGCCGGCCGCGAAGGCGAGGACGGAGTAGGCGACGACGGCGTAGAACACGCAGCGGGCGGCGGCCGGGAGGCGCTTCCTGGCCGTGTGGCCGTCCTTGCCCGTGGCGCCGAAGACCGCTTCGGACAGCCGCCACAGGGCCATGCCGACGAGTCCGGCGCCCAGCGCCCACAGCAGCCCGGCGCCGAACGGCTTGTCCGCCAGCTCGGCCAGGGCGCCGCCCCGGTCGGCCTGCCGGTTCCCGGTGCCGAAGGCGATCCGCAGCGCCAGGAGGCCGACCAGCAGGTAGATGACGCCGCGGGCGGTGAGTCCCGCCCGGGCGGCCCCCTCGGCGGCCGAGCCGTTCGCGGCCCGGCGGGCCCGGCCACGGCCGGAATGTGCGAGAACACGAGCGTTCATCGTGAGCCTCCCCTCCGGGACAGCGGATGCCCCGGCTTCCCGGCCGCACACCCGGCTCGGCTCCCGGTCGTCACCGGCCGCGGGCGTACGAATCCGGCTTCCGCCCTCCTCCGTACGCCCGCGGACACGCCGGCTGCCCGCACGCCGCAGGGGGTGTGCGGGCAGCCGGCCCACCAGCCGTCCTCGGGGTCAGTCCGCCGCGACCGCGGGCTCGGGGGCCGGGACCGGAGGGGCCGCGAGTTGCCGCCGGGCGGCCTCGAGGGCCTGCCGCACGTCGCGCGTGCCGGTCGACACGCACAGCGTGTACGCCAGGTCACGCGTCCGGGGACCGGGTCCGCCCAGGTCGTCGCCGGGTTCGTGCAGGGCCGCCGCCTCGTACTCGTCGAGGAGCCCGCGCAGCACCGCGGGGTGGGGCATCAGCATTCGTCTCGTTCCTCCTCCGTCGCCCGGCCCGTCAGGTCCGCACCGGCCGGCCGGTGCCCCGGTGGCCCGTGCGCTGTCCCATCGCCTCGTCGCGCACCCGGGCGCAGCTGCGGCTGATGAGCCGCGAGACGTGCATCTGCGAGATGCCCAGGTGGTCGGCTATCCGGCTCTGGGTCATGTCCTCGAAGAAGCGCATGTAGAGGATGGCCCGCTCACGCTCGGGCAGCCGGCGCAGCCCTTCCTTGGCGGACTCCCTGTCGATCACGGTGTCGTACGAGGCGTCGGCCGCGCCGAGGGTGTCCGCGAGGCTGTAGCCGTCGTCGCCGGCCGAGAGTTCGGCGTCCAGCGACAGGGTGCTGAAGCTCTCCAGCGCCTCCATCCCGGCACCGACCTCGTCCTCGGTCAGCCCGGTGTGGGCGGCGATGTCGGCCACCGACGGTTCGGGGCTGCCGGGGTTCTGGGTGAGCTCGCGCCGCGCCACCCGCACCTTGTTGCGCAGTTCCTGGACCCGGCGGGGCACCCGCAGGGCCCACATCCGGTCGCGGAAGTGGCGCTTGACCTCACCGGTGATGGTGGGCACGGCGTAGCTCTCGAAGGCGCCGCGCTCCGGGTCGAAGCGGTCGACGGCCTTGACCAGGCCCAGCGCGGCGACCTGGCGCAGGTCCTCGATGGACTCGCCGCGGTCGCGGAAACGGCCGGCGATCCGGTGGGCCATGGGCAGCCAGGCGGCGACGAGTTCGTCGCGGAGCGCGTCCCGCTCGGGTCCCTCCTCGAGACCGGCCAGCCGGCCGAAGAGGGCCATGGTGTCGGGGGCGTCGTCGTGCCGGCGGCGGGCGGGGGCGGCGGTGGTGGTTTCGTCGGACTCGGACGTTCCGGGACGGACGGTGGGTGTTTCTGTGAGCATGCGGATCGCTCCTGAACGGTGGTCTCAGGGGGACTTTCCGCGGGAACGGTGCCGGCCGGGTCACTCGCCCGGAGGACCCGAGCAGCCATACCGCTCCCGCTGCTGCGCCTCCGGTCCGAAGCACGAACTTGCGACTGCCCTCACCCCGGTGGAACAAACTCCGCTTTCGCAAATGTACTCAGGACAGCGGAACGACCACGGTGATGCACTTGCCTCCCGTCGGAAGGTCTGCCACGCGTACGTCACGGGCCAGCCGGCAGACGATCGGCCAGCCCCGGCCGCCGACGCGGCTGCGTCCCTGGGGGTCGGTCCGCGGTACGGCCACCGGAAGGTCGTGGCTGCGGTCGCACACCGACAGCTCGACGCCGGGTCCGACGACGTCGACCCGGAAGTCGGTGATGCCGCCGCCGTGGAGGATCGCGTTGGTGGTCAGTTCCGAGGCGACCAGCACGGCGTCCGACAGGGCGTCCGCGTCGCAGGACGCGTGGTCTTTGCTTCCGCAGCACTCGGTGACGACGCGTTCGACGGTCTGCCGTGCCTCGGCGGGTTTGCACGGCCGGTGCAGGCCGGCGCCGGGCGGGGCGGCGGCGGGTCGGGTCGGGTGCCTTTCACTCATCCGTCAGCTCCCTGGTCGGTGGGACTACCCGTCACTTCCGGCTGACCTCTGCCGGTACCCCCAAACCTCCGGCCCCCCTTACGGCTCAGGGGCCATCCGGGCGGCCGTCGGGGGTACGCGGAGGACATGACGGATGTTGTGGACTCGGACGAACTGCTGCGCCGCATGCACCGGGCGAGGGCCTGTGCGGTGGAGCAGGAGCGGACCTGGCGGGCCCGGAGCGAGGAGCTGCGGCCGACCGATCCGGACGGCTCCCGGGACGCCGCGGTACGGACGATGGCGTACGAGGCCGTCCTGCGGGTGCTGGACGAGGTGCTGACCCCGGGGCGCGGTCCCCGCTGACCGGCCGCGGGACGGATTGGCGACGGTGGGGCCGGGAAACCGGGTCGGCATGACAGCCGACCACACCCGCGCGCCCGTGCTCGAAGCCCTCGTCGACTACCGCCGCGAGGGCCGGCTCTCGTTCACGCCGCCGGGGCACAAGCAGGCGCGCGGGGCCGACCCGGAGGTCCGCGAGGTGCTGGGCGACGCGGTCTTCTACGGCGACGTGCTGGCGACCGGTGGACTGGACGACCGGCTCACCCGGTCGCGGGTGCTCCAGCGGGCTCAGGAGCTGATGGCCGACGCGGTCCACGCCGAGCACACGTTCTTCTCGACGTGCGGGAGTTCCCTGTCGGTGAAGGCGGCGATGCTGGCGGTCGCGGGCCCGCACGAGAAGCTGCTGATCGGCCGGGACGCCCACAAGTCCGTGGTGTCGGGGCTGATCCTCTCCGGCATCGAGCCGGTCTGGGTGGAACCGCGCTGGGACGCGGAGCGGCACCTGGCCCATCCGCCGTCGGCCGAGGAGTTCGAGCGGGCCTTCGCCGCCCACCCCGACGCCAAGGGAGCGCTGATCACCAGCCCGACGCCGTACGGCGCGAGCGCCGACCTGCGGGCCGTCGCCGAGGTGTGCCACCGGCGGTCGGCGCCCCTGATCGTGGACGAGGCGTGGGGCGCGCACCTGCCCTTCCACCCGGATCTGCCCTCCTGGGCGATGGACGCGGGTGCCGACATCTGCGTGACCAGCATCCACAAGATGGGCAGCGGTCTGGAGCAGGGTTCCGTGTTCCACCTGCGCGGCGACCTCGTGCCGCCGAAGCTGCTCGGCATGCGGGCGGACCTGCTGGGCACCACCAGCCCGTCGGCGCTGATCTTCGCCGGGCTGGACGGCTGGCGGCGGCAGATGGTGCTGCGCGGCCGGGAGCTGATGGGCGGGGCGCTGGAGCTGGCGGCCGAGGTGCGGGCGGCCGTCGAGGAGATCGACGGCATGCACGTCGAGGGCCGGGACGACTTCTGCGGCCCGGGGCTGGCCCACGGCTTCGATCCGCTGCCCGTCGTGATCGACCTCGGCGGGCTCGGTGTCTCGGGCTTCCAGGCGGCGGACTGGCTGCGCGAGCGGCGGAGCGTGGTGGCGCACCTGGCTGACCACCGCCGGGTCAACATGCAGATCACCCACGGCGACGACCGGGAGACCGCCGGGGAACTGCTCGCCGCGCTGAAGGACCTCGCGCGTGCCGCTCCGGATCTCGGTCCCGCACCGCGGGTCGAGGTGCCCTCTCCGTCCGGGTTGCGGATGCCGCAGGCGGTACTCCCCCGGGACGCGTTCTTCGGGCCGACCGAGGACGTGCCGCTCGCCCGGGCGGCCGGCCGGGTCGCCGCGGAGATGATCACGCCGTACCCGCCCGGCATCCCGGCCGTCCTGCCCGGCGAGCGGCTGGCCGAACCGGTCCTGCGGTACTTGCGCGGCGGTCTGGACGCCGGCATGTACCTCCCGGACCCCAGCGACCCGGCCCTGGAGACGGTCAGGGTGGTCGCCGCCGGGGGCGACGGGTGAGGCGGCGGGTCGGGCGACGGACGTCGCGTGTGTCGCCGCGAGTGAAACCGGTCACGTGTCCCGGTTCCGGGTTCGCGGAACCTCCAGAGATGGTTTAGCGTTCATCCATACGTGGCGACGGAGTCGACGGAAATGTCCTTCGTACGTCACCGCTTACGGCCCTGGCCGGCCTCCCCCGTCCGGCCAGGGCTTTTTCATGCCCTGCCGCACCCGTACCCGGATCCGGCACGGAATCGGTACGGGATCCCGCCGTCCGCCGAGGTGCCCGGGGAGCCGACAGCGTCTGAAATGGGCATAGGGAAAGCCCCGGAACCGAATCGCCGGCGAGGAGCCCCGTGCCATGACCAAAGCGATCAAACTGCTGACCGCACTCCCCCAGCCGCAGCGCGCACGCCTCACGGAGCTCGCCCGGGAGGTCTCCTTCGCGGAGGACGCCCGGATCTTCGAGGCGGGCGGCCGGGCCGACCGCTTCTGGGTCATCCGCTCCGGCGCGGTCTCCCTGACCCAGGAGGTGACCCCCGTGCAGCGGGTCACGGTCGCCAGTCTCGGCGCGGGCGACCTGCTCGGCTGGTCCTGGCTGTTCCCGCCCTACGAGTGGGACTTCGGCGCCGAGGCCTTCAGCCCGGTGCGCGCCTACGAGTTCGACGCCGCCGCGGTGCTCCGCCTGTGCGAGGAGGACCCGCAGCTGGGTGTCGTGCTGGTGCGGTCGGTCGCCGAGATCCTCGCGCACCGGCTGGAGACCACCAGGGGCCGGCTCATGGAACACTACGCGCTGCACGGGCGGGGCTCCCTGTGAGGCGGTGAGGCGCCGTCAGACCCGGTAGCGGCGCAGCGCCGGCATCGCGGCGGCCAGGGCCAGCATCACCACGACGACGAGCAGTCCGCCGCCGGCCACCGCTTCCCGCGCGCCGACGGCGGAGCCCGCGCCGCCGTGCAGCACGTCCGCCAGGCGGGGACCACCCGCCACGACCACGGTGAAGACGCCCTGCATGCGCCCGCGCATCTCGTCGGTCGCGGCGGACAGCAGGATCGCCCCGCGAAACACCATGGAGACCATGTCGGCGACGCCGGCCACCGCCAGGAACGCCACCGCGAGCCACAGGCTCGAGCTCAGCCCGAAACCGGTGATGGCGGCGCCCCAGACCACGACCGAGCCGATCACCATCCAGCCGTGCCGGCGAGCCCGGGAGAAGGTGCCGGAGAACAGTCCGCCGGCCACCGCGCCGACGGGGATCGCCGCGAACAGCAGGCCGAGGGCGAACCCCTCGCCGTGTCCGGCGTACGTCTCGGAGGCGAGCTGCGGGAACAGCGCGCGGGGCATGCCCAGGACCATGGCGACGATGTCGGCCAGGAAGGACAGCAGCAGCACCTTGTGCCCGGCGATGTACCGGAAGCCCGCCACCACCTCCCGCACGCCCGCGCGCCGGACGGCCGTGCCCCTGAGCGGCGGCAGGGCGGGCAGCTTGTGGACCGCCCACACCGTGACGCACAGGGCCAGGGCGTCGATCAGGTACAGCTCGGGCAGCCCGATCACCGGGATGAGGACGCCGGCGAGGAGCGGGCCGACGACCTGCCCGGTCTGCATGACGGTCGAGCCGAGCGCGTTGGCGGCGGGGAGTTCGTCCTCGGGGACCAGGCGGGCGATGGAGGCGGTGCGGGCCGGGGCGTTCAGGCCCCAGAAGGCCTGCTGGAGCGCGAGCAGCAGCATGAGGACGGCCACCGACGCCAGGCCGGTGACCGCCTGGAGCCAGAACAGCACCGAGGTCACGGCGATACCGCTGTTGGTGATCAGCAGCAGCTTGCGGCGGTCCATGGTGTCGGCGACCGCGCCGCCCCACAGCGCGAACACGACCAGCGGCAGCAGGCCCGCGAGGCTCGCGGCGCCGACCCAGGCCGAGGAGCCGGTGATGTCGTAGATCTGCTTGGGCACGGCGACGGCGGTGAGCTGGCTGCCGACCGCCGTGACGACGGTCGACGACCACAGCCTGCGGTAGGCCGGGCGGCGCAGCGGCCGGGTGTCCATGGCCCAGCGGCGCAGGCCGCGCCGCTGGGCCTCGCCGGGGGCCGGGCCCTTGTCCCCGGCCCCCTCCGTCCCGACCCCCTCCGTCCCGGCCTTCTCCGTCCCGGCCTTCTCCGTCCCGGCCCCCTTCGCCCCCGGGCCCTCCTTCCCGGGTTCGGTACCGCTCTCGCCACTGCTCCGGCTGGTGTCCACGCGCTTCCTACATGCTCGATACATCTTTCAGGCTGCGGGCTTACTGTCGCAGATCCGTTCGAGTGCCCGAACCCCGCGTGGGCCGCTCCGGGCGCGTTCAGGCCCCGGCGACGAGAGTGACGCCGAGGACGATCATGGTGACGGCGACCAGCCCGTCGAGCACCCGCCAGGCCGCGGGGCGGACCAGGAAGCGGCCCAGATGGCGGGCGCCGAAGCCCAGCGCGGCGAACCAGCACAGACTGGCGACCGCGGCGCCCATGCCGAAGGTCCAGCGCAGCGGCCCCTGGTCGGCGGCGACCGAACCCAGCAGGAACACCGTGTCCAAGTACACGTGCGGGTTGAGCCACGTCAGCGCCAGGCAGGTGAGGACCGCCCGGCGGCGCGAGCCGGCCGCGTCGCCCTCCGCCCGCAGCGCGCCGGCCGGCCGGAACACGCGCCGGGCGGCCAGGGCGCCGTAGCAGAGCAGGAAGGCGCCGCCGACCCAGCCGACCACGGTCAGGGCGTCCGGCCAGGCCACCACCACCGCGCCGACCCCGCCCACACCCAGGGCGATGAGCAGCGCGTCGGACAGCGCGCAGATGCCGACCACGGCGAGGACCGCGTCGCGGCGGACCCCCTGGCGCAGGACGAAGGCGTTCTGGGCGCCGATGGCGACGATGAGCGAGAGGCCGGTGCCGAAGCCGGCGGCCGCGGCGGTGAGGGCGTTGGTCATGCTCCGACGCTATGCGGACGATCACAGGACGTACAGCTAAAGATTCTTACGTATCCTTAGCGATTGTGATGACGGGACCGAGCATGCCGGCTTTCGCGGACCTTCCCCTGGACCAGGTGCGCACCCTGCTGGCCGTGGTGGACGAGGGCACCTTCGACGCGGCCGCGGCGGCGCTGCACGTGACGCCGTCCGCGGTCAGCCAGCGGGTGAAGGCACTGGAGCAGCGCACCGGCCGGGTGCTGCTGCTGCGCACCAAGCCGGTGCGGCCGACGGAGTCCGGGGCGGTGCTGGTGCGCCTGGCCCGCCAGGTGGCCCGGCTGGAGCGGGACGCGTACGCCGAACTCGGGCTGAGCGTGGCCGGGGAGCCGACCCGTATCCCGGTGGCCGTGAACGCCGACTCGCTCGCGACCTGGTTCCTGGGCGCGCTGACGCGGGTCCCCCAAGAGCCCCGGCTCTGCTTCGAGCTGCGCCGCGAGGACGAGGACCACACGGCGACCCTGCTGCGGGAGGGCGTGGTCATGGCCGCGGTGACCTCGTCGGCCGACCCGGTCCCCGGCTGCACCGTCCGGTACCTGGGCCGGATGCGGTATCTCCCCTGCGCCGCCCCGGACTTCGCCGCCCGGCACCTGGACGGGCCGGTGCGCGAGCGGATCGCCGAGGCGCCGGTGATGGTGTTCGACCGGCGGGACGACTTCCAGGACGGCTTCGCCCGGCGGCTCGGTCACGGCGGCGCGAGTGCCGCGCGGCACCACGTGCCGACCTCGGAGGGGTTCGTCGAGGCGGTCGCCGCGGGGCTGGGCTGGGGCATGGTGCCCGAGCCGCAGGCACTGCCACTGCTGCGCACCGGCCGGCTGGTGGAGTTCGCCCCCGAACTGCCGGTGGACACCCCGCTGTACTGGCAGCAGTGGAGGCTCGACTCCCCCGCACTGGCCGCGCTGGCCGAAGCGGTGGCGTCGGCGGCGGAGGAGGCGCTGCGACCCTAGGCGGGGCGCGATCGAAGGCGCGGCGCCGGTTTCACCGCGTTTCGACAGGCCACCCGGAACGGAGCAAGGCAATCACGAGGGCGCCAACGATACCGATCGCAGGTGACATTGATGGACGACTGGCGAGAGCACGCCGCATGCCGCACGGAGGACCCCGATCTGTTCTTCCCGATCGGCACCACCGGCCCGGCCGCTCTGCAGACCGAGCAGGCGAAGGCGGTCTGCCGGACCTGTCCGGTGCGGGAGCAGTGCCTGCGATGGGCGCTCGACACCGGGCAGTCCATCGGCGTGTGGGGCGGGACCAGTGAGCTGGAGCGCCGGGCGCTCAAGCGCCGCGAGGCGGTGCGCAGGCGGACCGGCTGAAGTCCGGACCCGGTCCGGCGGCTTCTTCAGCGGCCGGTGCGGCGCAGCGGTTCCCCACGGCTGCTCCTGGCGTTCCACCTCGGCCCGGGCCTCGTCGATGACGTCCGGGTCGATCCAGCACAGCGGGCGGGCGTCGGCCACCAGCGGCTCGTTGTCCGGGCCGCGGCCCGCCTCCCGGCCGGTGAGCACCCGGGGGCGGACGCCGGGGCCCCTTGTCGTGCGGCAGGTGCGCGTAGTCGTGCAGCCTCCGGGCCGCCCCCACCCGCACGGGCCGGGCCGCCCACCAGGCCTGCACGTCGAGGGGGCCGGCGGGCGGGCCCGGCTTGGGCACGCCGGTGAGTTCGTCGGCGCTGGAGACGTCGGCGAGGTCGGCGCCGGGCCCGCGCGACCGGCGCACGTACAGGCCCCGGTGCCGGCGGACCACGCCCGTCAGTTCCTCCGGTCACGACGGCAGCCCGTCCGATGCGCGCATACGCCGACCTCCCTCGTCGTGCCGTCGCGGCGACGGAGTACCCGCGAGGCACGGCGGGGAATCGGCCCGTCCCCGAACGGCGCACCCGTCCCCGGCGCCCCGTGGACGCCGGACGTACGCTCGCGGCAGCACTGCCGTCGAGAGGGGAGTGGCCATGAGCGTGCGGGTGCGCCGCGTCTACGATCCGCCCGAGCCGGACGACGGCGTACGGGTCCTGGTCGACCGGCTGTGGCCGCGGGGCGTGGCGAAGAACGAGGCACACGTGGACGAGTGGCCCAAGGGGCTCACCCCGTCGACCGAGTTGCGCCGCTGGTACCACGCGGGCGAGGGCTCGTACGAGGAGTTCGCCGAGCGGTACGAGGCCGAGCTGGCCGCGCCCGAGGCGGCCGAGCTCCTCGATCACGTGCGGGAGCTGGCGGGCGAGGGCGACGTGACACTGCTGACGGCGTCCAAGTCGCCTGCGGAGAGCCACGCGTCCGTGCTGCTCCGGCTCCTCGACGGGGCGTGAGGAGCCGGAGCGGCCGCTGAGACGCGAGCTGTCCGCTCAGGCCGTCTGCCGTGCCGCGGCCCGGCCCGCCGCACGTCCGGAGAACAGGCAGCCGCCGAGGAAGGTGCCCTCCAGAGCGTTGTACCCGTGCACCCCTCCCCCGCCGAAGCCGGCCACCTCACCGGCCGCGTACAGGCCCTCGACGGGCGTGCCGTCGGCGCCGAGGGCGCGGGAGTCGAGGTCGGTCTGGATGCCGCCGAGGGTCTTGCGGGTGAGGACGTGCAGTTTGACGCCGATCAGCGGGCCTGCCGCCGGGTCGAGGATGCGGTGCGGGGCGGCGACCCGGCCGATGCGGTCGCCGATGTAGCGGCGGGCGTTGCGGATGCCCTGGACCTGGGCGTCCTTCGCGTAGGGGTTGGCCATCTGGAGGTCGCGGGCCTCTATCTGGCGCCGGATGGAGGCGGCGTCCAGGAGCGGCTTGTCGGTGAGCCCGTTCATCCGGTCCACGAGCTGCTCCAGGTTCGGCGCGCTCACGAAGTCGGCGCCCTCGCGCAGGAAGGCGTCCACCGGGCCGGGGGCGCCCTTGCCGAGGACCCGCTCGCGCAGGAACCCGGCACGGTCCTTCGCGGTGATGTCGGGGTTCTGCTCGGAGCCGGAGAGCGCGAACTCCTTCTCGATGATCTTCTGGGTGAGGATGAACCAGGAGTGGCCGTGGTCCGCGAGGCCGTCGGCGGTGCGCAGGTGGCGCAGGGTGCCGAGGGTGTCGTAGCCGGGCAGACAGGGCTCGGGCAGCCGGCGGCCCAGGGCGTCGAACCACATCGAGGAGGGGCCGGGGAGGATGCGGATGCCGTGTCCGGGCCAGACGGGGTCCCAGTTGCGCACGCCCTCGGTGTAGTGCCACATCCGGTCGCGGTTGACCAGGCGTGCGCCCGCCTCGGCGCTGATGTCGAGCATCCGGCCGTCGACGTAGGCGGGGACGCCGGTGACCATCTCGGCGGGCGGGGTGCCCAGGCGCTCGGGCCAGTGGCGGCGGACGACGTCGTGGTCGCCGCCGATGCCGCCGGAGGTGACGATCACCGCGCGGGCGGTGAGTTCGAACTCGCCGATCGCGTCGCGGTTGGAGGCGACGCCGCGCGGTGAGCGGTCCTCGGCCAGGACGGTGCCCCGGACGCCGCGGGCCGTGCCGTCCTCGACCACCAGGTGGTCGACCCGGTGGCGGTGGTGGAAGGTGAGCAGCCCGTCGCGGGCGGCCTGCTTCGCGTACCGCACGAACGGCTCGACGACTCCGGTGCCGGTGCCCCAGGCGATGTGGAAGCGCGGCACGGAGTTGCCGTGGCCGCCCGCCCTGAGGTCACCGCGCTCGGCCCAGCCGACGGTGGGCAGGAAGGTGATGCCGTGTCCGGCGAGCCAGGAGCGCTTCTCCCCGGCCGCCCACTCGACGTACGCGCGCGCCCAGCGCACCGCCCAGGAGTCCTCGTCCCCGGTCCGGTCGAAGCCGGCGCTGCCCTCCCAGTCGCTCCAGGCGAGGTCGACGGAGTCCTTGACGCCGAGGCGGCGCTGCTCCGGGGAGTCGACGAGGAAGAGGCCGCCGAAGGACCAGAAGGCCTGCCCGCCGAGGTTGGCCGCGTTCTCCTGGTCGACGAGGGCGACCCTCCTGCCCCGGCTGGTCAGCTCGTGCGCCGCGACCAGACCCGCCAGCCCCGCTCCCACCACGATGACGTCGGCATCCATGGCGACCGTCCCTTCCTGTTCCGTCATTGACCGGTGCTGCCGTCGGTGAGCAGTGCGGTGAGCAGCTGCCCCAGCCAGACCCGGGCGTGTTCGACGTCCCGGTCCAGCAGCAGTTGGGCGGTGACCCCGTCGTACGCGGCGACCACGGCGTGCGCGGCGCCCTCGGCGTCCCCCAGCGCGGCGGGCAGCGGGGTGTGCCCGCGGGCGCGGGCGAGCCGGTCAGCGATCGCCCGCCTCAGCCGTGCCCGGTACTCCAGCAGGGCACGGGCCACGTCGGGGTCGCGGGCGGCGTGCACCAGGAAGTCCGTCTTGACCAGCAGCCAGTCCCGGTCGAGGAGCAGCACCTCGGTGACCCGGTCCACGGCGGCCGGCACGTCCAGGTCGGGGCCGTCAAAGGCGAGGGCACCGGACACCTGCTCGGCGATCAGGTCGGCGCGTTGCCGGTAGAGCGCGAAGAACAGCTCGTCGAGGCTGTCGAAGTTGGAGTAGAAGGCGCCCCGGCTGTACCCGGCGGCCTCGCACACCTCCTCGATCGACACCCGCCCGAACCCCTTGGCGGCGAACACCTCGAACGCGGCGTCCAGGAGGTTCGCGCGGGTGCGCTCGCGCCGCCTGGTCACCCGCCCCGTCGTCGTCCCCACCGCCACGCCCTCTCCCTTCTCCGTTCGATGCGTGAACGTATCGGATACACCGCCGTATCGAAAGGGGTACGACGCGGACCCCGTGCGAGTAGAACATCCTTTCGAATACGGAGTACGCTGGTCCTATGACCACGCACCTCCAGAGTTCGCTCTTCGACCAGACCGACGAGGCCCGGCTGGGCCGGCTCGCCGGTCTGCGCCGCACCGAGCTGGGCTCCGGCGCCTGGATCGACCTGCTCCCGGGCTGGCTGAGCGGCGCCGACGCGCTCTTCGAGCACCTGGCCGCCGAGGTCCCGTGGCGTGCCGAGCGGCGGGCCATGTACGACCAGGTGGTGGACGTGCCCCGGCTGCTCGCCTTCTACGGCGCGGGCGACCGGCTCCCGCACCCGCTGCTGACCGAGGCGCGCGAGGCGCTGACGGCCCACTACGCCGGGGAACTGGGCGAGCCCTTCACCACGGCCGGACTCTGCCACTACCGCGACGGCCGGGACAGCGTCGCCTGGCACGGGGACCGGATCGGCAGGGGCGCACGCCGGGACACGATGGTCGCGATCCTCTCGGTCGGCGCGCCCCGCGATCTCCTGCTGCGCCCGGCGGGCGGGGGCGGCGACACGGTGCGCCGGCCGCTCGGCCATGGCGACCTCATCGTGATGGGCGGCTCCTGCCAGCGCACCTGGGAGCACTGCGTGCCCAAGAGCACCCGCGCCTCCGGACCGCGCATCAGCGTCCAGTTCCGCCCGCACGGCGTGCGCTGAGGGTCGTCGGCCGAGCGTCGTGCGCCCTTCCCGGCCGCCGCGTCTGGTTGGCTGGCGCCCGACGGGCAGCCACCTCGACGCGGGAGAACCATGCGACCGGACGTACGGCAGGTCGCCGACGGCACGTATCTGGTGCACGGCGGCCACACCAACTGGGTGATCCTCACCGACGGCGACGCGGCGACCCTGGTCGACACCGGCTACCCCGGCGACCGCCGGACACTGCTGGACTCCCTGGCCGCCGTGGGCAGTTCACCCGAGGCGGTGGCGGCCGTGCTGATCACCCACGCCCACAACGACCACCTCGGCTCGGCCGAGTACCTGCGCGCCGCGCACGGCACGCCGGTCCTGCTCCACCCGGCCGAGGTGCCCCACGCCCGCCGGGACTTCCTCCAGCAGGTGTCCGTCGCCGCCGTGCTGCGCAACGCCTGGCGGCCGGGGGTGCTGCCCTGGACGGCGCACGTCCTGCGCTCCGGCGGCACCGAACGGCACCCCGTCGCCTCGCCCGAGCCCTTCCCCGGTGACGGCGCCCTCGACCTGCCCGGCCGGCCGGTGCCGGTGCACACGCCCGGACACACGGACGGGCACTGCGTCTACCACCTCCCGGGCGCCGGCGTGGTGATCTCCGGCGACGCGCTGGTGAGCGCGCACGCCACCTCCCGGATCTCCGGACCCCAGCTGCTGCCCGGCATGTTCCACCACGACCGGGCGGGCACCCTGGCCTCCCTCGACGTCATCGCGGAACTGGACGCCGACGTCCTGCTCCCCGGACACGGCCCGGTCCACCGGGGCCTGGTGAAGGAAGCCGCGCGCCAGGCGCGGGAACGGGCGTTCTAGAGTCGGGGCATGGCCTTGCAGATCAGCGCCACCAACCCGGAGCACCCCGCGCTCCTGCTCGAACTGCCCTGGCGGACGCCGCTGGAGGAGTGGCCCGAGGAGTACCTCGTGCCGCTGCCGCGCGGCATCTCCCGGCACGTCGTCCGCTACGCCCGGGCCGGGGACGAGGTCGTCGCCGTCAAGGAGCTGGCCGAACGCCCCGCGCTGCGCGAGTACCAGCTGCTGCGCGACCTGGACCGGCTCGCCATCCCCGCGGTCGACGCGCTGGCCGTGGTCACCGGCCGCACCGGCGCCTCGGGCGATCCACTGGAACCGGTGCTGATCACCCGGCACCTGGGCGGCTCGATGCCGTACCGGTCGATGTTCGAGACGACGCTGCGCCCGGCGACCATGCACCGCCTGATGGACGCCCTCGCGGTACTCCTCGTCCGGCTGCACCTCGCCGGGTTCGCCTGGGGCGACTGCTCGCTGTCCAACACCCTCTTCCGCCGCGACGCGGGCGCCTACGCCGCGTACCTGGTGGACGCCGAGACCGGGGAGCTGCACCACCGGCTCAGCGACGGGCAGCGCGACTACGACCTCGACCTCGCCAGGGTGAACATCAGCGGGGAACTGCTCGACCTGGAGGCGTCGGGAGCGCTGCACCCCTCCGTCGACCCCATCGACTTCGGCGCCGAGATCTGCGCCCGCTACCGGAGTCTGTGGGAGGAGCTGACGCGCACCTCCGTCTACCCGGCGGGCAAGTACCACTACATCGAGCGCCGCATCCGGCGCCTCAACGACCTCGGTTTCGACGTGGCCGAGATGCAGATCGAGCACGCTTCCAACGGCGACACGGTCACCTTCGTGCCCAAGGTCGTCGACGCCGGCCACCACCAGCGCCAACTGCTGCGCCTGACCGGCCTGGACGCCGAGGAGAACCAGGCCCGGCGGCTGCTGAACGACCTGGAGAGCTGGATGGCCACCCAGGACGACTACGCCCCGGGCGACCCCCTGGGCGCCCGCCCGGAGGTCCTCGCCCACCGCTGGGTGCGCGAGGTGTTCCGGCCCACCGTGCGCGCCGTACCGGTGGAGCTGCGCGGCTCGATGGACCCGGCGGAGATCTACCACGAGCTGCTGGAGCACCGCTGGTACCTGTCCGAGCGGGCCCAGCACGACATCGGGCTGGACACCGCCGTCGCGGACTACATCGCCAACATCCTGCCCAGGGCGCGCGAGACGCTGCGGCCGACGGCGGACTGAGCGGCGTACCGCGCACCTTTGGCGCCCTCAGGCGTGCGGGACCACCGCCACCGGGCACTCGGCGTGGTGCAGCACACCGTGCGCCACCGAGCCGACGCGGGCGCCGACGGCCGTACGGCGGGCGCGGCGGCCGACGACCATCAGCTGGGCGCCGCCGGCCACCGACAGCAGCACCTGACCGGCGCTGCCCATCTCCACGTGCTCGACAACCGGCACGTCGGGGAAGCGTTCGCGCCACGGTGCCAGCGCCTCGCCGAGCGCCTTGCGCTCGTACTGCTCCAGGCCACCCGCCTCGTCGGCGAGCGCCATCGAGCCCGGGCTGTAGGTGAACACCGTCGGCAGCGTCCAGGCCCGCACGGCGCGCACCGTGGCGCCGCGCGCGGCGGCGGCGGCGAAGGCGAACCCGATCACGTCGGCGCTGTCCTCCGGCTCCCCCTGCTGGCCCACGACGACCTCGCGGCCCGCAGCCTCGGCCGCGGCACCGTCCCCGGCCCGTACGAGGACCACCGGCCGGGCGGCCTCGGCGATCACCTGCCGGCCGACGGAGCCGAGCAGGAACCCGACGACCGCCCCGTGGCCGCGCGAGCCGAGCACCAGCGCCTCGGCGCCGGCCCCGGCGGCGAGCAGCGCGGCGACCGCGTCGTCGGCCTCGCGGACCTCGGTGGACACGGTCAGCTCCGGGTGCCGTTCGGTGACGGCCCGGACGGACTCGGCGACCGCGTCGCGCACCCAACGCTCCTGCGCGTCCCGGTCCGCCGCGCCGTCCAGTGCCTGCACCCGCCAGGCGTGCACGACGTGCAGCGGCAGCCCGCGCCGGACCGCCTCCCTGGCCGCCCAGTCCAGCGCGGCCAGGCTCTCCTCCGAACCGTCCACCCCTGCCGTGATCGGGCGCGTCATCCGGGCCCCTCCCTGTGTCGCGGTCACGTCGTCCATGGGGCCAGTGTTCCCTACGCTGTCCCCATGACTCTGGAGTGGGAGCAGGTGAACGTCGACGCGGCCGATCCCGTGGCGCTCGGCCGCTGGTGGACCGAGGCGCTCGGCTGGGTCGTGGTGAACGACGCCCCCGACGAGTACGAGATCCGTCCCGCCCCGGACCGGCTGCCCGGCCTGCTCTTCGTGCCGGTGCCGGAGGGCAAGACCGTGAAGAACCGGCTGCACCTCGACTTCCGGCCCGACGACCAGGAGGCCGAGGTGGCCCGGCTGCTGCGCATGGGCGCGCGCCGCGCCGACGTCGGGCAGGGCGAGCAGCCGTGGGTGGTGCTGGCCGACCCCGAGGGCAACGAGTTCTGCGTGCTGGGCCCCCGCGGCGGCCGCCCCGCTGCCTGAACGAGGACCCGGGGCGCTGTCGGACCCGCGTGCCAGGATGGACGCGTGCCGCAGACCTCATTCACCAGTCCGCTCGTCGGCCGCGAGGACGAACTCGCGCGTCTCACCGGCGTGCTGGAGCGCGCCCGCGCCGGGGAGGCCCGCGCGGTGCTGATCGCCGGGGACGCCGGGGTCGGCAAGACCCGGACCCTGGACGAGGTCGCCGGCCGGGCCGCCGCGACCGGGACGACCGTGCTCACCGGGCACTGCGTCGACCTGGGCGACGTCGGCCTGCCGTATCTGCCGTTCACCGAGATCCTCGGCGTGCTGGCGGCCGACGAGCGGTTCGCCGCCGTGCTGGCCGCCCACCCGGTGGCCGGCCGGCTGCTCGGCGGCGGCCCCGACGAGGCGGACGGCGGCGGCACCGACCGCTCGCGCCTGCGCCTGTTCGAGGGCGTCGCCGCGCTGCTCACCGAGCTGACCGCCGTCGCCCCGCTGCTGCTGGTCCTGGAGGACCTGCGCTGGGCCGACCAGTCCTCCCGGGACCTGCTGAGGTTCCTGCTCAGCCGGGGAGTCCTGCAACGGCCGGCGGACGGGACGCCCGGTCACCGCCTCGCGCTGCTGGCCTCGTACCGGGCGGACGACCTGCACCGCCGCCACCCGCTGCGGCCCCTGCTCGCCGAGCTGGTGCGGCTGCCGGCCGTGGAACGCCTGGAGCTGCGCCCGCTGCCCGACGACGACGTGGCCCGGCTGGTGCGTTCGCTGGGCGAGCGGCCGCTGCCGGAGACGACCGTGCACCGGATCGTCGAACGCGCCGAGGGCAACGCCTTCTACGCCGAGGAGCTGGTCGCGGCCACGGACGCGCCCGCCCGGGGCGTGCCCAGCGGCCTGGCCGAGGTCCTGCTCATCCGGTTCGAGCAGCTGTCGGAGACCGCCCAGCAGGTGCTGCGCACCGCCGCCGTCGCCGGGCGCCGAGTGGAGCACGCCCTGCTGCGGGACGCCGTCGGGCTGCCCGAGGAGGAGCTGGAGTCGGCGCTGCGCGAGGCCCTGGGACGGCAGTTGCTCGTCTCCGGCGACGGCGACACCTACTCCTTCCGGCACGCCCTCGCGCGTGAGGCCGTCTACGCCGA
Source organism: Streptomyces sp. M92 (assembly GCF_028473745.1). Lineage (NCBI taxonomy): Bacteria > Bacillati > Actinomycetota > Actinomycetes > Kitasatosporales > Streptomycetaceae > Streptomyces > Streptomyces sp. M92. The sequence goes on from NZ_CP101137.1 coordinate 6,249,324, forward strand.
CCTGCTGCCCGGGGAGCGGGCCCGGCTGCACGGCGCGTTCGCCCGGCTGCTCGGCGGTCCGGACCGCCGGTCCGACAGCGCCGCCGAGCGCGCGCACCACCACCGGGAGAGCCACGACCTGCCTCAGGCGCTCGCCGCGTCCCTGGAGGCCGCCGACCACGCCCAGCGCATCGGGGCACCCGCCGAGGAGCTGCGGCACCTGGAGACGGCCCTCGACCTGTGGTCCGCGGTCGACGCGAGCGCACGGCCCGCCGGCCCCGACGCCGTGACGCTCACCCTGCGCGCCTCGGCGGCCGCCGCGCACGCCGGGGACCTGCACCGGGCGGTCTCGCTCACCCGGTCCGCGCTGGCCGGTCTCGGGCAGGACGCGGACCTGGAACTCGCCGCCCGCGTCCGCTACACGCTCGCCGGGAACCTGCTGCGCGTCGACAACCTGTCGGCCGCGTTCGCCCACAGCAGCGAGGCGTTCGCCCTGATCCCCGCAAAGCCGCCGTCGCCGACGTGGGTGTGGGCAGCGGCGACACACGTCATGGCGGCCCGTCAGGTCGGGGAGAACGGGACCGCGCTCCGAGTGGGCCGCCAGGCGCTGCGCGTCGCCGAGGAGTTGGGGGTCGCCGACGCCCGGGCGGACCTCCTGATCTCCGTGATCGGTCTCGAGGACGACAACCGGGCCACCTCGCGCGGCCGGGAACGGCTGCTGGAGGCGAGGGAGCTGGCGCGCCGGGCGGGGAACGCGCCGGTGGAGCTGCGCGCGTTGTTCAACCTGGCCATCGGCTGTTTCGAGGCCGGCGCGCCGGAGGACTGCCTGAGCTGGGCGGCCGAGGGGCTGGAGCGGGCCCGTCGTTCGGGGCTGCTGTCCTCGCCCTATCCGCGGGAGATGCGGTATCTGCGGCTGCTGGTGCTGTACACACTGGGTCACTGGGACGAGTGCCTGCGCGAGGCCGCTCAGGACGACGCCGGTCCCCCGCCGGCCGCGGGCGCCCACACCGTCGCGGCCGGTCTGTACGTGGCGCTGGCGCGCGGCGACCTCCAGGCCGCCGACCGCGCCCGTGCCCTGCTGGAGGGGCCGTTCGACTGGATGGTCACGCTGGTCGCGGGCATCGTGCTGACCGACGCCGCCGCGCTGCGCGGGAACGCGGAGGACGCCGTGCGGTGGGCGCGGTCCACCGTCGCGACGCTCACCGACGACGCGGGCACGCCGCCGGCCGTCACCGTCCGCCTCGCCGCGCTCGCGCTGTCCGCGGTCGCGGACACCGTCGTCGGGCTGCGCGCGACCGGCGACGAGGCGGGAGTCCGCCGCTGGACGGACACGGCGGCGGAACTCCTGGAGCAGGCCCGCCGGTCCGCCGGCAGGGGCGAGGACGAGCGGCCGCAGGGCCTGGAGGGACAGGCGTGGCTGGCCCGAGCGGAGGCCGAGTGGACCCGGCTCGGCTCCGGACCCGACCCGGCGGCCTGGCAGCGGGCGGTGGCCGGCTTCGCGCACGGCGACGTGTACGAACGGTCCCGGTGCCGGCTGCGGCTGGCCGAGGCGCTGCTGGCGGCCGGCCGCCGTGCGGAGGCGGCCGACGAGGCCGGCCTCGCGCACCGGGAGGCCGGCCGGCTCGGCGCCGCGCCGCTGCGCGAGCGGCTGGACGACCTGTTGCACCGTGCCCGGCCGGCCGGCACCGGGGACCGGGCCGCGTCACTGACCGCCCGCGAGCGGGACGTGCTGCGGCTGCTCGCTCTGGGGCGCAGCAACCGCCGGATCGGCGAGGAGCTGTTCATCACCGCCAAGACGGCGAGCGTCCACGTCTCCAACATCCTCGCCAAGCTGGAGGCGGCGAGCCGCACGGAGGCGGTGGCGGTCGCCTACCGGCAGGGTCTGATCAGCCCGCAGACCGCGGGTCCGGGCTGACCGGCCCGCGGCGGCTCCTGGCGCCGGGAACCCCTGGTCCGCGGCGGACGTTGACCCGGCAGCCGACACCCGTGGGAGCACGGACCGGGAGGGAGGGCGGCGGATGACCGAGCTGGTGCCCGGGGGCAACATCCCCCTGCCGGACGGCCCCGTGAGCGTGCGGGTGCCCGGCGCCTTCGACGTGTCGGCACTGGTCACGGACGACGGCGGCAAGGTGACCGGGGACGGCGACTTCGTCTTCTACAACCAGCCGCGGGTCCCGGGCGCGCGCCTGCGGGACGGCACGCTCACCGTCGATCCGGCACGGCTGCGCCCGGGGGCCACCCGCGTGACGGTCGCGGTGAGCCCCTCCGACCCCGGTACCGGCCTGGACGCGCTCCCCTCCCCCGCGCTCCATGTCACCGACGCGCGGGGTGGGGCGCTGGCGCGGTTCACGCCCGCCCGCCCCCGGCGGGAGACCGTGCTGCTGCTCGTGGAGTTCTACCGGCGGGGGGAGGGCTGGAAGCTGCGCGCCCTGGGGCAGGGGTACGCCGACGGGCTCGCGGGGCTCGCCCGGGACTTCGGGGTGGACGTCGTCGACGAGGCGGACAGGGCCGGCGAAGCGCCCAGGGAGCCGGCCGGACGCGGGGTGCCGGCCGCAGCGGCACCGGCCGGCGATTCCGACGGTTTCCTGGCGCTGGTCAACTCCGCCCGTTCGGCGGCCGGTTCCCGGCCCGTCGCCGCCGACGCCCGCCTGGTCTCGGCGGCCCGTGCGCACGCGGCCGCCATGTCCGCCGCCGGCGCGCTGAGCGTCGAGACCCGGGACGGCGTCTCGGTGCACCAGCGCGTCGCCTGTGCGGGGTACGCGTACCTCACCGTGGGCGAGCACCTGGTCTCCGGCCCGCGCACGCCCGCCGAGTTCGTCACGTACTGCCTGCGCTCCGAGCGGACCCGGCGCACGCTGCACGAGGCCGCCTTCACGCACGCCGGGTGGGCCTGCGCGGCCGACGGCCCCTCGGGCGACACGTACTGGACGGTGCTGTGGGCGGTGCCGCTCACCCCGGACGGTCTGGCCCGCACCACGGCCGAGGTCGTGGACCTCACCAACCGGGAGCGGGTCCGGGCCGGTCTGGCGGCGCTGGCCGCCGACCCGCGGCTCACCGCCGCCGCCCAGGCGCACAGCGCCGACATGGTGGCCCGGGACTTCTACTCCCACACCGATCCGGACGGCGGCAAGCCCTGGGACCGGGCCGCCGCCGCGGGCGCCGCCCGGCGCACGGTCGGCGAGAACATAGCCTGCGGCCAGCGCTCCCCCGCCGACGTGGTGGAGGGCTGGATGAACAGTCCGGGGCACCGGGCCAACATCCTCAAGACCGACTTCACCCACATCGGGATCGGCCTCGCCGGCGGCGGCCGGGCGGGCACGTACTGGACCCAGCTCTTCGGCGGCTGAACGAGGCGGGGGGCCGCCCGATCTTGGCGGAACGGAGCACTCCGGGCCAGGATGCGCGTATGAAGGGTGACCTCTTTTCCAGCGAGCACATGGTCCAGCCCGCCACCGCGCCGGGCATGACCGTCGAGAACTCCAAGTGCATCCGTTACACGGTCGACGGCGAGATGCTGGCGCGGCAGGGCGCGATGGTCGCCTACCGCGGCAACCTCCAGTTCGAGCGCAAGGGCCAGGGCGTGGGCGGCATGCTCAAGCGCGCGGTCACCGGGGAGGGCCTGCCCCTGATGGCGGTGCGCGGCCAGGGCGAGGCCTGGTTCGCGCACGAGGCGCAGAACTGCTTCGTCGTGGACGTCGAGCCCGGCGACGAGTTCACCGTCAACGGCCGCAACGTGCTCTGTTTCGACGTGTCGTTGTCGTACCGCATCTCCACCGTCAAGGGCTCCGGCATCGCCGGCGGCGGGCTGTTCAACAGCGTGTTCACCGGGCAGGGCAGGCTGGGCCTCATCTGTGAGGGCAGCCCGCTGGTGATCCCGGTCTCGCCCCAGTACCCCGTGTACGTCGACACGGACGCGATCGTCGGCTGGTCCGCGGGGCTGGCGACCTCGCTGCACCGCTCGCAGTCCATCGGCTCCATGCTGCGCGGCGGCTCCGGGGAAGCCGTGCAGCTGGTGCTCCAGGGCGAGGGCTTCGTCGTCGTACGGCCGAGCGAGGCGACGCCGCAGAAGGCGCAGCAGCACTGAGGCGACCCGGTCCGCTCCGCAGGGCGTCCGGCACGCCCGGAACCGTGTTGACCTGGGGCACCCCGCGCGAAAGGGTGCCAAGGGGCGCGGACCGGCGCCCGGGTTCGGAAGGAAGACTGCCTTGATCGGGATCACGGACATCCAAGCCGCGGCCGAGCGGATCGCCGGACACGTCGTACGCACCCCGACCGTGCCCAGCCCCGGGCTGTCCGCGCTGCTCGGGGCACCGGTGACCGCGAAGCTGGAACTGCTCCAGCGCACCGGCTCGTTCAAGGCGCGCGGCGCGACGGCCAAGCTGCTGTCGCTGACCGAGGCCGAGCGGGCCGCCGGGGTCGTCGCGGTCAGCGGCGGCAACCACGGCATCGCGGTGGCGGTCATGGCCGCCGCGCTCGACGTGAAGGCCACGGTGGTCATGCCGCGTACGGCACCGGCCCGTTCCGTGGAGACCGCCGAGGAGGCGGGCGCGCTGGTGCGGCTCACCGACGGCATGGACAGCGCCTTCGCCCTCGTGTCCCGGCTGCGGGAGGAGGGGCTGACCCTGGTGCACCCCTTCGACGACCCCGTGGTGGTCGCCGGGCAGGGCACCGTGGGGCTGGAGTTCGCCGAGGACGCCGGGGAGCTCACCGACGTCCTCGTGAGCATCGGTGGCGGCGGGCTGATCGCGGGGGTGGCGGCGGCGCTGCGGGCGCGGCGGCCGGGCGTGCGGATCTGGGGCGTGGAGACCGAGGGCGCCGAGGCCATGTCCCAGGCCCTGGCGGCGGGCGGCCCGCGGTCCGTGCCCCTGTCGTCGGTCGTCACGACGCTCAGCGCCCCGGCCGTCTCGCAGTTGACGTACGAGCATGTGTCGGCGCTGGTCACCGAGGTGTTCGTGGTGCCGGACCGGGAGGCGGTCGAGGGTTCGCTGGCGCTCGCCGAGCACGGGAAGGTGTGGACCGAGCCGGCCGCGGGGTGCCTGCTGCCCGCGGCCCGGCGGGTGGTGGAGCGGGTCGGGGACGGTGCCCGGATCGGGCTGGTGGTCTGCGGCGGTAACGCCACGGTCGCCGACATGACCGGCTGGGCGGACCGCTTCGGGCCGCGCTGACGGATCCGCCGCGCGACCCTCGCGCTTACCTGGGGTTACCTGGCATGCGTTGAACGCGGCCCGGCCCGCTCACCGTACCTCTGGTCAAGCCGAGAGCCGGCGGGTGCGAACGAGGGATGGCCATGGGCAGGGCGCGCGTCTCCACACACGAGTTGATCGCCGGACGGTACCGCCTGCTCGAGGTCGTCCACCGGGAGGCGAACCGCGTCTCCTGGTCCGGGGAGGACTCCCACACGGGCCGCCCGTGCCTGATCGCGCAGACGGCCCTGCCGGAGGAGGACGACCCGGCCGGCGAGAGGGCGCGCCGTCTCGCCGGCCGAGTGGTCCGTACCTGCGAGACCGTGCAGGCGCTGTGCCCCGGGCGGATCGCCGAGGTGGTCGACGCCGTGGTCGCGGACGGTGACTTGTGGACGGTGACCGAGTGGGTCGACGGTGTGCCGCTCGGGGAGCTCCTGGAGCGCCACGGCACGTTCAACCACGTACGGGCGGCGCGCATCGGGCTGGAACTGCTGGCCGTGCTGGAGGCGGCGCACGGCCAGGGCGTCACGCACGGCGAACTCAGCCCGGGGCAGGTGTTCGTGCGCGAGGAGGGCTCGGTCGTCGTCACCGGCTTCGGGCTGGCCGGCGCCACCCTCGCCCCACGCCTGGGCGCGCCCTCGTACGCATCGCCCGAGCAGGCCCGCGACGAGCGGATCGGGCCCGCGGCCGATCTGTGGACGCTGGGCGCGCTCCTCTACTCGATGGTCGAGGGACGTCCGCCGTTCCGTGACCGGGGCCGGCCCGAGGCGACGCTGCGGGGCGTGGACCGGCTGCCGCTGCGCACCCCGGTGCGCGCCGGTCCGCTCGCGCAGGCCGTGCAGGGGCTGCTGCGCAAGAACTCCCGGGAGCGGCTGACCCGCCCGGTGGTCCGGGCGGCCCTCACCCGGGTCCTGACGGAGGACCCCGACACGGCCGTGCGCGAGGTGCCCCGGCCCCGGCTGCGGGGCGCGTGCGCCGCCGCCCGGCACGTGAGCCGGGGGTGGAGCGGGCGGACGATGGCCGCCGGTACCGCCCTGGCCGTCGTCACCGTCGCGGTCGCCGTACTGGCCGCCACCCACGGGCTGCCCGGACCCGGTGGCGACGCCGCCACCGGGTCCGGCCGGCGCCCCCCGTCCCCCGCCGCGCCGCCCGCCGGTGAGTCGGCCCCCTCCTCCCCCGCGCCCCCGACGAGCGCGTCGCCGCCCCCCTCACCCTCCGCGTCGCCGTCCCGACCCGGCGGCTCCGTCCCGGACGGGTTCCGCCGCTACGACGCGCCGGAGGGGTTCTCGGTGGCCCTTCCCGAGGGCTGGCGGCGGCTGGACACGTCCCGGGTGCCGGACGGGGCGTACCGGGTCGTCTTCGGCACGGCCGGCGACCCGCGCACCCTCGCCGTCACCTACAGCGAGCGCGCGGGCACGGATCCGGTGGCCGTGTGGCGCGACGACGTGGAGCCCCGGCTCCGGGCGGCGGAGGGCGAGTACCGCCGGATCGGCGAGATCCGGGCGACGACCTACCGGGGCCGCCGGGCCGCCGACATGGAGTGGGTCGCCCGGGACGACGGCGACCGGGTGCGCACCTTCGGCCGCGGGTTCCTCCTCGGCGCGGGGCGCAGCTTCTCGCTGCGCTGGACGGGGCCGGCGGACGACTGGGAGGCCGCGGCGAACGAGAAGGCGCTCGCCACCGCCCTCGACACGTTCCGCGAGGACGCGGACCGGCGTGCGTGACCGGCGTGCGTGACCGGCGTGCGTGACCGGTGGGGCCGTTTTCACTTCGTGCGGCCGGGGACTCGGCCGTTATGGTGCAAATCGGATACACGATGATGACCGAGCAGGCCGGCCCCCGTGAGCTCGTCGGCCACCTGGTGCGTGCCGAGGAGGTGGGGTTCGACTTCTCGGTGACCTCGGACCACTACTTCCCGTGGCTGCGTGCGCAGGGCCACTCGCCGTACGCGTGGAGTGTGCTGGGCGCGGCGGCGCAGGCGACCTCCCGCATCCCGATGATGACGTACGTGACGTGTCCGACGTTCCGCTACCACCCTGCGGTGGTGGCGCAGAAGGCGGCGACGGTGCAGTTGCTGTCCGAGGGCCGGTTCCGGCTGGGGCTCGGTTCGGGCGAGAACCTCAACGAGCACGTGGTGGGCGGCGGCTGGCCGTCGGTCGACGTGCGGCACGAGATGCTCCAGGAGGCCGTGGAGATCATCCGGGCGCTGTTCGAGGGCGGGCACGTGAACCACCGGGGCGCGCACTTCGACGTGGAGTCGGCCCGGCTGTGGGACGTGCCGGACAGCCCGCCGCCCATCGGCGTCGCCGTCTCGGGGGAACGCTCGTGCAAGCTCGCGGGCGAGCACGCCGACCTGGTGATCGCCACCGAGCCGAAGCCGGGGCTGCTGGAGGCGTTCGACCGCCACGGCGGCCGCGGCAAGCCGCGCGTGGGTCAGCTGCCGGTGTCCTTCGATCCCGACCGGGACACGGCGATCAAGCGCGCCCACGCGCAGTTCCGCTGGTTCGGCAGCGGCTGGAAGGTCAACTCGGAACTGCCGCACCCGGATTCCTTCGAGGCGGCCACCCAGTTCGTCACCCCCGACGACGTCGCCGAGTCGATCCCGTGCGGCGACGACCCGGACGCCTTCGTGGAGGCCGTACGCCCCTACGCCGAGGCCGGGTTCACCGAGATCGCCCTGGTGCAGATCGGCGGCGAGAGCCAGCCCGCCTTCCTGGACTGGTCGGAGAAGACCCTGCTGCCCGCGCTGCGGGAGGCGCTGGGCGACTCCTGAGACCCGGCCCGGAGATCCGGGCTCCGGCGATTCACTCGTCCGACTGAGCATCTTGCCGGCGTGCGGGGTACTAGAGGGCTCTACGTCCGTTCCCATGGAGGCCGCTGTCGTGAACTCCCTCGTGCGCAAGACGCTGGTGGTGCAGCTCCAGGCGGGCGACGCCGAGCGCTGCCCGGTCCTCGCCCACCTCGGCTACGACGCCGCGGACCCGTTCGCGCTGTCCGTGGTGTTCAGCCACGACGGCCGTGTGCTCGCCCGGTGGACGCTGGACCGGGAGATGGTGGGCGACGGACTGAACCGTCCGGTCGGCGTGGGCGACGTGCGGCTGCGGCCCGAGTCGCGGGGCATGTGGGACGAGTTGCGCGTCGAACTGCTCGGCGACGCCCGGCCGGACGGGGACCGCCACCGCGCCGTGGTGTTCGTGTGGGCGGCGGCGGTCGACGCCTTCCTGCGCGAGACGTACGAGGTGGTGCGGCCCGGGCAGGAGGAAGTGCGCGTCGACGACTTCCTCGCGGAGCTCATGGCCGGGGGCTGAGGCCGACGGTCCGTCCTCAGCGGGACGTGTGGCGGTACCTGGTCCACAGCGGGATCGCGAACCAGCACAGCAGGTACCAGAAGACGACGCCGGCCACGAGGTAGGGCACGAAACCGTCGTCGGTCGCGACGCGCAGGATCAGCAGCAGCGAGCAGGCCGTCGTGGCGAGCAGCAGGACCAGGCCCAGGATGGTCAGCCGGGACGCCCACCGCACCGCCTGGGGCTTCACGCGCCGACCCGAGACGAGGCGGTGCAGGGAGACCGGCCCGATCAGGGCGCCGGTCGTCACGGCACCGAGGACGACCGTGATCAGGTAGATCGTCTGGTCCGTGTCCGACAGGTCGTCGTACTTGGGCTGGAACACGACGGTGAGCAGGAAGCCGAAGAGGATCTGCACGCCCATCTGCGCGACGCGGACCTCCTGGATCAGCTCCGTCCACATCCGGTCCGCCCGCTCCTCCTCGGTCTCGTTGCGCCCCCTGCGCCGCGCCGGCCCGTCAGCCGCGTCCGTCACGTTTCCTCCCGTTGCCGTGGCCCTGAGTCCTCTTCCCTCTTCCCGGGTTCCCCGCCGGCAGGCGCCCTGTCGGCGGGGAACGGCGCACGGTTTGGGTGAACGGGGGACGGTTACACGGGCCGGGACCGAAGCAGGCTGCCGGGAGGATGGCGAAGGATGTCCGACACTCAGCTCACCGTGACGCTCAGCGGCGGCGGCGTGGACGACGCGCGGGCGGTCGTGCGCGCACTGGAGGGTGTCTTCGGGGCGCCCGACGCGATGCCGGCCGACGACCGGGCGACGGTGCGCACCGCGACCTTCGACTCCCCGGACGCCCCGAAGGCGCCCACGGAGACCCGGGAGGCGGGCGCCCCGCTGTCCGCGCCGGTGACGGTCACCGTGCAGGGCACGCCCCAGGCCGTCGAGGCGGCGAGCCGGACCCTGGCGCAGGCCTTCAGCACCCGCGACGAAGGGGCGGCCTCCGGCGACCAGGAGCGGGAACGCGAACTGCTCCTGGTGCCGTGAGCCTCGTCCGCACCGGCTACCAGCGGCCCTCGACCTGCTCCTTGATCCGGCGGTCGTAGAGGTCGCTGATCGCCGCGAGGGTCCGCTCGGACAGCTCCGGCAGCCGGGCGGCGTCCGCGTTGGCGCGGGCCTGCTCCGGGGACCGGGCGCCGGGGATCACGGTGGTCACTCCGGGCTGCTGGACGATCCAGCGCAGCGCCAGCTGGGCCGGGGTGTACCCCTCGGGGGCGAGCGCGGCGAACTCCGCCGCCGCCTGGACGCCGGTGGTGAAGTCGACGCCGGAGAAGGTCTCGCCCTGGTCGAAGGCCTCGCCGTGCCGGTTGAAGTTGCGGTGGTCGTTGGCGGCGAAGACCGTGTCCCGGGTGTACTTGCCGGACAGCAGGCCGGAGGCGAGCGGCACCCGGGCGATGATGCCGACGCCGGCCTCGCGGGCGGCCGGCAGGACCTCGCGCAGGGGCTTCATCCGGAACGGGTTGAGGATGATCTGCACGCTGGCCACGTTCGGCCGGGCGATGGCGGTCAGCGCCTCCTCGCAGGTCTCGACGCTGACGCCGTACGCGTCGACGCGCTCCTCCTCGACCAGGGTGTCCAGGGCGTCGAACACCTCGTCGCTGGAGTAGACGGGGGTGGGTGGGCAGTGCAGCTGCACCAGGTCGATGACGTCGACGCCGAGATTGCGGCGCGAACGGTCGTTCCACTGACGGAAGTTGTCGAGGACGTAGTTCTGCGGGATCTGCTCGACCCGGCGGCCCATCTTGGTGGCGACCAGCACGTGCAGGTCGGGCCGGCCGCGCAGGAACGTGGCGATGGTCTCCTCGCTGCGTCCGTCTCCGTAGACGTCGGCGGTGTCGAAGAAGGTCACCCCGGATTCGGCCGCCGTCTCCAGCACCTTCAGGGCTTCCTTGTCGTCCACGTCTCCCCAGTCGGCGCCGAGTTGCCAGGTGCCGAGACCGATCACCGAGGCGTGCTGGTGGGACCGTTCGAATGTGCGCTCGTCCATGCCGGCCAGTCTGTCATCCGGCGCCCGCCCGCACCGCGTCGGCACGGTACGGGCGGGCGGTTCAGCCGCGGGTGGCGAGGTTCCGCGCCTGCACCGTCCGCGCGATCACGGGTCCCAGTCTGCGCTTGAGCCGCCGCAGCGCCCGCGAGTGTCCGGCCGCGCGGTCGATCCGGTGGTACAGCCGGGGCGGGACGTACGGCAGCAGGGGCGAGTGGCGCTGGCCGAGCAGCGCGAACATCTCCTGCGGGGGCAGCCCGATGTAGCGGGGCAGGTTCTCGTACCACCGGGCGCTGTAGCGGGCCGCGCTCTGCACCGGCAGCAGGGCCGCCTTGCGTTCCCGTTCGTAGCGGGCGAGGGCGTCCGGGAGCGGGGCGGGCTCGCGCAGTGCGCGGGCCAGGGCCATGGCGTCCTCCAGTGCGAGCGTCGTTCCGGCGCCGATGGAGTAGTGGGTGGTGTGGGCGGCGTCGCCGACCAGGACCAGGTTGCCGCGGGACCAGGTGCGGTTGGTGAGGGTGCGGAAGGTCAGCCACGAGGCGCCGGAGCCGGACGAGGCCCGGCCGGTGAGCGGGTGGCCGTCCAGGACGTCGGCGAACAGCTTCTCCAGCAGGACGAGCCCCTCGGCCTCGTCGGCCCGGTCCAGGCCCAGCCCGGTCCAGGTCTCGGGGGCGCACTCGACGACGCAGGTGCTGCCCTCGGGGCCGTAGCCGTAGCCGTACGCCCAGATCCAGCCGTGGGGGGTGTCGGTGAAGGCGAAGGTGAACGCGTCGAAGACCTTGGTGGTGCCGAGCCAGATGTAGTGGTTGCGTCCGGCCCGGACCTCGGTTCCGAAGTGGCCGGCGTGCCGGGTGCGCACGGCGCTGCCCACGCCGTCGGCCGCCACGACGAGGTCGGCGCCCGGCAGTCGGTCGGCGCCGACCTCGTGCTCGTGCTCCAGGCGCACGCCGAGCGAGCGGGCACGGGCGGCGAGGATCTCCAGGAGCCGGTGGCGGCCGATGCCGAAGCCCTCGTCGCCGCGGTGCCGGGCGGTCCGGTCGCCCACGTGGGCGACGCCGTCGCGCCAGCACGCGGAGTGCTCCTCGACGGCGCGCGCGGACTCGGGGTCGTGCTCGTGGAGCCGGTCGAGAAGTCCCCGCCAGTAGGTCACGCCCCAGCCGTAGGTGGAACCCTCGGGGCTGCGCTCGTGGACGGTGATGTCGTGGGACGGGTCCTGAAGCTTCAGCAGGATCGACAGATACAGGCCGGCGGGCCCGCCGCCGACGCAGGCGACCTTCACATTCACCCCTGGAACGCACTCAAAACGGGCATATCGCTACGCAGCGTACAGAGGTACGGGACGCCGTCGCGTGACCTCGCCCGACGCGGGTCGCGCGCCGGACGGACGACGGGAAAGGGCGGACTAGCCGGCCGCGGCCGTGCGGCACTCCGGGTGGCCCCAGCCCTGATCGTTCTTGGCGATGGACTCACCGGCCGCGTACGAACGGCCGCACAGGCAGCGTCCGGGGAACTTCGCCTTGATGGTGCGTGCGGAGGAGCCGCCCTTGCGGGCGGTGGACGGCCCCCGGCGCGGTGCCTTCTTCGCCGTCTTCGCCGGGGCGTCCGGTGCGGGCGGCGGCTCGGGGGAGCCGAGTCCGCTGCCCGCGGGCTCCTGGACGACGGCCGCCTGGCTGGCGGCGCGGTCGGCGAAGTCGTTGAGCCGGTCGCCGTCGACCTGGTGGGCGGGCACGTAGCGGAAGTCGACCGAGCGGCCGGCGAGCAGCTCGTCGATGCGCACGACGAGCTCCTGGTTGGCGACCGGCTTGCCGGCGGCCGTCTTCCAGCCGTTGCGCTTCCAGCCGGGCAGCCAGGTGGTGACGGCCTTCATGGCGTACTGCGAGTCCATGCGGACCTCGAGGGGGACGCCGGGGTCGGTCGAGGCCAGCAGGCGCTCCAGCGCCGTGAGTTCGGCGATGTTGTTGGTGGCCCGGCCCAGCGGCCCGGCCTCCCACCGCACCGGGGTCTCCGACGCGTCCGCCACCACCCAGGCCCAGCCGGCCGGGCCCGGGTTTCCCTTCGAAGCCCCGTCGCACGCGGCCACCACACGTTCAAGCATGCGCCCGATCATGCCATGGGGCGGCGGGGCGTCCGGACCGGGTCACGGGACAGGCGTTCAGGAGACGTCGGTGATCTTCGGCATCTCTCCCTCGGTCCGCGTGGTGTCGATCACCGAGAAGTCGGCGCCCTGCGGGTCGCTCAGCGTCGCGTACCGCCCGAAGGGGGTGCTCATCGGCCCGAAACGGAGGGTGCCGCCGAGTTCCGTCGCGCGGGCCACGGCCGCGTCGCAGTCGGGGGCGGTGAAGTAGACGTTGATGTACGACGGCACCTCGGGCGGGAAGTCGTCCGTCACGGCCATGCGGCCGAGCACGGGCTCCTCACCCAGGTCGAAGAGGCGGAAGTCGACTCCGTCGTCCTCCATCCGCTTCGCCCGGTAACCGAAGACCGCGGGGAAGAAGGCGTCCGACTTGTCCGGCTCCCGGGTGAAGACCTCGGCCCAGCAGTACGCGCCGGGCTCGGCGACGGCCTCGAACCCCTCGTGGGCGCCGCCCTGCCAGAGACCGAACACGACGCCGCCCGGGTCGCGGGCCAGGCACATGGTGCCGAAGTCGCCGACCCGCATCGGCTCCATCACCACCTGGCCGCCCGCCTCACGGATCCGGGCGGCGGTCGCCGTCGCGTCCCGGGAGGCGAAGTAGAGACACCACTGGGACTGCCCCTCCTGGCCGGGTACCGGCGGCACCACGGCGGCGACCGCCCTGCCGTCCGCGTAGCACTGCGTGTAGTCGCCGTACTCGGACGACGACACGCCGAAGGTCCAGCCGAGGACCTCACCGTAGAAACGCTTGGCTCCCTCGACGTCGGTGAACATCGCGTCCGCCCAGCAGGGCGTTCCTTCGAGTCGCATGACACTTCACTCCCCGGCGTACGCCTTCTCCAGTGCGGCGATGTCGAGCTTGCGCATCGACATCATGGCCTGGTTGGCCCGTGCGGCCTTCGCGGGGTCGGGGTCGCGGAACATCTCCTCGAGCCGGCCCGGGACCACCTGCCAGGAGACGCCGAACCGGTCCTTGACCCAACCGCAGGGGCCCTCCTCGCCGCCGTCCTCGGTGAGCCTGGCCCAGTAGTGGTCGACCTCCTCCTGGTCGTCGCAGGTGATCTGGAAGGAGATCGCCTCGTTGAACCGGAACTGAGGGCCGCCGTTGAGGGCGACGAACCGCTGTCCGTTCGCCGTGAAGTCGACGGTGAGCACGGTGCCGGCGGGCTGGTGCGCCCCCTCGGGGTAGCGGGTGACGGCGCCGATGCCGGAGTTCTCGAAGAGGGAGACGTAGAAGTGGGCGGCCTCCTCCGCCCGGCCGTCGAACCACAGACACGTGGTGAATCCGTCGGTGTTCATGAGTACCTCCCGGTCGCGGAACACGGTCACCACTGTCGACCGGCCGGAGCCGGAGAACTCATCGGTCGTGTGTCCCTTGTCCTCACCCACCGCCGGGACGCTCTGCCCGTGGCAGATCTGCCGCGGGCAGAGAAGGGCCTTTCCGGGGCCGCGGCGGGCCAAGAGTGGAGGGAGCGCGGCGCCACCGGCCGCGTACGACTCGTCCGACGACCCGACAAGGAGCACCGATGTCCCCACTCATCGCCGGTCTCGCCCCGGCCGCACTGCCCCGCGCGGAGGAGGGGGACACCCCTCCCTCCCGGTTCGACGACCACCTGGCCGCGCAGCTGCTGGCGCAGCGGATCGTGCTGCTGGGCACGCAGGTCGACGAGGTCTCCGCGAACCGGGTCTGCGCCCAGCTGCTGATCCTGTCCGCGGAGGACCCGCGGACCGACATCACGCTGTGCGTCAACAGTCCGGGCGGCTCCGTGCACGCGGGGCTCGCCATCTACGACACGATGCGGCTGATCCCCAACGACGTCTCCACGCTGGCCATGGGGTTCGCCGCCAGCATGGGGCAGTTCCTGCTGAGTGTCGGCACCGCCGGCAAGCGGTACGCGCTGCCGAACGCGCGCGTCATGATGCACCAGCCCTCGGGAGGCATCGGCGGCACCACCGCCGACATCGAGATCCAGGCGGAGAGCCTGGAGTTCACCAAGCGGACCATCGAACGGATCACCGCCGAGCACACCGGGCAGAGCCCGGAGACCATCTCCCGGGACGGTGACCGGGACCGCTGGTTCACGGCCGAGGAGGCCAAGGAGTACGGCATGGTGGACCGGGTCGTGGAGTCCCTCTCGGACATCCGCCCGGCCGCGACGCGACCGAGGATGGGGCTGCGCTGATGGGGAGCTACACGATTCCGAACGTCATCGAGCGGACCCCGCAGGGGGAGCGCTCCTTCGACGTCTTCAGCCGGCTGCTGAACGAACGGATCATCTTCCTGGGCACCGAGATCGACGACGGCGTCGCGGGCGTCGTCATCGCGCAGCTCCTCCATCTGGAGTCGGCGGCCCCGGAGAGTGAGATCGCCATCTACATCAACTCGCCCGGTGGCTCGTACACCTCGCTGATGGCCATCTACGACACCATGACGTTCGTGCAGGCGCCGATCTCCACGTTCTGCGTCGGGCAGGCGGCCTCCACGGCGGCCGTACTGCTGGCCGGCGGCGATCCCGGGCGGCGGTTCGCCCTGGAGCACTCGCGGGTGCTGCTGGGCCAGCCGGCCAGCGGCGGACAGCGTGGCACGGCCTCCGACCTGGCACTCCAGGCCAGGGAGATGGTGCGGATCCGCTCCCAGGTGGAGGGGGTCCTGGCGCGGCACACCGGTCACGACGTGGCGACGCTGCGCGCGGACACGGACCGGGACAAGGTGTTCACCGCCGAGGAGGCCGTGGCCTACGGGCTGGCCGACGAGGTGCTGAGCCGGCGCCGGGTGGCGTTCTGAGAGCCGGGCCGGTGTCCCACGGCTCGCGGGACACCGGCCCGGACGGGCCGTCAGGCCGCCAGGCACATCCCGTCGTGCCGGGCACCGGACGCGCCGGGCCCCCGGTCGGCACCGGTGTGCCGGGAGGCGAGGCGGACCAGCTCTCCCTGGGCCCGCGCCAGCAGGTCGCCGAGGCCCAGCCCGAGGGCGCCCGCGGCGGCGGCCAGCACCTCGGAGGAGGCCTCCTTGCGGCCGCGCTCCACCTCGGAGAGATACGGCATGGAGATGCGGGCGGCCTCCGCGACCTCCTTCAGGGTGCGTTCCTGGGCGAGGCGTTCACGCCGCAGGATGTCGCCGACCAGATCGCGCCACAGGGGCTCCCGGGCGACGGGGCGCCTTCGTTCCGGGGCGAGGGGCGGGGCGGCGGGCGGGGCGGCGGGGCGTGCTGGTGGGCGCTGGGCCCGGGGGCGGATGGGGATGACGCGGGCTTCGTTCGGCACGTGGCTGGTCACCTCCTCAGCCTAGGAGCCCGGCGGGGCGGGGAAAGGGGGCGGCGTTCAGCCCAGAGGGAAACCCCCGGGTGCCGGTCGGGGTGCGCGGGGCTACCCTGAGGACTGGACGCATCACTCCGCGAAGGCGCCGCGGCACCCGCTTTCCGCCACTCGTGAAAACGAGAGGCATGTGCCGCAGCGACCCGGGTACCCGCAACCGCGGGAAAAACCTAGGGAGACGCCGAACCGTGACTTTCGTGGGAGAGGTAATGGAGACCGCCGTGATCCGGCCCGAGGCGCAGGTCGTAGAGGAGACCACCGGGAGCGGGACGGGTGACGGATCGCTGCCGGGAGTCGTGGACCCCCGCACCGTGGCTCCGCGTGACGCACGGCAGCTGTCGCGCCAGTTCTTCCAGCGCCTGTCGGAACTCGAAGAGGGCACGCACGACTACCAGTACGCGCGCAACACGCTGATCGAGATGAACATGTCGCTCGTGCGGTTCGCCGCCGGCCGCTTCCGCGGTCGCGGGGACGACATGGACGACATCGTGCAGACCGGCATGATCGGTCTGATCAAGGCCATCGACCGGTTCGAGCTGTCGCGCGAGGTGGAGTTCACCTCCTTCGCGCTGCCGTACATCGTCGGCGAGATCAAGCGGTTCTTCCGGGACACCACCTGGGCGGTGCACGTGCCGCGGCGGCTCCAGGAGCTGCGCGTCGAGCTCGCCAAGGCCCGCGAGGAGCTGTCCTCGCGCCTGGACCGCGAGCCCACCGTCGCCGAGCTCGCCACACTGATGAACATCGGCGAGAACGAGGTGATCGAGGGCCAGATCGCCTCCAACGGCTACAACTCCTCCTCCCTGGACGCGGCACTGACCGGCGACGGGCCCGAGAACGGCGAATCGGTGCTGGCCGACTTCATCGGCATCGAGGAGGACGGGCTGCGGCTCGTCGAGGACTTCCACTCGCTCGCCCCGCTGATGGCCGAGCTCAGTGAACGCGACCGGCGGATCATCCACATGCGGTTCGTCGAGGAGGCCACCCAGGCGGAGATCGGCGAACAGCTCGGCTGCTCGCAGATGCACGTGTCCCGGCTGATCAAGCGGATCATCACCCGGCTGCGCGAGGGCATGCTCGGCGAGCTGGGCTGCGCCTGAAACCTGCCGGGGGGGCTCAGGTCTCGGTGAGCGGCACCTGGGCCGTGACCCGCTTGCCGACCGGTACGCGTTCGACGACGACCGTCTCGGCCAGGGCGTGGACGATCTCCAGACCGTGCCGGCCGACGCGCTCGGGATCGCGGGGGTAGCGCTCGGGCACCGCACCGCTGCTGTCGTAGACGGTGACGGCCACCGAGGCGGGTGTGCCCTCCAGCTCCAGGACGTACGGCCCTTTGCTGTGGCGGTCGGCGTTGGTGACCAGCTCGCTCACCACGAGCAGCACCGCGCCGTCGGCCCGCGGGCCGACGGTGGCGCACCACTCGGTCCTGAGCTGGTCGAGGAAGAGCGAGGCGAAGGAACGTGCCTGCGCTATGCACCCCGGTTCACCGGAGTAGTGTGCCGCCCGCCTCAGCGGTTCAACGGGTACGTCGAAACCAGTCGGTATCACTGCCCCGTCCAGGTACTCGGTCATGCGTTTCTCTCTCGGAAGCCGGACTGGCCGGACGCTGCTGCACCTGTCCTCGTACCCCGGGCCCGGCTTCGCAGTCCCCCTGTTCTCGTACTGCGGGCATCGTCACAGTGGCGCGGGGAACCCGAAGGCCCGGGAGAGGGCGTGGGAAGGGTGCGCGATGAACGAACTGATGGCCGCACGAAGCCTCACCACCCGGCCGGTGGTCACCCTCGGCGGCGATGCCGTCGCCCACGTCAAGGACACCGTATGCGACGCCGAAGCGAGCCGGATCACCGGTTTCACCCTGACCGGACGCGGGCTGCTGTCGGGACCTCTGAAGGAGGGGCTGCCCTGGCTCTCGGTGTACGCGCTGGGGCACGACGCGGTGATGATCCGCGACCGGCGGGGCCTGGTGAGCGCCGCGGCCATGACGGCGCACCAGCAGACGCTGCGGGCCCGGGTGCTGGGGGCGCGGGTCCTCACGGAGGGCGGTGAGGAACTCGGCACCGTGCTCGACGTCGTGGTGGAGGGCGGTACCGGGGGGCGGGTCGTCGGCTTCCGGGTGGCGGCGAGCAGACGGTTCGTTCCGGGGCACACCCGGCACCGGCGGCGGGTGTACGTGCCGCGCGGTGGTTCGCTGAGGGTCGACGGCCGGTCCCTCGTCCTGCCCGGGGAGTCCGCCCGGCACGTCGCCGACGACCTCTCCGGTCTCACCGCCCTGGTCGGCGGGGTGCCCGGCCACTGGAAGGGCTCCCTGCCGTGATGCTCTTCACCGAGGTGCGGGGACTGCCGGTGACGGTGCCGGACCGGGCCGGACCGCTCGGCACCGTGACGTGCCTGACCGTCGACGTCGCGTCCGGGGCGGTGAGTCACGTCCGGCTGCGGGGCGGCCGATTCCGCAGGGAGACGGTGCTCCCCTGGGACGAGGTGCACGCGATCGGCCCGGAGGGCGTCCGGGCCGGTTCCGCCGACGCGGTGGACACCGCCCCGCCCTGCCACGACCTGCTGGACCGCCGGGTCCTGACCGAGGCCGGCACCGAGCAGGGCACGGTGCTGGACGCCGCCTTCGACACGGGGACGGGGCGCCTCCTCGCGCTCTTCACGACCCGGGGCGAGGTACCGGCCGACCGGCTGCTGGGCCTGGGCGACCACGCCGTCGTCGTCCGGACGGGCTGAGCCACCGCGCCGGGTGGCCCGGCGGCCCCTCGGGCGCGGGCGGGCCGGAACACGGCGGGCCGGCCCACGCCCGTACGTCCGCACACCCGCTCGACGAGCGGGCCGACGGGCCGTACCTGGACGGACCGGCGACGGGGCGGTCCGCTCGTGCGTCCGTGGCGATCGCGCATCCGGCGGACGCGGACGGGCCCGTCGGCGCGCGCCCCGGACCGGTGCTGCTTAGCGTGGCAGCGTGAGTTCGCGAACCCCACCCGGCACCTCCGGATCTGCGGTCGCCCGTCATGGCTGGCCGCAGGCCCTGGTCACAGTGGTGACCGGGCTGGTCGCCATGTGGGTCGTGGCCGCGCTGGGGCTGTGGGCGGCCGGCGCCGCGGACCTGCCCGACAACGCCTTCCCCCGGGTCGTCGCGGCGACCGTCGTCACGGCCGTGGGCGGGGCGCTGGAGGTGTCCGGCGACGCGGGAGGGTTCGCCGAGACCGACGCGGGCCTGACCGTGCTGCCGCTGTCCGTGACACTGACCGGCGCGCTGGTCGTAGCCCGGGGCTTCCTGCGGCCGTTGCGGCACCGGGCGGTCGCCGGTGCCGCGGAGCTGGCCGGCTGGGCCGGACGGATCGCCGTCCTGTGGCTGCTCGCCCTGCTGGGGCTCGCCTTCGCGGCCCGCCAGACCTTCGAGGTGTCCCTCGGTGAGGGCATTCTGGACGACCTCGGTGACCTCTTCGGGATCGCTCCGCGGGTCGGTTTCACCACGGACGTGCCGTTGACCGTCCTCTTCGGGCTGCTGTGGCTGGCCGGAGTGCTCGTGCTGGCGCTGCTGGTCTCGCGCGGGGCACCGCTGCCCGGGCGGCTGCTGCGCCTGCACACCTCGGCCCGGCCGGCGGCGTACGCGATGGTGGCGCTGCTGCTCGCGTACGTCGGCGTCGGCGCCGTGGTGGGGCTGGTCGTCGCCGGGACGCGGGGGCACCCGGCGGAGACCTTCGCGGTCCTGCTGCTCGGCCTGCCGAACCTGACATGGCTCGCGCTCACGGTCGGCCTCGGTGCCACGTGGGACGGGCGCGTGGAAGGACCGTTCGGGCTGCCGATGCCACACGTGCTGGATCAGGTACTGCGCGGTCCGGACGTCTCCGCCCTGAACCTGGGGACGCTCACCGAGCACGACGGGCGGTGGTGGTGGCTGCTGGCCGTCGCGGCGGTCCTGCTCCTGGCGGCCGGGTTCGTCCTCGCGTCCCGCTCCCCGGCCGGGACCCCCGCCTGGCTGCACGCCGTGCACATGGCCGTCGCGCTGGCGCTCACGGTTCTCATGATCGGCCTGGTCGGCCGGATCTCCGCGCACTACGGCCTGTCGGTACTCGGCATCGGCGACCTGGGCGGCGGACTGTCCGGGCAGCTGTTCCTGCGCCCCCGGCTGTGGGCGGCGGTCGGTCTCGCCCTGGCGTGGGGGCTGGTCACCGGATTCGCCGGGGCCCTGCTGGCGCGGTGGGCGGGCCGGCGGCGCGACAAGGCGGCGGGTTCCTAGGAGGCCCTGGGGCGGACGGGGAGGCCCGGGCGGTTCAGGCGACGGGGACGACGAGGGGCGGAGCGGCCCGCTGCATGCGCAGGGCGTCCACGGACTCGGCCATCAGCTCGTACTCGGTGGTGTCGTCGCTGGTGGCGATGCGCACCAGGCGCCCCGCGGCCAGCTCGTCGGCGACCAGCTCCTGCTGGACGTCGTCGGCACACCAGGTGCGCAGCACGCGCGGCACGTCGGGTGCGTCGTCGGCGACCGGAGTCAGGGCGCCGCGCGGTAAGTGGGGGGTGTCGGGCTGCGGGTCGAGCCGCTCGGCGATCCAGGAGGCCCGGTCGCGCAGCCACCACAGGGCGAGGGGGAGGGTCGGGGCCCGGTAGGTTCCCAGCGGTACTCCGATGCGCCGGCCGTCACAGACACCGTAGGCGGTGACATGGCACAGGAACTCGTCGTGCACTGCTCCCCTCCCCCGTCGCGCAGTCCGCCTGCCGGTCGGGCGTGACGTCCGTGCGGCTCGTGTGCTGTGCGTGAGGGCGCCGTCGCGTGCGGTGAGACGCCCTGTAGGTGAGTATGTTCACTACTGAACCACTGTCACCATGAATTTCCGGCCAGTCTCCTGGCATATTCACGGCCGCTGGTGGCCGAAACAGCGCGTCGCGGGGTGTGGGCTGGGCGGCGGTACCGGAAGGCCCCGGTCCGCCGGACATGCCGAGGATCCCGAAGGCGGGCCGCCGCCTCCGGGATCGCGTCCGATTTCCTGCCGGCTCTCTACGTCGTGTTGCCTGCCGGCTCTCTACTGCCTGACGATCTCGTCGATCCGGGCCAGTTCGTCGGCCCCGAAGTCCAGGTTCCGCACGGCCGCCACGCTGTCCTCCAGCTGCTGCGGGCTGCTCGCGCCGACCAGGGCGGAGGTGACCCGGCCCTCGCGCAGGACCCAGGCCAGCGCCATCTGGGCCAGGGACTGCCCGCGGGACCCCGCGATGTCGTTCAGGGCGCGCAGCCTGCCGACCAGCTCCCCGGTGAGCGCGTCCGAGTCGAGGAAGGGGCTGTCGCTCGCGGCGCGCGAGTCCTCGGGGATGCCGTCGAGGTAGCGGCCGGTCAGCAGGCCCTGCTCCAGCGGGGAGTAGGCGATGGAGCCGGTCTCCAGTTCGTCGAGGGCGTCGAGGAGGCCGCTGGTCTCGGGGCGGCGGTCGAGCATGGAGTAGCGCGGCTGGTGGATCAGCAGCGGGGTGCCCAGCCCGGCGAGGATGCGGGCGGCCTCGCGGGTCTGCTCCGGCGAGTAGTTGGAGACGCCGACGTACAGCGCCTTGCCCTGCTGCACCGCCGTGTGCAGGGCGCCCATCGTCTCCTCCAGGGGAGTGTCCGGGTCGGGGCGGTGCGAGTAGAAGATGTCGACGTACTCCAGGCCCATGCGGGACAGGCTCTGGTCGAGGGAGGAGAGCAGGTACTTGCGCGAACCCCACTCGCCGTACGGGCCGGGCCACATCAGATAGCCGGCCTTGGTGGAGACGACCAGCTCGTCGCGGTACGGCGCGAAGTCGGCCTTCAGCGCCTCGCCGAGGGCGGACTCGGCGGAGCCGGGCGGCGGGCCGTAGTTGTTGGCGAGGTCGAAGTGGGTGACGCCGAGGTCGAAGGCGCGGCGCAGGATGGCGCGCTGGGTCTCGACGGGGCGGTCCGGGCCGAAGTTGTGCCACAGGCCGAGCGAGAGCGCGGGGAGCTTCAGGCCGCTGCGTCCGGTGCGCCGGTAGGGCATGTCCGCGTAGCGGCCGGGGTGTGCGGTGTACAACGCGACTCCAGAGGGGTTGGTACCCGAGGTACGGGAGATATGGGAGGTACGGGCTTGTGCGGAACCGCGTCCCACTCTGGCGTGACCTGCGGGCAGTGGTCCAACAGAAGAATCCGATGGGATTGTGCGGCTACGCTTCTGAGGCATGGAACTGCGTCATCTCCAGCACTTCGTGGCGGTCGCCGAGGACCAGCACTTCACCCGGGCGGCCGAACGGCTGCTGGTGTCCCAGTCCGGCCTGTCGGCGTCCATCCGGGCGCTGGAGCGGGAGCTGCGGGCGCCGCTGTTCGTGCGCACGACCCGCCGGGTGACGCTGACGGAGGCCGGGCGGGCGCTGCTGGGCGAGGCCGAGCGGATCCTCGCACAGGTGCGGTCCGCGCACGAGGCCGTCGCGGCGGTGCAGGGCGTGCTGCGCGGCACGCTGTCCCTGGGGACCGAGCAGTGCATCGCCGGGGTGCCGGTGGCGGCGCTGCTGGCCGCGTTCCGCAGGGAGCACCCGGACGTGGAGATCCGGCTGCGGCAGGCGGGCTCGGGCGCGCTGGCGGAGGAGGTCGCGGCCGGGCGGCTCGACCTCGCCTTCGCCTACCGGACGCAGGAGGACACGGACCAGCTGCGGTCCGTGTCGCTGGCCGGCGAGCCGATGACGGTGCTCTGCCACCCCGGCCACCGTCTGGCGGCGCACGGCGCGGTGCTGACCCCGCAGGACCTCGCCGACGAGGTGTTCGTCGACTTCCACCCCGACTGGGGCCCGCGCCGCGTCACCGACACCGCCTTCGCGGAGGCCGGAGTGCGGCGGACCGTCGCGCTGGAGGTGAACGACGTGCACGGTCTGCTCGACCTGCTCGACGAGAACCTCGGCATCGCGGTCGTACCACGCCACTTCCGGCACAAGCGGGCCTCCCTCACCTCGCTGCCCCTCAAGGAGGGCGACGAGAGGGCGTACGAGACCATCGCCCTCCTGCCGCCCGTCCAGGCCACCAGCCCGGCGGCGCGGGCGCTCATGGCGCTGCTGGAAACGGCGAGCGGCTGAGGCCGGACTGCGCGATGGTGGACGCATGCATGCGAAGGACATCCTCATCGAGGCCTACGGCCGCATCCAGGAAGAAGTCCACGCCGCCGTCGAGGGCCTGGACCCCGACGGCCTGAACGCCCGCCCGGCCGGCGACGCCAACTCCGTCGCCTGGCTGGTCTGGCACCTCACCCGGGTCCAGGACGACCACGTCGCGGACGCCTTCGGGCTCGACCAGGTGTGGCTCGCCGACGACTGGGAGGAACGCTTCGGCCTGGGCCTGCCCCGCGGGGACACCGGGTACGGCCACAGCCCGGCGCAGGTCGGGAAGGTCCGGGTCGACTCCGCCGGCCTGCTGACCGGGTACTACGACGCGGTGCACGAGCAGACGCTCGGTGCGCTGCGCTCCCTGGCCGCCAAGGACCTGGAGCGGATCGTGGACGAGAACTGGGACCCGCCGGTCACGCTCGGCGCGCGCCTGGTCAGCGTCCTGTCCGACGATCTCCAGCACGCCGGACAGGCCGCCTATGTACGCGGACTCGTTCAGAGCGCCGAGGCGTAGCCCGGCAGGACCACGTCCTCGATGAGGGCCGTGCGCTCGTCGAAGGGGATGAAGGCGCTCTTCAGCGCGTTCACCGTGACCGTGCGCAGGTCCTCCACCGTCCAGCCCGCCTGCTCGACCAGCAGGGACATCTCGCGGGTCATCGTCGTGCCGGAGACGAGCCGGTTGTCGGTGTTGAGGGTGACGCGGAAGCCGAGGTCCTTGAGCGCCGTGATCGGGTGCTCGGCGATCGAGGTCGCGGCGCCGGTCTGGAGGTTGGAGGTCGGGCACATCTCCAGGGCGATCCGGCGGTCGCGGACCCAGCCGGCGAGCCGGCCGAGCTTGCCGGCAGCCAGGTCGGGGATGTCGTCGGTGATGCGCACGCCGTGGCCGATGCGCTGGGCGCCGCACACCTGGAGGGCCTGGTGGATGCTGGGCAGTCCGTGCGCCTCGCCGGCGTGGATGGTGAACGGCACGTTCTCGCGGCGCAGGTGCTCGAAGGCGTCGAGGTGGTCGGCGGGCGGGAAGCCGTCCTCGGCGCCCGCGATGTCGAAGCCGACGACGCCCGCGTCCCGGAAGGCGACCGCGAGGTCGGCGGTCTCCCGGGTGCGGTCGAACATCCGCATCCCGCATAGCAGGGTGCCGACACGCACCGGCGTACCGGCCGCCGCCGCCTTGGCCATGCCGGCCGCCAGTCCCTCCTGGACGGTCTCGACGACCTCGGCGAGGGTGAGGCCGCCCTTCAGCATCAGCTCGGGGGCGTAGCGGACCTCGCCGTAGACGACACCGTCGGCGGCCAGGTCGAGGACGTACTCCTCGGCGGTGCGCAGCAGGCCCTCGCGGCTCTGCATCACCGCGAGGGTGTGCTCGAAGGTCGCGATGTAGCGGACCAGGTCCCCGGAGTTGGCGGCCTCGTAGTACCAGGCGGCCAGTTCGTCGGGGTCGGTGGTGGGCAGGGTGTGGCCGACGGACCCGGCCAGTTCCACGACGGTGGCGGGGCGCAGGCCGCCGTCGAGGTGGTCGTGCAGGACCGCCTTGGGGAGGCGGCGGAGGGTTTCGGAGTCTATGCGCGTAGATGACATGAGCGGTCATTCCTCGGCGGGTCGGTGAGCGAAGGGCGGGGTCGGTCAGGCGGCGGGCTGGAGCAGGTCCCAGCGGTTGCCGTACAGGTCCTGGAAGACGGCGACCGAGCCGTACGGCTCGCGCCGGGGCTCCTCCAGGAAGGTCACGCCGGCGGCCGCCATCCGGGCGTGGTCGCGGGCGAAGTCGTCGGTGTACAGGAAGAACCCGACGCGCCCGCCCGTCTGGTCGCCGACCCGGGCCCGCTGCCGCTCACCCTTGGCCCGGGCCAGCAGCAGCGCGGTGCCGCCGCTCCCCCTACCGGGCTCGACGACCACCCAGCGGGAGCCGTCGGGCCGGGCGGAGTCCTCGGCGAGGCGGAATCCGAGGGCCTCGGTGTAGAAGCGGATCGCCTCGTCGTAGTCGTCGACGACGAGAGCGACCAGGGCGATGTGCGGCATCGGGACCTTTCGGGACGGACGATTGACGGGAGAGGTTATACGTAAAACCCGTCGAACGCCAGTCCTCGGTCCTAGGCCTCGGGTACGAGGGGCAGGACCGCCCCGGGCCCGAGGCGCGAGCGCGGCCCGCCCCCTACCGTCACGGACATGAAGATCACCGCACCGCCGCGCGATTCCGGGCAGCGCCGGCAGGACGTGCTCGACCGCCTGGAACGCGAACTGGACATCTGGGTGGCCACGGCGGACACCGACGGCGTGCCGTGCCTGGTCCCGCTGTGGTTCGTGTGGCACGAGGAGTCGGTCTGGCTGTGCACCCGGCTCACCAACCCGACCGGCCGCAACCTGCGAGGCGGCGGCCGGGTCCGGCTGGCGTTCGGGCACACCCGGGACGTCGTGCTGATCGACGGCGTAACGGAGACGTTCGGCCTGCGGGAGGCACCCTCGGCGGCGGACGCGTTCGCCGCGAAGACCGGCTGGGACCCTCGCGGGGACAGTGCGTCGTACGCCTGGTTCCGGGTGCGGCCGTTCGCGGTCCAGGCGTGGCACGAGGAGCGCGAGTTGAAGGGGCGGCACATCATGCGGGAGGGTGTCTGGGCCGTGTAGGGGCTGTCGTCCGGTCCCCGCGTCTGCGGCACGGTCCGGACGGCAACCGCTGGGAGGTCAGCCGGTCCGGGCGGCGTCGAGCCGCGCGAGTTCCTCGTCGGTGAGCCGGAGGGCGCCCGCGGCGACGTTCTCGGCGAGGTGCTCGGGGTCGCCGGTGCCGGGGTTGGCGAGGACATGGGGGCCCTGCCGCAGGGTCCAGGCGATCCGCACCTGCGCGGGGCTCGCGCCGTGCGCCCGGGCGACCTCGCGGACCTCTTGCTCGTGAGCGGTTCCGGCGCCGCGAGGGCCCGCCTCGCCCGCGATGGCGTAGAACGGCACGAAGGCGATGCCCTGTGCGCGGCACAGGGCGAGGAGTTCGTCGGCGGCGGGGTCGTGGAAGCCGAGGCCGTACCGGTTCTGCACGCAGACCACGGGCGCGATGGCCTGCGCCTCGGCGAGGTGGCGCGGCTCCACGCCGGAGATGCCGAGGTGGCGGATCAGGCCCGCCGCGCGCAGTTCGGCGAGGGCGCCGAAGTGGTCGGCGATCGAGTCCTGCCGCATGCGGCGCAGGTAGACGACGTCGAGGTGGTCACGGCCGAGCTGGCGCAGGTTCTCCTCGACGTGGGCGCGCAGGTCCTCGGGACGGGCGGAGGTGCCCCACTCCCCCGACCGCTCCCGGTACGGGCCGACCTTGACGGCGATCACCAGGTCGTCGGCGTACGGGGCCAGCGCGCTGTTGATCAGCTCGTTGGCGGAGCGCAGGGACGAGAAGCAGAACGCGGCGGTGTCGATGTGGTTGACGCCGAGTTCGACCGCCCGGCGCAGGACGGTGAGGGAGCGCTCGCGGTGGCTCGGGGTGCCGAGGTGGAAGGCGGCGCTGCCCGTCAGCCGCATCGCGCCGAGGCCGACGCGGCGGACGGGCAGGTCGCCGAGGTGCCAGGTGTCGGCGGACTCCGCGGTGATCGTTTACGAGGTCATCGGCGGAGTGCCGCACACGCCCGGCCGGGGTCAGCAGTAGAGATTGCCGCCCGGTGAGACACCGAGGATCTGGCTGAACTGCTGGTACTTGCTGACGCGGCTCTGGACCTGCGCGGGGTTCTTGCCGTCGCACTCCAGGGAGCCGTTGATGGAGCGGATCGTCTGGCCGAAACCGGCGCCGTTGACCATGGCGCTGTGCCCGGTCATGCTGCCGGGCCCGGACTGGGTGTTCCAGTACCACAGGGCGGTCTTCCAGGCGACGGCCGAGTCGTTCTGCACCAGCCAGGGGTTGTTCAGCAGGTCGATGCCGAGGGCGTCGCCCGCCGCCTTGTAGTTGAAGTTCCAGCTGAGCTGGATGGGGCCGCGCCCGTAGTAGGCGGCCTGGCCGGCCGGGCAGCCGTAGGGCTGGTTCCAGTCGCAGTAGTGCGGGTAGTTGGCGGTGTTCTGCTCGACGATGTGCACGAGTCCGCCGGTCTCGTGGCTGACGTTGGCGAGGAAGGCGGCGGCCTCCTGCTTCTTCACCGTGTCGCTGCCGGTGTTGGCGAAGCCCGGGTAGGCGCTGAGCGCGGCGGTCAGGCCGCCGTAGCTGTAGAACGAGTTCCGGCCCGGGAACATCTGGTTGAACTGCGCCTCGGTCACCACGAAGTTGCCGACCGGCGTCTCGGAGCCGCCGTCGCAGGCGTACGGCTCCCAGTACCAGGTGCTGATCAGCGGGTCGTAGCCCGGGTTGGCGTGCTCGGCGATGTACGCCTTGCCGTCCGTGTAGCGGACGATGTCGCCGGCGTCGTAGTTCGCGTCGGCCGACCACGCGGGGTAACTGGAGCAGGAGGCGGCGGACGCCTCGGTGGCGGGCAGGAAGGCGGGGACGGCTCCCGCGAGGGCGAGTGCGGTGACCACGGCGGATATACGGCGCCTCGACACGGCTGCCTCCTTCGGCGGAGCACGGCCGCTCCCGTACCAGGCAAGGGAGGAATCGGAGCCATGGGCGCGCGCCGGCGGACCGGTCACGGCGTCGGGGGCGGCCGTGGTGGGGGGTGTTGGAGGCACACTCAACCGCGTTGGTCTGTACCAGTCAAGGGTGTAGACCAGTTCAACCCGGCAAGTTTTGGGCCGGGTTGAAGGCGCGCCGTCGGGCCGGTCAGCCCAGCGGCTTCTTCAGGACCGCCTTGCGGTGGCTGAAGGTCTCGATGGAGTACCGGCCGTGGTAGCTGCCCATGCCGCTCTCCCCCACACCGCCGAACGGCAGGTCGGAGACGGTGAGATGGGCCAGCGGCAGTCCGTGGCCGAGACCGCCGGAGGATGTCTCGGCGGCGAACCGCTCGCGCGTCTCGTCGGACTCGCTGAAGACGTAGAGGGCCAGCGGCTTGTCGCGGTCGTTGACGAAATCGATCGCCTCGTCGAGCCCGGACACGGTGACGACCGGCAGGATCGGGCCGAAGATCTCCTCCCGCATCACCGGCGCGTCGGGCGCGACGTCGGCGAGTACGGTCGGCGCGATGTACTTCCGCGAGCGGTCGCTGCCGCCGCCGACGACCACCCGACCCGAGTCCAGCAGGCCGGACAGCCGGTCGAAGTGACGCTCGTTGACGATCCGCGCGTACTCCGAGGACCGCGCCGGGTCGCTCCCGTACAGCGCCTCGACGGCACGGACCAACGCCGGCTCCAGGACGGCGGCGGTCTCGGGGTCGGTCAGCACGTAGTCGGGGGCCACGCAGGTCTGGCCCGCGTTGAGGAACTTGCCTGCGGCCAGCCGTGCGGCGACCGCGTCGGGGTCGGCGTCGCGGTCGACGAACGCCGGGGACTTGCCGCCGAGTTCGAGGGTGACCGGGGTGAGGTGCTCGGCGGCGGCCCGCATGACGATGCGGCCGACCGTGCCGTTGCCGGTGTAGAAGATGTGGTCGAAGCGCTCGGCGAGCAGGGCCGTGGTCTCGGGAACGCCGCCCTCGACGACGGCCACCGCGTCGGTGTCCAGGTACCGCGGCAGCAGGCGGGCCAGCGCGGCGGAGGTCACCGGGGCCAGCTCGCTGGGCTTGGCGACCACCGCGTTGCCGGCGGCCAGGGCGCCGACGACCGGGGCGAGCAGCAGCTGGGCCGGATAGTTCCAGGGCGCGATGACGAGTACGACGCCGAGGGGGTCGTACTGCGTCCAGGCGGCGGCGTCGGCGCCGAGGTGGGCCGGGGCCGGGGCGGGCTCGGGGCGCAGCCAGTCGGCGAGGTGGTCGAGGGTGTGGTCGATCTCGCGGACGGTGAAGCCGATCTCCGTGCGCTGGGCCTCGGCGGCACTCTTGCCGAGGTCGGCGCGGAGGGCCGCCTCCAGCTCCGGGCCGTTCTCCGTGAGCAGGGCGCGCAGCCGGCGCAGCTGGCCGGTACGCCACTCGACGGGCTTGGTACGGCCGGTGCGGAAGGTGGCGCGCAGCCGGGCGACGACGTCGGCGGGCTGCTCGGGGGCGGGGTGGTTCACGGGTGCCTCGCTGGCGGTGGAAGACGTTGACAGTATGGATGTAGTTGCCAACATTTCAGGTACCGAAATACATTCCCGCGGTCCCGCCCCTCCCGGTTTCGTCACCGGGACGCGTTCACTTCTCCTCGCGGCCCGGAACGACCACCAGGAAGGCGTCCGACTTCAGGTCCATGACGACGGTCGCGGGCTCGCCCTGGGCGCGCCGCCGTGCGGCGTACTCCTCCGCCGGCCACGAGCCGCGCGGCGAGCCCGCGGGGAACCGTTCCAACACCTTCGCACCCATGGCCGCGGCCACCTCCGCCGTCACTGCGTCCCGGACGTCTCTCGCTGTGCGCCTGCCCGCGATCCGCGTGGACATGTCCAGCCCGCGCGCTCCCCCTCCGCAGGCCGCCCCCCGACTACACATAAGGGAAAAATAAGAGCAGAATGGACGCGTGCGGCGCTACCGAAACCGCACCGACGACCCGGTCAGTCAAAGGAGACGAATCATGGCCAACGTCTCGCACTCCCGAGGTGACATCTCCAGTCACCCCGACGCCCCGGAAATGCAGGAGCGTTACGCCCGCATGCTCGGCGGCCGCGATGTGGCACTCGTGGACGGGCCGGTGTTCCTGCTCGGCCTGTACTGCGCCGTGTCCCCGTGGATAGTCCACTTCACCACCAGCCAGCCCGCACTCGTGGCCCACAACCTGATCATAGGAATCGCCATCGGCCTGCTGGCCCTGGGATTCACCCGCGCTCCGGAACGCATGTACGGCCTCAGCGGTGCGATGTGCGCGATGGGGATCTGGATGATCATCTCGCCGTGGATCGTCGGCACCAACCCGGACGCCGGCGTCATCTGGAACAACATCGTCATCGGCGCTCTGACCCTGGCCCTGGGGACGGTGTGCGCCGCCACGGCGGCGAAGAGCATGCGCAGGCCCTGAGCACGAGGGAGGAACACCGAGGGCCGGCCCGTCCCGCGGGCCGACCCTCGCACGCCCCTGCCGACCGGCGCCGCGGACTACGCGCGCCCGCACCGGGCACACGCCCTACTGCGGGGGTCTCGACACGAAGGGGCGGAGATGGAAATCGGCGGCGTCATCAGTGCCATCGTCATCGGCATCGTCATCGGCGTGCTGGGCCGGCTCGTGATCCCGGGCCGTCAGCGCATCGGAATCCTGTGGACGATCCTCGTCGGCATCGTGGCCGCGCTGATCGGATCGTGGGTCGCGGCCGCCTTCGGCGTCGCCGACACGGACGGCGTCGACTGGGTCGAGTGGCTCATCCAGATCGGTCTCGCCGCGCTCGGCGTGGCCGCGCTGGACCGGTCGCGGGCCCGCACCCGGCGCTGAGCGAGCGGGCCACCCGCCTCCGGGCCGCCTTCACCGGGCGGCGAGCCACTGCTCGTACCAGCTCACGGTGGCGTCCACGGTGTCCGTGAGCGGCGTGGGAGCCGTGCCGAAGGCCCGCTCGAAGGCGGTGGAGTCCATGATCTGCGGCTCCGTGTGCTGGTAGAACATCTCCGCGTACTCGGCCATGAACTGTTCGTCGAACGGGCCGAAGGGGCGGGGCTCGGACAGCACCACGACGTTCAGCGGCCGGCCCACCCGCTTCTCGATCATCGTGTGGATCTCACGCGTGCTGACGGCGGGCGCGGTGGGCAGGTGCCATACGCGGCCGTCGCCCTCGGGCCGCTCACCGAGGGTGGCGAGGCCGGCCGCGACGTCCCGGATGTCGGTGTAGCTGTGCCGCAGACCGATGTCGCCGATGCCCAGCACGTCGCCTCCCGTCAGGGCGCCCGGGAAGACGGCGGCACCGAGGGACGAGTTGAGCACCCCCGGACCGACGAAGTCGGCGCTGCGGCCGAGGGCGACACGGGCCCGGCCGGCCTGGTGCGCGGACAGATAGCGCTCGTCGAGCTCGGCGCGCATCCGGCCCTTGCGGCTGGTCGCCAGCCAGGGGCTGTCCTCCGTCATCACCACTCCCCCGGTCTCGCCGTACGGATAGAGGGTGTCGAGCACGACGAGCCGGGCCCCGGTCGCCTCGACGGCGGCGAGGACGGCCTCCTGGACGCGCGGCATCACCTCGGTCTGGAGGTGATAGCCGACGTTGACGCAGTGGTGCACCACGGCGGCTTGCCCCGTCGCGGCCCGCGCGCCCTCGGCCGTGCTCACGTCGGCGGCGAACCGCTCGACACCCTCGATCGCGGGGCCGTCGCCCTTCCGGTCGACGAGCCGCACGCGGTGGCCCCGGCGCACCAGCTCACGGGCGAGTTCGGTGCCGGCGGGGCCCGATCCCAGGACGGTGTGCAGGGCGGGCGACTGCGACTGCGGGATGACGGCGGACATGGCGGTCCCCTTCTCTCGGTTTCTCCGGGTGTGCCTGCGAGAGCGGGCCGCGAGGGGCGGTAGCTCTTGTTAGAGACTGTAACGCTTGCGATTGACCGTAGCAAGGGAGGGGCGGCATAGGCTGCCGGTGAGGATCACATCGCCGAGGAGGGCCGGGCCCATGGTTGTGAAGGACGTCGAACTGCCGTACCTGCGTCGCTGCGTGGAGCTGGCGGCCGAGGCGCTGGCGGCGGGTGACGAGCCGTTCGGGTCGGTGCTGGTCGGCGGGGACGGCGAGGTACTGGCCGAGGACCGCAACCAGGTGGCCTCCGGCGACCGCACCCGCCATCCGGAGTTCGAGCTCGCGCGCTGGTCCGCCACCCACCTCGCCCCCGAAGAGCGGGCCGCGGCCACGGTGTACACGTCCGGCGAGCACTGCCCGATGTGCGCCGCCGCCCACGCGTGGGTCGGCCTGGGGCGCATCGTGTACGTCGCCTCGTCCAAGCAGCTCGGTGGCTGGCTGACGGAGCTGGGCGTTGCCGCACCACCGGTGCGGACGCTGGCGGTGCGGGAGGTGGCGCCCGGGGTGGCGGTGGACGGCCCGGTGCCGGAACTGACCGAGGAGATCCACACGCTGCACCGCCGGTTCCACACGGGGCGGGCCTGAGCGGCAGCGGAGGCTCAGGGGGCGTCGGGGCCGGGGCGTGCGGGTCCTGGCCCAGGTGACCCGCTGGTGACGGGCACACCGCCAGGGCGTCGTCCCGCCGGCCGGCCGGCACGCATGGCCTCAGCCGGCCGCCTTGCCGGCCCCGGCGTTTCGGACCGGCCGGTGTATGCCGCTCAACCCGTGCGTACGTCCCCGACCGGGGCCTGCCCGGCGGTCACCCGTGCGGCGCGCGCACCGTCCCGCCGGGCGCGCCGGTCTGCCGGGGAGTGCCGCTGGGGGCCCGCGCGGCGCCCCGACGACATGCGCACGTCCCGGCCGCCCGGCGTGCGGTGCGCCCGGGGCGGCCGGCCGCCGTCGGTCAGGTCCGGGCGCCCGGCCGGAACCGCCGGTAGAGGACGGCGCCGCCCAGCACGAGCGCGGCGCTCCCGGCGAGGGCGGACAGGGTCTGGTCCGCACCGGTGCGGGCCAGGGACACCGACTCCTCCGGCGGGGCCGCGACGTGCGGGGAGGGCTTCGGCTCGGCGCGCTCCTTCTCGGGCACCGACGGCTCGGGCTCCGGCCGCGCGGGGGGCTCGACGGGCTCGGGCTCGTCACCGGGGCCGTTCGTCGACTCGTTGCCGACGGCCGGGTTGCCGATGCCGACGACGTTGACGCTGTTGCCGCTGACGTTCACCGGAAGGTGCACCGGCAACTGGACGCCGTTGCCGGAGAGCACGCCCGGCGAGTCCTCGGCGCCGCCCTCGGCGACCGCGCCTCCCGACGCACCGGCCCCCTCGGAGGATTCCTTCCCCTTGTCCGCCGTACCGTTCGCCCCGGTGTTGGCGCAGCTGTTGCCCGCGGCCGGGTTGAGGAGCCCCACCACGTTCACCGTGTTCCCGCACACGTTCACCGGGACGTCCACCGGGAGCTGGACGGTGTTGCCCGAGATCAGCCCCGGCGAGCCGGCCGCGGAGCCGTCCGCGGCGGCGCCGTCGGACGCGAACGCGGCGTACGCCGGCATCGTCACGGCCAGCGCGCCGGACGCCGCGACGGCGAGCACACCGTTTCGGGTAACCCTTCTCATGAGTTTCCCTGCCTTCCAGAGTTGGTCACGGGCAGTCGCCCGCACCGGTTAAAACGCGGACGCACCATCCGAGTTATGGCTAATAGTCCTTTCACCCCATCGAGTGACCGTTTCGTCGAACTGGTGGCAATGCACCCACAGGCCTTGCCCGGAGGCGAGCCGTCCGGGGCCCGCTTATGGTGAGCGAGGGCGCCGAGCACCGGTCCACGACGGGGCGCCCGGGAGGCATCGATGCTGGCCAAGCTGGAGTCCCGGCCCTCGGTCCGGCACTGCGCGGTCACCGGCGCGCTCGGGCTGGCGCTGCTGGTCGCCGGGCTGCCCGCCGCGACCGCGAGTGACACCGGGCCCGACCTGTCCCGGTTCTACGACCAGAAGGTCAAGTGGTCGGCGTGCGAGGACATGGCGGCGCCGGAGTACCTCCAGTGCGGGAAGGTCACCGTCCCCCTCGACTACGACCGGCCCGGGGGCAGGACGCTCGACCTCGCCCTCGCCCGTTACCGGGCGACCGGCGACAAACGCGGCTCGGTGCTGCTGAACTTCGGGGGGCCCGGCGGCTCCGGCGTCGACGAACTCGTCGGCGGCGGCAAGGACTTCATGCACCTGACCAACGGCTACGACGTGGTCACCTTCGACCCCCGCGGCGTCGGCCGGTCCTCGCCGGTCACCTGCGGCCCGGCCACCGTCGACATCATCGAGGCGACGGACGGGGACGAGAAGCTCACCGACCCGCGGGACGTACTGCGGCGGCTGCGGGAGGCGGCGGCCGACTGCGCGAAGCACTCCGGCCCGGTGCTGCCCCACATAGGCACGGTCGAGGCCGCGCGCGACATGGACGTGATGCGCCAGGCGCTCGGCGACGACCGGCTCAACTACCTCGGCTTCTCCTACGGGACCCGGCTGGGCGCGGTCTACGCCGCCAGGTTCCCGGACAAGGTCGGGCGGATGGTGCTGGACGGTGTGGACACCCTGACGGAACCGCTGACCGAGCAGGGCCTGGCCGGAGCGCGCGGGCAGCAGACGGCGCTGGAGAACTTCCTCGACTGGTGCGTGGAGGACATCGCCTGTCCGTTCGGGCAGGACGCGCGGCAGGCCCGCCGCCTGGTCGAGCAGGTCGTCGCGTCGCTCGACTCGGACCCGGTGCCGACGGCGTTCGGCGAGCCGTTCTCCGGTCAGGACATGGTGGGTGCCATGGGCCAGGCCCTTTACAGCAAGGAGCTGTGGCCGTCGCTTCAGCGGGCGCTCGCCCAGCTGATGGAGGGCGGCGACACCAGTGGCCTGCAGGGTTTCGTGTCCGGCGGCGTGACTTTCCCGGTCCGTGCGCAGGCGCGGGCCGGCAGCGGGGAGAAGGCCGGCGCCGGCCTCACCGACCCGGAGGACGTCCCGATGGACAACCTGCCGGCCGCGCTGATGGCGATCAACTGCGCGGACGACCCCGACCGGCCCTCCGCCGGCCAGGTCGCCGAGTCGCTGGGCCGGCTGCGCGCCCGGTACGAGGAGGCCTCGCCGGTCTTCGGCCGGTACCGGCTCACCCAAGTACTGATGTGCCACGGCCGCCCCAAGGGCACCGACTACATCCGCGAGGACGTGAAGGACCTCGACACCGCGAAGATGCTCCTCGTCGGCACCCGGGGCGACCCGGCCACGCCGTACCGCTGGACCGAGGAGACGGCCGAGCGGCTCGGGCCCTCGGCCGTGGTCCTCGACAACAAGGGCGAGGGGCACACGGGCTACGCGTCCTCCGAGTGCGTGCACCGCAAGGTCGACGACTTCCTGCTGTACG
The DNA here is from genome assembly GCF_028473745.1 of Streptomyces sp. M92. Taxonomy (NCBI): domain Bacteria; kingdom Bacillati; phylum Actinomycetota; class Actinomycetes; order Kitasatosporales; family Streptomycetaceae; genus Streptomyces; species Streptomyces sp. M92. The sequence goes on from NZ_CP101137.1 coordinate 6,284,179, forward strand.
GCTCCCTGCCGCCCGACGGCAGCTCCTGCGGCGGCGAGGCTTCCCCGGGCCGGGACGAATGAGGCCGGGACGAACGAGGCCGGGACGAGCGCACCTGAACGTATGAGGCGGATTGCTCCGAATGCCCGACACGTCCTTCCGTCTTATCGTGCTGACATGGAGCACGATCTGAGTCCCGCCGCCCTCGCCGAACTCCGGCGCCCCCGCCCCTACCCGGCCGTGTCCGTGCTGACGCCGACGCACCGCCGCGAGCCGGACAACGCCGGCGACCCCGTCCGGCTGCGCAACGCGGTGGCCGAGGCCAAGAAGCAGTTGCAGGACGACCCGGCGGTCACCCGTGAGCGCCGCTTGGATGTCTCCCGGGAACTCGACCGGGCCCTGGCGGAGGTCGACCTGTCACACACCGAGGACGGCCTCGCGATCTTCGCCGCGCCGGGTGAGCACCAGGTCTGGACCCTCGCCCGCTCCGTCCCGGAGCGCGTCGTCCTCGCAGACACCTTCCTGACCCGCAATCTCGTCGCCGCGCAGGCCGCCGAGCGGCCGTTCTGGGTGCTGTCGGTCGCCGCCGACCGGGTCACCCTGTGGAGCGGCGGGGCGGGAAGGGTCGTCGAGGACCGCACCGGCGGCTTCCCCATGGACCGCCCGCCGCTCGACTTCGACCCCGAACGCATGGAGCGGATCGGCGACTCGCCGAGCACCTTCCGGGACGAGACCACCCGCCGGTTCCTGCGCGACGCCGACACCGAGATGGGCCGGGTCCTGCGCGCGCACCCCCGGCCGCTGTACGTCACCGGCCCGCAGCCCGCGCTGTCCGTGCTGGAGGAGACCGGGAACACCGTGCGGGACGCGGTGCTCGTCCCGCACGGGGGCCTGGCGCACGGCACGGCCGACGCCGTGTGGCAGGCGGTGGCGCCCGTCCTCGACCACGAGGCGCGCGGCTCCGTCGAGGCCGTCGCCAGGGAACTGGACGCCGCCCGCGGGCGCAAGGACTTCGCGGCCGGCGTCGACGAACTGTGGGAGAGCGCGCACACCGGCCGGGTCCGGCTGCTGGCCGTCGAGGAGAACTTCAAGGTGACGATGCGCGACGACGGTGAGCACCTGCTCCCGGCGTACGACGGCGACCTCGACGCCCGCGAGGACATCGTGGACGAGATCGTCGAGCAGTGCCTGGAGACCGGCGCGGACGTCCGCTTCGTCCCGGACGGGGCGCTCGGCGAGGTGGAGGGCATCGCGGGCGTACTGCGCTACTGACCCCGGCGCCCGTGTGCGGCGCCCCGCCCCTCTTGACGACCGTGAAACCCTGTTCGCGGTACACGTACCCGCCGTCCGCGGGTGCGCCGCGGACGGGGAAGGAGCCGGCGGAGCGTGAGCGAACTTCTGGGTGTGGCGGTGCTGGGCGCGGGACACATGGGCGCCGACCACGTACGGCGCCTCGACCGGGTGGTGAGCGGCGCCAGGGTCGCCGCCGTCGCGGACCCCGACGCCGAGCGGGCGAAGGCGGCCGCGGGCGGGATCGACGGGGTCGTCGTGCACACGGACGTCGAGGCCGCGCTGGACGCGCCGGGCGTGGAGGCCGTGCTGATCGCCTCGCCCGGCGAGGCGCACGAGGAGGCTCTGCTGGCCGCCTTCGCGAGAGGGCTGCCGGTGCTGTGCGAGAAGCCGATGGCGCCGGACGCGGCGGGCGCGCTGCGCGTGGTGGAGGCGGAGGCACGGCTGGGCCGCAGGCTGGCGCAGATCGGGTTCATGCGGCGCTACGACGCCGAGTACCGCCAGTTGAAGTCGCTGCTGGACGGCGGGCGGCTGGGCCGGCCGCTGATGCTGCACTGCGTCCACCGCAACGTGTCCTCCCCACCGCACTTCACCTCCGGCATGCTGGTGACCAGTTCCGTCTCGCACGAGATCGACGCGGCCCGCTGGCTGCTCGGGCAAGAGCTGACCGCGGTGACCGTCCTGCGGCCGCGTCCGTCCGCGGGGGCGCCCGAGGGACTGCTCGACCCGCAGCTGGTGCTCTTCGAGACCGAGGGGGGCGCCCTGGTCGACGTGGAGATCTTCGTCAACTGCGGCTTCGGCTACGAGGTGCGGTGCGAGGCCGTCTGCGAGGCGGGCAGCGCCCGGATCGGGGACGCACGCGCCATGGTGGTGACGGCGGCGGGCGGTGCCCGCGAGGAGGTGCCGCAGGACTACCTCGTGCGGTTCGCGGACGCCTACGACCGCGAGGTGCGGGACTGGGTCGACGCCACCCGGCGGGGACGGGTCACCGGCCCGGGTGCCTGGGACGGGTACGCGGCGTCCGCCGTCGCCGAAGCGGGCGTGCGGGCGCTGGAGACGGGGACGCGCACGCCCGTCGGTCTGGCGCCCCGGCCCGCGCTGTACGACGCGCCGTAGAACAGGAGTCCGACGAACACTCGGGCGACGACTCCGGCGAGGACGTACGCCCGTCAAGTCCCGTAGGCTTCCTACGACTTGGCGACCGGCACACGTACGCCCATCGGGCGCCGAAGTCGCTCCGGGAAGACTGTGGCATATGCCGGAAGCACCACCGTATCGTGTCTTGCCAAATCCCTTACGGGGCCTCGCGGGCTGTGCAACAGTCGTAACGGTCCTTCCACCGGCCTCGGTTCCGCCCCGGTTCGTACCGTCTGCACATCGGAGTGCGTCATGTCGTCCCATCTCTCCGCGGACCACCCAGCCGCCCAGCCACCGGGACCCGGCTCGGTCGAGGCGCTGATATCGCAGGCGCGGCGGCTCAGGGGCGACGTGGACGCCGTACGACGGGACAGTCAGGGCGACGGAACGGACCCCCACGGCCGCTGGCAGCGCGCCCTGTACGACCTGGCGCTGCATCAGCTCAGCGACCTCGACGCGCACTTGGCGCAGCTGCGGGACGGACCGGCGCCCGCGCCCCGCCCGGGTTCGCTGCTCAGCAGGGTCGGCAGCGCGGAGTGGAACCTGCTGACGGACGAGGCCGAGTGGTCCGGGGAGCTCTTCCAGATCCTCGGCCGCGACCCCGCCGCCCTCCCCCTGAGCCTCGACGAGTTCCCGTCCCTGGTCCTCACCGAGGACCGGCCGAAGCTGACCGCGATGGTCACGGACTGCCTCGTCGACGGCCGGCCCATCGACGGGGAGTTCCGCGTCGTGCGCCCCGACGGCACCGTACGGACCGTGCACATGATGGGCGAGCCCGTGCTCGACGCCGACGGCAGCACCGCCTCGATGTGGGCGGTGCTGCGGGACGTCAGCGCACTGCGCCGCAGCCAGCGGGCCGTGAGCGAGACCCGTGACTCGTTCCGGCACCGCCCGCGGGCCGCGGACACCGGGCAACGGCCCGCGGCCGGACCGCGGGAGGCCGTGCCACCGCCCTGGCACGGCCTCCTGCGGTTCCCGGACCGGGGACGGCCCGGCCTCGACCTGGCGGCCGGCTACCTGCCCGCCGAGGCGGGCCCGTCCCGAATCAGCGTCTGGTACGACGCGTGCCCGCTCACCGGTGACGAGACGCTGCTGAGCGTCGGCGAACTCCCCTGCGCCGAAGGCGACCCGGCCCAGGGTCCGGCGATGGTGATCGGCGCGCTGCGCGGCCTGGCGACGGCGGGCGTCCGGCCCGCCGGACTTCCGGACCGGCTCGCCCGGTCGCTGCGGTCCACCGCCCTGCCGCCCGTGCGCGGTGCCGTGTACTGCGGCTACCGGCCCGACAGCCGCACCGTGACGTGCGCGCACGCCGACGGCCCCGCCCCGCTGCTGTTCCGCGACGGGACGGGGCACGCGCCGGCCTGGCAGGCCGAGACCACCCTCGAAGCCGGTGACCTGTTACTGGTGCACAACGGCGGACTCGTGCCGGCGGAGCGACGACGCCTCCTCGCCCTGGCTCCCCGGCTGTCCAAAACGAGCTCGGCGCGAGACGTCCTGCGGATCGTGTCGGAGGGGACCGGCCGGTCCCTGCGCCGGGAGGACGCCTGCGTGCTGGTGGCCCGGGTGACGCGGAAGTAGGGCGCGGCACGCGGAAGTAGGGGCGCGGCATGCGGAAACGGGGGCGGCGTGCGCTACGCCTGGGCCGCCCTGCCGCCGCTCCCCCTGCCCTTGGACGTCTTCCCCTTGGGCAGCGCCAGTTCGATCTCCTCCCGCAGCTCCTGGATCTTCGGGTAGCCGGCGTACTGCGCGGTGAGCCGGTACATCTGCCGCAGGCGGTCCCAGGTCCGCTGGGAGGAGTTGGACCCCATCGACACCAGGGCCAGGCGCGCGTACCGGTCCGCCTGTTCGGGGTCGTCGGCGATGAAGCAGGCGGAGGCCATGGACAGGTAGTCGAAGATCTTCGACCGCTGCCGGCCGTCGACCCTGAGGGCCAGGGCCTTGTCCGCGTAGTGCTGGGCGTGGGCGGCGGCTCCCGGCTCGAACTCGGCGAGCGTCCGGTAGGCCAGGGCCTGCATGCCGTACAGGTCCTCCTCCTTGAACGTCTGCATCCAGTCCGGCGGCGGCACGTCCGCCTTGTCGGAGACGAAGAGGTCCTCGGCCCGGCCCAGGGTGCGGCGCATCGCCTGGCCCTTGCCCATGGACGCCTGGGCCCAGGCCTCGATCGTGTAGAGCATGGCCTTGGTGCGCGGCAGCACCTGCTCGCCGGAGCCCGACTGGGCGAGCTTCATCAGGTCCAGAGCCTCGTCGGGCTTGCCCAGGTGCACCATCTGGCGGGCCGCCCGGGAGAGCGCCTCGCCGGCCCGGGGACGGTCGCCGCCCTCGCGTGCGGCGTGGGCGGCGATGACGAAGTACTTCTGGGCCGTGGGTTCCAGGCCGACGTCGTGCGACATCCAGCCCGCGAGGACGGCGAGGTTGGCGGCGACGCCCCACAGGCGCCGCTGGAGGTGGGGTGGGTGGTGGTAGGCGAGCATGCCGCCCACCTCGTTGAGCTGGCCCACCACGGCCTTGCGCTGGAGGCCGCCGCCGCGGGCGGCGTCCCAGGCGCGGAACACTTCGACCGAGCGCTCCAGTTCCTCCACTTCCTGCGACCCGACGGGGGCGGCCTCGTAGCGGTCGAACCCGGCGGAGTCGGCGTGCAGGGGGTGGTGGAGGTCGGGAGCATCGGCCGCCAGGGCCGGGTCGGTGTGCAGCCAGTCGTGCATGGCGCTGCTGAGTGCGGAGCCCGCGGCGAGCGCGGCGCCCGCGCCCACCAAGCCGCGTCGGTTGAGCATGAGGTCCATTCCCGTGAATTCGGTGAGGACCGCCGCGGTCCGCTCGGGCGCCCACGGCACTCCGTCGGGATGTTCCTCGCTCCCGCCGCGTGACCGTTTCCCCGCGCGCCCGTGCCGGACCAGACCGAGGTCCTCGATGGTCACGACACGGCCGAGACGCTCGGTGAACAGAACCGCCAGCACCCGCGGCACCGGATCGCGCGGGATCTCTCCCATGTCGATCCACCGCCGCACCCGCGAGGTGTCGGTCGCCAGCTGCGGATGGCCCATGGCCGCCGCCTGCCGGTTGACCAGCCTCGCGAGCTCGCCCTTGGACCAGCCGGCCAGGCCGAACAGGTCCGACAGACGGGTGTTGGGTTCTTTGCTCACGTCAAGCCCCCAGGTTCTCGGCTGAGTTGACAGTAGCCCCGTGCGGGTTGCCGGGCGACTATTCGCCACCGTTCGCCAGGGTGCGCCAGATGGTGTGCCAGGGGCGGCGGGGTGTCAGGTAGGAATGCGCCACCCCGACCGGTCGCCGCGGGGGTCACTCCCCAGGGTGGCTCCGGGCGGCCGGGCGGGCGGCGCGACGGCTATCGGAAGAGACGCCCGCTCCTCGCGGGGCCGGCGCGGCTCTTCAGGCAGGCACAGCAGGCACACGAAGGGATCTGTCTCGCCCATGTACGCAGCATCGTCCTCCGTGTCCGCCCCGCAGCGCTCACTGCACCCCCGCCCGGCGGCGGGCGGCGGCCCCTACCTCGCCCCCGCGCGTCCGGCGGCCCCGGTGCCCGGGGCGGGCAGGGCGCGGCGCGGCGCGGGCCCCGGCACACAGCCGCTCAGCGGAAGAATCGACCTGTCCGGCCCCCAGGGCACCCAGTTGCGCGCGGCGATCGCCTCCGTGCACCGGATCTGCCCGGAGTTCTCCCCGGTGCAGGTGCTGCGCCGCACCGGGCGGTCCGTGCTCCTGGTCGGCACGACCGGGCGCAGCACCGCGGTCGCCAAGTGCTTACTGGATCACTCCCCCGCGTGGGCGGAGCGCATCCGGCACGAGATAGGGGCATACCGCTCGTTCGTCCGGCACCGCCCCCCGGTGCGGATGCCGAGGCTGATCGCGGCGGACCCGGACAACTGCACGCTGGTGATCGAGCGGATGCCCGGGCGGGTGGCGGCGCTGCAGCGGCACCCCCTGGAGTCACCGCCCCGGGCGGACATCAGGGCGGCGCTCGGCGCGGTCTGCCGGCTCAACGCCTGGCGGCCGCCGGCCGGCACCTTCGACGCCCCGCTGGACTACGCGGCCCGGATCTCCCGGTACCACGAGCTGGGGCTGCTCACCGACCGGGACCTGGGCGACCTGCAGAAACTGCTGCACGGCATCGCCCACGCGAGCGGACGCCAGGGCATGGGCCAGTTCTGCCACGGTGACGCCCTGCTGTCCAACATCCTCATGTCACCGGCCGGTCCGGTGCTGGTGGACTGGGAGCACGCGGGCTGGTACCTGCCCGGCTACGACCTGGCGACCCTGTGGGCGGTCCTCGGCGACGCCCCGGCGGCCCGCCGGCAGATCAGCCAGATCGCCCAGTCGGGCGGCACCGCCGCGCGGGACGCCTTCCTGGTGAACCTGATGCTGGTGCTCACCCGGGAGATCCGTACGTACGAGACGGCCGTGCAGCGCTCGATGCAGGACACGGTCCCGGCTCAGCCGGTGCCCGCCCAGCCGGGCGCCGTGCCCTCCGGCGAGGAGCAGCGGCTGCTGCTGCGCCGGCTGCACGACGACTGCCAGATGGCCCGCAGGGCCGTCCGCGCGGCGGTCGGCACGCGCTGAGCGACGCGCCATCGGTCCGCGGTGCGCCCTCCCGGGAGGGCGCACCGCGGATTTCTTCTGTCCCTGACCGGGAGGGCCATTGGTGTACGCCACTGATGCCGCGCAGGCCCGTGGGCCGCCGCCCCGAAACTCGCCCGACCCCCTGCTGACGTGGGAAATCGCCGCTATGAAGGCATGATTGACGGATCGTCGGACCGCCGGGTACCACTGTCCCACGCCCGGCCCCGCACACGTTCCGTCGCTCACGCCCCGCCACGTCCGACCGTCACAGGAGGCCGCTTTGCGCAGATCCCCCGTCGTGCCCGCCCTGGCCACCGCGGCCCTGCTGCTGCCGCTGCTCGGCGCCGCACCCTCCGCCTCCCGGTCGCCGGACGCACCGCCCGCCCCGGACCGCCTGCAGCGGGCCTTCGCCGACGCGGCGGCCGAGTACCAGGTGCCGCAGAGCGTGCTGCTGGGCGTCTCCTACCTCCAGTCCCGCTGGGACGCGCACGGCGGCGCGCCGAGCGTGACCGGCGGCTACGGACCGCTGCACCTCACCGACGCGCGCACGGCACTGGCCGGGGCGTCGCACCACGGCGAGGGCACCGAGGACCCGCGCGGCGACGACGCCCGCCCTCCGCTGCGCCCGAGGGTGACGACCCCCCAGCCCGCCGACCTGCCGGCGCGCCTCACCACCCTGCCGAGGGCGGCCGAGCTGACCGGTCTGAGCCCCGAGGCCCTGCGCACCGACCCGGCCGCGAACGTGTCCGGCGGTGCCGCGCTGCTGGCGGCCGCCCAGCGGGACCTGGGCGAGCCGCTCAGCGCGGACCCGGCGGACTGGTACGGGGCGGTGGCGCGCTTCTCGGGTGCCGAGGACTCGGCGACCGCGGCGGCGTACGCGGACGACGTGTTCGAGGTGATCCGCGCGGGCGAGCGGCGGACCACGGACGCCGGGCAGCGGGTCGCCCTGGCCGCCCGCCCCGACGTGGCGCCCGACGTGTCCCAGCTGGACGACGCGGGTCTGCGGGCCGCGAGGTCCGCCGGCACCGAGTGCCCGCGGTCGGTCTCCTGCGAGTGGGTCCCGGCGCCGTACGAGGAGTTCGGGGACGGCGACTACGGCAATCACGACCTGGGGAACCGGCCCGCCTCGCAGCGCGTCCGGTACATCGTCGTGCACGACACGGAGGGCGCCTGGAACGGCGTCCTCGACATGGTCCAGGACCCCACCTACGTCTCCTGGAACTACACCCTGCGCTCCACCGACGGCCACATCGCCCAGCACGTGAAGGCGAAGGACGTGGCGTGGCACGCGGGGAACTGGTACGTCAACGCCAAGTCGATCGGCCTGGAGCACGAGGGTTTCCTCGCGGAGCCGGACGCCTGGTACACGGAGGCGATGTACCGGTCGTCGGCGCGGCTGGTGAAGTACCTGGCGAGGAAGTACGACATCCCGCTGGACCGGCAGCACATCCTCGGCCACGACAACGTGCCGGGCACCACCACGGCGACGATCCCGGGCATGCACACCGATCCCGGCCCGTACTGGGACTGGCGGCACTACTTCAAGCTGCTCGGCCGCCCCTTCGGACCGACCGCCGGCAAGGGATCCGGCCTGGTGACGATCCGCCCCGACTACGCCGCCAACCGCCCGGAGTACACCGGCTGCGAGAGGCGGGGCGAGCCCTGCGCGGTCCACGGTTCCAGCGCGGTCCGGCTGTACTCCGACCATGACGTGAACGCACCGCTGATCAGGGACGTCGGCCTGGGCACCACTCCGACGACCGGGGTGAACGACCTGTCCTCCCGGGTCTCCACTGGACAGCAGTACGCGGTGGCCGACCGGTGGGGCGACTGGACGGCGATCTGGTACCTGGGGCAGAAGGCGTGGTTCCGCAACCCGGGGAAGAGCCCGGCGGCGGTCCCCGCCTCGGGCCGCGTGATCACTCCGAGGAAGGGCCTGGACAGCGTCCCGGTGTACGGGCGGGCGTACCCGGAGAAGGCGGCCTACCCGGCGGACGTACCCGCCCAGGCCGTGTCGCCGCTGCCGTACCGGGTGCTCGCGGGCCAGAGGTACGTGGTGGGTGAGCGGGTGGCCGGGGAGTACTACTACGCGGTGACCTTCGACGAGGCCTCCCACCGGGTGGTGACCGGGAGGGACGTGTACTACCAGATCCAGTACGGCCACCGGGTCGGGTACGTGCGCGCCGCCGACGTCACGCTCTCGACCGTACGGTAGCCGTCCGGCTCAGCCCTGCTGGAAAAGCTCCGCCGGGAGCGGCTTCAGCAGGGCGTAGAGGTCGTCGGTGATGGGACGGTCCCAGGCGGCGATGGTCACCAGGACGCCGTCGCTGCGGTCGAACTGCACGCAGGAGATCCGGCTCTCGGAGAGCTTGAGGCGGCGCACGATGAGCAGGTTGTCGCCCTGCATCACCGGGACGTCCTCGGCGCCGGCGACCGTCACCTCCTCGTCGTTCTCCAGGGCCAGCAGCAGCTGGGCCACCTCGAAGGGGATCTCGCCCTCGGGGACCTCGCGGGCCGGGGAGCCCTCCGGCAGATTGCCGATGATCATCGCGGGGCCGCGGCCGCCGAACAGGTCGTAGCGCAGGAAGACGCCCTGGCAGCTGCCGTCGGGCGCGGGCAGCAGGCCGGCGCCCAGATTGCCGGGCCAGTCGCCCGGGTCCATGGCCAGTACGTCGAAGTCGGGCCCGGCGGGCGTGGCGCTGCGGCGGCGGAGGAACGACATGCCGCCATGGTACGTGGCCGCGCCCTTCGCGCGGCGTGCGGGCGGGTGCCCGTCCCGGCTACGCGGTGCGCTTGTGCCGTTCGTGGTGGCGGGCCACGCGGGCGCGGTTGCCGCAGGACGGCTTGCACCATTCCTGCCGCGGGTGCTCCTTGAGGAAGTAGCGCACGCAGCGCGGTGCGTGGCAGGCCCGCAGCCGGTGCCGGTCGGGACCGGCGAGGAAGCCGATCACGGCGTGGGCGAGCACCGCGGCGAGGTCGTCCGGCCGGTCGCCGGCGGGCTCCCTGCGCAGGACCGGTCCGGCTGGGCCGGTCTCCGTCCAGTCCAGCACGGGGACGGTGGGGGTGCGCGCGGCGGCCCGGTTCAGGCAGCGCAGGGCTTCGGGGACGGGCAGCAGTCGGGCGGCGTCCGCGGGGCTCGGCTCACCGGGGCGCACGGCGCGGGCGAAGAGGGCACGGGCCGCGGCGCGCACCGCGCGGACGGCGGCCAGGGCCGGCTCGTCGGCGCGGTACCTTCCGGCGTCCGGCACGATCCCGGGGTGGGCGCGGACCCACGCGCCGAGCCCGGCGAGGTCGGCCAGATCATCGGCGACCCCGCCGTGTCCGTCGTGCCGGACGGTCAGCGCGAGGTCGAGGGCGATCCGGGTGTCCGTGCTGGTCGAGTCCTGCATGGGGCCGATGATAGGCACGGCTCGTGGCCCCGAGGGCGGTGCGTCCGGCCTCGTGACACAAGCCCCGCCGGCCGCCTCCCGGCCGACGATCGGATACGCCCGGCTCCCGGCGTGCGGCCGCAGCAGGACGGGCCCGACCCGAGGCAGCCCGGCACACCCCGCCTGCGCGGGCACCACCGACCGGCCCACGTCGGGCGCGGGGCCCCGCCCCCACCCCGCGGAGGCCGGCCACAACAGACCAAGCCCGACCCAAGGCAGCCCGGCACACTCCACTCGCGCGGGCACCACCGACCACACCACGGCGAACGCGGGGCCCCGCCCCCACCCCGCGGAGGCCGGCCACAACAGACCAAGCCCGACCCAAGGCAGCCCGGCACACTCCACTCGCGCGGGCACCACCGACCACACCACGGCGAACGCAGGATCCCACCCCCACCCCACGGAGGCCGGCCACAACAGAACAAACCCGACCCGAAGCAGCCCGGCACACTCCACTCGCGCGGGCGCCAGCAACCCGCCCTCGTTCTCCCGGGGGCGCGGCCGCCGCGCGCGGCGAGGCGCTGAGCGGCGCTGAACCGGCGGCGGCCCGTCCGGACCCGTCCCGCTCGGACCGGCGGTCCTCCGCTGATTCGCGCTCCCGCCCGTCTCAGCCCTCGTCCGGCGGAGCCGGTGGCACGACCGCGATCGGGGACACCGCGTGCAGCAGGACGGCGTGGGTGACCGACCCCATCATGCGGGCGGGGGCCAGCAGGCGCCGGCGGTGGCGGCCGACGACGACCAGGGCGGCGTCGCGGGAGGCGGCGACCAGGTGGCCGGCGGCGTCGCCGGGCACGACGTGCGCCTGGGCCCGGACGTCGGGGTGGCGTTCCCGGTAGGGGGCGAGGAAGCCGTCGGCGAGCACCCGGGTCTCGCTCTCGATCGAGACCTCGTCGATCACCGGGGGCATGATCTGGCCCGCAGCGGCCCACGTCTGCACCGGCCACGGGTAGGCGGCGATCACCTGGAGGCGGGCGCCGAGCAGGGCCGCCTCGGTGAAGGCGAAGGACAGGGTGGCGTCGTCGGGGCTGTCCACGTGCAGGCCGACGACCACGCGGGGGCCTGGTTCGTCCGGCGCCTCGCCGTGGGTCTCGCGTCCGGGGCGCGGCACCACGACGACGGGGCAGGCGGCGTCGCGGGCCGCGGCCATCCCGTTGGAGCCGAGCAGCAGGCTGGCGAAGCCGCCGCGGCCCCGGGAGCCGAGCACGAGCAGTTGGGCGTCGGTTCCCAGTTCGGGCAGCGCGGCGCCCGGGACGCCCTCCATGCCGACGTACTCCGTGGAAACCGCGTAGGCCCGTCCCTCCAGGTGGGCGCGGGCCTGGTCGAGCACGGGGTCGTCGCCGGTGTCCGGGGGGCCCGCGATCAGGACGTCGGTCTGGGCCCAGACGGCGTACTGGCGTACGTGCACCACCCGCAGGGGTGCCTCGCGCCGGTGGGCGGCCTCCAGCGCCCAGTCCAGGGCGCGCAGGCTGTCGTCCGATCCGTCGACCGCCGCGATGACCGGCAGGGTGCTCATGGGTGCCTCACCTCCGGAAGACCGACTTCCCCCGGGGGAGGGACGGGACACTACGGTTCGGCCGGACGGCCCAGCCCGGCGGCTCAGGTGAGGTCGAACTCCCCGTCCCGCGCCCCCGACACGAACGCGCCCCACTCCGCGGGCGTGAAGATCAGGGAAGGGTTTTCCGGGCTGCCGCTGTTGCGCATGGCGATGAACCCCTCGACGAAGGCGATCTGGACATCCCCCATGCCTCGGCTGCTGGACTGCCACTGCGCGTTGCTGAGATCCAGTTCCGGCTTGTCCCAGCCCATGAGCGGGCGCTGGTGGGTGGTGCTCTCGGCCACGTCCGTGCTCCTCCCGGTGTCGTCGTGCGCGGTCAGCCTAGCGATCGGCCCGGACCGCCGACAGGCCACGTGGGGAGCCTTTCGAAGGGTCAGGCACCGGCGAACCGGTCCCGCAGCTCCCTCTTGAGGATCTTCCCGCTGGCGTTGCGCGGCAGCGCGTCCACGAAGCGCACCCTCTTGGGTGCCTTGAACGGGGCGAGTTCGTCGCGGGCGTGGGCGATCAGGTCTTCCTCCGTCACCTCGCCGCGCACGACGACGACCGCGGTGACGGCCTCGATCCACCGCTCGTCCGGCAGGCCGATCACGGCGGCCTCGGCGACCGCCTCGTGGGTGTAGAGGGCGTCCTCGACCTGGCGGGAGGCGACCAGCACGCCGCCGGAGTTGATGACGTCCTTGACGCGGTCGACGATCGTGAAGTAGCCGTCCGCGTCCCGGACGGCGAGGTCGCCGGAGCGGAACCAGCCGTCGCGGAAGGCGGCTTCGGTCTCCTCGGGCTTGTCCCAGTAGCCCTGGCACAGCTGCGGGGAGCGGTAGACGACTTCGCCGGGGGTGCCGTCGGGGACGTCCTTGCCGTCCTCGTCGGCGATCCGGGCGTCGACGAACAGGACGGGCCGGCCGCAGGAGTCCATCCGGCCCTCGTGCTCGTCCGGGCCGAGGACGGTGGCGAGGGGGCCGATCTCGCTCTGGCCGAAGCAGTTGTAGAACGCCAGGTCCGGCAGGTGTGCGCGCAGCCGCTCCAGGACGGGCACGGGCATGATCGACGCGCCGTAGTAGGCCTTGCGCAGGCCGCCGAGGTCGCGGGTGGCGAAGTCGGCGCGGTTCGCGAGGCCGATCCACACGGTGGGCGGGGCGAAGAGACTGTCGGCGCGGCCGGCTTCGATCAGATCGAAGAGGCGGTCGCCGTCGGGTGCGTCGAGGACGGTGTTGGTGGCGCCGACGGCGAGGTAGGGCAGCAGGAAGACGTGCATCTGCGCCGAGTGGTAGAGCGGCAGGGCGTGTACGGGGCGGTCGCCGGCGCGCAGGTCGAGGGCGGTGATGGCGCTCAGGTACTCGTGCACCAGCGCCCGGTGGGTCATCATCGCGCCCTTGGGCAGGGCGGTGGTGCCCGAGGTGTAGAGCAGCTGCACCAGGTCTTCGGCGCCCGGCTCGGGGCCGTCGTACGCGGGTGCCCCGGACAGCCGGGAGAGGAGCGAGTCGTCGGCGTCGCGCAGGGGCAGGGTGCGCGCGCCCCCGGGCAGCCGGGTGGCCAGGTCCGGGTCGGTGAGGACGAGCGTGCTGCCGGACTGGCCGACGATGTAGGCGAGGTCGTCGCCGGTCAGGTTCTGGTTGACCGGTACGTGCACCAGGCCCGCGCGGGCACAGGCCAGGAAGGCGATCAGGTAGGCGTCGGAGTTGTGCCCGTAGGCGCCGACGCGGTCGCCCGGGGACAGGCCCTCGGCCAGCAGGACGCTCGCCGCGCGGGAGACCGCGGTGTCGAGCTCGTCGTACGTCCAGGTGCGGTCGCGGTACTCCACCGCGACGCGGTCCGGAGTGCGCCGGGCACTGCGCCGCAGCACCCCGTCGACCGTGCTGCCGTGTCCGGGCGTCAGCGTCATGGCCCGATCCTCGGCCGGTCGGCGGGGCGGGTCAAGTCGTCTGCGCGGTCCGGGAATCCCCGCCACGACGAGCCGTGTCATGCAACTGACACGTACACATACCGACTGGTACGCTCAGCCGCTCCTTCCCCCGAAGACGCAGGGAGGCACGATGCGCATGCGCTCCAGACGGCTCATCGCGGTGGCCGCCGCGCTGCTGACCGCGGCGACCGCACTGCCCGCGGCCGCCGCCGACGGGCCCGCCCGCGGCCGGCCCGAACGTCCGTCCCACGGCGGGCTGTCCGCCGTCATCCGCTACACCGAGTACGGCATTCCGCACATCGTCGCCAAGGACTACGCGAACCTCGGCTTCGGCACGGGCTGGGCGCAGGCCGCGGACCAGGTCTGCACGCTCGCCGACGGTTTCGTGACCGTGCGCGGCGAGCGCTCCCAGTACTTCGGCGCCGACGCGTCCTCCGACCACTCGCTCTCCTCGGCCGGCACGAACCTCTCCAGCGACCTGTACTTCCGGGGCGTACGCCGGGCCGGCACCGTGGAGAAGCTGCTCGCCGAGCCGGTGCCGCGCGGTCCCAGCCGGGAGTCGAAGGAGCTGATGCGGGGCTTCGCGGCGGGTTACAACGCCTGGCTGGAGCAGAACCGGATCTCCGACCCTGCGTGCCGGGACGCCGCCTGGGTGCGGCCCGTCACCGCCCTGGACGTGGCCGTGCGCGGCTTCGCCCTCTCCGTGCTCGGCGGGCAGGGCCGTGCCGTGGACGGCATCACCGCCGCCCGGCCGCCGGGTGGCAGCACGGCCCCCGCGCCGGACCCCGACGCCGACGCGATCGCGGCAGCCGCCCGGGAGCTCTTCGCGACCGACGACGCCGACATGGGCTCCAACGCCGTCGCCTTCGGCGGACGCACCACCGCGAACGGCCGCGGGCTGCTGCTCGGCAACCCGCACTACCCGTGGCACGGCGGGCGACGCTTCTGGCAGTCGCAGCAGACGATCCCCGGGCGGCTGAACGTGGCGGGCGGCTCCCTGCTCGGTTCCGCAACGATCTCCATAGGCCACAACGCGCACGTCGCCTGGAGCCACACGGTGGCCACCGGCGTCACCCTCAACCTCCACCGGCTGACGCTGGACCCGGCCGACCCGACGGTGTATCTGGTCGACGGACGCCGCGAACGGATGACGAAACGGTCCGTCACCGTCCCGGTGCCAAACGGCGCCCCGGTGACGAAGACCCAGTGGTGGACCCGGTACGGCCCGGTGGTGACCTCGCTCGGCGCCTCGCTGCCGCTGCCCTGGACGTCGGAATCGGCGTACGCGCTGAACGACCCGAACGCCGCCAACCTGCGCGCCTCCGACACGGCGCTCGGCTTCAGCCGGGCCCGGGGCACGGACGACGTCCTGGCCTCCCTGCGCCGCACCCAGAGTCTGCCGTGGGTGAACACCGTCGCGGCCGACTCGCGCGGCCACACGCTGTTCACCCAGTCGCAGGTACTCCCCCGCATCACCGACGAGCTGGCCGACCGCTGTTCGACGGCGCTCGGCAAGGTGACCTACCCGTCCTCGGGGCTCGCGGTGCTGGACGGCTCGCGCGGCGAGTGCGCGCCGGGCCGGGACCGGGACGCCGTACAGCCCGGGATCTTCGGGCCCTCGCGGATGCCGACGCTGAAGGACGCGCCGTACGCGGAGAACTCCAACAACAGCGCCTGGCTCGCCAACGCGGACCGGCCGCTGACCGGCTACGAGCGGGTCTTCGGCGATGTCGGCACCCAGCGGTCGATGCGCACCCGGGGCGCGATCGAGGACGTGGCGGCGATGGCCGACCGGGGCGGACTGACCGTGGCGGACCTGCAACGGCAGCAGTTCGCCGACCGGGTACCCGCCGGTGACCTGGCCGCGGCCGACGCGGCGCGGGCCTGCGCCGCGCTGCCCGGCGGCACCGCGACGGACACCGAAGGCAGGTCCGTGGACGTCCGGGAGGCCTGCCAGGTGCTCGCGGACTGGGACCGCACGGTGGACACCGGCAGCAGGGGCGCGCTGCTCTTCGACCGGTTCTGGCGGGCGCTGACGAAGACGGTGCCCGCCGGACAGCTGTGGAAGGTGCCGTTCTCGCCCGCGGACCCGGTGGGCACCCCGCACACGCTGAACACCGGCGCGCCGGGCTTCACCACCGCCCTCGCGGACGCGGTCGGCGAGCTGCGGGCGGCGGGCATCCCGCTCGACTCGCGCCTCGGCGAGCACCAGTTCGTGGTGCGTGGCGGCAAGCGCATCGCCGTGGGCGGCGGCACGGAGTCGCTGGGCGTCTGGAACAAGATCGAGCCGGTGTGGGACCCGGCCGGCGGCGGCTACACGGAGGTGACCACCGGTTCCAGTTACATCCAGGCCGTGGGCTGGGACGGGAGCCGGTGCCCGGTGGCCCGTACGCTGCTGGCCTACTCCCAGTCGTCCGACCCCGCCTCGCGGCACCATGCCGACCAGACCCGGCTGTTCTCCGCCGAGCGGTGGGTGACGTCCCGGTTCTGCGAGCGCGACATCCGGTCGTCGCCGGACCTGCGCGTCGTCCGGGTGCGCGAACGCTGAGCCGCGCCGTCCCGCGACCCGTCCGGCCCTCTGCCGGGCGGGTCCGGCGCCCGTCGACTCCGCACGCCCCATTGACACGCCCCGCCTCTGACAGGAAAGTTTCACCCCGCACGGCGATCCACGAAAGATACTTTCAGCTTCGGTGGCGGGAGGCTCTTCGATGGCCGATCAGGCGACGAACGGATTCACTCGGCGTCAACTGGGCGCCGGCGCCCTGGCCCTGGGCGGTGCCCTGGCCATCGCCCCGTTCGCGGCCGGACCGGCAGAGGCCGTCGCGGACCGGGGCCGCCGCCCCACGCTGCGGCGCGGCTCCGCCGACCGCGCCGGACTGCTCGCCGGGCATCTGCGCCAACTCGTCACCGACGCCGAGGCGTTCCTCGGCCCCTCCCCCGAGCACCCCTGGTACGCGGGCGCCGTGCTGCTCGCCGGGCGGGGCGGGACGGTGGCGCTGCACGAGCCGATCGGAATGGCGGTGCGCTACCGGGCCTACGACGAGACGACCGACACCGGTGTCGAGTTCCCGGCCGGGGAGCAGATCCCGATGGCCCGGGACACGGTGTTCGACCTCGCGTCGATCTCCAAGCTGTTCACCTCGATCCTCGCCGTGCAGCAGCTGGAGCGCGGCGCGCTGGAGCTGGAGGCGCCGGTCGCCTCGTACCTGCCGGGCTTCGGGCGGTCCGGCAAGCAGGAGGTGACGGTCCGCCAGCTCCTCACCCACACCTCGGGCTTCCGTGCGTGGATCCCGCTGTACAGCGCGCCCACGTACGAGGAGAAGGTGCGGCTCGTGTACGACGAGGCGCCGGTCAGCCCGCCCGGGACGGCGTACCTGTACTCCGACCTGAACATGATCTCGCTCCAGCTGGTGCTGGAGGAGGTCACCGGCCGCACCCTGGACGTCCTGCTGCGCGAGGAGATCACCGCCCCGCTCGGCCTGGACCGCACCCGCTACAACCCGCCCGCCTCCTGGAGGCCGCGGATCGCGGCCACCGAGGACGCCCGCAAGCCCTGGTCCGGCCTGGAGCGGGGGCTGGTGTGGGGCGAGGTGCACGACGAGAACGCCTTCAGCCTCGGCGGTGTCGCCGGGCACGCGGGGGTGTTCTCCTGCGCCTGGGACCTCGCGGTGCTCGGCCGGGCGCTGCTCAACGGCGGTTCCTACGGCCGGGCGCGCATCCTGCGCCCGGAGTCGGTGGAGCTGATGTTCACCGACTTCAACACCGCCTTCCCGGGTGACGAGCACGGCCTGGGCTTCGAGCTCTACCAGCACTGGTACATGGGCGCGATGGCCACCCCGCGCACGGCCGGGCACACCGGCTTCACCGGCACCTCACTGGTGCTGGACCCGACGACCGACTCGTTCCTGGTGGTGCTGGGCAACTCGGTGCACCCGGTGCGCGGCTGGCGCTCGGGGTCGGCTCCCCGGGTCGCGGCCGCCACCCGCATGGCGCGGGCCGTGCCGGTCCGTCCCGCGCACGGGCGCACGGCCTGGTTCTCCGGGACGGCGGGGTCCACGGCCGCCACACTGACGCTGCCCCCGCTGGACACCTCCGGCGGGGGCGCGCGGCTGCGCTGCTCCGTGTGGTGGGACACCGAGCCCGGGTCGGACACCCTCGCCCTGGAGGCCACCACCGACGGCGGCGCCACGTGGACGCCCGTGCCGTTCACCACCACGCGCCGCGGTGAGGGACCGCGGCAGCACCCGGCGGGCTCGGTCAGCGGCTGGTCGGGCCGCGTCTGGCACCGGCTGACCGCCGCCCTTCCGGCCGCCCGCGGCCTCACGCTGCGCTGGCGGTACTCGACCGACCGGCTGTACGTGGGCCGCGGGGCGTACGTCGACGGGCTGCGCGCCGAGGCGGCGGGCGACGTCCTGTTCCACGACGCGCGTCCGGCGGACGCGGCGCGGATCGAGGCGGTGGGGTGGACGGCGTCGGCCGACTGACGGGACGGGCTAGCCGTTGAAGACGGCCTTCTGCACCTCGTTGGGGCCGTCGAAGCTGTTCTCCTTCAGGCCGTCGAGACGGCTCACGACCTTGTCGTCGGCCTTGTTCTTGCGGGCACAGTCGACGAGCGACTTCTTGTCCGCCGGGTAGTCCATGCCGTTGAGGGCCTTCTGCAGGTCGATGGGGCTGAGGTCGGCCATGACGGGCTCCTTGCCGTGCTGGTGACGTGTACGGAATTTCCGTTATGTCGCGGTACCCAGCTCGGTGCGGCGCATGCGCCCGTCAGCCCGTCGCCCGTTCCAGCACCGCCATCGCCGCGTTGTGGCCCGGCACCCCGCTGACCCCGCCGCCGCGTACCGCACCCGCGCCGCACAGCAGGACGTTCGGCTGCCCGGTCGCCACGCCCCAGCGGCCGGTGCCGTCCTGGGCGTGGGGCCAGGACAGTCCCCGGTGGAAGATGTGGCCGCCGGGCAGGCGCAGGTCGCGCTCCAGGTCCAGCGGCGACCTGGCCTCGACGCAGGGCCGCCCCTCGGCGTCGGTCGCCAGGCAGTCGGCGAGCGGTTCGGCGAGGTGGGCGTCCAGCTGGGCGAGGGTCGACTTCAGCAGTTCGTCGCGTACGGCGTCGTTGTCCCGCGTGAACAGGCGGGCGGGGGCGTGCAGGCCGAACAGGGTGAGGGTGTGCATGCCCTCGGCCGCGAGCTCCGGGCCGAGGATGGTGGGGTCGGTGAGGGAGTGGCAGTAGATCTCGGAGGGCGGGGCGGCGGGCAGCGCACCGGCGGCGGCACTGGCGTGCGCGGTGGCCAGCTGCTCGTAGCCCTCGGCGACGTGGAAGGTCCCGGCGAACGCCTCGCGCGGGTCGGCCGCGGGGTCGCGCAGGGCCGGGAGGCGGGTCAGCAGCATGTTGACCTTGAGCTGGGCGCCCTCGGCGGGCGGCGGCGGTGCCTGTCCGGTGAGCGCGGCCAGCTCCCGCGGGGAGGCGTTCACCAGGACGTGGCGGGCGGCGGCGACGCCCTCGCCGTCGGCCGAGCGGTAGGTGACCTCGGCGGCCCGTCCGTCGGTGTCGACGCGCACGGCCTCGTGTCCGGTGGCGATGACGGCGCCCGCCGCGCGTGCCGCACCGGCCAGGGCGTCGGTGAGGGCGCCCATGCCGCCGACCGGCACGTCCCAGGCGCCGGTGCCGCCGCCGATCACGTGGTAGAGGAAGCAGCGGTTCTGGGCCAGGGAGGCGTCGTGGGCGTCGGCGAAGGTGCCGATCAGGGCGTCGGTGAGGGCCACTCCGCGCACCAGGTCGTCCGCGAAGTGCTCCTCGATCGCGACGCCGACCGGGTCCTCGAACAGGGCCCGCCAGGCCGCCTCGTCGTCGACCCTGCGGCGCAGTTCGTCCCGGGAGGGCAGCGGTTCGGTGAGGGTGGGGAAGATCCGCCGGGCGACGTGCCCGGTCATGCCGTAGAAGCGCTGCCAGGCCGCGTACTCCCGCTCCGAGCCGGTGAGCCGGGCGAACGACTCCCGGGTCCGCCGCTCGCCCCCGCCGACGAGGAGCCCGGTGGGCCGGCCGCCGCGCTCCACGGGCGTGTACGAGGAGACGGTGCGGCCGCGCACCCGGAAGTCCAGGTCCAGGTCCCGCACGATCTTCCTGGGCAGCAGGCTGACCAGGTACGAGTAGCGCGACAGCCGCGCGTCGATCCCGGCGAACGGCCGCGTGGACACGGCTGCCCCGCCGGTGTGGTCCAGCCGCTCCAGCACCAGCACGGAGCGCCCGGCGCGGGCCAGGTAGGCGGCGGCGACCAGACCGTTGTGCCCACCGCCGACGATCACGGCGTCGTAACTGCGGGATGCGAGGGGCTGGGTGGGCGGCGTCATGGCTCTTGGTAACACGGGGCGGCGACGGGCGGCCAGAGGTACGGCCCCCGCGCCCCGCCGAACACCCGGCTCAGCGGCCGACCGCGTGCCCGGCCCCGGCCCGGCCCGCTCCCGACCTGCGCAGGACCGCCACCCTGCGGTACAGCTCGACGGCCTCGGCCGCGCGGCCGAGTTGTTCGAGGCAGTGGGCCTCGTCGTCGCGGCCGGCGAGGGTGTCGGGGTGGTCGGGGCCGAGGACGCGTTCGCGGGCGGTGGCGACCTCGCGGTACTCGGTGAGGGCTGCGGACCAGCGGCCCAGCCAGCCGAGGGCGACGGCTATCTCGCGGCGGCTGACGAGGGTGTCCGGGTGGTCCGGGCCGAGCACGCGGGCGCGTATCGCGCACACCTCCCGGGACTCGGCGAGCGCGTCCTCCCAGCGGCCGAGACGGCCGAGGTTCACGCCCAGGCCGTGGCGGGCGCGCAGCGTCTCGGGATGATCGGGTCCCTGGGCCCGGGCCCGGTCGTCGATCAGCCCCTCGTACAGGGCCAGCGCTTCGGCGCTGCGGCCGAGACGCCCGAGGCTGATGCCGATCTCGTGGCGCGCGGCGAGGGTGTCGGGGTGGTCCGGGCCCAGAGCCCGCTCTCGGGCCGCCGCGACCTCCCGGTAGGTGGCGAGGGCCTCCTGCCAGCGGCCCAGGCGGCCGAGTTCGTAGGCCACCTCGTAGCGGGTGACCAGGGTGTCCGGGTGGTCCGGGCCGAGCACGCGGGCGCGCGCGGCGGCCACCTCCCGGGCCATCCGGTGGGCGTCCTCGGTGCGGCCCAGCCGGCCGAGGTTGAAGGCCAGGTTGTGCCGGCAGCGCAGCGTGTCGGGGTGGTCGGCGCCCATGACGCGCTCGCGGGCGGCGAGGACCGACGCGTAGACCTGGTGGGCGTCGGTGTGCCGGCCCAGCCGGCCGAGGGTGTAGGCCATCTCCTGGCGGACGGCGAGCGTGTCGGCGTGGTCGGCGCCCAGCACCCGGATGCGGGCCTCGGCGACGCGTTTGTACGCGCGCAGCGCGTCGGCGGGGTGGCCGGTGCGGCTGAGGGCGAAGGCGATCTCGTAGCGGCTGGCGAGTGTGTCGGGATGGTCGGGGCCGAGCAGGCGCTCGCGTTCCCCGGCCACCGCGCGGTGGAGCTCGCCCGCCTCCTCCCAGCGGCCGAGCCGTCCGAGGCTCAGGCCCGCGTTGTGCCGCCCGGCCAGCGCGGCGGCCGCTTCGGGCGCCGGGTCGGGGCGCGTGGTGCGCGGGCCGGTGGCGGTGGCCTTGTGGCCGGTGGCCGTGCCGTCGGTCCAGGACGGCGGCGCGGCCCGGCCCCCGCCGACCGGCTGGGGCGTCCGCGTCCGGGGCGCCGGCACGGCCGGCGCGTACGCCGGTGAGGTGCGGCCGACGGAGATCCGGCGGCCCAGTTCCCGGGCGTCGTCCGGGCGCTGGTCCGGCCGCTTCGCCAGCAGGTCCAGGATGATGCGGTCCAGGTAGGCGGGCAGTTCGGCGCGGTGGGCGCGCGGGGGCTCCGGTTCGGTGTCGCGGTGGCCGACGAGGATCGCCCAGGCGTCGTCGAGGTCGAACGGCGGCACGCCGGTGGCGATCTCGTAGAGCACGCAGCCCAGCGAGTACAGGTCGCTGCGCCGGTCCACCTCGTCACCGCCGATCTGCTCCGGCGACATGTAGTGCGGGGTGCCCATGGCGATGCCCGTGCCGGTCAGCCGGGCGGTGAACCCGACGTCGTGGCCGAGCCGGGCGATGCCGAAGTCGCAGATCTTCACGGTGCCGTCGGCGAGCCGCACGATGTTCGCGGGCTTCAGGTCGCGGTGCACGATGCCCTGGTCGTGGGTGTACGCGAGCGCGGCGGCGACCTGTTCGGCGATGTCGACGACGTCGGCGACCGGCAGTGGATGGTGCTTGTTGTCCTCCAGCAGCCGACTCAGGTCGTGCCCCTCCAGCAACTCCATGACCAGGAAGAGCACGCCGTCGCTCTCCCCGAAGTCGTGCACCACGGTCACTCCGCGGTGCTGCAGCGCGGCGGCCACCCGGGCCTCGCGCCGGAACCTCTCCCGCAGGACGCGGGTGAAGGCGTGGTCGTGCTGCTCGCCCAGCGGTTTGAGGCACTTGACGGCGACGCGCCGCCCCAGCGACTCGTCCCGCGCCTGCCACACCTCGCCCATGCCGCCGCGCCCGATTCGCTCCAGCAGCCGGTACCGGCCCTGGATCAGCGTGCTGTCCCCCATCACTACGCCCGCCCCCGTAGTTCTGTGTCCCGTCAGCTGCGCCCTCCCCTGGCGGGTCCAGTATGGCGGTTTATGGTCCGAGTTTGTACGGTGCCGGGCGCGCGGCCGGTCCGAGCCGTGCCACGGCCCGCAGGATGTGTCTGGGCGGCAGCTGCCAGCGCACACGTGCGGGAACCGTGCGCAGCGCGGTGCCCATGACGCGCAGCCGCCGGGTGACGGTGGCGGGATCGGGGGCCGGTCTGCCGTAGAGCTCGTGCGCGTACGTCGGTAGGGAGTCGTACGCCAGTTGTGCCACCCGGCGCCACAGCAGGGCGCGGGCGGGGACCAGGAGCGGGTGCGTGGGCGGGCGGCGCAGGAAGTCGTCCACCTCGTGCGCCTCGTCCCCGGCGGCCAGCTCGGGCCGCACCCGCGTGAAGTAGGCGGCCAGCTCGGCGCGGTTCGCGGGCACGGCGGCCGGGTCGAGGCCGACGAGGCGGGCGCTGTGCCGGTGTTCGGCGAGGTAGCGGTCGGCGTGGGCGTCGGTCAGCGGGAAGCCGGAGCGGCGCAGGACGTGCAGGTAGGAGCCGATCTCGGCGCAGTGCACCCACAGCAGCAGCGCGGGTTCGTCGACGCCGTAGCGCTCCCCCGTGCGGGGGTCGGTCGCGCCGAGCATGCGGTGGATCTTCCTTACCCGGGCCCCGGCCCGCTCGGCGGCCTCCGTGGTGCCGTACGTCGTGGTGCCGACGAAGCCCGCGGTCCGCATCAGGCGGCCCCAGGCGTCGCGCCGGAAGTCGCTGTTCTGCATGACGCCGCGCACGGCGCGCGGATGCAGCGCCTGGAGGTACAGGGCGCGGACCCCGGCGATCCACATCATCGGGTCGCCGTGCGCCTGCCAGGTCACCGAGCCGGGACCGAACAGCCCCGGATCGCCGCCCGCCGGATCACCCGCCCGCATGACCTTCATACCGGCAGGCTAGCGCCCCGAGCCGGGCGCCCCCAGAGGGTCTCAGCGCAGGGTGGCGAGGAACTCTCCGCAGGCGCGCGCACAGGCGCGGCAGGCCTCGGCGCTCTCCTCGGCGCCCGGGTGGGCGTCGAAGACGTGGGCGCTCTCCAGACAGACCTGCCGGCACCACTCCAGCTGGACGCGGATGGCGGCCTCGTCCACCTGGTTCTGTTCGGACAGCACCCGGCAGGTCGCGTCGCAGACCTCCGCGCACATGATGCCCTTGCGCCGCACGAGTTCCTGGTTCTCGGTCCCGTCCGGGTCCACGAGGCTCGCCCGCAGGGCGCAGGCCCGCGCGCACTCGGTGCAGGCCTGCGCGCAGGCGAAGCGGTCCTCGAGGAAGCGGAACAGTTCCTGCTGGGAAGTCGTCGTCGATGTCACACCGCGCGGGTTGCCGCTGCGGACTGCGGCAAACCGCCGAGCCCTGTGCTGCCAAGGGTTCCGGCCCGTTTTTCCGGGGGGCCCGGCGGGCACCCGTGCACCTTCCGGCGCTGGTGACAGCGAGAAACCCCACGACTTGCGGAGGTGCAGGACATGCCGGGACGACAGGAACTGCCGTCGACGCTGGAACGCTCCCCCCGGGAGGCCCAGCGGACCTGGATCAAGGCGCACGACTCGGCCGTGGAGGAGTACGGCGAGGGGGAGCGCGCGCACCGGGTGGCGTACGGGGCGCTCAAGCACAAGTTCGAGAAGGTCGGCGATCACTGGCAGCGCAAGGAGGGCGGGCGCAAGGGCCCCTCCGACCCGCAGTCCGGGCGGCCCCGCGGACAAGGCGGGCGCAGTGGTGAGGGCGTCGACGAGAAGGCCTCCAAGGAGCACCTGTACGGCGTCGCCAAGGAGCTCGGGGTGGAGGGCCGGTCGCGGATGACGAAGGCGGATCTGCTGGCGGCGATCCGGAAGGCCAACCGGTCGCGGACGCGGTCCGCCCGGTCGGGCTGAGCAGGTTGGTGACGTGGACCGGGGGTACCCGCGCTCCATGACGAACGCATGGATGGACCTGGCCGCGGGCTCCGGCGCGCTCGGCATCGGCCTGATCGTCGCCGCCGTCGTGGTCGTGGCCCTGCTGATCGGGGCGTTCGCCTTCGGCAGCAGGCTCAAGCGCAAGGAGCCGCCGCCGCCGACCCCGCAGGAGCAGCCCCGCACGCCCGACGAGGGGCCCGTCCGCGAGGTGCGTGAGCGGCGGGAGCCCGACGAGATGCCCCGCAGCGACGACCGGACGCTGCCGCACGACCTCGGTCACCAGGGCAGCCGCACCGCCCCCGGGCAGGAGCGGCCCCGCTGGGACGAGGGCAGCAGCGGCTCGTTCGGCAGCGGCGGGCCGGGCGGACGCTGAGCCCCGAGGAAGCCGTACAGAGGGAAGTGAGAACCATGGCCGACCCCGCTCGCAACACCCTGCCGTTGCCCGACTACGACCATCTGCCGATCGGCGGTCTGGAGAGCCGGATCCGGTCGCTGGGCGCGGAGGAGGTGGAGGAGCTGCTGGCGTACGAACGGTCGCACGGCGACCGGGTGCACGCCACGGAGCTGCTGACGGCCCGGCTGGAGCAGTTGCGGTCCGGTGCCGAGCCGTCCTCCGGCGACCCGGGAGCGGTACGTCCGGAGCAGGGGCAGGGCCGCACGGGTTCCCCCGTGTCGCCCGCGACCTCGCCGGAGCCGTTCTCCCCGCCGCCGCACGGTACGCCGGACCAGCGGGGCAAGCCGAAGGGTGACCGTACGTAGCCCGTACGCGTCGTCGGCGTAGTTTCCGGCACGGGCGCCGGGGAACCCATGCGCCGTGCTGTTGAACAGGAAAAGGGCCCGCGCCGGTGCGCGGGCCCGCGACGCGGCCGAACGCACCGTCCAGTGGGCCGACGGGCGGCTCCCCGTCTCCGCGGGCGGGGGGCTGTTGCGCAAGGCCTTCCCGGAGCACTGGTCGTTCCTCCTGGGCGAAATCGCCCTCTACAGCTTCGTCGTACTGCTGCTGACGGGTGTCTGGCTGACCCTGTTCTTCAAGCCGTCGATGACGGAGGTCGTCTACGACGGGTCGTACGAGCCGCTGCTCGGGCTGAGCATGTCGGAGGCGTACCGCTCGACGGTGGACATCAGTTTCGACGTGCGCGGCGGGCTGCTGATCCGGCAGACGCACCACTGGGCGGCCCTGGTGTTCCTGTCGGCCATCGGAGTGCACCTGCTGCGGGTCTTCTTCACCGGGGCGTTCCGCCGGCCGCGCGAGGTCAACTGGCTGATCGGCGTGACGCTCTTCCTGCTGGCGCTCGTCGAGGGCTTCGCCGGCTACTCGCTCCCCGACGACCTGCTGTCCGGGACGGGGCTGCGCATCGCGCAGGGCATCATGCTGTCGATCCCGGTGGTGGGCACGTACATCAGCATGTTCGTGTTCGGCGGCGAGTATCCCGGCGACGACATCGTGCCGCGGCTGTACTCGGTGCACATCCTGCTCGTTCCCGGGGTGCTGCTGGCGCTGGTGACGCTCCATCTGATCCTGGTGTTCTACCTCAAGCACACCCAGTGGGCGGGGCCGGGCCGCACCAACCGCAACGCGGTCGGCAAGCCGATGTTCCCGCAGTTCGTGACGAACTCCACGGGCCTGTTCTTCATGGTCTTCGGCGTTCTGACGGTGCTCGGGGCGGTGGCGCAGATCAACCCCATCTGGGCGTACGGCCCCTACCGGCCCGACGTCGTCTCCTTCGGCTCGCAGCCGGACTGGTACGTCGGCTTCCTGGAGGGGTCGCTGCGGCTGATGCCGCCGTTCGAGACGGAGGTCTGGGGCCACACCGTGATGTGGAACGTCCTGGTGCCCGCGGTGGTGCTGCCGGCCGCCCTGTTCGCGGTGCTGTACGCCTACCCGTTCTTCGAGCGCTGGGTGACGGGCGACCACCAGGAGCACCACCTGTGCGACCGGCCCCGGGACAAGCCCGTGCGGACCGGGCTGGGCGTCGCCGCGATCTGCTTCTACGCGGTGCTCCTCCTGGCGGGCGGCAACGACATCATCGCCCATGTCTTCGACATCTCGCTCAACCTGCTGACCTGGACGTTCCGGATCTCCCTGGTGCTGCTGCCGCCGGTGGCGTTCATGGTGACCAAGCGGGTCTGCCTGGCGCTGCAGGAGCGGGAGCGCGAGCGGCTGGCCGAAGGGGCGGAGACGGGGCAGCTGCGGCAGACGCTCGCGGGGGGCTACGTCGAGACCCACGCGCCCCTCGACACCGAGGAGCGGCACGTGCTGCGGTCACGGCGGGAGCCGGAGCCGCTGGCGCCGGCTCCGTCCGACGACGAGGCTCCGCACGTGGGGCGGCTGCGGGCGACGCTCAGCGAGTGGTATTACGGCGACCGGGTCGACGTCGACGAGGCGGGCCCGGAGGAGTCCCCTTCCTCGCCCGGTGAGCTGGAGCGCTGAGCGTCCCGGCCGGCGTACTGCAGGACGAGGCCGAGGACCGCGAGGGTGAGGATGCCGAAGCCGATGAGGGCGAGCCACAGTCCGTAGACGATGCCGAGTGCCACGACGACGGCGCCGAGGGCGGTGGTGACGGGCCAGGGGCTGTGCGGCGGGAAGAAGTCGAGCGGGCCCGCGGTGTCCAGGACCTCCGCGTCCCCGCGGTCCTGGGCGCGCAGGCCCTTCTTGCGGTACTGCACGCGCAGGAAGAACGCGACGAGCGAGGCCATCAGGAAGGCGATGGTCAGTGCCGCGGTGCCGGCCGGCTCGTGGGAGAACCAGCCGTAGCCGGCGGCGGTGACGGCGAAGAAGGCCGCCACGCCGGTGAACAGACGGGCTTCGGTGCGCACTACTGCTTCCTCTGCTCGTGCCTCTGGTCGCGTCGGGTGATGGCCGGGTGGTGCAGGTCGAACGCCGGGGACTCGGAGCGGACCCGGGGCAGCGACGTGAAGTTGTGCCGCGGGGGCGGGCAGGAGGTGGCCCATTCGAGGGAACGCCCGAAGCCCCAGGGGTCGTCGTGCTCCACCTTGGCGCCGTACTGGCGGGTGCGCCACACGTTGTAGAGGAACGGCAGGGTGGACAGGCCGAGCAGGAAGGCGCCGATGGAGCTGATGGTGTTCAGCGCGGTGAAGCCGTCCGCGGCCAGGTAGTCGGCGTAGCGGCGGGGCATGCCCTGCTGGCCGAGCCAGTGCTGGACGAGGAAGGTGGTCTGGAAGCCGACGAAGAGGGTCCAGAAGTGGATCTTCCCGAGGCGTTCGTCGAGGAGTCTGCCGGTGAACTTCGGCCACCAGAAGTAGAAGCCCGCGAACATCGCGAAGACGACCGTGCCGAACAGCACGTAGTGCAGATGGGCGACGATGAAGTACGAGTCCGTCAGATGGAAGTCCAGGGGCGGCGAGGCGATGAGGACGCCGCTCATGCCGCCGAGCAGGAAGGTCATCAGGAACCCGAACGACCACAGCATGGGTGTCTCGAAGGACAGCGAGCCGTGCATCATCGTGCCGATCCAGTTGAAGAACTTCACCCCCGTCGGCACCGCGATGAGGAACGACATCAGGGAGAAGAAGGGCAGCAGCACCGCGCCGGTGGCGAACATGTGGTGGGCCCACACCACGGCGGACAGCATGGTGATGGCGATGGTGGCGCCCACCAGGCTGACGTAGCCGAAGATCGGCTTGCGGCTGAACACCGGGATGATCTCGGAGACGATGCCGAAGAACGGCAGCGCGACGATGTACACCTCGGGGTGGCCGAAGAACCAGAACAGGTGCTGCCACAGCAGCGCCCCGCCGTTCGCCGCGTCGAAGATGTGCGCGCCGAACTTCCGGTCGGCCTCCAGCGCGAGCAGCGCGGCGGTGAGGACGGGGAAGGCCGGCAGCACCAGGATCGACGTGAACAGCACGTTCCAGGTGAAGATCGGCATCCGGAACATGGTCATGCCGGGGGCGCGCAGGCACAGGATGGTGGTGATGAAGTTGACCGCGCCGAGCGTGGTGGAGACCCCGGTCACCACCAGTCCCATGGTCCACAGGTCGCCGCCCGCGCCGGGGCTGAACACCTCGTTGTTCAGCGGCGCGTAGGCGAACCAGCCGAAAGCGGCCGCTCCCCCGGGTGTCAGGAACCCGGCCACCACCATCAGGCCGCCGAACAGGTACAGCCAGTACGAGAGCGCGTTGAGCCGGGGGAAGGCCACGTCCGGGGCACCGATCTGCAACGGCATGATCGCGTTGGCGAACCCGGCGAACAGCGGGGTCGCGAACAGCAGCATCATGATCGTGCCGTGCACGGTGAAGAGCTGGTTGTACTGGTGCGTGGTGAGCAGCTGGAGCCCGGGGCGGGCCAGTTCACTGCGCATCAGCAGCGCGAGGACGCCACCGAAGAGGAAGAACCCGAAGGACGTCGTCATATAGAGGTTGCCGATCACTTTGTGATCGGTCGTGGTCGCCCATCGGGCGAGCGCCCGGCCGAGCGTGCGGTTGGTCCGCTGCCGCGCCGGTGTCCGGCGCGGCGGTTCCGTCCTCTCCTCCACCGCCATGCGGCGGAGGGTACCCAGGCGCCCCCGGCTCAGTCGTACGGCCACGCCGGGACCGGTGTCAGGTACTCGCGCCCTCGTCGTCCCAGAACACCTCGGCGGTGTGTTCGCCCAGCTCAGGCGGTGCGAGGCGGTAGCGCGCCGGGGTGGCGGCGAGACGGATCGGATGGGCCACCTGGCGGGTACCGCCGACGTCCACGACGGCCTCGACGCCCAGCCGACCGGCGTAGGCGAAGGCCTCGTCGAGGGCGTTGACCGGGCCGGCCGGCACTCCCGCCGCCGGCAGCACGCCGGCCCAGTGGTCGGCCCCGCGGGTGCGCAGCCGGTCCTGGAGGAGCGGCCGGAGTTCACCGCGGTGGGCCACGCGGTCGGGGTTGGTGCGAAACCTCGGGTCGCCGGCGAATTCCGGGACGCCGAGCAGCGTGGCCAGCGCGGCGAACTGCCGGTCGTTGCCGACGGCGAGGGCGATCGGCCGGTCGGCGGTGTGGAACGTCTCGTACGGGGCGATGCTCGGGTGGGCGTTGCCGAGCCGTCCCGGTACGACGCCCGCCGCGACGTAGCCCGAGGCCTGGTTGGCCATCGCCGACAGCAGTGAGCCGAGCAGGCTGACCTCGACGAGCTGGCCCTCGCCGGTGCGTTCCCGGTGGCGCAGGGCGGCGAGGATGCCGACGGTGGCGTGCAGCCCGGTGATGACGTCGACGAGGGCGACGCCGGTCTTGGTGGGTTCGCCGTCCGGTTCCCCGGTGACGCTCATCAGGCCGCCGACGGCCTGCACCAGCAGGTCGTAGCCGGGCAGCCCGGCGCCGGCTCCGGTGCCGAAGCCGGTGACGGAGCAGTAGACGAGCCGCGGGTCGGCGGCGCGCAGTTCCTCGTGGCCGAGGCCTAGCTTCTCCATGGTGCCGGGGCGGAAGTTCTCCACCACGACGTCCGCGCCGGCGATCAGCTCGCGGGCCCGGTCGCGTCCCTCGTCGGTGGCGAGGTCCAGGGTGACGGACCGTTTGTTGCGGTTGACGCCCAGGAAGTAGGTGGAGGTGCCGGACGCGTCGGCGGGCGGGCGCCAGGCGCGGGTGTCGTCGCCGGTGCCGGGGCGTTCCACCTTGACGACGTCGGCGCCCAGGTCGGCGAGGAGCATCGTCGCGTACGGTCCGGCGAGGACGCGGGAGAAGTCGGCGATCCGCACGCCCCGAAGGGCCGCCGTGCCGTGGTCGGTGAGGGTGGTGTCATCGGGCATGGCGTCATCGTGCGCGTTGCGCGGTGCCCTCACACGTGACCTGCGCCACGCGCACGCGGCTCCGGACGGGCGGGTCCGGAACCGCGTGCGGGGCCGGTCCGGGTCTTCTACGACGCGTCGAGCACCGTGCCGTTCAGCACCGGGCCCAGCGGCTCGCCCGCGTCGTCGGTGGGCTGCCACCCGATGTGCTCGGCGGGTTCGGTGACCTCGTCGCGGACCGTGGGCACCGTCACCTCCGTCTCGGTCTCCCCCGGCGGGACCAGGGCCCACAGCGAGAGGTACTCCAGCCGGGACAGCGGGACCTCGGCGTCGGGCACCTCCCACGCGTTCTCCAGCAGCCAGTCCGGGTCGACGTCCTTGGTGGACAGTTCGGGACGGGTGTCGTCCGGCACCGGCAGCAGCAGGGTGCCGAGGTGGACGTCGGCGGGCTCGGACAAGGTGACGCGCCAGCGCAGCGGCTGTCCCTCGGTGACCTCGTCGGCGACGGCACTCACGGCGATCTCGGGCATCGGGTCGTCGTTCTCGACGGTGAGCCCGCCGGCGTAGGAGCCGACGACCGTTCCGCGGACCGCCTTCACGAGCAGGTCGTGCGAGGTGTCCCAGGCGTACCGCTTGTTGCCCGCCACCTTCACCGTCACGTCGATGCCGGAGCCGCCGGGACGGACGTCGACCAGCCGGTGCTCGGTCACGCCGGTCGCCGGATCGGTGACGTACGTGCGGACCGTGCCGCCGCCCTGGCCGGAGAGGCGCACCGGGACGCGGTAGGTGCGCACTCCGTCGTCGCCCTCCTCGACCGTCGTCCGGCCGACGTCGACCCGGGCCAGCGGTGCCGGCCGCACCCGGGGGGTGCCCGGCTGCCAGGCGTGGGCGTCCATCAGCCAGGCCTTGCCCGAGGACGAACGCGGCGTCAGTTCGAGCGAGGCGATCCGGCGCAGGTCGATGCCGGTGCGGGCGGCGGCGGTGAGCGGTACCCGCAGTTCCTGCGCCCAGTAGGAGGCCGTGCGGTCACTGCCCGGCAGTCCGTCGGCGCGGACGCCGCCGAGGGTGGCGCGCCGGCCGTCGGCGTCGGTGACGGACACGTCGAGCCGGGTTCCGGTGCTGCCCGGCGGCACGATGACGCGCAGGGCGAGGCTGTCGGCGCCCTTGAGGGAGACCGGTGCCTCGGGGCGGATACGGGCCGGGGTGCCCGGTGCGGTCCAGTCGAGGGCGACGGCGCCGCGGCCGACCTCGCGTTCCGGCTGCCAGTACGCGAAGTGCGGCGAGGAGCCGTGGGCGTCCTCGCCGAGGCAGGCGGCGGAAGGGTCGGGGTCGACCGCTGCGCACAGGCGTCCGCCGGTCACCTCCACCCCGTCGTCCGGCAGGAGTCCGGCGCCGCGGCCGGCGCCGACCGCGTGGGTCAGCACACGTGCCGGGTCGGCCGAGGGGGCCCGGCGGCCGGTGCCGTCGATCAGCTCGCGCACCCGGTCGTCACCGGCGACGAACAGCCGTGCCGCGGCGGCGATGTAGGTGGTGCCGGCGCGGTGCTGCTGCTCGGCGGTGAGGCGGGTGGGGCTGCCCACCGAGCAGACCGGGTCGCGGTCCTCGGGGTCGTCCCAGAAGTCGTCGGAGGCGGGCGCCTCGGCCTGGCCGGGCGTCCACTCGCTGTTGAAGTAGTTGTGGTTCGCGCCCGTGATGTGGACCGCGCTGTGCAGCGCCCGGCCCCGGCTGACGCCGCGGGTGCCGTCGACGTAGAGCTGCCCCTGGAGGTCGGAGACGTCGCCGTCGCAGCCCGGCAGGATCGTCAGTGACGGCACGTCGGGGACGGGGTTCTGGCCGAAGGCGGTGGGGCCGATGAGTACGGTGCCGCGGATGTTCCAGCGCGAGCGTCCGGGGCTGCCGTCCTGGCTCGCGGGTGGCGGGTAGAGGCTGTCCATGGCGGCCCGGTCGACGCCTTCGCCGCCGCGCGAGTGCCCGACGAGCAGGACACGGGACAGGTCGGCCTTCGGACCCCGGCGTACGGCCCGGGGTGCCATGGCGGAGTGGGCGGCCCAGTCGGCCCAGCGGGCCAGGTGCGAGCGCACCAGGGAGGAGCGGGCCTGGGCTCCGCCGTCCTCGAGGCCGCCGTCCTGGCCGTTGACGCCGTTCGCGGAGATCGAGACGGTCACGTAGCCCAGGGAGGCGAGGAGCTTCTGGTCCTGGAGGTAGCCGCGGTGACTGGGGATGGGCCGGGCGCCGTCGGCGCAGGGCCAGTCGATCGTGACGGCCTCCTCGCCCTCGCCCGGGACGTAGCAGGTGCCGTGGCGGCCGTGCAGGAACAGCGCGAGCGGGCGCTTGCCGGCCGCCCCCTTCGGCGCGACGACCAGGCCGCGCATCTCGACCGGCGCGGAAAGGCCGGGCAGCCGTACCGGGTCGAGCGTGTACTCGCCGGTCGTCGTGGCGAACCGGCCGGGCCTGCCCGGGTCGACGCTGCCGGCGGGCAGCCGGGGCGGGAGTTTCGCCGGGGGTGCCTGGGAGGGGCGGCGCTCGCGGGCCGGGGCGCCGGGTTCCTCGTCGAGGCGGCGGCCGGCGGCCAGGACCTGGAGGTCCGCCAGCCCGTCGAGGGCGGCCGGTTCGGTGTCGTGCAGGGGTAAGCGGAAGGTGCGGCCGTCGTCGTCCGGTTCCGGTACGCCGAGCAGGCGGCCGCCGGCGTGGAACTCCACCCGGGCGTCGCCGTGCGGGACGTTCCTCGGGGAGCGCCACTGGAGGGCTCTCTCGTCACCGGTGCCGGTGACCCGCCAGCCGGGCGGGAGGTCCGCGGTGCCGGCCCAGGTCTCCGGGACGGAGGTGGTGCTCGGCGGTCGGGGTGCGGCGTGGGCGGCGGCAGGCGCCACTCCCAGCAGGGTCAGGGCCGCCGCCGCGGCGGCCCATGTCCTTCGAGCACGTATCAAGAATCCGCTCCTCAATACCTCGGTTCGGGGCTCCGCCGGTGCGGACGGCCCTCGTTGGAGGAGGAGGGGAACGAGTTGATTCGGGTTGCCTGTGAGCGCGCCCGGGCGTGCGGTCAGCCTCCGGTGGTGTGTCCGCCCGTGCTTTTGCCGATGTCCCCCGTGCTGTCGTCCGCGCCGGTCGGGCAGTCGTCGCTGGACCGGCCGGCGAGCCGCCCGCCGGGCTGTTCCACGGTCACCTGAGCGCTGCCGAGGGCCGGGTCCTGGCGCAGGCGGGCGACGGCGACCGTGCAGGCCAGCTGGTCGACGGCCGTCTCGCTGAGGCTCCCCGTCCCCTTCGGCAGCTGGACGACGACCGCCGCTCCGTCGGCGCGGACGGTGGGCGCCTCGGCGGCCGGCGGCAGTTCGGTCGTCAGCCCCCGTCCCCGCTCCTCGGCGTCCGGCCCCTTGAACAGCATGAGGACGGCGCTGCCGAGGTCGGTCGCGCCGATCACCGTGCGCGTCACCGCCACCAGGTCGCCGTCCGCCACGAAGTAGAGCGGGACCGCGGCGGCCGGCACGGCCTCGGACGGTGCCTGTGTCGGGGTGGGGGTCCCGTCCGGGCCCCGGACGCCGGTCGCGGGCTCCCCCGCCTCCACCACGCCGGTCGCGGGGATGCCGCAGGCGGAGAGCGGGAGCAGCGCCCCGCACAGGAGGGTGAGGGCGATCCTGCGTCGCGGGTTCATGGCCGGTCCTCCTCGTCCGTGTGCGTGGTGCGGTCCCCGGCGCCCCGCGGCCGCAGCGGGAGGACGACCGTGAAGACGGCGCCGCCGTCCGGATGGTTGGCCGCGCGGACGGTGCCGCCGTGCAGGCGTACGTTCTCGGTGGTGATGGCCAGTCCGAGGCCGCTGCCCTCGCTCCGGACGCGGGCGCTGTCCGACTTGTAGAAGCGGTCGAAGACCTGCGGCAGGACGTCGTCGGGGATGCCGTCCCCGCCGTCGTGGACCTCGATGACCGCCTGCCTGCCCGCCCGGGGGTCGTGCTCCTCGCGCAGGCCGAGGCGGACGGGCGGGGCGCCGTGGCGCAGTGCGTTGGCGACGAGGTTGGCGACGATCACGTCGAGGCGGCGCGGGTCGACCCGGCCGCGCAGCTCGCCCGGTCCGGGCAGGCTGGTCCGTACGGTGTCCGGCCAGCCGCGGGTGGCGAGCGTGCGCCGTACGGACTCGGCGAGGTCGATGTCGTCCAGGTGCAGGGCGGCGGCGCCCGCGTCGAACCGGGAGATCTCCATCAGGTCGTCCACCAGGCCGGCCAGCTTCGTGGTCTCCTCGCTGATGAGGCGCACGGCCGTCGCGGTGTCCTCGTCCAGGCCGGCCGCGTCCTCGTCCAGTACGTCCGTGACCGCCGACATCGCCGCCAGCGGGGTGCGCAGCTCGTGGGAGACGTCCGCGGCGAAACGGCGCGCGCCGGCCTCCATGCGCCGCAGTTCCGCCACCGACCCCTCCAGCGCGGCCGCCGTCTCGTTGAAGGTGCGGGACAGGTCGGCGAGTTCGTCGGAGCCCTGGACCGCGAGCCGGGTGTCGAGGCGGCCCTCGGCGATGCTGCGGGTGGCCCGCCGCAGGGCCCGCACCGGGCGCAGCACACCGCGCGCGGCCAGGAGCGCGATCAGGACGGCCAGGGCCAGGGCGGGCACGGTGGCGCGTTCGATGGCGGAGACCAGCGCGTCGACGTAGCCCTGCTCCTCGCGCTGCGGCACGGTGAGGTAGACCTCCAGCCCCGAGGCGGGCCGTTCGGTGCTGTAGTCGCCGGCGAAGGTGACGGGCATCCCGACGACCAGTGCGGAGTGGCCGTCCCGCGTCACGCGCTGGAACACCGTGGCCCGGCGGGTGCGCACGGACTCGCGCATCTCCGGTGACAGTTCGCGGAACGCGTCGCCGGTCTCGGACGTCGCGGTCGCCTGCCGGTAGG
Organism: Streptomyces sp. M92; assembly: GCF_028473745.1. Taxonomy (NCBI): domain Bacteria; kingdom Bacillati; phylum Actinomycetota; class Actinomycetes; order Kitasatosporales; family Streptomycetaceae; genus Streptomyces; species Streptomyces sp. M92. The sequence goes on from NZ_CP101137.1 coordinate 6,319,143, forward strand.
CGACCAGCACCCGCCAGTTCTGGGACCGGCCGCCGCGCGACACGTCGGCGGCGAACGTCTGGAGGTCCGCCTCGTCGGGCGGGAAGCGGTAGTTGGGGACCAGGGTGTTGACGCGGTGCCGGAAGTCCTCGATCACCGTGTCCTGGCTCTGCTGCAGGACCCCGGTGCGCGCCTCGCGGAAGGTCAGGGCTCCGGTGGTCACCGTGGCGACGACGGCTACGAGGGTGAAGGCCACGACCAGCCGCACGCGCAGCCCGTTCAGCGCGCGCGGCACGCGGGGCATTCTCATCGGGGCCCGAAGCGGTAGCCGAAGCCGCGCACGGTGTGGACGTAGCGGGGACTGCCGGCCGGTTCTCCGATCTTGGACCGCAGGCGCTTGACGCAGGCGTCCACCAGTCGCGCGTCGCCGTGGTAGCTGTGCTCCCAGACGGCTTCCAGAAGCTGCTGGCGGCTGAAGACCTGCCCGGCGGAGGCGGACAGGGTCAGCAGCAACCGGAGTTCGGAGGGGCCGAGGGCGACCGGCCGTCCCTGGTGGGTGACGGTGAGGCCGGCCCGGTCGATGACCAGGTCACCGTGGTGTTCGACGCGGGCGGTGCCGTTCTCGTCCGCGGCGCCGCCCACCCGGCGCAGCACCGCGCGGATGCGGGCGTCCAGTACGCGGGCGCGGACCGGCTTGACCACGTAGTCGTCGGCCCCCGACTCCAGTCCGACCACGATGTCCGTGTCGTCGCCGCGGGCGGTGGCCATGATGATCGGCACCTGGTCGTGCGCGCGGATGCGGCGGCACACCTCCAGACCGGGCATGCCGGGCAGCATCAGGTCGAGGACGACGGCGTCGGGCCGGAACGACCGCAGCTGCTCCAGCCCCTCCTCGCCCGTCGCCGCCGCGGCGACCTCGTGTCCCTGGCGGCGCAGGGCCAGGCGCACGCCCTCCCGGACGGCGCGGTCGTCTTCGATGATCAGAACCCTCGGCATGGGTCTCAGTATGCGGATGTACGTGCGAACGCCCGCGTGCGGGTCACGGCTGTTACACAGCGGTCCAAAAGCCGTCCATGGGCGATCACACGCACCGGGCACGCTTCGTGATCATGAACGTGCACCGATCGAACCCCTCCTCGTCCTCCGGCGCGTCCCATCGCCGCGGAAGCCGGGTCCGCCGCAGGCGGGGCGGCAGGGCTCCGCTCCTGTGGGCGGGGCTCGTGGCCGGTGTCGTGCTGCTGCTCGCCGGCGGCCTGGTCCTCGGGGAACGGTCCGCGTCCTCCGGCGGCCGCGCGGACGCGTCCGGACCGTCCGCGCCGGGCTCCGGCACACCGTCCGCACCCGAGGCCGCCGAGACGGAGGAAAAGGCGGAGGAGGAGGCGGAGGAAGGAACGGGGGACGACTCCGTGGAGGCCGACTCCATCCCGTCGTCGGGCCCCGGGACGTTCGTCACCGCCCAGGGCGGCGGTGACCGGGTCGGCGGGAGCGGACGGACGCTCACCTACGTCGTGCAGGTCGAGGACGGCATCGGGATCGCGGCGCCGGAGGTGGCGGCCGAGGTGGAGCGGATCCTGGCCGACGAGCGCGGCTGGACGGCCGACGGGCGGACGGGGTTCCGTCGGGTGTCAGGCGGCACCTCCGACTTCCGGGTGCGGCTGGCCACGGCGGGGACCGTGGACGACATATGCGGCCAGTACGGTCTGGACACCGGCGGCGAGGTCAACTGCAACGTCGGTCAGGACGTCATGGTCAACCTCAAGCGGTGGCTGCTGGCGACGCAGTACTACGCCGACGACGTGACGTCCTACCGCGCGCTGATCATCAACCACGAGGTCGGGCACTTCCTCGGCCACGGCCACGAGGGCTGTCCCGGGGCGGGGCGTCCCGCCCCGGTGATGATGCAGCAGATCAAGGGCCTGCACGGCTGCCGGACCAACGTCTGGCCCTACGACCGCGAGGGCCGGGCCGTCACCGGTCCCGCCGTCGGCTGAGCCGGCGGCCCCGGGCTACGGGTGCCGCTCCCGGCCGGACTCGGGGCAGTCGGGATTCAGGCAGGTGCCCCGGCGCCATACCGGGACGTAGATGCCGAGGGTCTTGTGGCGCGAGACCTCCGGGGGCACGTGGTGGCCGCAGCGGGGGCAGACGTCCTCGCGCGGCGAATCGGTGTGCTGCGTTTTCGTGCGCTGGGTCTTCGTCTTCTGCATGTGACTGGTCATGATTTCTCACCAACACCAGCGAGAGCTTTGAAAAGCCTTTGCCGCCATTTTACGTTCGAATGGGCGAAAGGGACAGTGGGACGCCGACGCGGCCGTCACGGGGACTTACGGGGACTTCTGTGGGCGCCGCAAACTCATGACCACCGACACCGTCAGGACCACGACGATCACGGCCAGGCTCACCGTGGAGGGGATCTCGGGGATGGACTTGCTGATCATCTCGTGGCTCGCCTGGAGGATGAGCTTGACGCCGATGAAGCCGAGGATGACGGCCAGGCCCGTACTCAGGTAGTGGAAGCGGTCCAGCAGGCCCGACAGCATGAAGTACAGGGCCCTGAGGCCGAGGATGGCGAACGCGTTGCTGGTGTAGACGATGAAGGTCTCGTCGCTGACGGCGAGCACGGCCGGCACGCTGTCCACGGCGAAGATCAGGTCGGCCGCCTCGATCGCGGCGACGACGGCCAGCAGGGGCGTCGCCACCCGCTTCCCCGCCTCCTTGACGAAGAAATGCTGCCCCGCGTACTCGTCCCGCACGGGGACGAACTTGCGCAGCAGGCGGACGGCGAAGCTCCGGCCCGGGTCGAAGCTCTCCTCCTCGCCCTTGAGGATCTTGTACACACTGTAGAAGAGGACGGCCGCGAAGACGAACAGGACAGCGGTGAACCGGCTGACCACGGCGACACCCGCGGCCAGGAAGAGACCGCGGAACACCAGGGCGCCGATGACCCCGAAGAACAGGACGCGGTGCTGGTATTCGCGGGGCACCTTGAAGTAGGCGAAGATCAGCGCGAAGACGAAGAGGTTGTCGACGGAGAGGCTCTTCTCCAGCAGCCACGCGGTGGTGTACTCGGTTCCCGCCGTCCCGCCGAGCACCAGGAAGACGACCGCGCCGAAGACGAGGGCGAGTCCCACCCACAGTCCGCTCCAGGCCGCCGCCTCCTTGAACCCGATGACGTGGGCGCTGCGGTGGGCCAGGAGGTCGACGACGAGCGACACGACCACGGTCGCGGCGAAGACTGTCCAGAGCCAGAACGGCACATCGAGCATGCGGGCCTCGCAGTGATCCGCAGGTACGGCCCCCCTCCGTCCGAGTGTGCCCTACGGACGGGGGCGGGTCGCCCGGAGACCGGGCGGCCCGCCGCGCTCGTGACCGCGCGGGAGTGCGGGGTCAGTGCCCGGCGACGACGCCCGACAGTTCGTTGGTGCCCTTCGGGAGCGTCACGGACCCGACCTTCTCGCCCGACTCCAGGTCGATGGCGTGCAGGCCCCTCGTGCTCGGCTCGGAGACGTAGGCGGTGTGGTCGCGGACGAAGAGCGTGGGCCTCGGCTGCTGCCAGTCCAGCGGCTCCTGCCACGCGCCCACGGCGGGGATCTTCTGGGTGACCTTGCCGCTGACCGGGTCGATGACGTGGATCGCGCCGTCGGTGCCGAGCACGAGTGCCTCGCCGTGCGGTCCGCGGGCCAGCGAGCGGAACGAGTAGCTGGTGCCGAGGTCGACCAGGCGCAGCTCCGCCTTCTCCGTGTCGATCAGCGATATCCGCGTGGGCCGCTCCAGCTCCGCGTCCGGGTCGGTCTTGTAGTCGCCCAGCAGGACGGGCGAGGCGTCGCTGCCGGCCTGGTTGCCGATCCGGCCGTAGGCGTCGGGGGCGTCCACCTTGGTGAACCGGCCGTCCTTGTAGAGCAGTACTCCGTCCTCGCAGCCGACGGCGATCGCCTCGCCCTCGGCCGCCGCCTCACCGTGCACGCCGGGGCAGTTCTCGTTGCGGGCGATCTCCTCGCCGTTCTCGTCCAGGACGAGGGCTCCGGTGCGCTTCTCCTCGTCGCCGATGGTGGTGAGGAGCTCGCCGTTCGCCAGCTCGATGGCGACGCCGTGGTGGGCCTCGGCCGTGGTGTGGGTGCGGCCCGGCGGCTTCTCGCCGGTGCCGAGGCCGGCCGGGTCGAAGACGTTGACCTGGCCGGTGCCGTCGGTGAAGAGGACCGTCTTGCCGGCGTGGCGTACGACGTGGCCGGGCTTGGCGCCCGGGTACTCGATGTCGGTGAGGGTCTGGTCCGCCGCGTCCAGGACACGGAAGCCGCTGTCGGTGGAGACGATGACGTGGTCGTCGTCCCCGGCGGGGTTGACCCGGTTGAACCCGGGCAGCTCGATGGTCCGGGTCAGCTTCAGGCTCTCGCCGTCCAGGATGTAGAGGCCGCCGTCGAAGGTGGCCACCAGCGGGTCCGTGACCGTGGCGGCGGGCGTGGCGCTCGCGGTGTCCTTCGCCTTGGCGTCGGACGAGGAGGACGAGGCCCCGTCGCCGCTGCCGCAGGCGGTCAGCACCGTGGACACCGCGAGGGCGAGGGCCGTCCCCGTGAGGGTTCTGTTGCGTATCGACTTGTTCACCGGTGTGTTCCTTTCCGGGCCGCGCTGGGCGGCGTGTGATGCGGGAGGGGGTACTGCCGGCCGGTCGGCCGGAAACTGGTGGGGGAAGGCGAGGCGGAGTCAGCCGCCGGCCGGGGAGGCGGTCAGGCCGTCGGTCATGGCGGCGGTGTTGGCGCGCATCATCCGCAGGTAGGTGTCGGCGCCCTCGCCCTTCGCGGTCAGCGACTCCGAGTACAGCTCGACGACCCGTACGTCGCCGCCCAGTTCCGTGCGCAGCACCTCGGCCAGCCGCTTGGGCCGGGAGGAGTCGGCGAACACGGTGCGTACCCCGGCCTCTTCCATGGCCCGGGTGAGCGAGCGCAGGTCGGAGGAGCTGGGCGAAGCCAGCGTCGTGCCGCTGGGGATCACGGCACCGATGACGCGGAAGCCGAAGCGTTCGGCGAGGTAGCCGAAGACGTGGTGGTTGGTGACCAGGGCGCGCTCGTCGTCGGGGATGCGGTCGAAGGAATCCGCCATCCAGGTGGACAGCTCCGCGAGTCGTGCGTCGTAGCGGGCGGCGTTGGCGCGTATCGCCGTTTCGTCCACGCCGTCCACGTGCTCCACCACCTGGTCGGCCATGAGACCGGCCGCCTTGCGCATCCGGTCCGGGTCGGTCCAGAAGTGCGGGTCCGGCTGTCCGGCCCCGTCGGCGGGGCCGCCGTCCTCGCTCGCGCGGAAGGTGAGCGGGTCGACGGCCTCGCCGACCTCGAAGGTGGCCACGCCGGCCTCGCGGGCGGCGTCCACGTGCCGCAGTACGTTCTCCTCCAGGCCGAGGCCGTTGAAGACCACCAGGTCGGCGGCCTCCAGTTCGGCCGCCTGGACCGCCGACAGGCCGAAGGAGTGCGGGTCCGCGTTCGGTTTCATCAGGACGGTGACCTCGGCCTCGTCGCCGACGATCTGCCGGGTGACGTCACCGAGGATGTTGGTGGTCACGACGATGCGGGCCCGGTCGTCGGTGGTGGCGCACGCGGTGGCGGCGGCCGCCGTGGTCAGGGCGAGCAGGCCCATCAGCAGGCTGCGCAGCCGGGCGACGCCGACCCGGGCGCGCTTGCTGCCCCTCATCGGCCGGTCTCCGTCATCAGGCGGGGCTCGATGTCCAGGTCGAAGGTGCGGGCGATGCGCAGGCCGTCGTTGTAGTCGACCTCGTACACCCGCTTGCCCGCCGGGTCGTTGACGTAGGCGCGGCTGCGGTCCACCTCGATGACGGGTCCGCCGGCGCCGGTCTTCCGGGGGGCGGCGGTGAGCGGCTCGGTGGTGGAGGTCTCCCTGCCCGTGGCGATGTCGTACCCGTGCAGCGCGCCGTCGGTCTCCAGGACGAGCAGCGCGGAGCCCTCCCCCGCCGTGTTGGCGGCGACGACCGGCCCGGTCTCCACCCGCTTCCAGGTGCGGTCGGTGACGTCCAGGACCCACACGGCGCGGTCGCCGGCCGGTGCCGTGAGGGTGTCGCTGCCGGCCCGGTGCCGGAAGGCGGTGGCCCGCTCCTTCGCGGGCACCTCCTCGCCGTACGGGATCCTCTCCGCGGTGAAGGCGCCGTCGGCCGCGCTGACGAGCAGGGCGCCGTCGGCACATCCGAGGACCAGTCCGCGGCGGGTGACCGCGTCGCCGCGGGGTTCCTCGCACTCCGCGTCCGGCGCGGCGACGCGCCCGCCCTCGCGGTCGTACACGGTGAGCTTCGTGGAGCGGCCGTCGCCGGTGAGCGCGAGCAGGTGTTCCTCGTAGGGCACCACGGGGCCGGAGTGCACTCCGGCGAGGGTCCGGGCGGACGGGACCTCGCCGTGCTCCAGCTCCGTCCGGTCGTACAGCCTGGTCCTGCCGTCCCGGCCGGTCACGGCGGTCACGGTGGCGTCGCTGCGGACCTCGGCGCGCGGGCCCACGGGGAGGTCGCCGACGTCGCGTATCGCCGCCCGGTAGTAGTGCACGTGGTCGCCGTGGTCGACCGTCCAGGCGCCGGTGTCGACCACGTGCGTACCGCGGGGGGTGTCGAAGTAGCCGAAGCGGCCGTCGGAGGCCAGCCGGGTCGCGCCCGCCACGTCCGCGGTCGTGTGCGCCTCGCCGGTGATGAGGTCGAGGACCCGGGTGTCGCCGCTGCCAGGGTCGCCGAGCAGGAGACGGGACTGCTGCTCGGCGGACTCCTTCGCTCCCTCGACGTATCCGTGCGGGGTGGCGCTCGGTGGGCTGCCGGCCGGGGCGGACTTGTCGTCGGCTCCCTGGGCGCAGCCCGCGGCGAGGAGGGCGGTGAGGACGAGTGCGGTCGATGCCCGCGTGGTGGTGTTCGTTCGGAGGGTCAGGGCCATCGCGTCTGCTTTTCCTTCAGTCGACTGGTGCCGGAGCGGGAACGGCTGCGGGGCGCGCGCGGCGGTGGCGGAGGCCGGACGCGACGTGGGAGAGGAAGAAGAGGCTCACCGCGAGTGCCGAGACGGTCGCGCCGGCGGCGGTGCCCAGGTGCCAGGACAGGAGCAGGCCTCCGAAGGTGGCGACGGTGCCCAGGAGCGCGGCCAGGACCATGACGCCGCGGACGCCGCGCGCCCAGGGCAGGGCCGCCGCCGGCGGGGCGATGAGCAGTCCGAGGACCAGCAGGGTCCCCACGATGTGGAACGAGGCGACGATCGCCATGCCCAGCAGGCCGAGCAGCACCGCGTGCGCGAGACGGGGGCGCAGGCCGAGCGTGTGGGCCTTGCGCGGGTCGAACGCGAGGGCGAGGAAGGCGCGGTGGCCGAGGACCGAGACGGCCAGGGCCACCAGCAGGGCTGCGCCCAGCAGAAGCAGGTCCTGTTCCCGGACGGCGAGGACGTCGCCGAAGAGGAAGCCGGTCAGATCCACGGCGAAGGACTGCGAGCGCGAGACGATGATCACGCCCAGCGACAGCATGCCGACGAACAACAGTCCGATGCCGGTGTCCTGGGACAGCCTCGGCGTGCGCCCGAGCGCGGTGACGCCCGCCGTCATGACGGTCGCGCTCGCCACCGCGCCCACCAGCGGATTTCCGCCGAGCAGCGCGGCCAGCGCGACCCCGGGCAGCAGCCCGTGGGACATGGCGTCCCCGAGGAAGGCCATCCCCCTGAGCACCACCCAGGTACCGGCCGGCGCGCAGATGGCGGACACGAGGATGCCGCCCCACAGGGCGCGCTGGACGAACGTCACTTCGAACGGGGCTGTCAACCACTCCATGCGAGGACACTACAATGAAAATCATGTTCACCAAACCGCGTCCTTCGCCGGCCCCTCCCACCCGACGGACGACACGCGTCCGCTTCAGTCGGCTGAGCGCCGGCTATCCGGGCCGTCCGGTGCTCCACCGCATAACCGCCGACATACCGGCGTTCGCCGCCACGGCCCTCGTCGGCCCGAACGGCAGCGGGAAGTCGACGCTGCTCGGCGTCCTGGCCGGTGTGATCGGGCCGACAGCGGGAGAGGTGCACCACGACGGCGACCGGCCGCCGGCCTTCGTGCCGCAGCGCGGTGCCGTCGCGGACGCCCTGCCGCTGACCGTCCGGCAGACCGTGGAGATGGGACGCTGGGGCGAGCGCGGCCCGTGGCGCCGGCTGACCCGCCAGGACCGCGCGAGCGTGGACTCGGCCCTCGACCGGCTGCACGTCGCCGACCTCGCCGGGCGCCAGCTCGGGGAACTGTCGGGCGGACAGCGCCAACGCGTCCTCGTCGCCCAGGGGCTGGCCCAGGAGTCGGACCTCCTGCTGCTGGACGAACCGACCACGGGGCTCGACCCCGAGGCCAGGGAGCGCATCGCGACGCTGCTCACGGAGCTGGTCGCCGACGGCGTGACCGTCGTCCAGGCCACTCACGACCTCCAGGCCGCCCGCTCGGCGGACGCGTGCCTCCTGCTCCGCGACGGCCACCTGGCCGGACAGGGACCCCCCGACGGCGTGCTGACCACGTCGGCGCTGGCCGAAGTCTGGCAGCCCGCCTGACGCCCGCGCCCAACCGATGTCCGCTGTACGCCGGTTCGCGGGGCCGGGGGTCTTCCGGTCATCAGGCGACGACGAGGACGGGGCGTTCACCCCCGGTTCCTGGCAGGACGTCAGGCCGGCGGTGGCCGGGCAGCCCAACGGCGGCTGACCGCGCCCGTCACCCGCCGAAGGGACGCACCGGTTCCACCTCGACACCGAGCAGCCGCCCCCAGGCTGCCGACGCCCGGGTGGGCCGGCAGGGCCCGCTCGACCCGTCGGGACAGCTCGGCGGCGTACTCGGGAACGTCGGAACGGCCGGGCCGCCCCGTCGGCGTACAGGACGCTGATGAAGGCCGCCGACTCGGGCTGGCGCCAGGTCAGCACACCGTGGACCCCGGCGATTGCCGATTCCGGTGCCGCCGCCCGACCAACGACGGGCGCAGGGCCGCCGGTCGCAACCGGGCCGCTCGGGAGGCGGGCAGGGCGCCCTCCGCTCGACGGGACGGGTTGCTCGGACACGTCCAGGGCCCATCGTCGACGAGAAGACACGGTTCCGGGTGCGCCCCGGGACGGTGTCGATCTGGGCGTCGCCGCCGTGGGCCGCCACGACGGAGTGCACGATCGACAGCCGGCGGCGGCGCGGGAGGCGAGAACCCCTGCCACCACGAGCGGCCCCCGGTCATGTCGCCGACCATCTGAACGGGGCAAGGGTCGCACCTGCTCTTGACCGGTTTCGGAGTGATTCCTGGGAGCTTTCTGAGAGGGGCTCCGTACGGGTACGACGGACGGCGGGCGCGGGGGCCGGGGCGCGCCCGTGCCGCTCGCGCGCGTGACCTTCGCTGCAGGAGGACGGATACTGCCGACAGCGTCACCTCGGCCATGGCTCGCCCGGCCGCCAGGCCTGCCACTCTTCCCAGGAGGCACCCATGAAGATGCTGATCAACGTTCCCGAAACCGTCGTCGCCGACGCGCTGCGCGGTATGGCGGCCGCCCATCCCGAGTTGACGGTGGACGTCGAGAACCGGGTGATCGTGCGGCGGGACGCTCCCGTCGCCGGGAAGGTGGCCCTGGTGTCCGGCGGGGGCTCCGGGCACGAGCCGCTGCACGGGGGGTTCGTGGGGCCCGGGATGCTGTCGGCGGCCTGCCCGGGTGAGGTGTTCACCTCGCCGGTGCCGGACCAGATGGTGCGGGCCGCGGCGGCCGTGGACAGCGGGGCCGGGGTCCTGTTCGTCGTCAAGAACTACACCGGCGACGTGCTCAACTTCGACATGGCCGCCGAACTGGCCGAGGACGAGGGCATCCAGGTGGCCAAGGTGCTGGTCGACGACGACGTGGCGGTGACGGACAGCCTCTACACGGCCGGGCGGCGCGGCACGGGGGCGACGCTGTTCGTGGAGAAGATCGCCGGGGCCGCGGCGGACCAGGGCCGGCCGCTGGAGCGGGTGGAGGCGATCGCCCGTCAGGTGAACGACGGCTCCCGCAGCTTCGGCGTCGCGCTCAGTGCCTGCACCACGCCCGCCAAGGGCAGCCCCACCTTCGACCTGCCGGCCGGTGAGCTGGAGCTGGGCGTCGGCATCCACGGGGAGCCCGGCCGGGAGCGGCGCCCGATGATGACCTCGGGCGAGATCGCCGAGGCCGCCGTCGACGCGGTGCTGGCCGACCTCAGCCCGCGCAACCCCGTGCTGGTGCTGGTCAACGGCATGGGCGCCACGCCGCTGCTGGAGCTGTACGGCTTCAACGCCGAGGTGCAGCGGGTGCTCGGCGAGCGCGGTGTCGCCGTCGCCCGCACCCTCGTCGGCAACTACGTCACCTCCCTGGACATGGCCGGTGCCTCGGTCACCCTGTGCGAGATCGACGAGGAGCTGCTCGGACTGTGGGACGCGCCGGTGCGGACGCCGGGTCTGAGGTGGGGCATGTGACGGTGGACGGGGAAGGGACCAGAACGTACCTACCAGGCAAGGAGATCCTGTGCTCGACGCCGACTTCTTCCGCCGCTGGATGACGGCGGCCGCCACGCTGGTCGACCGTGAGGCGGAACGGCTCACCGCCCTCGACTCACCCATCGGCGACGCCGACCACGGCAGCAACCTCCAGCGGGGGTTCACGGCCGTGGCGGCCACGCTGGAGAAGGAGGCACCCGGCACGCCCGGGGCGGTCCTCACCCTCGCCGGGCGGCAACTGATCTCCACGGTCGGCGGCGCCTCGGGTCCGCTGTACGGGACGCTGCTGCGCCGCAGTGGCAAGGCGCTCGGGGACGGCGCCGAGGTGAGCCCGGCGCAACTGGCCGAGGCGCTGCGGACGGGCGTGGACGCGGTCCGGACGCTCGGCGGCGCCCAGCCGGGCGACAAGACCATGATCGATGCCCTGGTGCCCGCCGTGGACGCCCTCGGTGACTCGTTCGCCGCGGCCCGTGCGGCGGCTCAGGAAGGGGCCGAGGCGACCACTCCCCTACAGGCCCGCAAGGGCAGGGCGAGCTATCTGGGCGAGCGCAGCATCGGGCACCAGGACCCCGGCGCCACGTCCGCCGCGCTGCTGTTCGCCGCACTGGAGGAGGCATCCGGTGAGTGACGAGAAGCTGGTCGGGATCGTGCTGGTGTCGCACAGCGCCCAGGTCGCCGCGTCGGTGGCGGAACTGGCGAAGGCCCTGTCGGGCGGCGGCGCCGCGGTGCCCGTCGCCCCGGCGGGCGGTACGGCGTCCGGGGAGTTCGGCACCAGCTCCGAGCTGGTCTCGGCGGCCGCCGCGTCCGTGGACCGGGGCGCCGGCGTCGCCGTCCTCACCGACCTGGGCAGCGCTGTGCTCACGGTGAAGGCGCTGCTCGCCGAGGGCGACGAACTCCCGGAGAACACCCGGCTGGTGGACGCCCCGTTCGTCGAGGGCGCGGTGGCCGCCGTCGTCACGGCCTCGACGGGCGCCGGCCTGGAGGCCGTCGAGGCGGCGGCCGCGGAGGCGTACTCCTACCGGAAGGCGTGACCCGGAACCGCCGCGCCGCGCGCGCCGGGCGCGGGGCGGGCATCCTCCCCGCCCCGCGCCCGGGACGCCCGCCCGTCACCCGCCGTCCACGAACTCCCGCGCGAGCCGCTCCCCCGTCTTCTCGGCGGCGGCCACGTCCTCGATCGGCTCCACCTCGCTGCCCTTGAAGACGATGTACGTCACGCCGGAGTCGGTACCGCCCGCGTGCGGGTCGGCAGGGATGCCGAGCGATTCGGCGGCGGCGTAGGAGGCCTCGCCGATGAGCTCGCACGGGCCGACGTCGCCGACGACGGCGTACCGCACCCGGTCGCCGTGGACGACGGCCGCGACCGATCCGCCCCGGACGTCGTCGGCGCGGTGGTCCCAGATGTCGCTGGGCTGCGGCACCACGACGTAGGGGAGCCGTTCGGCGTCCAGGGGGCTGCCGTCCGACTGGGTGTAGGCGGTGGCGGGTGTGAAGTGCGGGTCGGTTCGGCTGTTGCAGCGGTCGCCGGCCCGACCGTCGCAGTCGACGTCCAGGTCGGCCTGCCAGTACACGGCGCCCCGCGCGCCGCAGACCGGGATGTCGGCCGGCGCGCCGGCGTCGCTGCGGTAGTGGCCTTTGGAGACGGGGGCGCAGTCGCGCACTCTGGCCAGCAGGTCGGCGGCGCGGACGGGTCCCTCGCTCCGGGCGCCGGCTCCGGGCGCGGCCTTGTACTCGGGGAGCACGGCGGCCTCCGGAACCGGCGCGTCCTGCGGCGGCACCGGTCCCGTCCGGCGCGCGGAGCGGTCGGCGCGGTCCGGTCCGCCGTGCGACTGGTGGCCGGAGCCGAACGGGACCCGGGGGCCGGGCCGGGGCGGAGACGCGGCGTCGGGAAACGTCGTGGGGGCGAGCAGGGCGACGCTGGCCGCGACCAGTGTCAGCGACTGGACACGCACGTTGAGGCCTCTCCTGGGGGACATGGACGGTCACTCGGCCACATCTGTCCCCGAATCACTCGCGCCGCCACCTTTTGTGGGCCGGACGGGGCACGCCCTCTTGATGTGATCGCGTCACTGACGTCATATTGGTCCGGACCATTGCCGCCCTGCCGTCGCCGGCCCAGCCGGCCCAGCCGACCCGGCGACTCCGTCCGAAGTCACCCAGGAGGCAGCGCCCGTGCGAGACGTCCCCGTTCCCGCCGCCCCCTCCCCCGCTCCCCTCCCCCCCGTCCCTCGCCGCTGCGCCCTGCTCTGCGCATCCCTCGCCCTGGTCGCCTCCTGCGGCTGGGGCACGGGCGGCGACGGCGGGCAGAACGGCCCGCCCCCCGGGGCGCCGACGGGCGTCACCGCCGAGGCGGGCAGCGCGACGACGGTGCACGTGATGTGGAACGCGGTCGACGGGGTCGAGGCGTACGAGGTGTACCGCGGCGGCGCGATGGTCGAGGAGGTGCCCGCCGCCGACCGCATGGTGGACGTCACCCGGCTGGCCCCCTCGACGGCCTACGCGTTCACCGTGCGGGCCCGCGACGCCGACGGGCGGCTCGGGCCACCCAGCCGCGAGGTGCGGGCGACCACCCCCGCCGCGGTCACCGACGACTCGGCGCCGACGCGTCCGGGGGACACGCGCGGCCGGGCGGTGGGCAGCCGGGCGGTCCAGCTCACCTGGTCCGCCGCGACCGACGACCGCGCGGTGGCGTCGTACGACGTGTACCAGGGCGAGACGAAGGTGCACAGCGTCGGCGGCGGACAGACGGCGGCCGTGGTCACGGGACTGCGTCCGGGCACCCGCTACTCCTTCACGGTCCGGGCGCGGGACGCCGCCGACAACGTCTCCCCCGCCGGCGCCGTCGTACGGCTCACCACTCCCGGCTCCGACGACGGCCGCGCCACCGCGCCCGAGGCCCTGCGCGCGGCCTCCCGTCACGCCGACGGGGCCTACTACATCGACCTCACCTGGACCCCGCCGCGCACGGACGGGGTGGTGACGGAGTACCAGATCCACCTGGACGGCCGTCCGGCGACGTCCCTCGTCTACGGCGACGAGGCGCCGCGCGACCGGGCCGAGTACAGCTTCTACGCGGGGCGGGAGACCGGCGTCACGCACCGGGTGCGGGTGCGGGCCAGGCTGCCGGACGGCACCTGGGGCGGCTTCTCGGCGGAGCGGGAGGTGACGACGGGGGCGGGCGGGTGACACGGGCGGCCGTGCGCCGGGCGGGGAGCGCGTCACCTGGCCGGTCGCGCTCCGCATGCGGGGGCGGGCGCCGCGCTGTTGGCTTCCCGTGAGGCAGCACGGGCGTTTCCGATCCCGGCGGCGCATGGGACGTACCGCCGACCGTGCCGCCGGAGGGCAGTCCACATGCGCATCTCTTCGCCACTCCTCCGCTCCGGCCTGACCGTGGCAGCCGCCGCGCTGCCCGTCGCCCTGACCGCCGGGCCCGCCGCCGCGGGCCCGGGGATCTCGGTGAGCACCACCGGGACCACGGTGTCGGTCACCACCACCGCCTGCGCCCAGCTCAACGGCAGCTGGGGCACCGCCTCGCTCATCACCGGCAGTCAGGGGGACTTCGCCCAGGGACGCCAGGTGGCGCTGACCGGGAACAGCACCGGGCAGGGCGCCAGCTGGTCGGGGATCAGCCCGGGGACCTACACCGTCGTCGTCATGTGCTCCAACAACAGCACCGCCGGCGCCCAGACCGTCATCGTGTCGCCGGCGCCCTCGCCCACCCGCTCCGCCTCGCCGTCGCCCTCGCCCACCGCCTCCGCGTCACGCGGCGTGCTGGGCGGTCTCGGCGGGGCCGTCCAGGACTACGGCACGGCCACCCTGGTGGCGGGCGGCGCGCTCGTCGGCACCGGGGTCATCGCGGCGGCCTGGTTCCTGCGCCGGCGCTCGAAGCCGTACCGGTTCTGAGCCCGGACGGTTGAGAGCCCGTGGGGTTGAGAGCCCGTGCGGTTGAGAGCCCGTGCGGCGCTCAGGCCCGCTCGCCCTCGCCCGGCAGTTCGCCGACCTCCGCCAGCGCGTGCCTGAGCCACTGGGTCCAGAAGGTCTCCAGGTCGATGCCCGCGCGGAGGACCAGGTGTCGCAGCCGGTCCTCGGTGCTGTCCCGCTCCGGAGGGAAGTCCCGCCTCTCGATCTCCTCGTACTCGGCCAACTGCCGCTCGTGCAGCTCCAGATGGCGGCGCAGGTCCGTCTCGATGCCGGTGGTTCCGACCACGGCCGCCGCCCGCAGCCGCAACAGCATGGCGTCCCGCAGGGGCTTGGGGTCCTGCGGGGTCGCGGTCCAGCGGGCCAGTTCCTCCCGGCCCGCCGGCAGCACCTCGTAGGACTTCTTCTGCCCGCGGGCCGGCTGCTGCCCCGGCACGGCCCGGATCAGGCCGTCGGCCTCCAGTTTTCCCAGCTCGCGGTAGATCTGCTGGTGCGTGGCCGACCAGAAGTATCCGATCGACCGGTCGAACCGGCGGGTCAGCTCCAGCCCCGACGACGGCTTTTCGACCAGGGCGGTGAGGATCGCGTGCGGGAGTGACATGGCCTCATCCTAGGGACGGCCCTCTCACCGCCTACAGTGCCGCCGCGATCTCGGTGCCCTGCTTGATGGCGCGCTTGGCGTCCAGTTCGGCGGCCACGTCGGCGCCGCCGACGAGGTGGACGCTGCGGCCGGCGGCGACCAGCTCCTCGTACAGGCCGCGACTCGGCTCCTGGCCCGTGCACAGGACCACCGTGTCGACCTCCAGCACGGTGGACTCGCCGTCGACGGTGACGTGCAGTCCGGCGTCGTCGATCCGGTCGTAGCGCACGCCCGGGACCATGGTGACGCCGCGGTGCTTGAGCTCGGTGCGGTGGATCCAGCCGGTGGTCTTGCCGAGCCCGGCGCCGACCTTGGTGGTCTTGCGCTGGAGCAGGTGGACGGTGCGCGGCGGCGCGGGGCGTTCGGGCGCGGCGAGGCCGCCGGCGGTCCGGTAGTCCGTGTCGACGCCCCAGAGGCGGAAGTACGCCTGAGGGTCCTCGTGCGCCTTGTCGCCGCCGTCGGTGAGGTACTCGGCGACGTCGAACCCGATGCCACCCGCGCCGAGGATCGCGACCCGGTCGCCGACGGGGGCGCCGTCGCGCAGGACGTCGAGGTAGCCGACGACGCTCGGGTGGCCGATGCCGGGGATGTCGGGGGTGCGGGGGGTGACTCCGGTGGCGACGACGATCTCGTCGTGGCCGTCGAGGTCGTCCACGCCGACCCGGGTGTTCAGGCGCACGTCGACGCCGTGCGCCGCCAGCTGCGTACGGAAGTAGCGCAGCGTCTCGTCGAACTCCTGCTTGCCGGGGACCTTGCGGGCGACGTTGAGCTGGCCGCCGATCTCGCTCGCGGCGTCGTACAGGGTGACTTCGTGGCCGCGCTCGGCCGCGCTCACCGCACAGGCGAGGCCCGCCGGTCCGGCGCCGACGACCGCGACGCGCTTGCGCCGCCGGGTCGGAGCGAGGACCAGTTCGGTCTCGTGGCAGGCGCGCGGGTTGACCAGGCAGGAGGTGATCTGGCCGCTGAAGGTGTGGTCCAGGCAGGCCTGGTTGCAGCCGATGCAGGTGTTGATCGCGTCGGGGCGGCCGGCCGCGGCCTTGGCGACGAAGTCGGGGTCGGCGAGCATCGGACGGGCCATCGACACCATGTCGGCGGTGCCCTCGGCGAGCAGCTGTTCGGCCACCTCGGGGGTGTTGATGCGGTTGGTGGTGACCAGCGGCACCGAGACCTCGCCCATGAGCCGCTTGGTGACCCAGGTGTAGGCGCCGCGCGGCACGGAGGTGGCGATGGTGGGGATGCGGGCCTCGTGCCAGCCGATGCCGGTGTTGATGATGGTGGCACCGGCGGCCTCGACGGCCCTGGCGAGGGTGATCACCTCGTCGAGGGTGGAGCCGCCGGGGACCAGGTCCAGCATGGACAGCCGGTAGATCAGGACGAAGTCCTCGCCGACCGCCTCGCGCACCCGGCGGACGATCTCGACGGGGAAGCGCATGCGGTTCTCGTACGAGCCGCCCCAGCGGTCGGTGCGGTGGTTGGTGCGCGCGGCGATGAACTCGTTGACGAGGTATCCCTCGGAGCCCATGATCTCGACGCCGTCGTACCCGGCCTCGCGGGCGAGGCGGGCGGTGCGGACGTAGTCGTCGACGGTGCGCTCGATGTCGGCGTCGGTCATCTCGCGGGGCACGTGCGGGCTGATCGGCGCCTGGAGCGGGCTCGGGGCGACGAGGTCGGGGTGGTAGGCGTACCGCCCGAAGTGCAGGATCTGCAGGGCGATGCGGCCGCCCTCGCGGTGCACGGCCTCCGTGACGGTCCGGTGCCGCTCGGCCTCGGCCTCGGTGGTGAGCTTGGCGCCGCCGGGATACGGGCGGCCCTCGTCGTTGGGGGCGATGCCGCCGGTGACGATGAGACCGACTCCGCCGCGGGCCCGGGCCGCGTAGAAGGCGGCCATGCGCTCGAAGCCGCGCTCGGCCTCCTCCAGGCCGACGTGCATGGAACCCATCAGGACCCGGTTCGGCAGCGTGGTGAAGCCCAGGTCCAGCGGGCTCAGCAGGTGGGGGTATCGGCTCATCGGGCCCTCCGTGCGCGGTGTGGTGCCTCTGTTGTAGAGGACCGCCGCGCCGACGGGCCCGTGTCAGTGACTCTCCAGCCTCACGTGCAGCTCCCGCTCCTGGTCCCCGGAGGCCGTGCTCAGGTCGTGCACGGTGAACAGGGAGTCCAGGGTGGTGCGAAAACGCTCGATCGCCCAGTAGCCGCCCTGCACGTCGGCGTCCACGGACGCCGCGAGCCGGGCGGGGTCGCACTCGCCGTGGGCATCGGCCACGTCGAACGTGCCGAGCCACACGGTGGGGCGCACCTCGTGGTAGTCCCGGGGCACCTCGCCCGAGCGCCGGTCGGACGCGTAGCACGCGCACAGCGCGTCGAACACGGTCCGGGCGTCCTCCTTGCTGCACCCGCTCAGCTCCACCGAGACGGACTCCGGGTGCAGTCGCTCACCGTCCATCGTCATCGCTCCTCTCGTGGCCCGTACTCGCGGCACATATCCCCAGAAAAGCACCACCCGGGGCCGAGCACTACCGGCGCGGGTCAGCTCCGGGTGAAGCGGTAGGTCTTGCTGTCGGTCAGCACGCAGAAGCCCGGCGACACGACGATCACGCGCAGGGTGCCGGTGCGGCGGTCGTAGTCGACGCCCTCCACCTCGAAGGAGCCCGAGCAGGCGCTGCGCAACGGCAGCTGCCGCAGGGCGGTGACGTGGCCGGTGACGTCCGCGGCGCCGTCCGGGGCGGCGGACAGGTCGATGCGCAGCAGGGGCTTGGTGACGCCGAAGAGGGTCCCCGCGGGGTCGTCGGAGGCGCAGAGCAGCGTCGTCGCGTCGAGGAAGTCGCAGCCCTGGACGTCGCGCACGGCGTGGTCCAGGTGGACGGTGGCCGCCTGCGGCAGGTTCGCCGAGGGTGAGGTGGCCGGGTTGACGCCGGGTGTCGGGAAGACGAGGAGCCGGTTCATGGTGCCCCACTCGCCGGACAGCATCCACTGGCCGTCGGGCGAGATCGCGGACCAGGAGTTGTTCCGCGCCTCGCCGGGGCTCAGCGTGTGCACGTACTCCGACCACCGGCCGTCGGGTGCCTGCACGCGGAACATCTTCGTGTTCCCGTCGTCCCGCTGGTACGGCTCGACGTAGTGACCGTCGTAGGAGGCGTCGGGGTCGCCGACGTGGTTCCAGCCGCGGGCGCCGAGGCCGAGGGGGATGGTGCCGATGCCGGTGTAGCGGTTCGGGCTGCCGGCCGGGACCTCGACGGAGGTCAGCCCCTGGCTCTCGGTCAGCGGGTCGGCGCGGTCGGAGCCCACCTCGGTCCAGGTGCCGGCGGCCGGGGCCGCCTGGGCGGAGTGACCGGCGAGGGCGAGGGTGAGGGCGGCGAGTCCGCCGAGGGCGGTGAGACAACGTTGCCGGGCGCGCAGGGGCATGGGCGGGCGCTCCTTGGTGGGGGGCTGGCGGTACGCACTCGGCGGACAGTCTGTCCGCACGGCGCAGTCATGTACAGACCAACTCCGGCCCCGGCCTCGGCCCGGAGCCGCCCCGCCCGCACCCCGTGCGGCGGCGCTCGCCCCGGCGCCGGGTGATGCTGGAAGGAGACGGCAGCGGCCTCGGCGAATCGGCCCTGTGCACGGTGGAACGCGGTAGAACAAGGGAGTCGGCATCGACAGGGCGTGCCGCGCGGAACGGCGAAGGCGGGGCGTGGGATGAGTGCAGCCGGGTCTGCCGGGTTCGACGGGGACGCCGTGCCGCGCGGGGCGGTGCGGCCCAGCGGTCTGCTCGACGTGCTGAACGTGGCCTCGGTGGTGCTGGACACCGAGGGCCGGATCGTGCTGTGGAGCCCGCAGGCCGAGGAGCTGTTCGGCTACTCGGCGCCGGAGGCGCTGGGGCAGTACGCCGCCCGCATCATGGTCCACGAGCGCCACCTGGACCTGGTCGTGAAGCTGTTCGCGGACGTCATGAAGACCGGCCGGAGCTGGGCCGGGGCGTTCCCGATCCGCCGCAAGGACGGCGGGACGCGGCTGGTGGAGTTCCGCAACATGCGCCTGCTGGACGACCGGGGGGACGTCTACGCCCTGGGGCTCGCGGTCGACCGGTCGACGGTGCGCCGGCTGGAGCAGGACGTGGCACTGTCCACACGGGTGATCCGGCAGTCCCCGATCGGGCTCGCCGTCCTGGACCCGGAGCTGCGGTACGTCTCGGTCAACCCGTCCCTGGAGCGGATGAACGGCCTGCCGGCCGAGGAGCACATCGGCCGGACGGTCCGCGAGGTGCTGCCGCTGGTGGACGCCGCTCCGCTGGAGGAGGCGGCGCGCCTGGTGCTGGAGACGGGACGGCCGGTGGTCGACCGGGCCGCGACCGGGCGGACCCCCGCCGACCCGGGCCGGGACCACACCTGGTCGGTCTCCCTGTACCGGCTGGAGGACGCCGTCGGTGCCGTGCTCGGGGTGGCCGTGTCGGTGGCGGACGTCACCGAGCAGTACGAGGCGGGCGTCGAGGCGGAGGCCGCACGGCGCCGGCTGGCCGCCGTGGCGGACGCCTCGGCCCGGATCGGGACCACGCTGGAGCTGGACCGTACCGCGCACGAACTGGCCGACGTGGCCGTGCCCGGCCTAGCGGACATCGCGGCCGTGGATCTGCTGGAGACGGTGGTGAAGGGCCGGCGCAGCACCCTCGGCCCGGCCGAGCCGGCCGTGATCCGCGCCCTGGCCGTGCAGGCCCAGGACGCCCCCGAGGCGCTGCGGGCGGCCGACCGGCCCGGTCAGGTCGCCCGGTACGGGCCGGACCGCCTGGTCACCGAGTGCGTGCGCACGGGGCTGCCGGTGATGGTGGAACGGGTGACCGAGGAGGACCTGCCGCGGATCGCCCGCTCCCCCGAGGCGGCCGAACTGCTGCGCCGGGCGGGCGTGCACTCCTACCTGGCCGTGCCGCTGATCGCTCGGGGCGAGGTGCTCGGCGCCCTGGACCTGAAACGGATGCGCAACCCGCTGCCGTTCGGCGAGGACGATCTGCTGCTCGCCCGGGAGCTGGCCGTCCGGGCGGCGCTCCAGATCGACAACGCCCGCTGGTACCAGAACGCCCGCGACGCCGCCCTCACCCTCCAGCGCAGTCTGCTGCCCAGCCATCCGCCCGTCACGGGCGGGCTGGAGGTCGCCTCCCGCTACCAGCCGGCCGAGGCCACCAGCGAGGTCGGCGGCGACTGGTTCGACGTGATCGAACTGGACGGCTGCAAGACGGCGCTCGTGGTGGGCGACGTGATGGGCAGCGGCATCACGGCGGCGGCGTCCATGGGTCGGCTGCGCACCGCGACCAACACCCTGGCCGCCCTCGACCTCGATCCGGCGTTCCTGCTCGAACACCTCGACCGGACCACGGCCGGCCTCGACCAGGCCATCGCCACCTGCGTCTACGCCGTCCACGACCCGCACCTGCGGCAGTGCCGGATCGCCAACGCGGGCCACCTGCCCCCCGTCCGGCTGCGGGCGGGCCGCCCGCCGGAGCTGCTCGACCTGCCCACCGGGGTGCCCCTGGGGGTGGGCGGCGTCCCGTTCTCGACCACCACCGTGGACCTGGAGCCGGGCGACCGGCTGGTGTTCTACACCGACGGTCTCGTCGAGACCCGCAGGCATCCGCTGGACGAGCGGCTGGACGCGCTCCTCGCGCTGCTGGAGGGCCCGGACCGCCCGCTGGACGAGGTGTGCGACCTGCTCCTGCGCACCCTGCACGAGCCGGACAACGCCGACGACGTGGCCCTGCTCATCGCCCGGGCCACGCCGCCGGACGCGCCCGGGCCTGCCCGGCGGATCGGGGCGCGGGGAGCCGACGGCGCCTGATGGGCGGGGGTGAGCGGGGCGATGGGTCCGGCGCGAGCGAGGCCGAGCGGGGGCGGGAGCCGGCAACCGACGACAACGCCGCCGGGGGCACCGCCCACGCCCTTCAGGCAGTGGTGGAGGGCGTGCCGGGCCCCGCGTCCGCGGTCCGATCCGCCGGACAGCCCTGGCCCGGGCCAGGCTCCCTGACGCCGATCACCACATGGGCGTACAGCTCCTCGCAGACCGCGAGACGGGTCGCGAGCCCCGCCCGGGTGAAGGCGTCGACGGCCGCCGGTGCCTGGCGTTCGCTCGTCTCGACCAGCAGGCAGCCGCCGGGCGCGAGCCAGTCCGGTGCCCCGGCGGCGACCCTGCGCAACACCCCCAGGCCGTCGGCGCCGCCGTCGAGGGCGACCAGCGGCTCGTGCTCCCGCGCCTCCGCGGGCAGCAGGGGGACCTCGCCGGTGGGGACGTAGGGCACGTTGGCCGCGAGGATGTCCACCCGGCCGCGCACCGCGTCGGGCAGCGCGTCGAACAGGTCCCCGGCGTACACCCGGCCGCCGCAGCGGGCGAGGTTGCCGCGGGCGCAGGCGACGGCGGCCGGGTCGACGTCGGCGGCGTGCACCTCGGGCCGGTCGAGCTCGGCGGCCAGGGCGGCGGCGACGGCGCCGGAGCCGCAGCACAGGTCCACGACGACGGCCGCGTCCGGCGCGTGGGCGAGGGCCTCGGTCACCAGGAACTCGGTACGGCGGCGGGGGACGAAGACCCCAGGGGTGACGGCGACGCGCAGACCGCGGAACCCGGCCCAGCCGAGGACCAGTTCCAGGGGCAGTCCGTCGGCGCGGCGGCCCACCAGGGCGGTGAGCTCCCCGGCGGTGCGGGCGGCGGCCAGGATCAGTTCCGCCTCGTCCTCGGCGAAGACGCAGCCCGCGGCGCGCAGCGCGGCCACGACGGAGTCGTACGACGGGAAGGCGGCCGAGAAGGGGGAAGGGAAGGGGGGCGTGGAGAACAGCTGAGGCATGGAAGCCGAGAGCCTTTCGAGAACCGAGAGGCGCTCTCAGGGTCACCCGCTGACGGGGACCGCACTGACGTCGAGTGAGAGCACCAGGGCCGACACAGCGGTAATGGGTCTCACCTCCTGGATGTCCGGCGGCCGGGACTGTCTCCGGCCGCCGATCACACTACCCCAAAGATCAGACGCCGACGGACTCCTCGGCCTCCTCGTCCGCTTCCGCCTCTGCCCTGGACCCGGCCTCCCGGCCGTCCGGCCTCGCGTGCTTGCCGGCGGTGACCGGCGCCGGCCCGGCGCCGGCGCGCTCTCGGAGGGCGGCGACCGCCGTCACCAGCAACCCGAGCAGCAGCCACGCGGCCAGCGTCCACACGCTGCGGCCCAGCCCGTCGCCGTCGAAGTACAGCAGGCTGCGGGCGCCCTCGACGAACCCGGCGCCGTTCCAGAAGGCGTGCAGGGTGCCGAAGAAGCCGTTCTGCAGCTCGGGGCGGAACAGACCGCCGGAGCTGGTGAAGTTGAGCATCACGAACAGCACCATCATGGCGAGCGTGGTCCACCGCTTGAGGAAGGTGTGCAGGCCGACGCCGATGAACAGGATGCCCGCGGCGTACAGCCACGCCATGCCCCACACACCGGCGAGGTCGTGGTGGGCGAGGTGGAACACCGGCCCGGCGAGCAGGGCGCCGATGCCGCTGACGACGACGGAGACACCGAGCGTGAGCAGGGCCCGCATCCGCACGGACAGGGCGGCTCCGGCGGCGCCGAGGGCGGCGACGGAGGCGTAGGAACCGATGCTGACCGCGATCAGCAGGAAGAACAGGCCCTGTCCGGTGGGGTCGTCGTCGACCGGGGTGGCCACGTCGGTCACCTTCAGCGGGAGGCCCTGCTCCTCGGCGAGCGGGGTGAAGACCTTCTCGGCGGCCATGGCGCCCATGTCGGAGGCGGCGGTGGCCACCAGGACCTCGGGCGCCTGGGCGCCGGGCACGTAGGCGCCGGTGACGTCGCGGGCCTTCAGCAGGTCGACGGCGTCGGCGCGGCTCGCGACGGTCCGCACCTCCAGCGCGTCGCCCGCCTCGTCCTTCACCGACTGGGCGAGGACCTTCGCCTCGGGCCCGGAACCGACGACGGCGACCGGGAGGTGGTTCGGCTCGGGGGTGACGAAAGCCCCCATGTAGGCGAGTCCCATGCCGACGCACATCAGCAGCGGGGTGATCAGGTGCGTCAACACGTGGCGCAGGGCGTGCGACTTCATCGCGCACATCCTCCAATGGGCGGCCGGACGGCCACCAACTAGTTGGCTTATACAACTCTCTTTCCAGTTGTACTATACAACTAGCAATGGAGGAGGGAGACCCGTGACGACCGCCGAGCCGCACGACGAGACGACTGTCACCCCCGGCGACCGCACCGCGGACGCGGCCGTGGAGACGATCCAGCGGGAGATGACGGCCTTCGCCCGCCGCGCCCGCGCGTCGGCGGGGCGCATGCACCCGGAGCTGTCCCTGGTGTCGTACACCCTGCTCGGGCACCTGGAGGAGCGGGACGGCTGCCGGGCCACCGACCTGGCCGCCCACTACGCCCTGGACAAGTCCACCGTGAGCCGCCAGGTGTCCGCCCTGGAGCGCGCCGGGCTCGTCGAGCGCCGTGTCGCCCCGGACGACCACCGCGTCCAGGTCCTGCACCTCACGGACGCCGGGCGGCGCATCCTGGCCCAGGTCACCGAGAGCCGCCGGGCCGCCGTCCGGGAGCGGCTCGCGGACTGGTCCGAGGAGGACCTGGCCCGCTTCTCCGCGTACCTGGAGCGGTACAACGCGTGGCCGGCCGCTCCGGCCGGCGGGGACCGGGACCGGAGTCGCGCCCCCGGGCACGTACGGTTGACCGGTACGCACTGAGCACACCGGCCGCGGCATCCCGTCGCGCCGGTCCGAAAGGCCGCACCGCATGAACACCACCCGAGGCTTCACCGGGCGCCCGCGCGGGGCCCGGCCCGGCCTGCCGCCCGGCCAGTACGACGCCGGCGACGACTGGCCCGTGCTGTCCGCCGAGGTCACGCCCGAGCTGGCGGCCGCCGACTGGACGTTCCGCGTCGGCGGCCTGGTCGCCGAGGAGCGCACCTGGGACTGGGCGGACGCCCACCGCCTGCCGGCGTCGGCGTACGCGGGCGACATCCACTGTGTGACGGGCTGGTCGAAGTTCGGGGTGCGGTTCGCGGGCGTGTCCCTGGACACCTTCCTGGAGGCGGCGGCCCCCTTGCCGTCCGCCACGCACGCCGTCGCGTACGCGCACACCGGATACACGGCGAACCTGCCGCTCGCGGACCTGACGGGCGGGCGCGCCTGGATCGTCTGGGAGTACGACGGGCGGCCGCTCGCCCCCGAGCACGGCGGCCCGGCGCGGCTGGTGGTGCCGCACCTGTACTTCTGGAAGAGCGTCAAGTGGATCGCCGGCCTGGAACTCCTCGACCACGACGAGCCCGGCTTCTGGGAGCGGAACGGCTACCACGCGCGCGGCAACCCCTTCGAGGAGCAGCGGTACTCCGGTGACTGAGACGGCGACGCACGAGACAGCGCCTTTCACGCCCCCGACGCGGTTCGCCGTGCCGGGACGCATCGAGGTGGCGGGCCAGGTGGCCGCGAGGTGGCAGACGGCGACCCTCGCGCAGATCCGCCGGGAGACGCCCCGCGCGTCCACCTTCCGGCTCGCGGTGCCCGGGTGGGCGGGCCACCTGCCCGGCCAGCACCTGATGCTGCGGCTCACCGCCGAGGACGGGTACACGGCCCAGCGGCACTACTCGCTGGCGTCCGCGCCGGACGACTCCGGGCACATCGAGCTGACCCTCGACCACGTCGAGGACGGCGAGGTGTCCGGCTGGTTCCACCGGGTGGCCCGGCCCGGTGACCGCGTCGAGGTGCGCGGCCCGCTGAGCGGCTTCTTCGCCTGGCCCGGCGACCGGCCTGCCCTGCTGCTGGGGGCGGGCTCCGGGGTCGTGCCGCTGATGTCGATGGTCCGGCACCACCGGGCGCGGCGACTGACGGTGCCGCTGCGGATGCTGGTGTCCGCGCGCGGCCCCGAGGAGCTGATCTACGCCCGTGAGCTGGGCCCGGAAACGGTCCCCGTCTTCACCCGGAGCGCGCCGGCCGGGACGCCCGTGGGCCGGATGACGGCCGCCCACCTGGCACCGCTGCTGGCCGAGCCGCCCGCCGGGGGCTGGGAGGCGTACGTGTGCGGTTCCAACTCCTTCGCGGAGCACGCCTCGCGCCTGCTGGTGGCGGCCGGCCAGCCGGTGGACCGCATCCGGATCGAACGCTTCGGCTGAGCCGGCCGCGTGCTCGGGCTCCTCCGCGTCCGGGACGGAGACAGAGTGAGCGAGGTCGGCCGTACGGGGTACCTGACCCCTGCGGGTACTCGCACACGAGGCGCGGAGGTCGACATGCGAACCCGGGTGCGTGGCCGGCGCCTGCGGCACAACCCGCTGCGACGCCGGTCGGACGTCTTCGAGGCGTGGACGACGGTGGTCGTCGCCCTCCTGCTGTTCCTGGGGGCACCGGCGCTGGGCGCGGCCGCCGCCCTGTGGAGCCACGCCGGCGCGCAAGCGGTCGCGGCCGAGCAGCGGGCCGAGCGGCAACGCGTGCGGGCGACGGTGGAGGGCAGCACCCCGGACACCCTCCCGTCGGTGCAGGCGGACAGCCGGCACTCCTACCGTGCGACCGTCCGCTGGACCACACCGGAGGGCACCGAGCGGACCGGCACCGCCCGGGTCCCGGCCGGTACCCGCAACGGTGATGCGGTCGACGTGTGGCTGGACTCCGGAGGCCGGAACGTACCGGCGCCGATCCACGACTCCGCGGTCCTCCAGCACAGCGTGACCATCGGCGCCTGCACGACGGCCGGGGCGGCGCTCGCGGCGCTCCTGGCGCGCCGCGCCGTACGCAAGGTGACCATGCGGCGCCGGCTGGCGGAGTGGGAGCGCGAGTGGGCCCTGGTCGAACCGCAGTGGACGCACCGGCGGGCCTGACCGGTCGCACCCGGCTGACCTGCGGTTCGACGGGCCGAACGCCGGCGAGGGGTGCCGCGATCAGGATCTGGCGGGTCCTTGGATCGCTCACATACGGTGTGATCATCCGATCGGTCCGGCACTGGCCCCCAGCAAAGGCGGTTCTCGATGGCCCTGTTCGACCTTCCGCTCGACGAACTCCGCGACTACCGCAGCGCGTCGGCCGAGCCCGGGGACTTCGACGCCTTCTGGGCCAAGACGCTCGCCGAGGCCCGTGAGCACGATCCGGCCGTCCGCTTCGAGCCGGTGGACACGGGACTGTCCACGGTGCGGGTGCACGACGTGACCTTCGCCGGGTTCGGCGGTCACCCGGTGAAGGGCTGGCTGACACTGCCCGCGGCGGCCGAGGAACCGCTGCCGCTGGTCGTGGAGTTCGTCGGGTACGGCGGCGGGCGCGGACTGCCCCACGAGCACCTGCTGTGGGCGTCCACCGGGCGGGCGCACTTCGTGATGGACACCCGTGGCCAGGGCAGCGCGTGGGGCGGCGGTGGCGGTACCCCGGACCCGGTCGGCGGCACCCCCGCGTACCCGGGTTTCATGACCCGCGGCCTGGACGCCCCGGAGAACTACTACTACCGCCGCGTCTTCACCGATGCCGTCCGAGCGGTCGAGGCGGCCCGCTCGCACCCGCTGACCGACGCGACGCGCACGGTCGCCCTCGGCGGGAGCCAGGGCGGCGGCATCACGATCGCCGTCGGCGGGCTGGTGCCGGACCTGACGGCTGTCGCCCCGGACGTGCCGTTCCTGTGCGACTTCCCGCGCGCGACCACGCTCACCGACCGGCACCCGTACCGGGAGATCGGCCTGTACCTCAAGACGCACCGCGGCCGCACCGAGGACGCGCTGCGCACCCTGTCCTACTTCGACGGGGTGCACTTCGCGGCACGCGGCCGGGCGCCCGCCCTCTTCTCCGCGGCCCTGGAGGACCAGACCTGCCCGCCGTCGACCGTCTTCGCGGCGTTCAACGCCTGGGCGCACGACGACAAGGCGATCGAGGTGTACGACTTCAACGACCACGAGGGCGGCGGGCCCTTCCAGGAGGCCGCCAAGCTGCGGTGGCTGCGTTCCCGCCTCTGACCGGGACCGGGGCCTGTGACCGGTACGAGGGCCGGGGCGCCCTGTACGGCGCCTTGTGGCGCGGTGACGGACGGTCGACGCGCGGGTGAGGTTTCGGCCGAACCGGCAGGCGGCTCTTCCCTGCTGGTTTAGACCAATGGTAATTCTGGTGGCGCACCGAGCCCGCGCGGCTACCGCACGTCACGACAGGAGGGCGCGGCATGGCCCCCGCCACCCCGTACGACCACTCCCCCGCCGACGCCCCGCCGCTGTACCGGCGGGTGGCCGCACGACTCCTCGGCGAGCTGCACGGCGGGACCTTCCCGCCGGGCGGACGGCTGCCCGGCGAACGCCGGCTGGCCGAGCACTTCGACGTGAGCCGGGAGACCGTACGGCAGGCCCTCGAAGTGCTGCGCCGGGACGGGCTGCTCGCCACCGACCGGCGGGGCAGTCACGTCGCCCTGCCGGGACCGGCCCCGCAGAGCCCGGCGTCGCTGGCCTTCCCGGTCGGCGCGCGGTCGGCCGAGCCGTGCACCGGCGACCGGACCACCGTGTCCTGGGAGCCGCCGTCGCGGGAGCACGCCGAAGCGCTGGGGCTGGCGCCCGGCCGGCCGACCCTGGTGCACCGGTACACGTCCGCGACCGCGGACGGGAGCGGCCGGCGGACGGCCGTGACCTCTTTCTCCGCCGTGGCCCTCGCCGAGGTCGAGGAGCTGGCCCGGTACCGCGGACGCGCCGACGGGTCCAACTCGGCGCAGCTGCGGCGGGCGTACGACTGGATGCGCGGGGCGGGCCTGACCCTGCACCACCGGGACACGATCACCCGGCTCGCGGACACCCAGTCCGTGCGGGTCGTCCGGCGGGTGCACGACCAGTTCGCGCGGCCCCTGGAGATCACGGATCTCCTCGTGGACGCCCGACAGGACGCGCTGGTCTACGAGTTCACGCTTCCGGCGGCGGGCTGACCCGGTCCGTGCCCGCCCTCACGGCAGCCGCCTGGCCACGACCAGCCGGGCACGCGGACTGCCGTCGGGCCGGAGCCCGAATTCGGGCAGGGCCCGCAGCTCCGTGCGGAACCCGGCGCGGGCCAGTTCCCGGCCCACGTCCCCGAGCCGGAACGTCCGGTAGTACATGACGAACGGCGGCCGCCACAGCGCGTTGCGCACCCGCATCGCGGCGTCGAAGCCGAGCAGCGTCCAGTATCCGCGGGAGCCGGGCCGGGGCGGGGCGACGACGGGGAAGGCGAAGCAGCCGCCCGGCCGGAGCACGGAACGCACCTGGCCGAACAGCCCCGGCAGTTCGCGGGGCAGGAAGTGCCCGAAGGCGCCGAAGCTGACGACGAGGTCGAAGGCGGGGCCGAAGGGCAGGGCGCGGGCGTCCGCGCGCACCCAGGAGACCGCGGGCCCCTCGGGCACGACGCGCTCCCGGGCGACCGCGAGCATGCCCGCGCTGAAGTCGACGCCCGTGACGCGCTCCCGGCACACCCGGGACAGCACGTCCACGCCGGCGCCGGTGCCGCAGCACAGGTCGAGCCCGGCACCGAACGGCCCCGCCGGTTCCAGGGCCGAGGCCACGGCGCCCAGCACCCGGTCCGGCGTCCGGTAGGGAGTGTGGTCGAACTTCGGCGCGAGCAGATCGTAGCCGCGCTCGACCGACGACAGCGCCTGGACGGCGAGTTCGCGCAGGGTGGGGCCTTCGGGGCTGAACATCAGGTCAGCCTAGGGCCTGTCCGACGCTTCGCGTCGTCGCCCGAAGGGCGGCCGCGCGGCGTCAGGCGCGGCGAGAGCGCGTGCATGGCGTCGCGGGGCAGACGGGAACTGTCAGACAGGCCCTCGGGCCTGCCCGGTCGGGCCCGCCGGGGCGCGCCGCTCCCGGAGCACCGCGAGGACGCGCTCGCACCAGCCGGCGTTCTCCCGCTCGAACGTGATCCCGGCGAGCAGGGTGAGGTAGGGCC
This sequence comes from Streptomyces sp. M92, assembly GCF_028473745.1. Lineage (NCBI taxonomy): Bacteria > Bacillati > Actinomycetota > Actinomycetes > Kitasatosporales > Streptomycetaceae > Streptomyces > Streptomyces sp. M92. The sequence goes on from NZ_CP101137.1 coordinate 6,347,987, forward strand.
CGACGCGTTCGGACTCCCGCAGGTGCTCCTCCTCGGTGCGGCCGTCCAGGAGGCGCTCGCGGACCCGTTCGTAGCGGGCGAGTTTGCCCAGGGCCCAGGCCCTGCGTTCCTCCACCAGCGCGCGGACCCGCTCCGGATCGACGCCGTCCATGGCCTGCATCTTGATCAGGAACTCGTCGCGGACGGCGGTGGGACGCCGGGTCGGCTCGGCGGCGAAGGCGCCCAACTGCTCGCGGCCGGCCGCCGTGAGCGAGAAGAGCCGCTTGGTGGGCCGGCGCTCCTGCGGCACCGTCCTGGCCTCGATGAGTCCGTCGCCCGCGAGGCGCTCCAGCTCGCGGTAGAGCTGCTGCGGCGTGGCCGGCCAGAAGTTGGCGAGCGAGACGTCGAACACCTTGGACAGCTCGTAGCCCGAGGCCTCGCCCTCCAGCAGGGCGGCCAGGACGGCGTACTTGAGAGACATGTCGACACGCTAGCAAGCAGGAGCTAGCCTACTCCGCACCTATTCAAAAAGTTGGGTACACCGTCAGGTGCCCACTGACCTCAGGAGTCGCGATGCGGGCATTCCGTGCGGCGGTCGAGGCCCACGACCTCGACGCCGTCGAAGCACTGCTGGCCGAGGACGTGGTCTTCACCAGTCCCGTGGTGTTCAAGCCCTACCGCGGAAAGGCGATCACGGCGGCGATCCTGCGTGCGGTCACCCGCGTCTTCGAGGACTTCCGCTACGAACGCGTCATCGGCGAGGCGGACGGCCGGGACCACGCACTGGTCTTCACGGCACGGGTGGGCGACCGCGAGATCGGCGGCTGCGACCTCCTGCACCTCGACGAGGACGGACGGATCGACGAGTTGACGGTGATGGTACGACCGCTGTCGGGCGCGCGGGCGCTGCAGGCGGCGATGGGCGCGCAGTTCGAGCGGATCGCCCGGGAGGCGCAGGAGGCGGAGGCGCGTCCGGGAACCTGAGCCCCACGCGGCACACGCGGATGACGGAACATCCGGCGCGTCCACGGCGTTGAGGAGGGCGGGAGCCGGAGAAGGCGCCCGCCTCTCCGCCGTACCACGGCTTCCGTGGTACGGTGCGTAAAGCACTTGTGTACGCCCGGTCCCGGGCGCCGGTGCCTGTTTCTCCCTCGGTTCGCCGACCCGCCCGTCCAGTCGACCGGCGCGTCGGCTTCCCAGCACAACCTCGTGAGCGGACGTCTCGTACCGCTGTGTCCGAGGTGCTGTTCCCGCCGTCCGGAGGAGTGTCGTCCGACCCCTCGCGCGGCCTCTCACCCCTTCCTTCCGCATCTTCCGTGCCCGCGTCCTCGAAAGGACCGACCACCATGACCACCACACTCGAACACCCCCCTGCATGTCAGTCCCCGGCCGAGACCGTGAGCGGTGTCCTCGACATCGACGCGGGCGGCAAGGGACATCTGCGAGGCCCGAGCCTGCAGCCCGAGCCGGCCGACCTGTCCGTCTCCCCCGCGCTGATCCGCCGTCACGGCCTGCGCAAGGGCGACTTGGTCGAGGGCGTGCGCGGCGACCGCCGCGCCCTGTCCGACGTCGTCCGGGTGGGCGGCCGCGCCCCCGACCGGCAGGGCGGCCGGCGCCGCTTCGGCGACCTGACGCCGCTGCACCCGCACACGCGGCTGCGGCTCGAACACCCGGCGGCCGGAGCGACCGGGCGCCTCGTCGACCTGCTCGCCCCGGTGGGCAAGGGGCAGCGCGGCCTGATCGTGGCCCCGCCGAAGACCGGCAAGACCGTCCTCCTCCAGCAGATCGCCGCCGCGGTCGCCGGCAACCATCCCGGCTCCCGCCTCATGGTGGTGCTCCTGGACGAGCGCCCCGAGGAAGTCACCGACATGCGCCGGGCCGTGCGGGGCGAGGTGTACGCCTCGACCTTCGACCGCGGCGCCAAGCAGCACATCGCGCTCGCCGACCTCGTGATCGAGCGGGCCAAGCGGCTGGTCGAGGCCGGCGAGGACGTCGTCGTCCTCCTGGACTCCCTCACCCGGCTGTGCAGGGCGCACAACAACGCCGCCTCCTCCGGCGGCCGCACCCTCAGCGGCGGGGTCGACGCCGGTGCGCTGCTCGGGCCCAAGCGGTTCTTCGGCGCCGCCCGGCAGGTCGAGGAGGGCGGCTCGCTCACCATCCTCGCCACCGCCCTGGTGGAGACCGGCTCGCGCGCCGACGACTTCTACTTCGAGGAGCTCAAGAGCACCGGCAACATGGAGCTGCGGCTCAGCCGCGAGCTCGCCGCCCGGCGCGTCTTCCCCGCCGTGGACCTGACCGGTTCCGGCACCCGCCGCGAGGAACTGCTGCTGTCCCCCGCGGAGTCGGCCGCCGTGACCGGGCTGCGGCGGGCCCTGCGGACCCGGGACGGGCAGTCCGGTCTGGAGACGCTGCTGGAGCGGATGCGCCGGACCCCGGACAACGCGACGTTCCTGCGCACCGTCCAGCCGACGCTGCCCGCCGACTGACGTCCGCCGTCGCTCCCCGCTACGGCATCCGGGTGCTTGCGGGTACGACCCGGCCCGGGCAGCGTGGCGGTCCGGGGGGCCGTTCCTACGTTTGCGGTATGACTATCGGATTCTCATCCCGGGCGGTTCGCGCCACCTGTGTGCTCTGCGCGGCCGGGCTGCTGACGCTCATGCCCGCCGCCGCGGCCGCCCGCGCGGAACGGCCGGACCCCGGTCCGCCCGGCGGACCACGGGCCGCGGCGCCCGGGCAGGCGCTCCTGTACCGCTCCGGTACCCAGGTCCGGCCCCTGCGGGGCGCACCCGAGGTCCCCGATGTCTCCGCGCTGTCCTGGGTGGTGGCCGACGCCGGCACCGGCGAGGTGCTGGCCGCGCACGACGCGCATCGCAAGCTGCCGCCGGCCAGTACCCTCAAGACCCTGTTCGCCCTCACGGTGCTGCCGGTCCTGCCGGGCGGCATCCGCCACGAGGTGAATGCGGACGAACTGTCCGGCATCGGCCCCGGAAGCAGCCTGGTGGGTGTCGTGGAAGGACGTACGTACCGGGTCTCCGACCTGTGGAACGGCGTCTTCCTGAACTCCGGCAACGACGCGGTCCACGTCCTCGCCTCGCTCACCGGCGGCTGGCGCGCCACGGCCGCCCGCATGCAGGCGGAGGCCCGGGCCCTGGGCGCTCGTGACACCCACGTGCGCTCCCCCGACGGCTACGACGCGCCGGGACAGGTGTCGTCGGCGTACGACCTCGCGGTCTTCGGCCGGGCGGGCCTCAGGAACCCGGACTTCGCCCGGTACTGCAAGAAGATCGACGCGATGTTCCCCGGCCGCGACGGGGACTCGTACGGGATCATGAACACCAACCGGCTGCTCACCGGGGCGGACGGCGTGGAGCCGTACCCGGGGCTGATCGGCATCAAGAACGGCTACACCAGCAACGCCGGCAACACCCTCATCGCGGCGGCCCGCCGCGACGGACGGACCCTGGTGGTGACCGTGATGAACCCGCAGGAGGGCGGCGGCCACGCCGTGTACGAGGAGGCCCGCGCCCTGCTCGACTGGGGATTCGAGGCGGACGGCCGCGTCGACCCGGTGGGATCGCTGGCGCCCGCTTCCGCCCGCCCCCGGCCGGGCCCCGGGGCCGTACCGGCGTCGGTCACGACGGCCCGGCCGGCCCCGGACGACGCGGGCTGGGCGGAGACCGGTGCGATCGTGGGCGTCGCCGGACTCGGCGCGGGCGCCATGGCACTGGCCCTGCGGCTCAAGCTGGTCCGGGTGGAGAAGGACTGACCGCCCCGCCCCGGCCCCCGCCTCAGAAGACCGAGAGGCCGGTCAGCGTCGTGAAGCGGTCCAGGGCGGCGACCCCGGCCACCGAGTTGCCCCGCTCGTCCAGGCCGGGGCTCCACACGCACAGCGTGCAGCGGCCGGGCACCACCGCGATGATGCCGCCGCCGACCCCGCTCTTGCCCGGCAGACCCACCCGGTAGGCGAAGTCACCGGCCGCGTCGTACGTGCCGCAGGTCAGCATCACCGCGTTGACCTGCTTGGCCTGACTGCGGCTCAGCAGCCGGGTGCCGTCGGCACGGATGCCGTGCCGGGCCAGGAAACCGGTCGCCAGGGCGAGGTCGGCGCAGGAGGCGGCCACGGAACACTGCCGGAAGTACTGCTCCAGCAGGACCGGCACCGGGTTGTCGATGTTGCCGTACGACGCCATGAAGTGGCCGAGGGCGGCGTTCCGGTCACCGTGCGCGGTCTCGGAGGCGGCGACCTCCTCGTCGTGGGTCAGGTCCGGGTTGCCGCTCTCCGCGCGCAGGAAGGCGAGCAGTTCGCCCGCCGCGTCGCCGGTGCGGGTGTGCAGGCGGTCGGTGACGACGAGGGCGCCGGCGTTGATGAACGGGTTGCGGGGGATGCCGTTCTCGTACTCCAGCTGCACCAGGGAGTTGAACGGGTTGCCGGACGGCTCGCGGCCCACGTGCTCCCAGAGGGCGTCGCCCTCGCGGGACAGGTCGAGGGCGAGGGTGAACACCTTGGTGATGGACTGCGTGGAGAAGGGTTCGCGCCAGTCCCCCACTCCATACACCGTGCCGTCCGGCTCGGCGACGGCCATGCCGAAGCGGCGCGGGTCGCAGGCGGCCAGCGCCGGGATGTAGTCCGCGGGCCGGCCGCTGCCCGGGGTCCGCTCGATCTCCTCGGCGATGCGTTCCAGGACCGGCAGGAAGGTCGTCGGCGTACTCATGATCGCCATTGTCCACGCGGGCGCGTCCCGGCGCGCAGCGGCGGGGAGGAACCCCAGGTCGGGGGTGGGGCTGGCCACACCCCGGGCTCGGGTGCCAACGCCATTCTGCGACCGGACGGCCGTTCACATACTGAAGTACATGGTCAATTCAACGGTGCTCGTCGAGAGCACGCCCCCGCGTGGACAGGAAAAGGGACGCGAGAAGGGGAGCGACTTTTCCGAACTCAACCGGCGTATGGCCGACGCGGGGCTGCTGCGGCGCCGCCCGCTGTATTACACGGTCCGTTTCGGTCTGGTCGCCCTGGCGCTCGCGGGCGGTGTCGCCGCCTTCCTCCTGCTGGGGGACAGCTGGAGCCAGCTGTTCGTGGCGGTGGGGATGGCCGTCGTCTTCGGCCAGCTCGGACTGGCCGCCCACGACCTCGCCCACCGGCAGGTCTTCACCCGCCGGCGCCCCAGCGAGACCGGCGGACTGCTGGTGGCCAACCTGCTGCTGGGCATGAGCTACGGCTGGTGGATGAACAAGCACACCCGCCACCACGCCAACCCCAACCACGAGGAGAAGGACCCGGACGTCGCGCCCGACATCCTGGTCTGGTCCCGGGGCCAGGCGAGCCGGGCCGAGGGGATCCCGCGCTTCATCGGGAAGCACCAGGCCGCGCTGTTCTTCCCACTGCTGACGCTGGAGGGGCTCAACCTCAGCTTCAACAGTTTCAAGGCACTGCGCAGCCCGTCCATGAAACGGCCGGTCCTCGAGGGAACGCTGCTCGTCGCCCACTTCGTCCTCTACTTCGGCGGCCTGTTCACGGTCCTCTCCCCCGGCAAGGCGCTCGCCTTCGTCGCCGTGCACCAGGGCCTGTTCGGGATCTACCTGGGCTCGGTCTTCGCCCCCAACCACAAGGGCATGCCGATGATCGAGGAGGGCACGCGGCTCGACTTCCTGCGCCGCCAGGTCCTCACCTCCCGCAACGTACGCGGGGGATTCCTCGTCGACGCGTTCATGGGCGGCCTCAACTACCAGATCGAGCACCACCTCTTCCCCAGCATGCCGACCCCGGCTCTCGGCAGGGCTCAGGTCATCACCGAGCGGTACTGCGCCGAACTGGGCGTCCCGTACCACCAGACGGGGCTGCTGGCCTCGCACCGGGAGGCGCTGCGCCACATGAGGAGCGTCGGGGAGCCGCTGCGCAACGCCCGCTGAGCACCCGTGCGGTGTCCCGGCGTGCCGCGGTCAGCTCTGCAGTACGCCGGTGCCGAGCAGCCCGAACAGCAGCAGGCCGACCGCGATCCGGTAGATCACGAACGCGTTGAAGGAGTGCTTGGCGACGAACCTCAGCAGCCAGGCGATGGAGGCGTAGGCCACCACGAAGGAGACGAGGGTGCCGACCGCCAGGGGCGCGGCGCCCGTCCCGGCGCCGAGGGCGTCCTTCAGTTCGTAGAGACCGGCGCCGGTCAGGGCGGGGATGCCGAGGAAGAAGGAGAGCCGGGTGGCGGCCACCCGGTCCAGGTCGAGCATCAGGGCGGTGGACATGGTGGCGCCGGAGCGGGAGAAGCCGGGGAAGAGTAGAGCGAGGATCTGGGAGCTGCCGACCAGCATCGCGTCCTTGAAGGACGTGTCGTCCTCCCCCCGCTTGTGCCGGCCGGTCCGGTCGGCCACCCACATCACGCCGCTGCCGACGATCAGCGAGCCGGCGACCACCCACAACGAGGCCAGCGGCCCCTTGATCAGCGGCTTGGCGGCCAGTCCCACCAGCACGATCGGGATCGTCGCCGCGATGACCCACCAGGCGAACCTGTAGTCGTGGTGGTAGCGCTCCTCCCGGTCGGTCAGCCCGCGCAGCCAGGCGGAGACGATCCGCGCGATGTCCCTGCGGAAGTAGACGAGGACGGCGGCGATGGCGCCGACCTGGATGACCGCCGAGAATCCGATGACGGCGTCGTCGTCGACGGGGATGCCCATCAGCCCCTCGGCGATCTTGAGGTGGCCGGTCGAGGAGACCGGGAGGAACTCGGTCACCCCCTCGACGGCTCCGAGGACGACGGCCTGACCGATGCTGATGGCGCTCATGGCATCCATGTCCTACTACAAGCGGTGAGCGGCTCCCGGTCACCGCCGGAGCGCGTCGGCCTCCGTCACCCCCGCGAGCGCCGCTACCAGCCCTTCTCGAACATCCGCGCCACCTCGGCGACGCGCACCTCGTCCCGCCGGTAGTACGTCCGCCGGCGGACGCGGGTGGCGCGGAGCAGCCCGAGCCGCGCGAGGAGTTCGAGGTGGGTGACGGCCACCCGGCGGGACACGCCGAGCTTGGCGCCGACCAGTTCCGCGCGGACGCCGTGGGCGACGACGTCCTCGTGGTGCCGCGGCGGGAAGTGGGCGGCCGGGGCCGAGAGCCATTCCAGGATGGCGAGGCGCGTACCGCGCACGGGGGTCCTGAGCATCTCGCCCTCCCTGGTTCCGGGCCCGCCCGTACCGTGTCCTCCCACTGTCCCGCAGCAGGTGCCCCGTTGTCCGGGACTCCGGCACCTTGCCCCACCGGCTCCCGTTTGCGCGCGCACTGGTTGCACGGGAAACGAACCGTGGCTCCGGTGTTACCGTGCAGACATGGCAGCCAGAACGGCCGGTGCGCGGCTCGGGGAACGGTGGCGGGAGATCCTCACGGTGCACGCGCGCACGTTGTGCGAGATCGACCGCGTGCTGCACCCGCACGGTCTGGGCGCCAGCGACTTCGAGGTGCTGGACATCCTCGCGGCCGAGGGCCCCGAGGAGGGCTCGCAGTGCCGGGTGCAGAACCTCGTCGGCCACGTCCACCTGAGCCAGAGCGCGCTGTCCCGTCTCATCGCCAGGCTGGAGAAGGACGGGCTGGTGGTGCGCTCGATGTGCGCGGAGGACCGGCGCGGTGTGTACGTCGCCCTGACCCGCAGGGGCCGCGACCTGCACGCGGAGGTGCTGCCGCTGCAGCGGGCCGTACTGGCCCGCATGCTCGGCGACGACGCGGGCGCTCCGCTCTAGGGACGGGCCAGCAGGGTGCGTACGCCGTCCGACGTGAGCGTGAGGCGGTGCTCGGAGCCCGCGTCGATGGACAGTGACAGGTCGTCGGCCGGCCACTGCGCGGCGAGGGCGCCCAGCGGCACCATGCGGTAGCGGGAGACGTACGGCAGCAGGTCCGCCATCTGGAGCTCGGACGTGAAGACCGGCACCACCTGCCGGCCGCCCTGCTGTTCCAGCACCGGAAGCGCGAGCATCCCCGGGTCGGCGGCGTCCTGGTCGTTCGCGTCGTCGGGAACGGGGACGAGGACGTCGCTGCTCGCGAGCGTGTCCAGCGCCGCCGTGTCCTCGGTGTTCTCGGCGAGCGCGTCCAGCGCGCGCTGGGCGGGCGAGACGGAGTTGTCGTTCGCGGGTGTTTCCATGACAGTTCCCTGGTCGCGGCGGTGGGGTTCCCGCCCCGAACGATCGGCGCGGGGGCGGTCCAGCCTCGCGTACCCGATCGCCCAGGCCGCAATCCCGTTCGAGGATTCGCCCCGGAATGTGAGGAGTGGGACCCAGGGGGTTACCCGGAGAATCCGAACACCCCCGCGGGCCCCACGGACCCGCAGGGGTCGATCCACGGACCGGGAGAAGACCTCATGTCCCACAGCACCAGCGCCCGAGAGGTGGCCGACGCCGTCAAGGACGCCGACTTCCCCGCGGGCAAGGACGATCTGATCCGGGCGGCACGCGAGGCGGGCGCCTCGCAGGACGCCGTCGCCGCGCTGCGCGGCATTCCGTCCGAGAGCTACGCCAATCGCGAGGAGGTGGCCCGGTCGGTGCGCGTGGATCCCGCGTCCGACCTCGGCACGTCCCGCGCGCAGCGCGCCGAGCAGGCCCGCGCGGGCGGGAAACCCGGCCAGTCGCAGCACCTGCGTGAGGTGCCGAAGCCGCCGGTGGAGGAGGAACTGGACCGCGGCCGGGACCGCTGACGCCCCGGCCCGGGACGGGAACAGACGGCACCGCGGCCTGATCATCTGATCACAGGGAGGCCCACTTGATCGATCATAAGGGCGATGGGGTTAGCATATGAGCGCCGCCTAGCTCGAAAGATAGAGACGTGACTGTCAACGACGACTCGTTCACCAACTGGAAGAACCGCGAGGAGATCGCGGAGTCGATGATCCCGATGATCGGGAAGCTGCACCGTGAGCGGGACGTCACCGTCCTGCTGCACAGCCGCTCCCTGGTGAACAAGTCGGTGGTCAGCATCCTCAAGACCCACCGCTTCGCCCGGCAGATCGCCGGCGCGGAGCTGTCGGTCACCGAGACGATGCCCTTCCTGCGGGCCCTCACCACGCTGGACCTCGGCCCCTCGCAGATCGACATCGGCATGCTCGCCGCGACCTACAAGAGCGACGACCGCGGGCTGTCGGTGGAGGAGTTCACCGCCGACGCCGTCGCCGGGGCCACCGGCGCCAACAAGATCGACCGTGGCGAGGGGCGCGACGTCGTCCTGTACGGCTTCGGCCGCATCGGCCGGCTCGTCGCCCGCCTGCTCATCGAGAAGGCGGGCTCGGGCAACGGTCTGCGGCTGCGCGCCATCGTGGTGCGGGGCGGCGGTGAGCGGGCCGCCGAGGACATCGTCAAGCGGGCCTCGCTGCTGCGCCGCGACTCCGTGCACGGCCAGTTCCAGGGCACGATCACCGTCGACGAGGACAACAGCACGATCCTCGCCAACGGCAACGCGATCAAGGTGATCTACGCCGACGACCCGACGCAGGTCGACTACACGGCGTACGGCATCAAGAACGCCATCCTCATCGACAACACCGGCAAGTGGCGCGACCGGGAGGGCCTGTCCAAGCACCTGCGCCCCGGCATCGACAAGGTCGTCCTGACCGCGCCGGGCAAGGGCGACGTCCCCAACATCGTGCACGGCGTCAACCACGACACCATCAAGCCGGACGAGCGGATCCTGTCCTGCGCGTCCTGCACCACCAACGCGATCGTCCCGCCGCTGAAGGCGATGGCGGACGAGTACGGCGTGGAGCGCGGCCACGTGGAGACCGTGCACTCGTTCACCAACGACCAGAACCTGCTGGACAACTACCACAAGTCGGACCGCCGCGGCCGCAGCGCGCCGCTGAACATGGTGATCACGGAGACGGGTGCCGCCTCCGCCGTCGCCAAGGCCCTCCCGGACCTCAAGGCGAAGATCACCGGCAGCTCCATCCGCGTCCCCGTGCCGGACGTGTCGATCGCGATCCTCAACCTCCAGCTCTCCCGCGAGACCACCCGCGAGGACGTGCTCGACCACCTGCGCGAGGTGTCGCTGACCTCGCCGCTCAAGCGCCAGATCGACTTCATCAGCGCCCCCGACGCGGTCTCCAGCGACTTCATCGGCTCGCGCCACGCCTCGATCGTCGACGCCGGCGCGCTCAAGGTCGAGGGTGACAACGCCATCCTCTACCTCTGGTACGACAACGAGTTCGGCTACTCCTGCCAGGTCGTCCGCGTCGTCCAGCACGTATCCGGGGTGGAGTACCCGACGTACCCGGCGCCGGCGGTCTGATCGCCGCGGTACGTGGAATGGGGCGGTGGGAAGTTGTCTCCCACCGCCCCTCGCGCATGCCGGGTCAGGAAGTGAGGCCGTCCACGAACAGCAGGGTCAGCACGATCGGCGCCGATCGCCGCCGGGCCGGGCGCCCGTGACCGCGGGTGAGGAAGCCGGGGACGGCGCCGGTCAGGGCGGCGGTGTCGGGGGTGGCCCCGCCCGCCGTGGACCAGCCCTGGCCGCGGGTGCCCATGACGAGGTGCGCGTAGCCGGCCCGCCCTTCCCTCCCGGATATCCGTGGTCCGGACCGTGCCGAAGAAGATCGCCGGCGCCGATGCCCAGGCCTTCGCCTCCAAGCCGGTCGGCTCGGGCCCGTACCGGTTTCTTGTCGGCGGTCCACGAGGACGAGATCGTCATGGAGAAGTCCACGGCCCGGCCCCGTCGGCGATGGACGGTCCGGGCGGACACCGCTGGCACTGTGTGCACCCGCAGCGGAGCGACGCCGGGCAGGCGGCCCCGAGCGGTGGCTGACCCGCATCGGCCGACCGGGCCGGGGCATGAGTGCGACATGGCGTACCACCCGTACGCCGTGTCGCACGACGGTCGGCCGAAACGAGAATGGGGTCATGGACGGACTGGTTCGGCGTTCCCCCTGGGTCGGGGTGCTGATCTGGTGCGTGGCGGTGCTGAGCCTGTCCGTCCTGGCCGCGGCGGCGGTGGTGCGCAGTACCGTCCTCGACCCGAAGTTCTACTCCCGGGTACTGGAGGACGAGCGGGCCTACCAGCGGTTCTACGACGAGGTGCTGGTCGACCCGGCCAGTACGCCGCTGACCCAGGAGCTCCTGGACCGGCTGCCCGTCCCGCAGTCGACCATCACCTCGAACCTCAAGGTGGCCATCCCGCCGGAGACGCTGCGGGCCATGGGCGACCGGCAGATCGCGGAGGTGATCCACTACCTGGAGGGGAACCGCGACCGGCTGCGGATCACGGTCGACCTGGAGCCCGTCGTGGCGAACGTCGAACGGCTCAGCCAGGCCTACTTCGGTGACGCCGTCGCCGCCCTGCAACAGCGTTCCGAGCCCGACTTCCAGGCCTTCGTGCAGCGACTGTCGGAACTGGCGGCGCAGGTGGTGGCCGGTGAGGCGCCGCTCGAGGGCCTGCCGTCGCTGCCGCTGTCCCACGGGCAGGCCATCGCGGCGACCGAGGTGCTGATGCGCCTGGTGCCGGCGGACGCGCGCGCGGGGGTCAGGCCCACCGTGCAGGCGGCGCTGGTCCGCGGGGACGTGGCCGGGGCACTGGCGTCGGTCGCACCGGTCGCGCTGACGGACCGGGTCCGGGCCGCGGCCGCGGAGTTCCTGCGGGAGGCGCGGCAAGGCACCTGGGTCATCACGGTCGACGTCGATCCGGCGCGGGAGGCGCTGGCCCCGGTGGACCGCGCCCGTTCCGTCACCCGCCTGTTCCAGGAGGTGGTGGAACCGGCGGCGGCGGTGCTGTGCGCCGCCGCGCTCACCCTGCTGTGGCTGTCCAGGCCCGGTCCCGTCAGACGGCGGCTGTTGCCGCTCGGGTGGGTGCTCGCGGCCGCCGCCTCGCTGACGGCCCTGACCGTGGCGCTGCTGCGCCTCATGCCGGTCGACGCCCTGTTCGGGACTCCGGCCTCGTGGCCCCCGTCGGCGGCGGAACTCCTCACGGACGTCCAGGCCACGGCCGTCGACCAGCTCCTGACGACCGCCGTGCTCGTCGCGGTGATCCTGCTCGCCGCGGGCGCCCTGCTGATCACCGTCGGATGGGCCTGGGAGACCAGGCCCGGCATGCCGGTCCTCACCGATCCGCGGCACGGTCCGACGCTGACCTTCGCCGTCACGGCCTGCGCGCTGGTCGGCACGATGCTGGCGCCGGTCGCCGTCACCGGTTCCTCGCCGCGCATCTGCCAGGGCAGCGCCGAGCTGTGCGACGCCCGGTACGACGAGATCGCGCAGCTCGCGTCGCACAACGCGATGGCCACGACGGCGGACCGGTTCATCGGCCCCCTCCAGGACCCGGACATCGTCGGCCAGCTCGACGCCGGGGTGCGCGTCCTGCTCCTGGACACGCACCGCTGGGAGCGGCCCGAGGAGGTCGCGGACCGGCTCAGCACCTCGGACTTCTCCCCCGCGCTGCGCCGACGGCTCACCGGCATCCTGGAGCGGGTGAACCCTCCGGAGCCGGGCCTGTGGCTGTGCCACTCGGTGTGCGGGGCCGGCGCACTGGAACTGGCGCCCACGCTGCGTCAGATCGGTGACTGGCTGCGGGCGAACCCCACGGAGGTGGTCACGCTGATCCTTCAGGACGGGATCGGTGCCGTCGACAGTCAGGCCGCCTTCGAGCAGGCCGGGCTCTCGGACCTGCTGTACGAGCCGGACCCGGACCCGGACCGCCCGTGGCCGGAGCTGGGCGAGATGATCGACGAGGGCCGGCGACTGGTCGTCTTCGCGGAGAAGGCCGACGGGCCCGCGCCGTGGTACCGCAACTTCTACCGGTACGGCATGGAGACGCCGTTCGCGTTCCGCAGCCCGGACGAGATGTCCTGCCTGCCGAACCGGGGGGGCACGAACAAGCGGCTGTTCCTGCTCAACCACTTCGTCACGGCCGGCGGTGGACGGCGGCTGGACGCCGGGACCGTCAACTCCCGGGAGCGGGTGCTGGAACGGGCGCACAACTGCGAGCGGCAGCGCGGCAGACCGGTGAACTTCGTCGCGGTGGACTACGCGACGATCGGCGACGCGCTCGGCGCGGTCGAGGAGCTGAACGCCGAACGCCGTGAGGACGACGGCCGCTTCCCCGTCGAGCGGTCGCCGGAGCGGCTCGGCGACGCGGTGGTGGCCGCGTCGCCGAGGGATTGAGACGGCCGACGGTTCCTCGGCGGATCCGCCGGCCGGTCCTACTGGTTGATCTGGAACTGGGAGCCCGGCTCGACGCGTATGTCGTCCTCGGCCGAGTTGGTGATCGTGACGTCGGTCAGGGTGGCGCTGCCGCGGGCGCCGCCCATGGCGAGGATGCCCGATCCGTTGTTGGACTTGTCGATGCGGACGTTGTCGATCCTCACGTCCGGCATCGCTCCGCCTCCCGTCTTGAACTGGATGCCGTCGTAGGTGGAGTCGAGGATCTCGGTGTCCCGGATGGTGACGCCCGGGATGTCCTGGCCCTGTGCGAAGAGGGTGATGGCGCCGAACTCCTGCGCCTCGTTCCAGAACGCGCCGCCGGTGCGGTGCAGGGCGTTGCCCGCGATCAGGGTCTGCCCGGAGAAGGGCAGCGGGTCGTGGTCGGTGGCGAGCATGATGCCCGGGTAGTTCATCGTGTCGGAGATGACGTTGTTCTCGATGGTGTTGCCGTGGCCGCCGTAGACCGCGATGCCGTTGGCCCGCCACGGGAGCTGGATGGTGTTGTTGCGGAAGTGGTTGTCGTGGCCGACGTCCACCGAGGTGTCCTTGACGTACTTGCTGGCCCACACGGCGAGCGAGTCGTCGCCGGTGTTGCGGAAGGACGAGTTGTAGACGGTGGAGTTGCGGGTGCCGTTGGCGAAGTTGATGCCGTCGGCGTAGGTGTTGCGGATGCGCATGCCGGTGAACTCCAGGCCGTCACCGGGGCCCCACAGCTCGGGGATGTTCGAGTAGTCGCGGCCGGCCCAGACACCGACGTTGGCGTGCTCGATCCACACGTTGCTGATCTTGGTGTCCTTGCCGAAGCGGCCGTTGAGGCCGACGCCGCCCTCGTGGTTGCCGTCGCCGCCGCGGATGGTGCCCGAGCCGAAGATGGCGAGGTCGGAGATCTGGGCGTTGTCGTCGATGTCGAAGCCGAAGTTGCCCTCGTGCGGGTGGTTGATGCCGCCGGCCTCGTGCGGCGGGGTCAGGGTGTACAGCTGGGAGTGCCACATGCCCGCGCCACGTATGGTGACGTCCCGGATGCCTACCTGGTTGAACTGACCCCGGTTCTGCGGGTCGTCGGTGAGGATCTTCTGCTCCTGGCGCCACTGCCCGGCCGGGATCCACACGCAGGGGATGTCGCCGTCCTGGTCGGCGGTGACGGCGCGCTGGATGGCGTCGGTGTCGTCGAGTCCGTCACCGGGGACGGCACCGTACTCGGTGATCGAGACGCAGTTGTCCGGCTTGGTCTTCGGCGGCGCGACCTGCTCCAGGTCGATCAGGTCGATGACGTAGAAGGCGGCCGTGTCGCCCGCGTCGCGCTGGAGGCGGAACTCGGTGCCCTGCGGGAAGGTGCGGTCCAGCAGCGCGTGGGACTCGTCGAACAGGCGCCGCGCGTCGCCGCCGGGCCGGTTGGTGAGGCCCTCGGGGTCGTCGGTGTCGCCGTACAGCCAGCTGTGCTTGGAGGACAGGGTCAGCTTCCGCACGAACTCGCCGTCGGCGTAGAGGCTGATCGTGGCCTCGGCCCCACCGCCGCCGGGGGCGTCGGGGATGGAGTTGCGTACGACGATGGAGTTGGTGGGCGCGGTGGAGGTGAACTCGACGTACTGTCCGGTGGAGTCGAGCCGGACGGACTCGCGGCCGGAGGACTCGGTGCCGAAGTTGGTGTGCCCGAAGGTGCGCTTGGCGTCGGTGGTGAGCAGGGTGCCGTCGTAGCGGCCGTTCTCCGCCTCGTACTCGGTGTAGGGGACGGCGGCGCCGCGTCCGACGACGATGGACTTGGCGAGCACGTTGTTGTTCTCGTTGGTCTCGGTGACGACGCCGGTCGCGTCGGCGGTGGCGGTGAGCGTGGCACCGCCGCTCGTCGCCTTCCAGGTGCCGCTGATCGGCACGTTGACGGTGGCACCCGCGGCCACCTCGCCGGTCGTGCCGTTCAGGGTGGTCGTGCCCGCCTGGAGCCGGGTCACCGAACCGGCCTCGACGGCGCTGGTGCCGCGGTTGTGCACGGCGACGGTGAAGGTGACGGGTGCGCCCACGGCCGGGTTGGCCGGGTCGGTGGTGATGGAGCGGACCTCCAGGTCGGGTCCGGGGGCCCGGTCGACGACCAACCGGCCGGAGGCGGTGCGGCTGTTGTTGGAGTCGTCGAGTTCGGCGACCGTGTCCCGGGGGTCGGCCACGGCGGCGACGGCGTAGCTGCCGGCCGCGTGGGTGCCGGTGGCGATCTCCACCTCGGCGGACTCGCCGGGATCGAGCGCGGGCACCTCCGCGCTGCCGGCGGTGGCGCCCTCGACGGTGACCTCGGCCGTGGTGGGGGCGGAGGGCGCGGTGCCGGCGTTGCGGACCGTGACGTCGACGGTGACCTCGTCGCGCTCGGAGGGGTCGGCGGGCGACCAGTCGAGGCCGGTGACGGTCAGGTCGGGCGCGGGCGCGGCGGCGCCGACGACCTGGAACTCGGCGACCTGGCCGCCGGGCGCGCCGGTGTTGGAGAAGAAGCGGAGCCGTACGTCGGACACGCGGCCGGTGACCGGGATGGTCACGGTGTTGTCCGTGCCGGGGTTGAAGGTGTAGTCGGCGCGGGCCCGCAGTGAGGTGAAGTCACTCTCGCCCTGCGCGCGGCCGAGCACCTGGATGCCCTGGGTCCGGGCGGACCAGACCGGGTCCGGGTCGAGCTTGACGACCACGGCGCTGACGTCGGCGTCGGCGCCGAGCTTCACGGTGAGGTCGGCGGGGTGGCCGGCGGCCTCCCAGTAGGTGGAGGTGGAGTCGTCGGTGGCGTTGGCGGCGACGTAGGAGTGGACCGACGAGGTGGCCTCGACCGGCTTGTTGCGGGCCAGGTTGGTGCCGGTGGGCGGTGGCTCGGTGACCACCTCGTCGCCGTACACCTCCAGTTCGGACAACTGGGCCGCGTTCCAGCCGGTGTTGCCGGTGACGTGGACGCGGACGTAGCGGGTGCCGGCGGGCGCGTCGAGGTCGAGGGCGACGGTGTTGGCGCGGGCTGGGTCGAAGGCGCGCGGCGCCGAGGCGTCGAGGGTGCGGAAGGTGGAGCCGTCGGTGCTGCCCCGCAGGGAGAGGGTCTGGCTGCGGCTCTCCCAGCCGGCGGGCAGCTTGAGGACCACCCGCTCGATGTCGCGGGCCTCGCCGAGATCGACCTGCACCCACTGCGGGAAGGAACCGGCCGGGCCCTCCCAGTAGGTCGCCTGGGTGCCGTCGGTGGTGTTGCCGGCCGGGTAGGCGCCGTGCGAGCCGCCCGCCGTGGCGGGGCGGCCGAGGGCGAGGTTCACGTCGGCGGCGGTGGCGGTGGCGGTGGCGGCCTGTGCGCCGGCCGCGAAGGGCAGCGGGAGCAGCCCGACCGTCATCAGCCCGGCCACGACGGCGCCCGTCAGCGACCGTCGGCCGAGAGATCTCCATCTCATGGGGGTCCTCTTGTTCGGTGGGGAGTCGGGGAGCACGACAGGCCGGCGAGCAAAGGGGAAGCACCGACCATGCGCGTCAATTGAGCTGGACAGTCGATTCTTTGCGGAAAGTGCGTCATCAGGTTTCTAGCGCGTCACCTGTTTGTCAACGGTCCTCGCCACGACCGAATTCGGCACGCAAATGCCTTGCGTTGCTTGCGGTCGTCTTGCGTTGGCATTGACCTGCCCATGTCGCGCCCCTACGCCCCCGCGACATCGCATCAACGTTGTACGGCACGCAAGTCGTGCACCGGGAGCAGAAACAGAAAGGCCGGCCCGGCGCCCGTAGGCGTCGAGCCGGCCTGCGCCGGTGGGGGCGTCCCCGGGGACGCGGTCAGTCCGTGCCGGACTCCATGGCGGCGCGGTCCAGCAGCTCGTCGTCGCCGGAGACCTGACCGCGCGAGGCGATCGCCTGGGCGCCGCCCTCCGGCATGGCGCCGATCAGACCCGTGGCGGCGGCCTGGGCGGCGCCGATGGCGGGGTTGGCGGTGCCGATCATGCCGAGCCCGGCGTACTGCTCCAGCTTGGCGCGGGAGTCGGCGATGTCGAGGTTGCGCATGGTGAGCTGCCCGATCCGGTCCACCGGACCGAACGCGGAGTCCTCGGTGCGTTCCATGGACAGCTTGTCCGGGTGATAGCTGAAGGCCGGGCCCGTGGTGTCGAGGATCGAGTAGTCCTCGCCGCGCCGCAGCCGGAGGGTGACCTCGCCGGTGACGGCCGAGCCGACCCAGCGCTGCAGCGACTCCCGGATCATCAGGGACTGCGGGTCGAGCCAGCGCCCCTCGTACATCAGCCGGCCCAGGCGCCGTCCCTCGGTGTGGTACTGGGCGAGGGTGTCCTCGTTGTGGATGGCGTTGACGAGGCGCTCATAGGCCGCGTGCAGCAGGGCCATGCCGGGGGCCTCGTAGATGCCGCGGCTCTTGGCCTCGATGATCCGGTTCTCGATCTGGTCGGACATGCCCATGCCGTGGCGGCCGCCGATGGCGTTGGCCTCCATCACCAGGTCGACCGGGGAGGCGAACTCCTTGCCGTTGACCGTCACCGGGCGGCCCTGGTCGAAGCCGATCGTGACGTCCTCGGCGGCGATCTCTACGGACGGGTCCCAGAACCGCACGCCCATGATCGGCTCCACGGTCTCCACGCCGGTGTCGAGGTGCTCCAGCGTCTTGGCCTCGTGGGTGGCGCCCCAGATGTTGGCGTCGGTGGAGTACGCCTTCTCCGTCGAGTCCCGGTAGGGGAGGCCGTGGGCGAGCAGCCACTCCGACATCTCCTTGCGGCCGCCGAGCTCGGTCACGAAGTCGGCGTCCAGCCAGGGCTTGTAGATCCGCAGCTGGGGGTTGGCCAGCAGGCCGTAGCGGTAGAACCGCTCGATGTCGTTGCCCTTGAAGGTGGAGCCGTCACCCCAGATCTGGACGTCGTCCTCGAGCATCGCCCGCACCAGCAGGGTGCCGGTGACGGCACGGCCGAGCGGCGTGGTGTTGAAGTAGGCGCGCCCGCCCGAGCGGATGTGGAACGCCCCGCAGGTCAGGGCGGCCAGCCCCTCCTCCACCAGCGCCGCACGGCAGTCGACCAGGCGCGCGATCTCGGCGCCGTAGGTCTTGGCGCGGTCGGGCACCGAGGCGATGTCGGGCTCGTCGTACTGGCCGATGTCGGCGGTGTACGTGCAGGGGACGGCGCCCTTGTCACGCATCCACGCGACCGCGACCGAGGTGTCGAGGCCGCCCGAGAAGGCGATACCGACGCGCTCGCCGGTGGGGAGGGAGGTGAGGACCTTGGACATAGGAAGAGTATGCATGACAACGCATGGCCATGCAAAGCCCGGATGGTCACCGGGCCGTCGGCACCGCGATGTACTGGTACTCCAGGAACTCCTCGATCCCCACCGTCCCGCCCTCACGGCCGAGCCCGGACTGCTTGATCCCCCCGAAGGGCGCGGCCGGGTTGGAGACGAGGCCGGTGTTGAGACCGACCATGCCGACCTCCAGGCGCTCGCCGACGCGCAGGGCGCGGTCGAGGCCCTCGGTGAAGAGGTAGCCGACGAGTCCCCAGGGGGTGTCGTTGGCGCGGCGCACCACCTCGTCCTCGTCGTCGAAGGTGAGGATCGCGGCTACCGGTCCGAAGATCTCCGTCTCCATCAGCCGGCTGCCGGGGGAGACTCCCGTGAGCACGGTGGGCGGGTAGAAGCAGCCGGGCCCGTCCGGGGTGCGGCCGCCCACGAGCACCTGAGCCCCGCGTTCCACCGCGTCGGCGACCAGGGCCTCCACCTTGGCCCGTCCGGCGGCGTCGATCAGCGGGCCGACGTCGACGCCGTCCCGGGTACCGGGGCCGACCACGAGGGCTCCCATGCGCTCGGCCAGACGCCGGCCGAACTCTCCGGCCACCGAGCTGTGGACGAAGAAGCGGTTCGCGGCGGTGCACGCCTCGCCCATGTTGCGCATCTTCGCGACCATCGCGCCGTCCACCGCCTTGTCCAGGTCGGCGTCGTCGAAGACGATGAACGGCGCGTTGCCGCCCAGCTCCATCGACGTGCGCACGACCGTGTCCGCGCACTGGGCCAGGAGCAGCCGCCCGACGGCCGTGGAGCCGGTGAAGGACAGCTTGCGGATCCGCCCGCCGCGCAGCAGCGGTTCGCACACCTCGCCCGCCCGGGAGGTGGTGACGACGTTGAGGACGCCGTCCGGCAGCCCGGCCTCCTGGAGGATCGCGGCGAGGGCGAGGCTGGACAGCGGTGTCTGCGGGGCCGGTTTGAGGACCATCGTGCAGCCGGCCGCGACCGCCGGACCGATCTTGCGGGTGCCCATGGCCAGCGGGAAGTTCCACGGCGTGATCAGCAGGCAGGGGCCGACCGGTCGCCGGGAGAGCAGCATGCGGTTGCGTCCGTCGGGCAGGACGCCGTGACCGCCGTCGACGCGGACGGCCTCCTCGGAGAACCAGCGGAAGAACTCCGCCGCGTACGCCACCTCGCCCCGGGCCTCCGCGAGCGGCTTGCCCATCTCGGCCGTCATCAGGCGGGCGAGCGCGTCGGTGCGGTCGAGGATGATCTCGTAGGCGCGGCGCAGGATCTCGCTGCGGGCCCGGGGCGCCGTCCGGGCCCACTCCTCCTGCGCCTGGACCGCCGCCTCCTCGGCGAGCCGGGCGTCTTTGGGTCCCGCGTCGGCGACGTGGCGGAGGACCTCGCCGGTCGCGGGGTCGTCCACGGGCATGACGGCGCCGTCGGCGGCGTCCGCCCACGCTCCGCCGATGAACAGCCGGGTCGGTGTGTCGTCGGTCATCGCGCTCCTCCTCGCCGTGCTCACCGGTCCGCGCCCCGCGACGTGCCGGCCTCCACCGCGGCCGCCCAGGCCCGCAGCCCCTCGTCGATCTCCGACTCGCCGATCACCAGCGCCGGGATCATCCGCACCACCTGGTTCCAGGCGCCGCACAGCAGCAACAGCAGGCCCTCGTCGACGGCGGCCCGCTGGACCCGGGCGGCGGTTTCGGGGTCGGGCTCGCCGTCCTCGGTGACGAACTCGGAGGCCAGCATCAGCCCCATCCCGCGCACGTCCCCGATGGCCGGCGTGCGGTCCGCCACCGCCTCCAGTCCGTGGCGCAGCCGCGCCCCCATGGCCTCGGCGTTCTCGACGAGCTTCTCGTCGCGCACCACGTCGAGGGTGGCGCAGGCCGCCGCGCACGCCACCGCGTTGGCGCCGTAGGTGCCGCCCTGGGAGCCCGGCCAGGCCTTGCGCATCAGTTCCTCGGGGGCGGCGATCCCGGACAGCGGGAAGCCGCTGGCCAGCCCCTTGGCCGTGACGAGGACGTCGGGGGTGACGCCGAAGTGCTCGTGGCCCCAGAACCGGCCGGTGCGGCCCACGCCGGTCTGCACCTCGTCCAGGATCAGCAGGAAGCCGTGCCGGTCCGCCCGTTCGCGCAGGCCTTCCATGAAGGTGCGGTTCGCGGGCACGTACCCGCCCTCGCCGAGGACCGGCTCGACGATGACGGCGGCGGTGTCGGCGGGCGAGGAGATCGTCTGAAGGGTGTAGTCGAGTTCCCTCAGGGCGAAGCGGGTGGCGGTGTCCTCGTCCCAGCCGTAGCGGAACGCGGTCGGGAAAGGGGTGACGACCACGCCGCTCATCAGCGGGGAGAAGCCGGACCGGAAGCGGGTGCCGGAGGTGGTCATGGAGGCGGCGGCCACGGTGCGGCCGTGGAACCCGCCGTGGCAGACCAGGACGTTGGGCCGGCCGGTGGCCTGGCGGGCCAGGCGCAGCGCCGCCTCCACCGCCTCGCTGCCGGAGTTGGTGAAGAACAGGCTGTCCAGCCCGGCGGGCAGCACCTCGCCGAGCCGTTCGACGAGCCGGCGCAGCGGCTGGTGCATGACGGTCGTGTACTGGCCGTGGATCAGCGTGCCCACCTGCTCCTGGGCGGCGGCCACCACCCTGGGGTGGCAGTGCCCGGTGCTGGTGACGCCGATGCCGGCGGTGAAGTCCAGATGGCGGCGGCCGTCCTCGCCGTAGAGGTGGACGCCCTCGCCCCGGACCGCCGTCACGGGCGTGGCCTGGCGAAGGTGCGGCGACAGTGCGGTCATGCTCGTCTCCCGGCCTGGTCGTCGGTTCTGCTGCGTCCCCCGAGCATGCCCGCGGTGCGCGCCCGGACAACGCGTGAACTGTCCGGGCGGGGCGCGGTCTTCGGACGTTGTGTCAACCGGTGTGCTCCACCGTGCCGCGCCCTTGGTTGTCCGGGGCGGGGCCCGGGCGCCCTTGCGCAGGTCAGTGACGCTTGTCAGAGTGACGACAGGCGCGCAGGGAGGCACCGTGAGCGAGAACCGGGACCCGGCTCCGGGACCCGTCCCGGCCGGCACGGCCACCCCCGTGCCCGCCCCGTACCCGGGCCCGGGGGGCCGTCCGCTCACCGTGGCCGACGTGCTGGCGCTGCCGGTCGTGGCCGACGGCGACCCGCGCGTGGTGACCGGAATGGAGCACGTCGACCGCCCGGTGCGCTGGGTCCACATCACCGAGCTGACGGACCCCGCCTCCTTCCTCAAGGGCGGCGAACTGGTCCTCACCACCGGCATGCCGCTGCCCGATGACACCGGCGGGGTGCGCCGCTACGTCGACGAACTCGCCGCGGTGGGCGCCGCGGCCCTGGTCATCGAGCTCGTCCGCCGGTACCACCGGCCGCCCGACGCGCTGGTCGACGCCTGCCGGGCGCGCGGTCTGCCCCTGGTCACGCTGGCCAAGGACGTGAACTTCCTGGAGGTCACGCAGGTCGTTCACGCGCTGCTCCTCGGCAACCAGGCGGACGCGATGCGTCGGACCCAGCGCGTCCACGAGGCGTTCACCGCCCTCACCCTGCGGGGCGCCGGTCCCGAGGACGTGCTGCGCGCCGCGGCGGAGATGAGCGGACGCACGGTCGTACTGGAGAACCTGGTCCACCGGGCACTGGTCTGCGAGCCCTCCGGCAGCACCGCGGAAGCCGTGCTCACCGACTGGGAACGGCGCTCCCGGTCCACCCCCGCCGCCGACCGGGCGGGAATCCGCGGGTCCGAGGGCTGGCTCGTGGCGCCGGTGGAGTACCAGGGCGAGACCTGGGGACGGGTGGCCATGCTCCACGACCCGTCGGGCACGTCCGCCCCGGCCCGCACGGCCGCTCCCCCGCCCTTCGGTCCCGAGGACGTCACCGTCCTGGAGCGCACCGCGATGGCCCTCACCATCGCCCGCCTCACCCATCCCACGCCCTGGGAACGCGCCGCGCACCGCAACGCCCTGCGCGACCTCGCTGAACAGCGCCACCACTCCCCCGCGGACGCGCGCGCCCGCGTCGCGGCGCTCGGGCTGCCCACGGAGCACACCCGCTTCGTCGCCGTCCTCGCCGACGTCCCGGCCGAATCGGACACCGCGAGGACCGAGGCCCGCCTCTCCGAGGAGCTGGACGCGTCGGGAGCACATGCGCTCGTCGGCCTCCTGGCCCCCGCCCGCATCGGCGTGCTGCTGGCGCTGCGCCCGTCCCAGCCGTGGCGGCAGGCGGTCGAGCGGGTGAGCCGGACCGTCCTGGACCCGGCCCCGGGGACGACCGTGAGCGTCGGCTCCCCGGCCGGGGACCTCGCCGACGTCGCCCGCTCGTTCCGCGAGGCGGCCCGGGTGGCCGAGGCGACCGGGCCCGGGCAGCCCCTGCCCCCGGACCGCTCCTTCCACGAACGGTCCGACATCGGCCTGCGCCGCCTGCTCTTCGCGCTCCGCGACGACACCCGGGTCCAGGAGTACGCGGAACGGCAGCTGGGCCGCCTCCTCGACCACGACGCACGGCACGGCACCGGCCTCCTGGCCACCCTGCGGAACTACCTGGACGCCGCCGGCAACAAGACCGTCGCCGCCCGCGCGGCTGGCGTGTCCCGGGAGACCGTCTACCAACGCCTGCGCACCATCGAGCGGGTGCTCGGCCGCGACCTGGAATCCGGCGAGCAGCGCACCGAACTCCACGTGGCGCTCCAGGCACTCGACGCCCTGCGGGGGCGCTGACCGCGCCGGGGGAATCGGCGGTGCGGGAACGGCGGGCACGGGTAGGGGCGTCCGTGAAGACACAGGCGAAAGCCTCGCCCGCGACCGCCCGCCCGGCCAGACCCCGAAGGACCGAACGCATGACATCCCCCACTGAGATCCGTGAAGTACCGGAAATCCCCACCACCCTCGGGGAGCAGCTCCTGCTCCTCTCGCTGGACGACGAGTCCGGCACCGCGAGGGAGACGGCGCGGGTGGCGCCGGCGATCGCCGCGGCCGCGCTGGTGGAGCTGTCCCTGGCCGGCCGCGTCGACGTGACCGACGAGAAGGTCACCGTCGTCGACGCGACGCCGCTGGGCGAGCCCGCCCTGGACGCCGCGCTCGAGGCCGTCGGCGACGGCGAGCCGGGCACGGCCAAGGACTGGATCGAGCGGCTGAAGACGGACCCGGCGGACCGTGCGAACACCGGCCTGATCGTCAAGGGCCTGATCCGCGAGGAGCGCAAGAAGGTGCTCGGGCTCTTCCCGGTACGCCGCTACCCGGAGGCCGACGGCTCCGTGGAGGCGGCGGTGCGCCGGCGCCTGGAGGCCGTCGTCCTGGGCGGTGCGGCACCGGACGAGCGCACGGCGTCCCTGGTGGCCCTGTTGCACGGAGCGAAGCTGCACCGCCTGGCCTTCCCGGACGCCGACGCGCGCCGCGTGGTGGCGGCCATGGAGTCGGTCTCGCAGGGACGCTGGTCCGCGGCGGCCGTGCGCCACGTGGTGAAGGCCACGGAGGACGCGCTGGCGGTGATCGTCGCGGTGACGGCGGCGACGACGGTCGTGACGACCGTCTGAGGTCCATGCGAGACGCGGCGATGAGTTTCCCGCCGACCGCCGGTCCTACATCCTGAACGTGCTGGAAACCGGACCTGAGACAGACAGTGGGGAACCCGAGATGCGTACCTTGATCAGCACCGCCTTCGTCTCGCTCGACGGCGTCGTGGAGGCCCCGGGCGGCGAGCCCGGTTACCGCAACTCCGGGTGGACCTTCAAGGACGTGGAGTTCCTGCCCGAGGCGTACGGCATCAAGGGCCGCGAGCAGAAGGAGGCCACGGCGCTGATGATGGGCCGGGTCAGCTACGAGGCGTTCAGCCCGGTGTGGCCGGACATGGAGGAGTTCGCCGACTACAAGGTGATGCCGAAGTACGTCGTCTCCACCACCCTCGGCGAGGACGACCTGGTCTCGAACTGGAACGAGATCACCATCCTGCGCTCGCTCGACGAGGTCGCCGCGCTGAAGGAGACCGAGGGCGGCCCGATCATCGTCCACGGCAGCGCGGCGCTGAACCGGAGCCTGTCGGACGCCGGTCTGATCGACCGGTACCACCTGCTGGTCTTCCCGCTCCTGCTCGGCGCGGGCAAGCGGCTGTTCAGCACCACGGACAAGGACACCCAGAAGCTGAAGCTCGTCGAGCACGAGGTCTACGCCAACGGCCTGCAGAAGCAGGTCTTCGACGTGGTGCGCTGACCCGGCTCAGCCGCGCAGCGTCCTGCGCAGCACCAGGCCGCCGATCGCCAAGAGGGCGGGGAAGCCGCCCTTCGGCATCACCGCGGTTCCCGCCACGCCGACGGCGGCCAGCACGGCCCCGGCGGCGCGCTGGGCGGGGACGTCCCGGTGCTCCTCCGCGGACCGCAGCAGCCGGCCGCCCATCCACAGGGCGGGCGCGGCGGCCAGGAACCAGAAGGCGGTGGCCCCATCGCCCCGGTCCGGCACGGAGCCCAGGAGGTTCCCGCGCGCCAGATCGGCGAGCACGTCGCGGTAGACCACGGCGCCGACGGCGCCGTGGGCGAGGCCGACGAACTGGAGCTGGCGTCCGGCTGAGCATCGCGTCATGGCCTCATCGTACGGGCGGACAACCGCCGACGAGCGGCGCACCCGGGCGAATTGCCGACTGCGCCCCTCGTGATCCGCCGGCGGATCAGGCGTCGGCGGCGCCTTCGACGCCGAAGTCGGCGTGCAGTCGCCGGTTGTGGTCGACGCGGCGCGTCGGGCCCGTGAGGGTGACCGTCGCCGTCAGACGCGGATCGGTGCTGGAGGCGGCGAACCTCAGTTCCAGATCGCCCGGTTCGACGAGGCGGTGACCGTCGCGGCCGGTGAACGCGGCGAGGTCGGCCGGGACCGTGACGCGCAGCCGGCGCTCCTCCCCCGCCTCCAACGGCACCCGGGTGTAACCGATGAGGCGCCGCACCGGCTGGACGACGGAGGCGACCGGGTCGTGCAGGTAGAGCTGGACGACCTCGGTGCCGTGCCGCGCGCCGGTGTTGCGGACGGTGAGGGCCAGCCGGAACTCCCCGTCGGTGGGCGCCTTCACGTCGTCCACGACGAGGTCGCACCACTCGAACGTGGTGTACGTGAGGCCGTGCCCGAAGCCGAAGGCGGGCGTCGGGTCGATGTTGGACACCTCGCTGGCGTGAGCGAGCCGGGCCCCGAGGTAGGTGGTCGGCTGGGCACCCGGACCGCGGGGCACGCTGACCGGCAGCCGGCCCGAGGGGTTGGTCCGTCCGCCGATTACCGCGGCGAGGGCGGCGGTGCCCTCCACGCCGGGGAAGAACGACTGGACGATAGCCGCGGACTCCCGCACGGCCCGGCCCAGGGCATAGGGGCGTCCCGCGAGCAGCACGGTCACGACCGGCTTGCCGGTGTCGAGCAGCGCGTCGAGGAGCCGCTGCTGCGCGCCGGGCAGGCTCAGCGACTCCGCGTCGCAGCCCTCGCCGCTGGTGCCGCGCCCGAACAGCCCGGCCCGGTCGCCCAACACGGCGAGGACGACGTCCGCGTCGCGGGCCGCCCGGACGGCGTCGGGGATGCCGGACAGGTCCCCGTCGTCGACGCCGGTGCCCCGTACGACCGTGAGTTCCGCGTCGGGGAACTCGGCGGCCAGCGTGGAGCGCAGGGTGGGCAGGTCGATGCCGAGGGGGGTCTTGGGGTGGTGGACGCCGATGTGCTGGGGGAAGGAGTAGCAGCCCAGTACGGCGGTGGGCTCGTCGGCGTTGGGTCCGACCAGGGCGATGCGGCGCGGCCGGTCGAGCGGCAGGGTGCCGTCGTTGCTCAGGAGGACGACCGCCTCCTCGGCGACCGTGCGGGCCAGCTCCCGGTTCTCCGGGCCGTCGAGGTCGATCCGGCCGCGCAGGGATTCCGGGTCGTCCAGGTCGGCGCCGTCCAGCGCGGACGGTACGGGGTCCCAGTCCCGGTCGAGCAGGCCGAGTTCGGCCTTCTGCGTGAGCACCCGGCGCAGGGCTCGGTCGATCACCTCCTCGGGGACCCGGCCGGCCGCCACCGCCTCGGTCAGGGGTGCGCCGAAGGTCTTGACGGTGGGCAGTTCGACGTCGACGCCCGCCCCGAGCGCGGCCCCGGCGGCACCGGCCCAGTCGGCGGCGATGTCGTGCAGGGTCTTGAGGAAGGCGATGCCGAAGTAGTCGGCGACGACGGTGCCCTCGAAGCCCCAGGTTTCCCTGAGCAGTCCGGTCAGCAGGTCCTCGTCGGCCGCGGCGGGCACGCCGTCGGTGTCGGTGTAGGACGCCATCACCGACCGGGCGCCGCCCTCGCGGACCGCCATCTCGAAGGGCGGCAGCAGCACGTCGGCGCGCTCGCGCGGCCCCATGGGCGCGGGGGCGAGGTTGCGGCCGGCCCGGGAGGCCGAGTAGCCGACGAAGTGCTTGAGGGTGGCGACGATTCCGGCTCCCTCCAGACCGCGCACATAGGCGGTGCCGATGGTGCCGACGAGGTAGGGGTCCTCGCCGATGGTCTCCTCGACGCGGCCCCAGCGGGCGTCGCGCACCACGTCCAGAACGGGTGCGAGGCCCTGGTGGACGCCGACGGAGCGCATGTCGCGGCCGATCGCGGTGGCCATGCGGTGGACGAGGTCCGGGTCGAAGGTGGCGCCCCAGGACAGCGGGACGGGGTAGGCGGTCGCGCCCCAGGCGGCGAAGCCGGCCAGACACTCCTCGTGCGCGACGGCGGGGATGCCGAACCGGTTCGCCGAGGCGATGCGCGCCTGGGTGCGCAGCAGCGAGAGCGCTCCGAGCGCGGGGTCGACGGGGGCGGTGCCGAAGGGACGGGTCAACTGGCCCAGTCCGGTGGGCACGAGCAGGTCGAGGTCGACGGCCTCCTCCATGTCGTGCTGGTGGGGGGCTACGTCGCCACCCTCGTCGGACGCGCCGACCCACACGCCGTACAGCTGGGCGATCTTCTCCTCCACGGTCATCGCCTTGATCAGCGCGGACACCCGGGTGGAGACGGGGTGGGCGGGGTCGTTCCAGAGGGGGACTTCAGGGGCGGTCTCAACGGCCACGTTGTCGATCACTTTCCTCCGACGCCCATCAGGCCCTGGACCAGGGCGCGACGGGCGAACAGGTAGACGAGCAGGATGGGCGTCATCGACAGCACCACGGCCCCCAGCAGACCGGGGATGTCGATGCCGTGCGCGGTCTGGAAGTTGTACAGGCCCAGCGTCACCACCTTGGTGGAGTCGGACTGGGTCAGCACGAGCGGGAACAGGAAGCCGTTCCACGCCTGGAGCGCGGAGAACACCACGATGGTGGAGAGTCCGCCGCGCGACAGCGGCAGCACGAGCTGGAAGAACATGCGCCGCGGGCTCGCGCCGTCCATCGCCATGGCCTCGTACAGCTCCGGCGAGATGTCGCGCATCGCACCGCTGAGGATGAGGGCGGACATCGGCAGGCAGAACGCGGCCGTGGGCAGGATGACGCCGAGCAGGTTGTCGTAGAGTCCGGCTTCGCTGATCAGGTAGAACATCGGCACGATCACGGCCTGGGCCGGGATGGCGAGACCGAGCAGGAACAGCCGGAAGATCGCCGACGTGGCCCGGCCGCGGCTGCGGACGATCGCGTAGGCGAGCGGCGGGACCAGCAGCAGCACGATGCCGATCACGCACGCGGTGACGACGAGCGTGTTGAAGAAGTACTGGCCGAAGCCCGAGTCGAAGGCACCGGTGAAGTTGTCCAGCGTGAAGCTGTCCGGGAGCGAGACCGGTCCGTTCTCGGCGTAGTCCTGACGGGTGCGCAGGGTCGCGGCGAGCATCACGTACAGCGGCAGGCCGACCAGGACCAGCCAGACGAGCGAGCCGGCGCCGGCCACGTAGTTCGGTCGGCGCCTCATGACACACCCTCCATGGAACTGCGCATCTTGTCGTAGCCGGAGACCCGGACGACGATCAGCGAGATGATCGTGGCCGCGACGACCAGGGTCAGGGCGATCGCGGAGCCGGTGCCGTAGTCGAAGCTCTTGAACGCCTTGTCGTACATGTAGTAGGCGCTGATGGTGGTGTCGGTGCCGGGGCCGCCCTGGGTCAGGATGAGGACCGTCTCGAACGTGGTCAGACCGCCGACGATCATCAGGATCATCGAGGTGATCATGGAGGTGCGCAGCTGCGGCAGGGTGATGTGGAAAAACTGCCGGTAGCGGCCCGCCCCGTCGATCTCCGCCGCCTGGTACAGCACCGGCGGGATCGCGCGGGCGGCGCCCTGGTAGATCAGCGTGTGGAACGGGGTGAACTGCCAGGTGCTGACGAACGCCAGCACTCCGATGGCGGTGGCCTGTTCACCGAACAGGTTGCCGTCGCCGAACAGCCAGGTGGCGTCGGCGGGGATGCCGAAGTTCGGGTCGAGCAGCGCCCGCCACAGCACGGACACGGCCGTCGCGGACAGCAGCAGCGGGATGAAGTAGATGACCGACAGGACGGCGCGGTTGCGCTGGTGACCGGCGGCCCAGACGCCGAGCAGGATGCTCAGCGGGGTCTGGAGGACCACGCCGAGCGCGGTCAGCAGCAGGGTCAGCCAGACGCTCTTGAGCATGACCGGGTCGTCGAGGAGGCGCGACCAGTTGTCCGTGCCGACGAACTCGGGCGAGCTGAGCCCGTCCCAGCTCATGAAGGACAGCACCGCCACCATGATCAGCGGCACGATCGCGAAGAGGGCGAAGAACACTGCGGCGGGCAGCGCCCAGGCGAAGCCGGGGCGGCCCACCTTCGTCGTGGACGAGGCGGGCGGCCGCCGCCGGGACTCCTTACGGGGTCCGGCGGCGGGCCGGGCGCTCGTGATCTGAGTGGTCATGAGCCGTTCGTCACTCGGTCGGGAGGGCCTGCATGGCCTGGATGAAGCCGTCCGTGTCGAGCTGTCCGTTGAAGAACTGCTGGACGGCCTTGTGCATGTCCGAGCTCGCCTTCTGCGGGTACGCCTGGTCCCAGGACAGCTGGAACGAGGGGGCGTCGGCGACGAGTTCGTACTGGAAGCGCGAGTACTCGGGGGTGCCCGAGGTGTCGATGAACTTGTCGGTGTTCGTGGTGGTCGGCAGGTTGCCGATCTCCAGCTGCGCCTTGACGAACTCGTCGGAGTACATAAGTTTCAGGAACTCGGCGACGGCCTCGGGGTGCTCGGTCTTCTTCATCACCGAGTAGTAGTTGTTGGTGTTGCCGGCGACACCTGCCGGGTCGCCCTTGCCGCCCTCGACGGCCGGGAAGGCGGTGTAGCCGAGGTCCTTCTCGGCGAACTCCGGGTGGTCCGTGAGCTGCTGGGAGTAGTACCAGGAGCCCATCAGCTCGAAGCCGGCCTTGCCGGAGGCCACCAGCTGGACCGAGCCGCCGTTGGTGTACTTGACGGAGTCGTAGTTCTTGCCGAAGGCGCCGGAGTCGACGAGCTGCCTGATCATGTCGAGGGCCTTCTTGCTGTCCGGGCTCTCCCAGGCGCTCTTGTCGCCCCCGACGGCCTTCGCGAACAGCTCCGGTCCGGCTATGCGGTCGTAGAGGTACTGGAACCACATCTGAGTGGGCCAGACGTCACCGCCGCCGAGCGCGATCGGCGTGACGCCCTCGTCCTTGAGCTTCTCCACCGCGTCGAGCAGTTCGTCCCAGGTCTTCGGCGGCTGGACGCCCGCCTCTTCGAGGACCTTCTTGTTGTGGAAGAGCAGGACGGGCTGGGTGCCGCGCATCGGGATGCCGTACGGCTTGCCGTCGACGACGGCGTTCTCGAAGACCGTCGGCAGGAACTTCTTCTCCAGGTCCGGGTTCTTCTTGATCAGGTCGTCCAGCGGCATCAGCAGGTCCGCCTCGACGAACGGCTTGATGCTGCCGCCGCCCCAGTTGAAGAAGATGTCCGGAGCCTGGGGGGTGTTGATGATCGTCTGGAGCTTCTTCTGGTAGTCGGCACCGGGGATGGTGTCGAGCACCGCCTTGACGTCTGACGTCTTGTTGAAGGTGTCGACGATCTGCTGCTCGACCTTGTTGGTGGCGTCCCCGTAGACCAGGACATGGATCTTGCCGTCGTCCGACGACGCCCCGCCGTTCCCGTCACCGCAGGCCGCGAGGCTCAGCGCCAGGGCGAGCGTCGCGCCGGTGGCGACCAGTCTGGGCAAGCGCGCACGTGTCTTCATCGTTCGCCTTTCGAAAGTTTCGGCTCCATCACCGAAAGTCCATGCCGTCGGACAGTAAAGTCAGTCGGGATTTACGGTCAATGGCCCTGCGCGGGACGACCCAAAACGTTATCGATCGCATGACCTATCCTCCTTGCATGCACGGTGAAGTTGAGGTGGGCACCAGGGTGACGCTGGCCGAGGTGGCGAAAGAGGCGGGGGTCTCACCTCCGACAGTTTCGAAGGTGATCAACGGTCGTTCGGACGTCTCCCGCGCCACCCGGTCGCGGGTCGAGCGGCTGCTGGAGGTGCACGGCTACCGTCGGCGGACGTCGGACCGGCCGCGCTTCCCGCTCGTCGAACTCGTCTTCCACGAACTGGACAGCGTCTGGGCGGTGGAGCTGGTGAAGGGGGTGGAAAACGTTGCCAAGGCCAACCGGGCGACCGTGGTGCTCACCAGGAGCGGCACGCGGCACGCGCCCGCTCCCGACTGGATCGAGGGCGTGCTCCGCCGCAGGCCGCTGGGGGTCGTGCTGGTCTTCTCCTCGCTCCCGGCGGAGGTGAAGCACCGGCTCCGCTCGCGTGACATCCCGTTCGTCATCGTCGACCCGGCCGGCGACCCCGACCCGGACGTGCCCTCCGTGGGCTCCGCCAACTGGGCCGGGGGCCTGGCGGCGACCCGCCACCTCACCGACCACGGGCACGAGCGCGTCGCGATCGTCACCGGCCCCGAGGACATGCTGTGCTCACGGGCCCGCCTCGACGGCTACCGTTCGGCGATGACCATGGCGGGCCTGCCCGTCGATCCCCGTCTGATCCGCTTCGGCGACTTCCAGGTGCGCGGGGGATTCGAGCACGCCATGGACCTGCTGGACGGCCCCGGCCGGCCCACCGCCGTCTTCGCGGGCAGCGACCTCCACGCCCTGGGCGTACTGGAGGCGGCCCGCCTCCAGGGCCTGCGCGTCCCCGAGGACCTCTCGGTGGTCGGCTACGACGACGTGCCGCCGGCCCAGTGGTCGAGCCCGCCGCTGACCACGGTCCACCAGCCCCTGCGGCACATGGCCGAGGAGGCGACCCGCATGCTCTTCGGCCCCGGCGGGGCGGCCCGGCGCATCGAACTGGCCACGCGCCTGGTCGTACGGCAGAGCACCGCGCCACCGGGAGGAGCGGCCCGGGCCGCCGCACCGGGGACCGGGTGAGGGGCCGGAGTGCCCGTGCCGGGACGCGGATCAGCGCGGGCGCGTGACGAGGACCTGCCGCTCGGTCGCGGTGGACGACTTCCCCAGCAGGTCCAGCGGTTCGGCGTCGTACGCCACCGCGCGGCCGTGCGCGTCGGTGGACGGGCCGGACGCCGGCCTCTGGTTCACGGTGCCGTCGGGCCGGGCGGTGACCGTCGTGGTGCGGCCGGTGCGCAGCTCCATCAGGTAGACCACCTGGAGCGGGCCGCGGGGCACCCGCTCCTCGGCCGCCACGAACACGACGTGCCGGCCGTCGGCGCTCAGCCGCCCGGAGTGCGTGGCGAACTGCGGTCTGGGACCCAGGACATGGCGCAGGACCCCGTTCCTCAGGTCCTTGACGAAGACGTCACCGGTGGCGTTGGTGCCCCGCGGCGGCAAGGTCCGGCAGTTGAGGCGGAAGGAGACGTGCCGGCCGTCCGCTCCCATCACCGGGTCGGTGACCCAGTGCTCGGACGGATCGTCCAGGCACTCGGGGTCGACGCGGGTCCGCCGGCCGGCCCGCCGGTCGAGCACGTAGACATGGGTGGCCGGGTCGGCCGTCGCGGGGTCGGAGGCGAGGTAGGCGAGGTGCCGGCCGTCGTGGCTCAGGGTCGGCCGCGCGACCTGCTGCCCGTCCCCGGCCGTCGGGTCGTCGGCCCACTCGCCGGTCCCCCGGCGAAGGTCGCGCACCCGGATGCGGGGATCGGCGTACGGCTCCCGCTCCGGCCGCGCCGTGAAGGTGACGTACCGTCCGTTCCCGCTGATCGCGGGAGCGTTGGCGCTGCCGAACCGTGCGTCGGTGCCGTCACTGACCCGTTCGGTGCGGCCCGTGCGGACGTCGTAGAGGTGTGCTTCGGTCCCGTCGAGCGTCGGGTAGGCGACCCGGGTGCCGTCGGCGCTGATGGACGGGGCGACGGCCGGCGTGCCCCGGTCCATGCCCTCGGCCAGGTCGCTGGCCCAGTGCACCCGTCCGGTCCGCAGGTCCTTCACGTAGACGTCAGCGGCTACGTCCGTGTCGCCGGGCGCCAGGTTCGAGGCGTACGACCAGAAGGCCACGTAGCGGCCGTTGGCGCTGATCACGGCGTACCGGCTCCGCTCGTTCCCCATCACGTCGTCGGACGTGACGTTCACGTGCTCCGTGCCGGGCTTCAGTTCCAAGGCCCCCGCGGGCACCGTCTGTGCGGCGGCGCACACCACGGCCACAGCGGCGACGGCGGCCGCTCTTCCCCCAAGACGCATGCTTCCCCCCGGTCGACACGCCTCCCCCGGCCCCGCGGCCGGAACCCCCAGTCATGGAAGCCGCTCGCGAACGTCCGGTCAATGCGCTCGACGCCGTACGAGCGACGAACAACGCCCACCACCGGCCGCTCCCGAAGACGCGACGACGAGCCACCCGGCCAGCGCACCGACCGCGTACCAGAACAGGTCCGGCGCGTTGAAGGTCGAACCCAGTACCAGGCGGGCGGCGGTGCTGTGCCGGGAGAGCTCCGCCGGCACGCCACTGAGCTGGAGGAACTCGACGCCCCAGCTCACGGCCAGCGCGAGCGCGGCGGCCTTCAGGGGCGGCGTGCGCGGCGCCGCCAGGAGGACGAGGGTGAAGATGAGCAGGGTGTACAGGCTGTCCCCGCCGTACTTGGCCACGTCCCCTGCCGCCACGGAACGCAGGCCCAGTCCCGCTCCGACGACCGAAAGGGCGGCCACGGCAGCCGTCGGACGGACCCGGCTCGCCCCGCCGCGGCGGGTGCCCGTCACCGGCCGCCCCGCGAGTCGTAGGGCTGGAGGAGCTGGTCGACGGGAGCGTGGTCGTCGGTGAGCGGCCGGGCGTCGCCGATCCAGGAGGTGAGGTCGTCGCCGGTCGCGAGCTGCCATCCGACTCGCCGGGCGTCGAGTGCTTCCTGGGTCGCACGCAGGTCCACCGGGCGGTCGGAGGCGAGCACCACCAGGTTGCCGCCGTCGGGGGCGGCGGCCCGGTCCGAACCGATGTCGACGGGGTCGCCGACGAGGACGACGTGCTCGAACGTCTCGCTGAGCGTGGCGACTTCAGCACGCGCGAAGGCCAGGTCACCGTGGTCGATCAGGTTGGCGGCGTACAGGCCGTCCTCGTCCAGCACCCGCCGCACGTCGCTCATCGCCTCCACCGTGGTGAGGTGCCACGGCACGCTGACGCCCCCGAAGGCGTCACCGACGACCAGGTCGCGGCTGTCCGTCTCCAGCCGCCGCAGACCGAGCCGGCCGTCCTCCGTGCGCACGTCGATCCCGGAGTCCGGCCTCAGCCCGAACCGCTCGCGGTCGATGCGCACGACGCCGCCGTCGATCTCGGACACCAGGCTGCGCGTGCCCGGCCGGGCGTCCGCGAGGTAGCGCGGAAAGGTGAGCCCACCGCCTCCCAGGTGATAGGCGGTGATCGGCTCGCCCTCGGGAAAGGCGGTGTCGACCACCGACGCCAGGGCCCGCACATAGGTGAACTTCAGGAATGCCGGGTCGTCGACGTCGACGTAGGAGTGCCGCACGCCGTCCAGTACGAGCGTGTGTCCGCCGTCCCGGCCCGGGTCCGCCACGATCCGTGCGCAGTGGTACTTGGTCTCCGCGTCGCAACCGCCGGGCGCGGGGACGGTGGCGAGGCCGCCGGCCACGACCACCAGGGTGAGGGCGGGCGTGCCGGTCCACCCGCGCGCTCGCCAGGCCACGAGTGCCGAGCCGGCCATCAGCAGTGCGCCGAGGCCGATGAGGATGCCGCTGACCGGCAGCCGCGAGATGAGGACGAAGCCGGTGAGGACGGTGCCGACGATGGCTCCGACGGTCCCGACGCCGGACAGCCGGCCGACGACCGTCCCGGTCTCGTCGAGGCTCGTCAGGCGCAGCTTGGTCACCATCGGCGTCACGGCGGAGAGCAGCGCGCCCGGGACGAGGATGGTCAGGCCCGCGACGATCAGGAGCAGCACGGGCGCCCACTCCGCGGTGGAGCGCAGCACGGCGGGGGTGAGCGCCACGACCGCGCCCGACACCCCGAGCGAGGGGCCGATGAGCCGGCGCGGGTCGACCTGGTCCGCGAGGCGCCCGCCCAGCCAGGAGCCGAGGGCGATCGCGGTGAGGGCGATACCGATCACCATGGTGCTGGTTTCCAGGGTGAGGCCGAGGTAGGGAGCGAGCAGCCGCAGCGCGACGATCTCGACGACCAGGACCGCGGCCGACGACCCGAAGACCAGCGCGGCGGCGGAGCGGGAGCCCAGGCCGCGGTGGCGGCGAGCGTCTCCGGCGGCGGGCGAGGAAAGCGGTCCGGTCACGGACGACATCGTCGCACGGGGCCGGCCGGGTGGCGGCCGACGCGGCGGCGTGGGGTCGTCCACAGGCCGTCGATCGGTGAGTTGGCCATTTCTCGTCTGCCTCACGACCATCTCCCGGCGCTTTATGGTGCTCCCGCGCTATTCGGGTGGCAGCGACGGCATGGGGGAGCGATGGACCGCACGGAAGGCACCGGCGCGTCACCGCCCGGGCCGCCACTGCGACCTCCCCTGCCTTCCCGACCGCCCGCTTCATACCTGCCTCCTCCACTTCCGCCGGCGCCTGCCGAGGGAGACCCCCTGGTCCTCCGCGTCAGCCGTCGGATGCTCTGGGTGGGGTCGGTGGCCATCCCACTGCACAACATCACCTGGGTGAACGCCTTCCGGCTCAAGCGCGCCTGGGGCGTGGCCGCCGCCCGCCTGCTGGCATTGCTGATCGGCGCCGTCCTGGTCTACGCCGCGCTCGACTCCGCGGGTGACGGCGAACCACGCGCCGGAGAGAACGGCAACCTCGTGGTCGTCATCGTCGTGATCGGCCTGGCCGTCGTCTGCAAGGGCCTGTTCACGTCGGCCAAGCCGGTGTTGGCGGTCGAGATGGCAAGCGGCTCCAAGGTGATGGTGACGCTGCCGAGCATGGACGAGCTGCGCCGGACAGCCGGACGGATCGTGCACGATCGACAATCCGGAAGCCGAGTTCGCCGCCCTGGTGCAGCAGTGCAGTACAGCCACACGAACAACTACGGTCCGGTCGTCAACATGAGGGACGGCCGGGGGAACACGGGGTTCAAGCTGTGAGCGACGCGGCGAACTACTACGGTCCCACCGTCAACATGAACGGCGGCAAGGACAACGTCGGCATCAACTACGGCACCGTCGGCGGTGCTCCCCAGGATGCCGGGCTCCGTGCCGCCGTCGAGGACCTCACCCGTCTCCTCCGGGAGCTGCGCCCCCGCCTCGGCACGGAGCAGGCCCGGACCGTCGACGACGCACTGCCCGAGCTCACCGCCGACAGGGGCGCCCTGCGCGAGCGGGGCGTCGTGCCGGCGTCCGTGGCGCAGATCGCGGCCGCCGTCGGCGAGGTGGGCCGGCCCGCGACGGAGGCGGTCGGGAGGCTGCTGGCGCTGCTGGGCTGACTTCCCGGCGGCCCGGTGCCGGCTGCAAGACTTCCACGCCGTTCGGTCGAGGCCGACGGAGCACTCAGCTGCCGGCCAGAGCCATGAGGAACCGGGTCTCCGCGTCGTCCCGCCCCGCACACGTTCTGGGGACCGCGACGAGGGCGGCCAGGGCTCGGCACCAGCCCAGCACCCGACGAGGAGACATGGCGGGAACCAGCGCCGCCAGCTCCTCGACCCTCTGCTCCAGCACGGCTGGATCCGCGACTCCTTCAAGCACCCAGTCCACGGCGTCGAAGTCCGGGTCGCCCCACGTCGGCCTCGGATCAATCGCCACCAGGCGGGCACCCGGGCCAGACAGCACGTTGGCCGGATGAAGATCGCCGTGCACGAGTCCCACCGGCCCATTGGCTGCCAGTTCCAGGGCCGCCGCTCGCGCCTGCCGAAGTACCTTCGTGACGGCCGGATCGTTCACGGCGCGCGCCGCCAGCCTGCGGTCGGTCAAGTCGAACACGAAGTCGACGCGGTGTGAGAGGCGCCGCAGTACCGAGTGCTCGCCCGGCACGGGGGCGGGGTCCCGCAGGTCCCGCAGCAACACGGCGACCTCGGCCGGATTCCACGCACTCCGGCTCAGCTGCACACCCGGCTCCACGTCCGCCAGCAGCAGGGCCCCGACGGTCAGATCCTGTGCCAGCAGCGTGACAACCGACGGCGTCTTCTCCCAGGCCCGCAGAGCTTCGGCCTCCTCCTGGGCGATCCCGGTCTCCGGCGTGAGTTTCAGCCATGCCGAGGTGCCGGTGTCCCGCTTGAAGCAGCGGAACACCCGCGAGGTGCCTCCTCCGCCCGCCGCGACAAGCTCCAGGTCCCAGCGGTCAGCGAGTTCGTCCACGAGCGTCGGCAACTCATCACACCAGGCCAGCACCTCAGCTCCGAACCGAACGACGAGCCGGTCCCGGACCTCTGGCGCGACGCAGAGCAGCTCTCTCAACTTGTCCCCCGTGAGTGGTGGATGCGCCTACATTCTGGAGTTCGTGATGCTGTCGGCTCCTCCGTCAAAGGCAGGCACTCGGCGAGCAGGTCGACTACGTCGCGCCAGGCTCGCCGCGCGTGCCGCGGGTGGTAGCCGACGCCGGGGACCGTGGGGTGATCGACCGGCGGATGGTGGAAGGCGTGCAAGGCGCCGCCGTAGACCGCGAGGCGCCAGTCTACGCCCGCGGCTTGCATCTCAGCGGTGAACGCGTTCCGTTGCGCTGGCGGCATGATCGGGTCCTCCGACCCGACTCCGGCCCACACCGGGCAGCGAATGCGCGCCGCCTCGCCCGGCCGGCCCGTGGTGGTTGCGTTGACTGTGCCGATCG
Organism: Streptomyces sp. M92; assembly: GCF_028473745.1. NCBI lineage: Bacteria > Bacillati > Actinomycetota > Actinomycetes > Kitasatosporales > Streptomycetaceae > Streptomyces > Streptomyces sp. M92. The sequence goes on from NZ_CP101137.1 coordinate 6,385,388, forward strand.
CGCGCAGGTTGACGCCGTCGCGCCCGAGTTCCAGCCCGACGGCGCCCCCGGTGCCGTAGCCGACGGCGGCGATCCGGTCGGGGTCGGTCCGCGGTTCGGTGCGCAGCACTTCGAGCGCCGCATGGCCGATGCCCCGCATCCGGCCGGGATCGGCGAGCAGCGGCAGGCAACGGGCCAGCATCTCCTCGGGATCGCCCAGATAGCGCCCGCCATGGAGGTCGAAGGCCAGCGTCACGTATCCCAGTTCGGCGAGTGCGTCGGCCCGGCGGCGCTCGACGTCGCTGAGCCCCATGCCCTCCGGTCCGAGCAGCACTGCGGGCCGGCGGTCGGCACCGGCCGGGAGCGCGAGGTACCCGACCATCGTCAAACCGTCGGCCGGATACTCGACCGTACGCGTCGTAATCGTCGTAATCGTCGTCATGAGACTGGACTGTATTGACCGGCGAGCCCGATCCGGCCGCCTTTCTGCCGTCGGCAGTACGGGCTTTCGAAGCGGAGCCCAAGGGCCGTCGCGTGTCCTCAGGCCCAGTTCGGCGGATCGGTGCCCCATTGCGTCGGTGCGTGGTCCCAGTTCGTGGGTGCGCCGTCGTAGTGGACCGGGGGCAGGGCGTGACGCAGCCGACCGTAGGGCGATTCGGTCTCGGCGAGCCAGGATCCGGAATCGTAGGTGCCGGCTTCACCCTGTGCAGGGGTGGGGCGGATGTCGTGCAGCAGCCAGGACGCCGTGCCTGCCAGGGAGAGGCGCAGATGACATCCACCGCCGGTGGCCTGACGATCGCTCAGCGCACGTAGGACGGCGGCGGCGAGCAGGTAACCGGTTCCGTGGTCCAGCGCCTGTGCGGGCAGTACACCGGGACGGCCGTCGGCCGTGGCCTCCATCGCGGCGATTCCGGTACCGGCCTGGACCAGGCTGTCGAAGCCGCGGCGCCCGGCCCAGGGACCGGACCAGTCCCAGGCACACAGTTGGGCCACGATCAGGTCGGGGTACCGGTCCAGGAGCACGTCGGGAGTCAGTCCGTGCCGGTCCAGGGCACCGGGGCGGTAGCCGGTCACCACGACATCCGCCCGGCCGAGCAGGTCCTCGAAGGCGTGCCGGTCGCCGGGGCTGCCGAGGTCCAGCAACGTGGAGCGTTTGCCCGCACCGGTGTCGGCGTGGGCATCCGCGTCCTCGGGGAGCTGAGGGGCGTCGACGCGCAGCACGTCCGCGCCCAGCAGCGCCAGTGTCCGTGTGGCGACGGGGCCGGCGATGACACGGGTCAGGTCCAGGACCCGCACGTCCTGGGCCGGCACCGGTGCGGGTGCCGGCAGCCGAGGACTGCCCTGGCCCACGTGCCGCCTTTCGACCAGGGCCGGCCCGGCAGCGGCGGGTGCCCCAGCCACGGCCACGGCCAGGCCGCCTGCCGCGTAGACGGTCTCCTGGACCTCCTCGGCCGGACGCGATGCCAACTCCTTCGAGAGCACGCCCACCAGCTCCCGGTCCCCTCCCCTGTCCGCGATGCCCAGGGCGCTGAGCAGCCGGGCCCGGTGGTGCGGGTAGTTGGCGTGGGTGCGAACCCAGCCGTCGGCAGCCGGCCAGAACCCGGACAGCGGGGCGAAGGACGTCGGGGCCCGGCCGTCGATTCGCAGGTGGCGTTCACTGACGAAGGCGGTGGCCACCGCCGCCTCGTTCACCCGCACCGCGGGCACCGGCACGCGGTTGCGCAGCGCCAGCAGTTCCGCCGCCGCCAGCGAACACACTCCGACGCCGGCCCGCGCCATTTCCCTCACTGGCAGGCGTGACGGCAGGACAGCGCCCGCTCCCACGAAGGACACGTGCTGAACCAGTTGGCTCCGGCCGCCCAGGACCTCCCAGGCGTGTGCGGTGGCCGCGTCCTCGGCGTCCTCGGTATGCGTCATCCGCCCATTGTGCGACACCACCAGGATGGCGTCTCGCTCGGCTCTGACCTGCGCAGTCACTTCTTCGCCGCGTGAACACCTCGCGGACGCCGAGAAGCTCCGACGCGCTCACCCTCCGGCCATCACGTACCCCGCGTACGGGACCAGGACCGCCGGCGAAGTCAGCAGGCGTGGCCCGAGGGGGCGGCCGGTGCGCAGGGGGCGGAGGTCGTAGAGGAGGAGCAGGACGAGGACGAAGGCGCCGAGCAGGAAAAGGGCGCTCAGGACGAACCCGCCGGCCTCGATCTGGTCGTAGGTGCAGCCGTCCAGGTCCCGGCGGCGCAGGTCCTCGTACCCGCAGTGACCGTGAGCCGCGTACCAGCGCGCGCAGAGGATGGTGAGGAACGTGGGGACACCTATCAACAGGTGCACCACAAGCGGCGGAAGACAGCCGCGCAGGACGGGGAGGACGCTACGCATCCGGCCACCTCACCAAGGCACGGCCGAACACACTGTGATCGCAGCCACTCCTTGGGTCACAGGGCCGTCACAACTGCCACGTCCGCACGCATACGCCGCCTGCCCGCCGCCCGCCCCGGAACGGCCCCGTACGGATCGTGCGGCTGAGCCCGACGTCCACCGACGGTTCGAGTACGACGAGGGGCCGTGGGGCATCGTGTCGCCGGAGCCGGAGCCGGAGCCGGAGCCGGAGCCGATCCGTTCCCGTCGGTGCTGATGTCGGTGGGGCGGCGAGCGGGCCTACGGCCTGGGCGACGTCACTCCGTCGTCTCCAGAACGCGGTCGAGTGTCCGGCGCCCCATTCTGCTCATCGCCGGATTGCTCTCGATGTAGTACCAGACAAGACCCATCGCCTGTTCGAACGCCCATGCCTTGCCGCGCTCCCACTCCAGATCGTCACAGACCAGCGTCCGCCGGAGCACTTCCCGCGGGCCTGGCCGCAACAGGTGCCAGGCGCCGACCAGATCCAACGCGGGGTCGGCCGGGCCGAAGCCGCCGGTGTCGAGTACGCCGCTCAGCCGGTCTCCCGTGACCAGTACATTGCCGGGGATCCAGTCACCATGGCTCATCACGTCGGCACCCGTGCGTGGCAACTCCCGAAAGCGGCTCCACACCCGGCGCAGCCGGGGCACGTCCAGCAGTCCCTCACTCTCCTCGAAGCACTTCGCCATCCAATCGTCATGGTGAGCGAGAACGCCGCCCCGATTCTCGCCGCTGAAGAGTCGTCCCCGCGTCTCGGCGTCCCGGAGAGACGCGATGAAGGCCGCAAGGTCCTCGGCGAAAGCGTCCGACCCACCCGGGTCGGCATCAGAGGCGATCGTTCCCGGCAGCCACGTCTGGACCGACCAGGGCATGGGGTAACCCGCTCCAGGCTTTCCCAAGGCGACCGGTTCCGGGACGGGGAACCGGGAGACCTGTGCCAGCTCGGCGCTCGCCTGGGCCTCCTGTTCCAGAACCGCCAGTGTCTCGGCGGCATCGTTCAGACGCAGTGGGAAACGTGCGGAGAGGTCTATCCCGACGCGGAAGATGGCGTGGACCGTCCCGGTCGACACCAGGGGTTGGATCGCCTTGCCGCCCCACTGAGGGAACTGTTCCCGGACCAGGGCCGCAACGATTTCGGTGGTCACGTCCACTTGGTCATCGTGCATGGTCAAGCAGGTCTCCGGGCTCCAGGGCACGAGACCGCAGCAGTTGAGGCAGTTCGGTCAGGGGCACCGCGGCAGTATCCCGACGCCCTCGGCAATACGCTACCCATTTCCGACCAACTGCCCGCTCCACGGGAGGTTCCCTGTGCGTCCGGCTCGGGGACGGTGAAGCGGGGCTCTCGGCACGGACCGTCGAGCGCGGGCTGGCCGGCGTCTCAGGCGTTTCCGGCGCCGCCGGGGCAGGCGTGTCGAAGGTGCGGTGGTCCCTGGCGGCGGCCGGGTCACCGTGCGGCAGGGCACGGCGGTGTCCGCCGTGCCCTGCCGCGGACGGATCAGCCGGTGAAGCCGGCCGTGATGGAGGTGAACTGCCAGTTGGGGCGGTCGCGGTTGAGCGACCAGAAGGCCAGCCGTCCGATGTGGTGGGAGTTGGCCCAGTCGCGGATCTGGGTCCAGATCTGACGTCAGGCTCGGGCGTCAGCCGGGCGCCGAGCACGCCGGTGCCGCTGAGCTCGACACTCAGGTCGATAGCCCGCCCGTCGCCCTGGAGGGCGACGCGCTGACCGTAGGCATCGGCGACCTGTATCGCCGGGCCGCTGTTCACCGGCGGCGAGACCGGAGGCGGACCGGGCGGCGCCCACCGGCGCCGAACCGTCAGTGTGATCGGCGGGCTGTTCCGCTCGGGCGGCAACATCGAGCCCGGCCCTGCGGGTCGACGAGGACAAGGCCCGTGCCACCCTCGGGAAGCCGGCGAAGACGCCCGGCGAGAGATGCACGGAGAATGGACCGTCTTACCTCGCCGCCAACTCCCCGAAAGGGATATGGGCGACATCTACCGCAAACTCTCTTCTGCTTCCTCCGCGCCACCCAACGCACCGAAATGCAATCGCCAGTTGATCTTCAACACCTCGACGAGGGATACTACCTGGCGGATACACGTTCCCGACCGAGCGGCACTCGCTTCAATATCCTCCCCCACAGGTCACCGGAGGTCATCTACCCATAGATTACTGGGCAGTTGACCTCAGGGTTTCGTGGTAGCGTCCTTACTCGAAGGGACAGCGCGACCTGAAAGGGAAATCGTGAACACGGAGAAGATCGCCGCTCGCCGCCTCTCGCTGGAAGAGGTGACGAAACTCGGCGTGAAGGACAGGATATTCGTTTCCGCCGACACGGCGGAACTCAAACTTCCCGACTGCTATGTCCCTGCTTTTCTGACCAAGCCCGGTGAGGGTTTCGAGGGCGGCTCGATCACGGCGAGGACCGTGTTCCGGGAAGAGGTCTCCTGCCTTCCCGACGACGAGAATGAAGCCGGAATCTACCTGGCCGACGAGAACGGCTCGGTGACCATCGAGGTCCTCCAGTCCGCCGGTGTCGTGCTGGACCTGGCACTTTTCGTCCCCGGCGGGGACAAGGGGTCCCTCACGGCCCTTTACGCTGCGGCCCGGCAGGCGTTCGGCGCCGACGTCGTTCAGATCTGGCGCCAGGGCCTCAAGGAGGTTCCCGACGTGAAGGTCGACATCTTCGAGGAGCAGGTTCCCCGGGGGCGCAAGGCGAGCGACAACCCCAAGCGTGACCGTCGCGTGATCGACACCTACCCCACCCGTGCGGACTTCATCGAGTTCTCCGCGGGGTGGAAGCCGGTCGTTGAGATTCACAAGCCCATCGTTGACGACACCCCGACCATCTGAGGCGGCATCACCTCTCGTCGCGGCCCGAGAGACGAATGCGCCGGAGCCGGTCGACCCCTGAGCGGCAGGCGGCCGCCGGAAGGCGGAGCGCCAGGGACGCTCGTGACGCGCTTCGACCAGGGGGCCAAGCTCGTCGGACACCCGAAGGCACACCTGTGGGTGGAGGCGAAGGGCTCCGACGACATGGACCTGTTCATCCTCGTCCAGAAGCTCGACGCGTACGGCACGCCGCTGCAGCAATTCACCGTCCCCAACCAGGGCGCGCTGATCCAGGACGTCACCGAACGAAGCGCCTCGATCCTTCGCTACGAGGGCTCCGACGGACGCCGGCGCGTCTCCATGCGCCACCTCGACGAGAAGCTGTCGACCGAGGAGATCCCTGCCACACCTTCGACCGGGTCGAGAAGCTCTCCCCCGGCGAAGTCGTCGACGTCGAGACGGACCTGCTCCCCATCGGGCTCACCTTCCACCCGGGCGAGCAGCTCCCCTCGTCATCAGAGGCCGCTCGCTCCTGGGCACGATGATGCCCGGCAACCGCGAGTACGTCCCTGCCGACAAGGGACAGCACATCATCCACACCGGAGGGGCCCACGTGTCATATCTGCAGGCCCCCGTCAAGACGGCGTAGGCCAAGAGGCCCACTGGGGCGCGCCGTGACGGTCGGATGGCCGTCACGCGGATGAGTCGGCAGGTCCAGTCGCAGATCCGGCATCCCGGAGGAGTTACATCCACGCGGACCGCACGCGGCTTCGACTGCCTCGCCCACCAGCGCGTTCGATCTCACGAAAAGCCGCGCCGGAGTGCTCCGGCGTGGCTTCTCCATCTCACGGCTTTGCGTAGCGGTCCCGTCGAATGAATCCCGAGGGGGACCGCCGTGTCACCGACGCCCGTGTGTCCACCGGCAGGAGCCTCCTCGTTGTTCGGGCCTCGGGTCAGGCCCGGGTCTGCCTGTGGGCGCGGATGATGTCCGCGTACCGGCGACCGCTCGACTTGATGGTGCGCGCCTGAGTCGCGTAGTCGACGTGGACGATGCCGAAGCGCTTGTCGTAGCCGTAGGCCCACTCGAAGTTGTCGAGCAGGGACCAGGCGTAGTAGCCGGCGAGCGGCGCGCCCTTGCGCACGGCGCGGGCACAGGCACTGACGTGCTGCTCCAGGTAGCTCGCCCGTTCCGTGTCGTCGACGGTTCCGTCGGGGCCGACGGTGTCGGGGAAGGCGGATCCGTTCTCGGTGACGTACAGCCGGCGGACGCCGTAGTCGTCGGTCAGCCGCATCAGGAACGCCTCCAGGCTTTCCGCGTCGATCTGCCAGTCCATGCCGGTGCGGGGCACGCCGGGCAGGCGGACCTCGCGGGCGTACGGGACCGGGCCGGCCGGGTCGTCGGCGACCGTGACCGGGAAGTAGTAGTTGAGGCCGTGCCAGTCGAGCGGCGCGGCGATCGTGTCCAGGTCGCCCGGTCGTTCCGGCAGTTCGACGCCGTACAGCTCGCGCATGTCGGCGGGGAAGCCGCGGCCGTAGACCGGGTCGAGCCACCAGCGGTTGGTGTGGCCGTCCATACGGGTGGCCGCCGCGAGATCCTCCGGGCGGGTCGACGTGGCCTGCACGGTCGAGTGGTTGGTGACAAGGCCGACCTGGGCGCCCGGGGCCGCCGCGCGGATCGCCTGCGCGGTCAGTCCGTGGCCGAGGAGCAGGTGGTACGAGGCGTGCACGGCGGCGGTGAGGTCGGTCAGGCCGGGAGCCATCCTGCCTTCCAGGTGGCCGATCCACCCGGAGCACAGGGGCTCGTTCAGGGTGGCCCACCGGGTGACGCGGTCGCCCAGCCGTCCGGCGACGGCGGAGGCGTAGGCGGCGAGGTGTTCGGCGGTGTCGCGTACGATCCAGCCGCCGCGGTCCTGGAGGGCCTGCGGGAGGTCCCAGTGGTAGAGGGTGATGTTGGGGGTGATGCCGGCGTCGAGGAGGGCGTCGACGAGACGGTCGTAGAAGTCGAGGCCGACCGCGTTGACCGGCCCGTCACCGGCGGGCATCACACGGGGCCAGGCGACGGACATGCGGTAGGCGTCGGTCCCCAGTTCCTTCATGAGGGCGATGTCCTCGGGCCACCGGTGGTAGTGGTCGCAGGCCACGTCGCCGTGGTCGTCGTTGTCGATCCTGCCCGGGGTGTGGGAGAAGGTGTCCCAGATCGACGGTGCCCGGCCGTCCTCGGTGACGGCGCCCTCGATCTGGTAGGCGGATGTGGCCGTGCCCCACACAAAGTCGGAGGGAAAGGCGGCGAGGTCTATCGAATCGGACACAGAGGGTGCCTCTCTGGGGTGATCGGAGAAGTGAGTGAGGGAAGAGGACACGGGCCGCTACTTGACGGCACCGGCGGTCAGTCCGGCGACGAGGTAACGCTGGAGCAGCAGGAAGCCGGCGACGACGGGCAGGCTGACGACGAGTGAGGCGGCCATGATCTGGTTCCAGTACACGTCGTTCTGGGTGGAGTAGCCCTGAAGGCCGACGGCGAGGGTGCGGGTGGTGTCGTTGGTCATGACGGAGGCGAAGAGGACCTCTCCCCAGGCGGTCATGAAGGCGTAGACGGCGACGGCGACGATGCCGGGGATCGCAGCGGGCACGATGACCCTGAAGAGGGCGCCGAGCGGCCCGCAGCCGTCCACCTTGGCGGCCTCGTCGAGGTCCCTGGGCACCGAGTCGAAGTAGCCGATCAGCATCCAGATGGAGAAGGGCAGCGAGAAGGTGAGATAAGTGAGGATCAGGCCGCCGCGGGAGCCGAAGAGCGCGATACCGGTGGCATTGCCGATGTTGACGTAGATGAGGAACAGCGGCAGCAGGAACAGGATCCCGGGGAACATCTGCGTCGACAGCACCGTCACCGTGAAGAGGCGCTTGCCGCGGAAGGAATAGCGGCTGACCGCGTAGGCGGCGAACACGGCGATGGTGACGGAGCAGACGGTCGCCGCGCCGGCCACGATCAGCGAGTTCATGAAGTAGTCGGCCAGCGGGACCGTGTCCCAGATGTCGAAGTACGGGCGGACGGTCAGGCCCGAAGGGATCCACTGGAACTTGCCGGACACGTCCTGGAGCGGCTTGAGCGAGCTCGAGATCATGACGTACACCGGCAGCAGTACGAAGCCGGCGAGGAGGGTCAGGAAGATTCGTCGGCTCCACAGGAAGGACTGCGGGGCAGCCATCGGGGAACGGACCTGCCGCCGGGACTGGCTAGGCATCGGTGGCCTTCCTTCCTCGGGACGTGAACCAGAGGTAGGCGCCCGTCACCACGAGCAGGAACAGCAGCAGGAGGACCGACATGGCGGATCCGGTGCCGAAGTTCCAGGTCTGGAACGAGGACTGGTAGATGTGCAGGGAGATGAGGTCAGCTGCCTCGGGCGCCGCCTCGCCGAAGAGGACGAACGGCGTGTTGAAGTCGTTGAACGTCCACAAGAACAGCACCAGGACGAGGACCTGGTTCACCGGGCCCAGCGCCGGCAGGGTGATGCGGCGGACCTGCTGCCAGGTTCCGGCACCGTCGAGAGCGGCGGCTTCGTAGATCTCCCGGGGAATGTTCTGCAGCCCGGCCATGACGATCAGGAAGGCGAAAGGCCAGCCCTTCCACACCGAGACGACGAGCAGGGCGAAGAAGCTGTTGTCACCGATCAGCCAGAACGGCGCGCTGTCGGTGAGGCCCAGCTGGTCGTGCACGACGTGGTTCACCAGGCCGTTGTCGCGCTGGAACATGAACGCCCAGGTGATGACGGCGGCGTAGACGGGCAGCGCGTACGGGACGAGGAAGAGCGTGCGCAGGAAGCCACGGCCGCGGAACGACTCCTGCATGAAGACGGCCGCGGCCACCCCGAGCAGCCAGCACAGGCCGACGGAGAGCACGGTGAAAAGGCAGGTGGTGAGGAAGGAGCTGAGCAGCGCCTCGCCCACGGGGGCGTTGAAGTCGACGGCGAGGGAGTAGTTGTCGAGACCGGCCCAGGGCGCCGTGTTCCAGTCGCGGATGTAGAACTGGGTCAGCTCCTTGAAGCTGACGACGATGCCGATCACCATCGGCACCAGGTGGACCAGGAGTTCGAGGATCAGTGCGGGGAGCAGCAGCAGATACGGCAGTCCGATGCGGCGCAGCCGCCCGGAGCGCCGCCTGCGCGGGGCCCCGGGGTCGCTCTTGCGTGCCGTCCGCTCGCCTGTTTCCAGGGCAGCGGTGGTGGTCATGGTGGTGTCCGTACTCACTTCGTGGGCATCTGCTGCTGGGCCTTCTCGAGCCCCGCCCGCACGGACTCGGTGGTCACCGGCCGCCCCGCGGCGGCGTCGGCGAAGAGCTCCTTGACCGCGGTGCCGACGAGGGTCTCGAACTGGGACTCCTCGGGGACCTGCGGAAGTGCGGTGGCGCTGTTGGTGAGGGTTTCGCGCAGGACGGCGAGTGAGGGGGTGTTGAAGGCCGGGTCCTGTTGGGCGGTCTTGACCGGCGGGATGGAGCCGTAGGCCTTGTTGAGGATGACCTGCTCTTCGTCGCTGGTCATGAACTTCACGAACTTCTTGGCGCCGTCGATGTTCTTGGTGTTCTTGAAAACGGCCATGTTGATGCCGCCGACCATGGAGTTGGTGGCCTCGCCCTGACCGGGTTCACCGGACTGCACCGGGGCGGGGGCCACTCCCCATTCGTCGTCGTTCATGCCGTGGGTCTTGAAGGTGGCGGACGCGGTCTGCCACAGCACCATGCCCGTCTTGTCCTTGGCGAAGTCGCTCAGGGACTGGTTCTGCGCGTACTCGGCGTTGCCCGGCGCGACGATTTTGTCCTTGGCCATCAGGTCGACGTACTGCTTCACCGCGGCGACCGCGCCGTCGGAGGTGAAGTCCGGCTTGCCGTCGGAGGTGAAGAAGTCGGCGCCGTGCTGCTTGCCGAGGACGAAGACCTGGTGGATGTTGTTGGAGAGGTTGGAGCCCTCGGCGCCGAGGCCGTTGTGGCCCTTGGCGGTGAGCTTCTTGCCGGCGGCGACCAGCTCGTCCCAGGTGGCCGGCGGCTTCGCTATCCCGGCCTCGGCGAAGAGCTTCTTGTTGTAGTAGAGCGCGTAGGCCATGGAGTACAGCGGTACGGCGGCCGGGTCCTGACCCTGGGTGCCGGTGGAGCCGAGGGCGGACTCGATGAATCGGTCCTTGCCGCCGATCGCCTCGAAGTTCTTCGCGTCCCAGGACAGCAGGGCGCCGCTGGCCTGGAGGGAGGCGCTCCAGGTGTTGCCGATGTTGAGGACGTCCGGGCCCTGGCCCGACGTAGTGGCGGTGAGGATCCGGTTCAGCAGGTCGGACCAGGGCACGACCTCCAGCTTCACCTTGATGCCGGTCTGCTTCTCGAACTTGTCGAGTTCGGGCTGGAGGACCTTCTTGTCCACCTCCAGGTTGGCCCCCTGGTTCGTGGCCCAGTAGGTGAGCGTCCTCGGCTGCTCGTTGGAGCCCTCCGAGCCGGAAGTGCCCCCGCCGCAGGCGGCCGCGGTGAGAACTAGTGAGAGGGTGACGGCGCCGACGGCTGCTGCTCTGATTCTGCGCATGACTTCAGGTGGCCCTTCGGGGGAGGTGAACGGACTTCGCCTGCGGGGAGGGTGCGACACGAGTGGCGTCCCGCGTTCGATCCCTGAAGCATCCCGCCGCTTAATTCACGCTGTGAGTTAAACCTCAAGTGAAGGTCGCGTCAAGGTCTCGAACCCATGTAAGTTGCACGCAGGACGTCGGAGACGAGGTGGCACAGTGAAGATGCGCAGCGGCCGGACGGTGCGTGACCTGCGGCGGGAGAACCGCACCGCGGTATTGCAACGGTTGTATTTCGACGGGCCTCTGAGCCGTTTCTCGCTCGGCCCCGTCACCGGGTTGAGTTCGGGCTCCGTGAGCAACGTGGTGTCCGAACTGGTCGCCGAGGGCCTGGTCGAGGAGGCCGGCAGCGTGGACTCGGCCGGCGGTCGTCCCCGTACGCTCCTGCGCATCAGCGCGAACAGCGGCTACTTGATCGGCGTGGACGTCGGGGAGACGCGGGTGCGGATCGAGCTCTTCGATCTGGCTCTCGCCGAACTCGCCCGGGTGGAACGGCTGTTGACTTCCGAGAGTCCGCGCCGCGTGGACCGTTACGACGTCGGTGTGGTGGTCGGTCATCTCCGCGAAGGCATTCCCGAGGTGCTGAGCCAGGCCGGTATCCCGGCGGAGCGGTTGCTGGGCGTCGGCATCGGCGTGCCGGGAATCGTCGCGGGGGGCGCGGAGCAGGGCGCCGTGGTGCACGGGCAGACCATCGGCTGGGACGCCGTCCCGTTGGAGCGGCTGCTGCGCGAGTCCCGGCTGCTGCCCGAGACCGTGCCGTACTACATCGACAACGGTGCCAAGACGCTCGGCCAGGCGGAGATGTGGTTCGGCGCCGGGCGCGGCGCGCAGAACGCCGTGGTGGTCCTCTTCGGCTCCGGTGTCGGCGCCTGCGTCGTCACCGACGACATGCGGTCCGGCATGGCCCTGGAGTGGGGGCATCTGACCGTACGGGTACGGGGCCGTCAGTGCCGCTGCGGCGCGAAGGGCTGCCTGGAGGCGTACGCCGGGTCCGAAGCGCTCCTGGACCGGTGGGTGGAGGCGGGCGGGCGGCCACCGACCGGCGCGGACGAGGAAACGGCGCTGACCGCGATGCTCGCCGGCGCGTACCCCGTCCCCGACGCCGAGGGAGTGACTCCGAGGGCCGACGCGACCGCGCTGGCCGTCCTGGAGGAGACCGCCGAGTACCTCGGCGCGGGCTTCTCCGACCTGATCAACCTCTTCCAGCCCGAACGGATCCTCGTGGGCGGCTGGGCGGGGCTCCAGCTCGGCCGGCGCTTCCTCGACACGGTGCGGACGTACGCCGCTTCGTACTCGCTGAAGTACCCGGCCGCGCACGTCGAGATCGACCTCGGCACGCTCGGCCCGGACGCCGTCACCGTCGGAGCCGCGATCCTGCCGCTCGCCGACTTCTTCGCCCGTGGTGGCCGCCGCCCCGAGACCGGTCCGGAACAACAGAGTCCCGTCTGGCAGACCAGCCTGCGGGGACGGGGGGCGCAGTGAGGGAGCTCAGCCGGTGCACGCCCGTCGCTCCACCGTCACCTCTCCTTCCCACCGCAGGTCCCCCGCCGACCTGCCCACCATGAGCCGGTAGGGACCGGGCTCCGTGGACCAGGCGCACTCCTCCTCCGACCAGTGGCGCAGTGCACGGGGCGCCACCTCCACCTCGGCGGTCACCGTCCGGCCCGCCTCCGCCCGGACCGCCGCGTAGCCAGCGAACCAGCGTACGGGCCGCTCCACGGCAGACCCAGGCCGCGCCACGTACACCTGAACGACCTCCCGCCCCGCGCGGGCCCCGGTGTTGCGCAGACGGACCCGCACGGTGAAAGCTTCGCCCGCCGTGACCCTTGCCGGCGCGTCGACGGCCTCGTACCCCCAGGTGGTGTACCCGAGTCCGTGGCCGAACCAGAAGGCCGGTGCGCGTCCGGCCCGCAGCCAGGCCCGATGGCCGACGTGCAGACCCTCGGCGTAGTCGAGACGACCCTCCGCCGGTCGCGTACGCGTCACCGGCGTGTCCGCGAGAGAGGTACCCCACGTCGTGGGAAGCCGGCCGCCGGGCTCCTGCAGTCCGAAGAGCACGTCGGCAAGCCCCGCGCCGGCCTCCTGCCCTGGGAACCACATGAGCAGTACCGCGCCCACGTCGTTGCGCCACGGCATTTCCACCGGGCCGCCGCTGTTGACGACCACGACCGTGCGCGGATTGACCGCGGCCACCGCCCGCACGAGGTCGTCCTGGCACCCGCCGAGCGACAGGTCGCCCCGGTCGCGCCCCTCTGTCTCGTCCTGCTCGGTGGTGCCGACGACCACGATCGCGGCATCCGCCTCGCGGGCCGCCTCCACCGCGGCCGCCACCGCGCTCTCCGGGGCGGGCTCCGGCGGCGCCGCGGTGACGACGGTGGCTCGCCCGCAGCCGGGGACCAGCTCGCGCCGCGCCACGAGGTGGACCGGCCGCCGCTTCGAGGTCAGCTCCGTCCGTGCCTGCTGGACGGGTGGGTTGACGTGGACGACCGCCGGGTCGTCGGTCTCGCGGGGGAACACGCCGTCCAGGATCGTGTCTCCGTCGACGGTCAGCGTCATCCGGCCGAAACCACCGACGCCGACCGTCCACTCCCCCGTCCGCTGCGGCCGCAGCAGGGCGCTGATCTCCACCGTGTGGGCTCCGGGAGGCAGATCCGGCTCCAGCTGGCGGCCCGAGAGGCGATGCTCGGCGAGCAGTTCTCTCCCCGACTCGTCCAGAACGCGCAGCAGCACCCCGGGGGCGCCCGACCTCGGGTCGTCGCACCGGTCGGTGCCGAGCGGGGCGGCAGCGGCGCCTGGCGTCGGACCGGGAGCGTGCACCACCCGGGCGCGGCCTCTCAGCCGGGCCCGGACACCGGCCAAGGGGGTCACCACCGCAGACGGGAAGACGCCGGCGCTGCCGCCGCCCTGCGTGCGGGGCGACGCGGCGTGCGCGCCGATGACCGCGACGGTGGAAAGCTCCGTCGGACCGAGGGGAAGCAGCCCCTGGTTGCAGAGGAGGACGGAACCGGCCGCGGCGGCCCTGCGCAGCAGCGCCCGGGTGTCCAGGGAGCCCCGCACCGGCAGGTGACGCCGACGACGGGGTGCGAAGGCGCCCACCCGGTCGGCGAGCCGGAGCAGTCGACGTACCTTGTCGTCGACGGCCTTCTCCGGAACCCGTCCCTCCTTGACCGCCTGGACCAGCGCCGCTCCCCAGGGGCTCTGCGGCCCCGGCATCGCCAGGTCGAGGGCGGCGCGGGCCGGCCCCTCGGTGAACCGCACCGCGCCCCAGTCGGACACGACGACTCCGTCGAACCCCCACTCCCCCTTGAGGGGCTCGTCGAGAAGGGGGTGGGACGTCATCGTCACGCCGTTGACGGAGTTGTAGCCCGCCATGACGAGCCATACGCCCGCCTCGACGGCCGCCTCGAAGGGGGCGAGGTACACCTCGCGCAGAGTGCGCTCGGACGCCCGGACGTCGACGGTCAGCCGGTCGGTCTCGGAGTCGTTCGCGACATAGTGCTTGGCCGTGGCCGCCACACCGTGGGCCTGGACGCCACGAATCAGCGCGGCCCCGTTACGGCCGGTCAGTTCCGGATCCTCGGAGAAGCACTCGAAGTGCCGGCCGCCGAGCGGAGTCCGGTGGAGGTTGAGCGTCGGAGCCAGCACCACGTCGACGCCCTTGCGGACAGCCTCCGCGGCCAGCAGCCCACCGAGTTCCTCCACCAGTGCCTCGTCCCACAAGGCTCCCAGGGCCGAGGCGGAGGGCAGCAGCGCGGAGGGACGTCGCTCGTCCCACGCCTCCCCGCGGACGCCGGCCGGCCCGTCGGACATCACGATCTCCCGCAGTGCGATGCCACCCTCCCCCGCCGCGCGCCACGTCGTGGCACCGGTGAGCAGACGTACCTTCTGCTCCAGGGTCAGCTTGCCGATATGCCGGTCGAACATCCTGTCGTCCAATGTCCCGTCCTTCTTTCACGACTGCTCGGTCAAGGCCCTGCCGGGGGCCGCCGAGCAGGGCGGAGACCCGGCCGCTCCCGCATGTGCGGGAGTGGCCGGGCCCGGGTACTCCGGCCGGTCAGGGCAGTCGGTAGTCCGCGTTCAGGACCGCGTCCCGCTCCGGGTGGTACAGGTCGTAGCCGCGCGCGTCACACTGGAAGCCGCCCACGATGCAACCGTCGACCAGCGCCTCGAGGGTCCGCTCCTCCCAGGCGTTGAAGAAGTCGTAGTGGAAGGAGTAGCCGCGACCACTGGCCAGCCGCACGTCGCTCATGTCGCCGTTGACCGGCCAGGCCATCTTGAACTCGATCATCGGCACGGCGACCGGGTGGGACGCCGGACACATGTTGTCGTTCGTGCCCGGCTTGACGACCGGATAGGCCATGTGGCTCTTGTGGTCGGGCGTGTCGAGGTATTTGCCGTCCCAGCAACTCGGCGCCTGCATGCGCAGGTTGAGCTGGACGTCGCGCCGCTCCGGGCAGCTCGCCGGGATGTCGGTGTTGAAGAAGCTGTCACCGCACTCCCAGCCCTCGACGAAGCCCTTGTGGCCGCGGAACTCCTCGGCGCTCTGCATGGGGTCGCCGACGACGAACCGCAGTCCCCTGGGGAAGGGACGCACGCTGGTGTAGTCGGTGACACCGGCCTTGTAGTAGATGACCTGCGGGCCGACGGGAAGGATCTTACGGTCGCCCTTGTACAGGGACGGCATCCAGTACGCGGAGGCGTCGGCCGGCGCGAGACACGCGGTGTTGCCACCGTAGAGGCTGTCCGTGGTGCTGCCTGCGTGCGTCGACGTGTTGCCCATGAAGGTGTGGTCGTGGGACTTGCCCGGCTGCCCCGGGTACACGATCGGGTCGTCCGGCGCGGTGTGCGTGACCGCGCAGTTGGCCTGGAACTCCTTGTGGTAGCGCGGCGGCGGAGTGTGCGTGGACGGTGTGACGCCGGTGACCGGAGGGACGGCAGGTATGTAGCCGTCCCCGTCGGGGTCGTCACCGGACGCCTGGGTCGACACCGCCGTCGTGTGCCCGGTGTCGCTGCCGGCCGGGGTGGAATTCTCCGCATCGGCCGCCGTGGCGACGGTACCGATGCCGAGCACGCTTGCGATCAGTGCGCTGCCGAGAAGGAGCGCGGGGAGTCTTTTCGAGCGCCATCTCATGGAGGGCCTCCAGCCCATGGGGAGTAGTGACCCGGCAGGGGGCTGAGCGCTGCCCCCTGCCGGGGGTATGGGGTGGTGCGTCAGCTGTAGATGCCGAACTCGTGGAGCGAGTAGCCCCAGCCCGTCCCGCGGGCCGTCAGGTGCAGTCGTACGTGCCGTGCGGTCTCCGCGACGTCGATGGTGTCGATGTCGCCGTTGCCCGCGGTGGTGGTGTGGACCGTGCGCCAGGTGGTGCCGTTGTCGGAGACCTGTACGTCGTAGGACTTGGCGTAGGCGGGGTCCCATACGAGCTGGAGCTTGCGGACGGGTGTGGGGGCGCCGAGGTCGACGCTGATCCACTGCGGGTCGCTCCAGTCACTGGCCCAGCGGGTGTCGGCCCTGCCGTCCGTCGCCTTGGTGGGCTCGCAGGGGCAGTCGCCGTACGACTGCTGGAACGAGGAGGCGGTGGTCGGCTTGTTCAACGCCACGTTGGTACCGGTGACCGGCGGGGCGACGACCTTGACCGACTTGGTCTCGATGCCGGCGTTGCCGCGGCCGTCCTCGGCCTGGATGTACACCTTCCACACGCCCAGCTTCTCGGGCGCGGTGACGGCGAAGGTGCCGTTGCCGGTGGCCCGCCACTCGGCCTCGACCAGGCGTTTGTCGCCGTTCGCGTAGTTGCCGCTGAGGAAGATCTTGTACGTGATCGGGTCGCCGTCGGGATCGCGCACGTCGGCACGCACGCTGAACTCACTGCCCGCAGGGGCCGAGGAGGCGGCGCTGACGGCCATGTCCGAGATGACCGGGGGCGTGTTGTCGCCGCTCGTCGACCCGGTGTAGGCCCTCTTGACGGAGTAGTACGAGAGTCTCTTCAGTCCGTCGGGCAGGAGGTTGAACCAGATGCCGCCGAAGTCGTGCTCGACGCCGTAGTGGAACAGGGTGGCGCCGAGCGCGACGCCCCGGTGGCCGGTGACGCAGTTCCACGCCTGGGTGTAGCCGTCCGCCTTCTGCACGTCGGTCGGCTCGTCGGGGACGCCGTTGGCGTCGTCCGGAACCTCCCACTCACCGGCCGGCCCGCCCTCGGTGATGATGTATGGCTTGGTGTAGCCGCCCTCCTCCCAGTCCTCCTGGACGTTGCAGATGTCGCCGTAGGAGTTCATCGAGTACAGGTCGAGGTCGGGCGCGTTGCGCTTGTAGTACGGCCAGGCTCCCGTCCAGGCGTCGGTGGAGGTGACGGGGTGGTCGGGGTCGATGCTGTGGATCTTCTTGGCGACGTCGTTGACGAAGGAGGTGTAGGCGTTTCGCTGGTTCTCGAGCTCAGTGCCGCTGTAGCAGTTCTGCAGGCCGAGCACCGACTCGTTGCCGACGTTCCACATCAGCGTGGCCGGGTGCGACTTGTAGGTCTCCACCCACTTGGCGAACTCGGTCAGCATGTCGTTCTTGTACGTCGTGTCGGTCACGTAGTTCACGCAGCCACCGCTGCCCGGACCGCCGCCCGGCTGGAGCCAGAAGCCGTTGATCACCCGGATGCCGTTGGCCGCCGCGGAGTCCAGCAGCGGCTTGGTGCCGCCGTCGGTGCCCCAGGTGCGGACCGTGTTGACGCCCATGGACTTCACGTCGGGCATGTACTTCGGGGCGTCCGCGATGGCGGGGCCCCAGGTCAGGCCCTTGACGGTGTACGGCTGGCCGCCGACGGCCAGTTGCCAGTTGCCCTGGGAGCCGGTGACCTCGACCGCTCCTCCTCCGACCGGAGGTGTGCCGTCCGTGGTCCCGTACACCTGGAACTCCCACAGGGAGTAGCCGTAGCCGCCGGAACGCTCGGTGCCCAGCATGCGGACGTAGCGGCCGGAGCCGGAGACGGTGACCTCGTCCGTGCCGCCGTCTGCGCCGGTCACGGTATTCAGGGTCCGCCAGTCCGTGCCGTTGTCGGACGCCTGGATCTGGTAGCTCTTGCCGTACGCGCCCTCCCAGGTCAGCACGACCCGGCTGAGGTCGGCCCGCTGCCCGAGGTCCACCTGGAACCATTGCGGGTCGCTCCACTGGCTGGCCCAGCGGGTCCCGGTGAGATTGCCGTCGACGGCCGCCGAGGGGGCGTACGCGTCGCCCTCCTGCGAGGAGGCGGTGGTGGGCTTGCCCTGCGACAGCAGGATGTCGGCCGCCTGAGCAGGCGGAACGGCGAGGGTGAGCGAGGACATCATCAGCGCGCCGAGAACCAGCACGGAGAGGCCGGCCCGGCGGCGGGACAGGGCGAGTGGTGACGGAGGTCTGAACACATCTGCTCCTGGCAGGTCGGAGTGCCTGGCGGGGAGCGCTCTCCAGGGTGGATCCCCGGTCCCCGTTCGGCGCATGGCCGCGGCGTGCCGCCCGGATCGGAACGGCACGGTCACATGGGGGCGTTACGGGGGGTGCTGCCCCGGGCGCCCGGTGCGGGCACCGGGCCGCGGGGCCCCTCCGGACCGGGGCGCGGGGTGTCACCCGGACCGGAGGGGAATCGGGGCCTGCGCTGCCGGATCATCCGGCTGCCGACGGACGGACTGTCAGGGGAAGGACACGAGGGTGGACGGCACGGTCGTGGTTCCCGCGGGGACCGTGGACGCTCCGGTGTCGTTGATGACGTGGTTGTAGTGGCCCATGCCGCCGAGGGACACCACCAGCAGACTGTGGAACTTGATTCCCGGCTTGACCGGAGTCTTGAAGCCGTGGTGCTGACGGATGTTCGGGTCGACGTTGTAGTTGCAGTAGCTGCCCAGGCCCCAGGCTTCGTGGGTGTCGACGGAGTCGTCGACGCGGTAGGCGGCGTAACCCTGGGTGTCGCCGTTCTGGACGGCGGCCTGGTTCGGGGCGTCGTACGCCTTCTCGTTCTGGTAGAAGATCGTCCGGCCGCGTTCGCCGTACCACTCGACGTCGTACTTGTTGAAGTGCTCGACGAACAGGCCGGTGGCCAGGACGTCGTCGCCGTTGACGCGGACGCCGTAGTCGGCCCGATTGGTCTCCCAGCCCACGCCCTCGCCGTGGTCGGCGCGCCACACCCAGGTGTGGTCGATGATCGTGTCGTGGCTGTTGATGACCATGCTGGTGGTGGCCTTGCCGGCGTGCGCGCCGCCGATCCGGATGTAGACGTCCTGGACCGTGGTGGGGTTGGCACCGTGGTCGGCGGAGGCGCCCTGCGGGCCGACCTCCAGCAGCGTCGGGGAGTTGACCACGCCGGCGTCGATGAGGAACCCGGCCAGCCGCACGCCGTCGACGTCGGCGACCTTCATCGCGGTCACGCCGTTGTCCGGGATGATCGTGGCCAGGCCGAGGCCCAGGACGATGGTGTTCGCCCGGTCGATCTCGATGGTCTGGTCGACGTGGTAGATGCCCGGGGTGAACAGGAGGTGCAGCCCCTGGTCGACGGCGGCGTTGATGGTCGCGGCGGTGGCGCCGGGCTTGACCACGTAGAACCGGTTCAGCGGTATCGACTCGCCCTGCGGGGTGCCGCTCTCCCAGGTCGTACCGCGCGCGTTGGTGCGCTTGGCCGGCGCGAACACCTTGTACTCGTTGCCGTCCAGGTACAGGAACGGCTTCTCGCGGGAGATGGGCGTGGTGTCCAGGGTCGTGTAGCGGGGCTCGGGGAAGCTGTTCGCCGGGGCGCCCTGGACGCCGGAGAAGGTCTGGTTCCACACGGAGTTGGACCAGCCGCCGATGGAGCTGTCGCGGGTGTACCACTGCTGCTGCGAGTAGTTGCCGACCTGGCCGTCGATCTTCGAATCGGCGATGTAGCCGCCGCTGGCCCAGCCGTAGCCGCTGGGCGCGAGGTTGAGGCCGCCCTTGACGTGCATGCGCCGGAACGAGGCCGCCTGGGAAACCGCCCACCGGTTGGTCCCGCTCACCGGGTTCAGCGCCAGGTTCTCGGCTCCCCGCCAGAAGTTCTGCGTGGCGTTGCCGTTGAACCAGCCCGCGTCGACCGTCACGTCACCGTTGATGGTGGTGTCGTCAGGCTTCAGGCCGAGGCCCGCGATCTGGGTGTAGAAGCCGATCTGCGCGTTGAGGTTGTTGTACGTGCCCGGCTTGAACAGGAACGCGTGCCGGCCGCTGCCGAACTGTGCCGACTCCTGCTGCTCGAAGACCGTGTCGAGCTTGCCCTGGATGTCGGGGGTCGACGGGTCGATGATGTGGACGTTCGGGCCGAGATCACCGCCGCCCGGCAGGGTGGGACCGCCGTCGCCCATGGTGCCGAACACCTTGAACTCCCACAGCGAGTACCCGTACCCGGTAGCCCGGGTGGTGCCGAGCATCCGGACGTAGCGGGCCGTCTCGGAGACGTTCAGCGTCTCCGTGCCGCCGGTGCCCGTGGTGGTCGAGTACGCGGTGGACCAGTCCGTACCGTTCTGGGACGTCTCGATGCGGTAGGACTTGGCGTACGCGGCCTCCCAGCGCAGCTCGACCTGGCTGATCGTGGCTGTCGCGCCGAGGTCGACACGGATCCACTGCGGGTCGGAGGCGGCGCTGGACCAGCGGGTGCCGTTGTCGCCGTCGACGGCGGCGGTCGCCGGGGTGCCGTAGTGCTCCTGGGTGGAGGCGGTGACCGGCTTGCCCTGGGACAGCAGTACGGGCGCGGCCTCGGCCTTCTGAGCGGGAGCGAAGGTGAGGAGGGCGGCGGCGAGAGCAGTGACCACCGCGCCGACGACTCCTCGGCGAACGGATCTGCGGGGTGGCGGTGGCGCAACTGACGTCACGTCAATTCTGGGCATGCGGAGTCCCCTTGGAAACGATACGGAAACGGGAGAGCACTCTCCGGAACCTTGCCCGTAACGGCACGGGCGGTCAAGGGATCTGTCATCACTTATCTTTCAGCTTTCATTAAGTGCCGGTTGTGTGCGCGGCCGAGGACTGGACACACCTCCCGGCCGCCGACTGCGGCCACTTCGCATCCAGCTCTTCGGGCAGGGGGCAGCGGCACGCCCAGGCGCAGGAGTGACCTGAGCATGCGACGGTGGCCTGCACAGCCGTGTACGGGCGGCCCCTTCGGACGTGCTCAGGCAGGGAAGGAGGAGCACGGCGCGCATAGCGGCCGCGGTGAGGACGAGCATGGAGAGCAGGCCCGCAGACGTCACTCAGCTCCCCAGGACGTTGAGGGCGCGCTGCCGTACGGGGCAACGTCGAGCACGGCCTGGACGGCGGAGCGGGCCCGGCCGGTGGCGTCGATCTGCTACTCGACGTCGGCCATCGCTTCGGCGGAGAGAGCCGGAAAGTGCGGGACAGGGCGGCGGCGTTGTCGAGGGCGAGGAGCGTCGACGGTCGGGGGGACGAGCTTACCGAGGTCGACGGCGCTCGCCACTGTGCGCGCGTGCACCTGGGCGCCGAGGCTACCGCCACGCAGCCTATTCGGGCTGGTTGTAACCGCGAGCCGCACTCGCTCGTCCGTAATTGCCTTCGGTGTGGGACCCATCTCCGGGTTGCGCCCACCAAATCGATCAAGACGAAGATCCGGACCACACACGGGCCAGCATCTAGCTCACAGTGAGCCCTGGTCACGACGCTGCTCGTGATGTACCACCAGTAGACCAAGAACCTACTG
Source organism: Streptomyces sp. M92 (assembly GCF_028473745.1). Classification (NCBI taxonomy): domain Bacteria; kingdom Bacillati; phylum Actinomycetota; class Actinomycetes; order Kitasatosporales; family Streptomycetaceae; genus Streptomyces; species Streptomyces sp. M92. Next base: position 6,406,859 of record NZ_CP101137.1, read on the forward strand.
GAATCAACGTGCACTGCACCCGCACCGAGACACAGTGCTTGCCCTACCGACGGCGGTTGAGCGGCAAGGCCGGACTCGGGCTCAGTCCGGTCATCTACCACGCAACGAATCCGAGTGGATCAATCCCAGATGCCCGAGTTCAACGGAGTGTAGTCAGCACCAAGTCAGCACGGGACAGGGGAGGACGGGTGATGACGTGGGCTTTTGGTCATCACCAAACCAGCACGGGAGTCAGCACCGCACCGTCAAACCGCCACGAACTACGCGTCCCGCATGGCACTCGTTTCGAGCATCACCGATCCACTGAATCACCTTCCCGCGAGTCGGCATGGTGGCCGCGCGCATAGCCGACCCGCGAACTATGTTGCCCCGCCACATGTGCGCCTGACCTGCGGATTCCTACGGTGTGGCGACACGCAAACGTCCCCGTCACACCCCAGGAAGTGGTGCCGATGTCGTCGCCCGCAACCGCTCCACCAGCCCCGAACAACCTCAAGCGCATCGTCGCCGCGTCCCTCATCGGCACCACCATCGAGTGGTACGACTTCTTCCTCTACGGCTCCGCCGCCGCGCTCGTCTTCAACAAGCTGTTCTTCCCGGACTCCGACCCGCTGGTCGGCACGCTGCTGTCGTTCCTGACGTACGCCGTCGGGTTCGCCGCACGGCCGCTGGGGGCCTTGGTCTTCGGGCACTACGGTGACCGGCTCGGGCGCAAGAAGCTGCTGGTGCTGAGCCTGTTGATGATGGGCGGGGCGACCTTCGCGATCGGGCTGCTGCCCACGCACGCGACCATCGGCACGGCCGCTCCCGTGCTGCTGACCGTGCTGCGGCTGGTGCAGGGCTTCGCCCTCGGCGGCGAGTGGGGCGGGGCCGTGCTGCTGGTGTCGGAGCACGGGGACGCGCGGCGGCGCGGGTTCTGGGCGTCGTGGCCGCAGACGGGAGCGCCGGCCGGACAGTTGCTGGCGACCGGTGTGCTGTCGCTGCTCACGGCCGTGCTGTCGGACACCGCGTTCAACAGCTGGGGGTGGCGGATTCCCTTCCTGCTCTCCGGCGTGCTGGTCATGGTCGGTTTGTGGATTCGTCTGTCCGTCGATGAATCGCCTGTGTTCAAAAAGGCGTTGGCCAAGGCCGAGACGCGGAAGGCCAAGGCCGAGCCCATGCCGCTGGTCTCCGTGCTGCGGCACCACTGGCGCGACGTACTGATCGCGATGGGCGCGCGGATGGCGGAGAACATCAGCTACTACGTCATCACTGCCTTCATCCTCGTCTACGCCACCACCGCCGCCGACGTCTCCAAGCAGACCGCGCTCAACGCCGTGCTGATCGCCTCGGCCGTGCACTTCGCGGTGATCCCGGTCTGGGGCGCCCTGTCGGACCGGATCGGCCGGCGCCCCGTGTACCTGCTGGGGGCGGCCGGGGTCGGGCTGTGGATGTTCCCCTTCTTCACGCTGATCGACTCCGGGAGCTTCGGTGCCCTGCTGCTCGCGGTGACCGTGGGACTGGTGCTCCACGGTGCGATGTACGCGCCCCAGGCGGCCTTCTTCTCCGAGATGTTCGCGACCCGGGTGCGCTACTCGGGTGCGTCCATCGGCGCCCAGTTCGCCTCCGTGGCGGCCGGTGCGCCCGCCCCGCTGATCGCCACCGCCCTGCTGTCCGCGTACGACAGCTCCACTCCGATCTCCCTCTACGTCATCGCCTCGGCCGTGCTGACGCTGATCGCCGTGGGCGTGGCCAAGGAGACGCGCAACCGGGACCTCGCCGATGTCGCGGCCTCCCCCGAGGACGCCGATCCGGACGGGACCGCGGCGACCGCCTCCCGTGCCCCGGGTGCCCGCGCCCTCTGATCCGGCCCCGGCACCGGCCCCCGCACGCCGTGCGTGCGGGGGTCAGTGCTGTGCCGGTATCGACAGGCGGTGGAGTCTGAGGGCCAGTTGTATCTCCAGTGCGCGCTCGGGGCCCTGCCAGTCGTCGCCCAGGAGACGGCCGACGCGTTCCAGGCGCTGGGCGACCGTGTTCACGTGGACGTGGAGCGCGTCCTTGGTGCGGGCGGGGCTCATGCCGCAGGCGAAGTACGCGTCGAGGGTGCGCACGAGCTCGGTGCCGCGCCGCTCGTCGTAGGCGACGACCTGGCCGATGGTGCGGTCGACGAAACCGGAGACGTTCTGGTCGCCGGCCAGCAGCAGGCCCAGGAAGCCGAAGTCCTCGGCGGCGGCGCCGTCTCCGGAGCGGCCCAGCAGTCTCAGGGCGTCGAGGCAGCGTCTGGCCTCGGCGTACGCGGCGGCCACGGCGTCCGGGTGGGCGGCGAGGTCCTCCACGGGGGCGGAGGCGCCGACGGTGACGGCCTCGTGCACGGCCGTGCCCAGGTGCCGGGCGGTGCGGCGGGCCAGGTCCGTGGCGCCGTCCCCGGTGGTGAGGGGCAGCAGCAGTACGGTGCCGCCGTCGCGGGCGGCGGCGAGGCCGTGCCGGGTCGCGGCGAGGTGGGAGGCCGCGGCCCACAGTCGTCTGCGCGCGTCCGCCTCCTGGTCGGCGTCGGGCGCGGTGGCGTCCAGGCGGGCGGCGAGCACGACGTGGGTGGCGGCCAGATCGGCGCGCAGCCGTCGGGCGCGGTCGCCCAGCAGGCGCGGGTCGCGGTCGCGGGCGTCGAGCAGGTCGTCCAGCAACTCGCCGCGGACACGCTGTTCGGCCTCGGCGGCGGAGCGGCGGGCGAGCAGGAGGAGCGAGGTGACCATCGCGGCCCGCTCCAGGGTGAGCTGGTCGACGGGGTCGAGCCCGGGGTGGCCGCGGAGCACCAGGGCGCCGAGCAGCTCGTCGCCGGCGGCGACGGCGGCGATCCAGTCGTCCTCCTGGCGCACCGCGTGGCCCTCGGCACGGGACGATTCCAGGGCGCGCGCCGGTGCGGCCGCGGCCTCGGTGAACTCGACGGTGCCGTCCAGCACCTGGGAGACGGCGGCGGCCACGTCGTGGACGCCGCCGCCGCGCAGCACGAGTTCGGCGAGCCGGTCGTGGACGTCGGAGGCGCGCTCGATGACGCCGCTGCGGTCCCGGATGATCTCGTTGGCCCGTTCCAGGCCGGCCAGGGCCGAACGGGTCTCGGCGAGCAGGTTCGCGGTGTCGATGGCGGCCGCCGCCAGGGCGGCGAAGGAGCCGAGCAGGGCGATCTGTTCGCGTCCGAAGACCCGGGCGCGCCGGTCCGCGGCGAAGAGCACGCCGATGACGTGGTGGCCGAGCATGAGGGGGACGCCGAGAATGGCGACCAGCCCCTCGTCACTCACGCCCGCGTCGATGGTGCGGGTGTGCTGGAAGCGGGCGTCCTTGAAGTAGTCGTCGGTGACGTAGGGGCGGGCGGTCTGGGCGACGAGGCCGCCGAGTCCTTCGCCCATGCCGAGCCGAAGCTGCTGGAAGCGGGCGGCGACCGAGCCCTCGGTGACCCGCATGTAGGTGTCGCCGCGGGCCGGGTCGTTGAGGCTGAGGTAGGCCACGTCGGTGCCGAGCAGGGAGCGGGCCCGCTGCACGATCGCGCGCAGCACGGCGTCCAGGTCGCGCAGTCCGGCGAGGTCGTGGGCGGTCTCGAACAGGGCGGACAGCTCGGCCTCACGCCTGCGCCTGCCCTCCAGCTCCGAGCGGACGCGCAGGGCGAGGTCCTTGGCCCGTTCGAGCGCGGTGATCCGCTCGGCGGGGACCGACTCCGCGCGGGCGAGGAGCACCGGCTGCTCGTAGGCGTCGGCGGAGGCGCCCCTGGCCAGCAGCTCCAGGAAGGGAGTCTCGACGGGCGCGGGCGCCGGCCGCGCGGCGGCACCGGCCGGTGCGGCCGCGTCGTGGGCGGTGCGCTCGGCGGACTGCACGTGATCGCGGGACATGCTCACAGGATTCCCCATCGTGCGGTCGTCGCGGCAGCCCTGTGGAAAACCCGGGTCCGCCGGCCGCCGCCCAAGTCAGTGGGCCGTCCAGCCGCCGTCCAGGACCAGCGACGTGCCGGTGACGAAGGACGCCTGCGGGCCGCACAGGTAGGCCACGGCCTCGGCGACCTCGTCGGGTTCGATGAGGCGTCGCAGCGCGCTGTCCCTCAGCAGCACGTCGTTCAGCACCTGCTCCTCGGGGACGCCGTGGGCGCGGGCCTGATCGGTGATCTGCTTCTCCACCAGCGGGGTGCGTACGTAGGCGGGGTTCACGCAGTTGGAGGTGACGCCGTGGGCCGCGCCTTCGAGGGCGGCGGTCTTGGACAGTCCCTCCAGGCCGTGCTTGGCGGCCACGTACGCCGCCTTGTAGGCCGAGGCGCGCAGGCCGTGGACGGAGGAGATGTTGACGATGCGCCCCCACCCCTGCCCGTACATGTGGGGCAGGGCGCCGCGGATGAGGCGGAAGGGGGCCTCCAGCATCACGGTGAGCACGGTGTGGAAGGCGTCCGGCGGGAACTCCTCGATGGGGCGCACCAGCTGCAGGCCCGCGTTGTTGACGAGGATGTCGGTGCCGGCCGCGGCGCGTTCGGCGGCGTCCAGGTCGGTCAGGTCCAGGACGTGCGGTTCGACGCCGCCCGCCAGGTCGCCGCAGCTCTCGGCGAGCGCGTCCAGCCCGGCTGCGTCCCGGTCGAGGGCCCTGACCCCGGCCCCGGCGGCGGCGAGCCGCTGCGCACAGGCACGTCCGATACCGCCGGCGGCACCGGTGACGAGGGCGGTACGGCCGCGCAGGTCGAGCGAGGAGGCGTGGGGGGCCGGGAGGACACTGGGCGAGGTCATGTCCCGACCCTAGGCAGGCCGCCCCGCTCACCACATGTGGGCGCGCTCCATACTTCAGAGTGAACCAGTGGTGTCGAACCATGTGGGAGCGTCGGACAGTGCCTGCTTGATCCGGAACTGCCCGAACTCCCCGAGGTCCGGCAGGGCGTCCACCTCGAACCAGCCCACCTCCAGCGACTCGTCGTCGTTGACCCTGGCCTCGCCGCCGACGGCCCGGCAGCGGAAGGTGATGTCCATGAACTGGCAGACGTCCCCGTTGTCGTACGTGACGGGGCTGAGCGCCTGTGCGAGGACCAGCCGTTCGACGACGCACCGTACGGCGGTCTCCTCCTCGACCTCGCGCACGGCGCAGGCCGCGGGCTGCTCCCCCGGTTCCGGGATACCGCCGACCAGGGACCAGCGGCCGTTGTCCGACCGCCGGCCGAGCAGCACTCTGTCCTCGTCGTCGAAGACGACGGCGGTGACCCCGGGGAGCCACAGCAGCTGGTGTCCGGCGGTGACGCGCAGGTCGCGGATGAAGTCGGGAGTAGCCATGGGCACGACCCTAACGGGCGGTCCGGACCGCTCCCTGGGGTGTCGCGGGGCGTGCGGCGGGCGTACGGCTACACGCCACCGGCGCGTCGGCCGCGCACACCGGACCCGACGGCCCAGCCGAGCCCGCCGGCCGCGACCAGCACCAGGACGATCTCGGGGGCCACGCCCAGCCGGGTGGCGGGTGTCTGGGAGGAGCGCAGGGGCACCTCCTGGACCAGCGAGTCCGCCACGAACATGCCGGTCTTCCGGGTGACCGTGCCGTCCGGCATGATGATCGCGCTGACGCCGCTGGTCACCGGCACGGCGACGGTCCGGCTGTGCTCGACCGCGCGGACGCGGGACATCGCGAGCTGCTGGTGGGTCATCTCGCTGCGGCCGAAGGTCGCGTTGTTGCTGGGCACCGAGATCATCCGGGCGCCGTCGGTGACCTCGGAGCGCACCGCCCAGTCGAAGGCCGCCTCGTAGCAGGTGACGAGCCCCACCCGGGTGCCGGCCATGGTGAACACGCCCGGCTCGGAGCCCCGGCTGAAGTCCTGGCTGACCATGGAGGTCCACTCGTCGTTGATCGCCCCGATGAGCGAGCGCAGCGGCAGGTACTCGCCGAACGGCTGGATCTGCCGCTTGTCGTAGGTGTCGACGGGCCCCTTGTCCGGGTCCCACAGGATCTGCTCGTTGAGGAGCCTGCCGTCGCGTTCCACTACACCGCCCACCGAGATGGGCACGCCGATCGCCTTGGCGGCCCGGTCGATGACCGCGCGGGCGTCGGGGTTGGCGAAGGGGTCGATGTCGGAGGAGTTCTCCGGCCAGAGCACGAAGTCGGGCCGGTCCACCTCGCCGGCCGCGACCTGGGCGGCCAGGCGCCGCGTCTCGCGCGCGTGGTAGTCGAGTACGGCGCGGCGCTGGGCGTTGAAGCCGAGGCCCGCGCGCGGCACGTTGCCCTGGATCACGGCGATCGTCGCGGTGCCGTCCTCCGCCTCGTCGCTGACCAGCGGGCGTGCGGCGACGGCGCCCACGACGGGTACGGCCAGGCTCAGGAGTGCCACGGTCGCCGCGCCGCGGCGCACCTCGCCGGTGCGCCGTGCCCGGACGGCCAGTCGGACGGCCTCGTGGAGGCCGAAGCCGCACACGACCACCGCGAAGCCGAGCACCGGTGTGCCGCCGACCGCGGCGAGCGGCAGGAACACGCCGTCCGCCTGACCGAACGCGATCTTGCCCCAGGGGAAGCCCTCGAAGGGCACCCGCGCGCGGGCGGCCTCCCCGGCGGTCCACAGGGCCGCCGCCCACAGCGGCCATCCGGGCAGCTTCGACACCGTAGCGGCGCCCGCGCCGACCAGCGCCACGAAGACCGCTTCGATCGCGGCCAGGGCGAGCCAGGGGCCGGGGCCGACCTCCACACCGGTCCATACCAGCAGCGGCAGCAGGAAGCCGAGACCGAAGAGGTAGCCGAGGCCGAGGCCCGCCTTCCAGCCGCGGCCGCGCAGCGCCCAGCCGAAGCCGGCGAAGGCGGGCAGGGCCAGCCACCACAGGGTGCGCGGCGGGAAGCTGACGTAGAGCAGCACTCCGGAGAGCGCGGCGGCGACGGCCGGGAGGAGGCGCAGGAGCCGCGTGGCGGCGCGCGAGGAGGGGCTTTCCTGGTGCTGCGTCCGGTCCGGCTCGCCGACGGAGGTTGCGGTGGCTGTCACCCCCCGGAGTGTACGGCGGCTGACCGCGCGGCCCACAGCACGGTCCACGGCCGGCGACCGGCCTTCGCGCCGGGAGTGCGTGTTCAGCGCGCCGAGCCGGGGGCCTTCGGCCGCAGGCGGTCCTTGATGACCTGGACGGCCGCTTCCGCGTCGTCGACGGTGACGGTGAAGGTGTGGCCGTCCCACAGGCGCAGGACCAGGCCCTCCCCGCGGCGTACGACGACCGCGGTGCCCTTCTCCGGTCGCCAGCGGTAGCCCCAGCCGCCCCAGTGGCGCGGGGTGACGTGCGGGGCGAACTCGGCGCCGGCGACCTGGGAGAGGGGGATGCGGCGGCGGGGCACGCCGATGTGGCCGCAGCGCACCTCGAGACACTCCTCGTCGACTCTCAGCGCGACGTGCACGAAGGCGAGCGTGCCGAAGAGGACCAGCAGCCCCGCCGCGATGCAGCCGACGACCGCCATGACCAGCGGGGCGCCGCCGGACTCCCAGGCCGATTCGACGGCCAGCGCGATGCCGAACGCCAGGCAGGCGGCACCGATGAGGGCCAGCAACCACTGGACCCGGTTGGTGGCACGTCCGGTCCAGACGTGCGGTGGGGGGATGCTCTCGCCGCGGCGACGCCTCATGGATATGAGGTTACTCAGCTTTCGCTGCGCCGGTATCCCGTCGCGCAGGGTGACTGCGCCGTCCGGGCGGCCCCGCCGGTCAGCGGGCCGGCGTGACCGCCTGCAGCAGCCGGCCCTCGTCGTAGGCGAGCGCGGGGGCGGGCAGCGTGCCCTCGCGGCCGCTCAGCAGCACGGTGAGGGTGCCCGCGGCCGGGGCGCCCGGGTCGGGAGCGGCCCCGATCCGGCGCAGCGCCTGGGTGGCGACCGCGCCCGCGGAGCCGTGCAGGACCAGGCGCGGGCCGTCGGGGCGCTGGACGGCGGCCCGAATGCGTTCGGCGACCAGTTCGTAGTGGGTGCACCCCAGGACGACGGTCGTTACGTCGTCGGGCGTCAGGGCGGCCGCGGCGGCGACGGCCGCGTCGATCGCCGTCTCGTCCGCGTGCTCGACGGCGTCGGCGAGCCCCGGGCACGGCACCTCGGTGACCTTCGCCTGCCCGGCGAACTCCTTGATCAGGTTCCGCTGATAGGCGCTGCCGGTGGTGGCGGGTGTCGCCCAGATCGCCACCGGGCCGCCGCCGGACGCCGCGGGCTTGATCGCCGGGACGGTGCCGATGACCGGCAGTGCGGGCTCGAGGCGCGCGCGCAGCGTGGGCAGCGCGTGCACGGTGGCGGTGTTGCAGCCGACGATGAGGGCGTCCGGACGGTGCTCGGCGGCCGCCTCGGCGACGGCGAGGGCCCGTCCGGTCAGGTCCTCGGGGGTGCGCGGGCCCCAGGGCATGCCGTCGGGGTCCAGGGACAGGATGAGATCGGCGTCCGGTCGCAGGCGCCGTACCGCGGCGGTGGCCGCCAGCAGACCGATTCCGGAGTCCATGAGCGCGATCTTCACCCGGCCACCATAGTCGATGCGCCGTCGCGGGCTCGTGCCGTGGGGCAGACTGCGCACGTGAGCGCCGATGTGTGGACTGCCGCCGTGACCGTCGTCTCCGCCCTCTCGTTCGCCGCCTGGCTGTGGCTGCTGCTCGCCCGGGGCTTCTTCTGGCGCACGGACGTCCGGCTGCCGGCCCGGGAGGATCCGGATGTGTGGCCCTCCGTCTGCGTCGTCGTCCCGGCGCGCGACGAGGCGGCCGTCCTGCCCGCGAGCCTGCCGTCCCTGCTCGCCCAGGACTATCCGGGGCGGGCGGAGGTCTTCCTGGTCGACGACGGCAGCACGGACGGCACGGCGGACCTGGCCTGCGAGCTGGCCCGGCGGCGGGAGGGACTGCCGCTCACCGTGGACTCGCCGGGGGAACCGCCGGCCGGGTGGACCGGCAAGCTGTGGGCGGTGCGGCACGGCATCGGCCTGGCCCGGGCGCGTGAGCCCGAGTACCTGCTGCTGACGGACGCCGACATCGCCCACGCGCCGGACAGCCTGCGCCGGCTGGTGGCGGCGGCCCGCACCGGTGGTTTCGACGTCGTCTCGCAGATGGCCCGGCTGCGGGTGGAGAGTGTGTGGGAGCGGCTGGTCGTGCCGGCCTTCGTCTACTTCTTCGCGCAGCTGTACCCGTTCCGGTGGATCGGCGGCGGCCGGGCCGGTAGCGACGGGACGGGCCGGAAGGGGAGGACGCGGACGGCGGCCGCGGCGGGCGGCTGCGTGCTGCTGCGCGCGGACGCCGCCGAGCGGGCCCGTGTCCCGGACGCCATCCGGCACGCCGTCATCGACGACGTGGCCCTCGCGCGGGCGGTCAAGGGCGTCGGCGGGCGGGTCTGGCTGGGTCTGGCGGACGGCGTGGACAGCGTCCGTCCGTATCCGCAGCTGCGCGACCTGTGGCGGATGGTCTCGCGCAGCGCGTACGCGCAGTTGCGGCACAACCCGTTGGTGCTCGCCGGGACGGTGGCCGGCCTGGCGCTGGTGTACCTGGTACCGCCCGCGGCGGTCGTCGTGGGCGCGGCGACGGGCGGCGCGTCGGCACTGGTCCCGGGCGCCGCCGCCTGGCTCGTGATGGCGGGGACGTACGCGCCGATGCTGCGGTACTACCGGCAGCCGCTGTGGCTCGCCCCGCTGCTGCCGTTCACCGCGTTCCTCTATCTCCTCATGACGGTCGACTCCGCGGTGCGGCACTACCGGGGGCGCGGCGCGGCCTGGAAGGGCCGCACCTACGCCCGTCCGGACGCCGTGCCCGAGGAGGGCCGGGCAGCCTGAGCGCTCCCCCGGGGCGGGTCATTTCCGGCCGGGGGTCCAGTTCATGCCCCAGCCGTAGGCGTGGTCCACCGTCCGCTGCGGGCTCACTCCGCGCTCCGGCACGAGGTAGCGGGCTTCGCGCTGGACGACCAGGTCGTTGCCGTCGGCGGTGATCAGGGCGAGGGCGCACACCGTCGAGGGGACCGTGCACTCGTCGAGCGAGAAGTCGATCGGGGCGCCGTACTGCGGCTGGAGGGTCACCGTGGCGTGCAGGTCGGCGAAGGAGCGGGCGCCCTCGTAGATGGTGACGAAGACGAGGACGCGTCGGAAGTACTGCTTGTGGTCGAGGTTGATCGTGAGATTCTCCCCGGTCGCCACGGCCCCGGTGCGGTCGTCGCCGTCTAGGTGGATGAACGGCGGCCGGTCGAGGGCGCCGTAGGCGTTGCCGAGCGCCTGGACGACGCCCTTGCTGCCGTCGGTGAGCTCGTACAGGCAGCACAGGTCGAGGTCGAGGTCGTCGTGCATGGCGACCGGGCGGCCGAGTTTGCGGGCCCATCCGGAGAACTGCTTGCGCACCTCCCAGTTGAGGTTGACGCGCATGGCGCCCGAGGTGCCTCCCTGCTTGGTCAGCGAGACCGAGGGAGCGGCCTTGGTGAGCGTGACCTTGGTCAGGCGGACCGGCTCGGCGGAGGGCGCCGTCGGCGGGGGCGGCGGGGTGGCGGCCGGCCGGGTCGCGGGTGGGACCGGGGGCGCCTGCGGGACGACCGGGGTCTGCGGGGCGGCCGAGGTCTGCGGGGCGATCGGGGTCTGCGGGGCGATCGGGGTCTGCGGGGCGATCGGGGGCGCCTGCTGCGGCTCGTCCACCGAGATGCCGTAGTCGGTGGCCAGTCCTTCGAGCCCCCTGTCGTAGCCCTGGCCCACGGCACGGAACTTCCAGGCACCCTGGCGGCGGTAGAACTCGCCGAGCACGAAGGCCGTTTCCACGGTCGCGCCGGGATTGTCGAAGCGGGCGGCCACGGTGTTCCCGGCGGCCTCGCGAACCTCGATGTACAGATCGGGTACCTGTCCGAACGCCCCGCCGTCCGCGGAGGCGGCGAGGATCACCGTCTCGATCGTGGGCTCCACGCGCGCGAGGTCGACGAGCAGACTGTCGGTGACCCGGCCGCCGGCGTCCCGCTTGCCCTCGTGGCGGACCGCGCCGGAGGAGTGCCCCGGCTGGTTGTAGAAGACGAAGTCCGCGTCGGACCTGACCTTTCCGCCCACCAGGAGCAGCGCCGAGGCGTCCACGTCGGGTACGCCGGGGCCGGTCCGCCAGCCCAGTTCGACCCGGAGCGCCGTCGTCGGCACCGGGGTGTTCGAGCCTTTCGACATTGACATGTCCGCCCCCATCGCGTGTCACCGAGCCGGGCCGAGTCCCGGCGCTTCGCCTGGCTTACCGCGCCCAACCTATTCCCCGGCCGCCCGTCGTTCACGGGAGGTACGGGAAGACGTGGCGACAACCGCCGGTAACCCGCCCGGAACTTGGCCTTTACCCCAAGATCGCGCGGCGTGTCGCCCCCTTTTCGCCGAATTCGCTCACATTGGGGATGCCGGGTCACCGCGGACACGGAAAACAACCCTCTTATCGGTCTCCCCAACCAGCACATCGTGGGCTTAACTTATGTGCCATGACCTCCCCCCGCTCCACTTATGGTGGCGGCTACTACTCCGCCTCCTTCCCGGACACCCCGATCTACGACTCGCTCGTGGCCGAGCGGGGCACCCCGCAGATCGCCCCGATCCGGGTCCCCGCCGCGTACGACGCACCGGGCAGCCACCTGCCTGCGCTCCCGTCGGCCGTGCCCGCCCTCCCGGCCGGCCCCTCCCAGCCCTCTTACGGATACCCGCAGCAGGTGCCGCAGCCCGCCCCGCTGCAGCAGGCGCCCGCCGCATACATCCCGCACCAGGCGACCGCGCCGCGCGGGTACCCGGGGCCCCAGCAGCCTCAGCCTCCCCGCCCGGCCGCGCCCGGCCCCGCGGGGTACGAGGCGATGCGCCCCGCGGCCCCCCGGCCGGCCCCGGCGCCGTATCAGGACCCGTACAACCAGCAGCAGTACCGCGGCTACTGAGCCGTCCCCGGGGCCGTCGGTGCCACCTGGCACGATGGCTCCATGGGGAACGCGCGACTGCAGTCGATTCACGTCCATCCGGTCAAGGCGTTCCGGAGCCTGTCGCTCCGGGAGGCCGTCGTGGAGCCCTGGGGGCTGGCCGGAGACCGCCGCTGGATGATGGTCGACGACGGGGGAAAGGTCGTCACACAACGCGGGCGGCCGCGGATCGCCCTGGCCGCCGCCGAGCCACTGCCCGGCGGCGGCGTCCGGCTGTCCGCGCCCGGCCGGGAGCCGCTGACGGTGCCGGTTCCGCGCGCGGGGGGCACGGTGCCGGTACAGATCTTCCGGGACAAGGTGGAGGCGGTTCCCGCCGAGGACGAGGCGGTGCACGCCTGGTGCAGCGAATTCCTCGAAGCGGACGTCCGGCTGGTGCACCTGGACGATCCCGCCACCCGCCGTCCCGTCGACCCGCGGTACGCCCTGCCGGGCGAGACCGTCACCTTCGCCGACGGCTTCCCGCTGCTGCTCACCACGACTGCCTCCCTCGAGGCCCTCAACGCCCTGATCGCGCGGGGGGAGCACGCCGAAGAGGGCCCGCTGCCCATGGACCGTTTCCGGCCCAACGTGGTCGTCTCCGGCACCGAGGCCTGGGCCGAGGACGGCTGGTCCAGCGTCACCGTGGGCGACGTGGCCTTCCGGGTCGCCAAACCGTGCGGGCGCTGCGTGGTGACGACCACCGACCAGGGCACCGCGGAACGCGGCAGGGAGCCCCTGCACAGCCTCGGACAGCACCGCCGTGTGAACGGCAAGCTGGTCTTCGGGCAGAACCTGGTGCCGCTCGGCCGGGGCACGATCCGGGTGGGCGACCCGGTGCGGATCTCCGGATGACGTCCCGGTCGTCCGGCTCGTCCTACGACCGGTTCCGGTCACCGGCCGCGGCGGGGGAACCCGGCCCACGGACCGCGCGTTGGGCTTTGTGAGAGGTTCGTGAGAGGACCCGGCGGGGAGCGGGAAGGGGGCGCGGAACGTGCGGGCGATGGCAGGGCTCCGGCGCTGGCGGCACAATCCGCTGTGCCGTCCGACGGACCTGGCCGAGGCGTGGGTGGCCCTGGCCGGACTGCTGCTGATGCTGACCGCCGCTCCTCTGGCCGGCGCGCTCGTGGGCGGCTCGGCGCAGGACACGCTGCAGCGGTCGGTGCGCGAACAGCACGAGTCCCGGCACCGGGTGACGGCCACCGTGGTCCGTCCCCTGGAGGGCGCACCACTGACCGTCGACCCGGAGGGTGCCTCCGGCTCGGACCTGCGCAGCCGGGTGCTCGCCGGCTGGACCGGGCCGGACGGCACACGGCACGAGGCCTCCCTCACGGCGGGCCTCGACGCCCCGGCCCCCGGCGACCACTTCGCGATATGGACCGACGGGCAGGGCCGGACCGTGCCCCGCCCCCTGGACTCCGCGACCGCGACGACGCACGCCGTGCTCGCCGGGGTCGGCGCCGGACTGGCGGCCGCGGCCCTGGTCGAGGTCGGCCGGCGCATCACCGTCCGCCGCATGGTCCACCGCCGCCACGCCCGCCTGGAGCGCGAGTGGGAGCGGGCCGGCCCGGACTGGGGCAGGACCGGCGCGGACAGCTGACGGGCTTCCGCCTCCGGTCAACTCACCACCTGCGCGCACGCTACGGTGGACCGGCCGAACCGAATCGGCGACGACCCGCGTACGACGAGGTGGGGGCACAGCAACGCCATGGCACAGGGCACGGTCCAGGTGACGCACACCGGCACCTCGCGGTGGCGGCGCCGCACGGGTGAGTACGCATCGCTCGCCGCCGCCCTGGAGGCCGCGGCCGACGGTGACGTCCTCACCGTCGCCCCCGGGACCTACCGGGAGAATCTCCTCGTCCACCGGGCGGTGACCCTGCGCGGGCCCGAGGGCGGGCAGGGTTCGGTCCGGATCGCCCCCGTGGACGGCGTTCCGCTGACCGTGCGCGCCTCGGCGGTGATCCAGGACCTGCACGTGGAGGGCCAGGACGCGGCGGCGCCCGCGGTGCTCGTCGAGGACGGCGTGCCGGAGCTGCTGGGGCTGAGGGTGGTCGCGCGTTCCGCCTCCGGGATAGAGGTGCGCGGCGGCGCGCGTCCCACGGTGCGGCGCTGCGTCGTCGACAATCCGGCCGGTGCCGGCGTCGCCGTCGTGGACGGCGGGGGCGGCGTGTTCGAGGAGTGCGAGATCGTCTCCGCGGGGCAGGCGGGTGTCACGGTGCGCTCCGGCGCGCACCCCCGGCTCGACCGCTGCCGGGTGCACCACGCCTCGGGTTCGGGCCTGACGGTGACGGGTGAGGGCTCCGCGCTGGAGGCCGTGGGCTGCGAGGTCTACGAGGTGCGGGGCAGCGGCGTGCAGGTGACGAACCGGGCCACCGCGCACCTGACCGACTGCGACGTGCACCGCACCACCGGCGACGGCGTCACCCTCGACACGGACGCGGTGCTCACCCTCGCCGACTGCCGTATCCACGACGTCCCGGAGAACGCGGTCGACCTGCGCTCCCGCTCCGTCCTCACCCTGACCCGCACCAGCGTGCGGCAGTTCGGGCGCAACGGACTGTCGGTGTGGGACCCGGGCACCCGCGTGGACGCCAACCAGTGCGAGATCTTCGACAGCACCGGTGACTACCCGGCGGTCTGGGTCAGCGACGGCGCCACCGCGGTGCTCGACTCCTGCCGGGTGCACGACGTGCCGGACGCGTTGTTCGTCCTGGACCGCGGCTCGCGCGCGGACGTCGTGGACAGCGACCTCTCCCAGGTGCGCAACACGGCCGTGTCGGTGAGCGACGGCGCCACCGCCCAGCTCGACGACTGCCGCATCCGGGACGCCGCCACGGGCGCCTGGTTCCGCGACCACGGCAGCGGCGGCACGCTGAACAACTGCACCCTGGACGGAAACCGCACCGGTGTGATCGTCACCAAGGGCGCCGACCCCACCATCGAGCGCTGCACGGTCGACTCCCCCTCGGAGGCCGGCGTCTACGTGTCGGCCGGCGGCCGCGGGAGTTTCCTGAACTGCCGCGTGACCGGCAGCGCAGGGTACGGCTTCCACGTGATCGACGGCTGTCGTACGACGCTCCGGAAGTGCCGCACGGAGCGGTGCGCGCGGGGCGGGTACGAGTTCGCGGACGGCGGCGCGGAGGCGGGCCGCGATGCCGGTCCACTCGTCGAGGACTGCACCAGCGACGAGAGCGCCGGCCTGACCGCGCCCGCCTCGCCGGAGCCGGCCGTGCAGACGGTGAGCCAGACACCCGGCCTGCTGGGCTCCATCCCCGGGCAGCGCAGCACCGAGCAGGAGCCCCTGATCGCCGGTACCGAACCACTGGAACCGGCACGGACCTCGAAGGCCGTACTGGGCGAACTGGACGCTCTCGTCGGCCTGGACAGCGTCAAGCGCGAGGTCAGGGCCCTCACCGACATGATCGAGGTGGGCCGGCGGCGGCAGCGGGCCGGTCTGAAGGCCGCCTCCGTCAAGCGCCACCTGGTGTTCACGGGCTCCCCCGGCACCGGCAAGACGACGGTCGCCCGGCTGTACGGCGAGATCCTCGCCTCCCTCGGCGTGCTGGAGAAGGGGCATCTCGTCGAGGTGTCCAGGGTCGACCTGGTCGGTGAGCACATCGGCTCCACGGCGATCCGCACCCAGGAGGCGTTCCAGCGGGCGCACGGCGGTGTGCTGTTCATCGACGAGGCGTACGCGC
This sequence comes from Streptomyces sp. M92, assembly GCF_028473745.1. Taxonomy (NCBI): domain Bacteria; kingdom Bacillati; phylum Actinomycetota; class Actinomycetes; order Kitasatosporales; family Streptomycetaceae; genus Streptomyces; species Streptomyces sp. M92. The sequence goes on from NZ_CP101137.1 coordinate 6,422,395, forward strand.
TCTCCCCCGAGGACGCCGGCCGGGACTTCGGCAAGGAGGCCATCGACACGCTGGTGAAGCTGATGGAGGACCAGCGGGAGGCGGTCGTGGTGATCGTCGCCGGGTACACGGCGGAGATGGAGCGCTTCCTGTCCGTCAACCCCGGCGTCGCCTCCCGTTTCTCACGCACCATCACCTTCGGCGACTACGGCCCCGGGGAGCTGCTGCGGATCGTGGAGCAGCAGGCCGACGAGCACGAGTACCGGCTGGCGCCGGGCACGGCCGAGGCGCTGACGGAGTACTTCACGGCGCTCCCGAAGGGCCCGGCCTTCGGCAACGGCCGTACCGCCCGCCAGACGTTCGAGGCGATGGTGGAGCGGCACGCGAGCCGGGTCGCCCAGCTCGCCGACCCGAGCAAGGACGACCTGACCCTGCTCTACGCCGAGGACCTGCCGGACGTGCGGTCCTGACAGTCCGCCGTCCCGTCGTCCGCCGCGGGGACCGAGGAGGGGTCGCCGGTGTGACGGGGTGCCGGCACCTCCGGGCGCAGGCGGGCGAGCAGCCGCCGCCGTTCCTCGGCGAAGGCCGGGTCGGCCTGGTAGTCGGAGTGGCCGAGGATCGGCGCGGGCAGCGGGTGGAGTCCCGTGCGGCCGTACGTCAGGGGGTCCTTGAGGGGTGGGTGGTCCACCGAGGGGCCCGAGTCGCCGGGCAGTCGCATCGGGCCGCCGATGGGGTCGGTGCGCCGGTACAGGTTGCGCCAGCAGTCGACCTCCTCGTGCAGGGAGCCGAGCGCCGCCGGTCCGAAGTGGGCCGGGAACCAGCGGCCGTACAGGCGCTCCAGCGGGGAGCCGTAGGTGAGCAGTGCGACCCGTCTGCGGGCGGGCGGCTCCAGTTGCCAGGCGGCTGAGGCGGCGAGGACGCTGCCCTGCGAATGCCCGGAGATGACCAGCCGTCCGCCGGTGGCCCGGGTCCAGGTCGCCATCCGCCAGGTGAGGTCGGGCACCGCGCGCTCCGCGTAGCAGGGCGGCGCGAAGGGGTGGGCGGCGCGCGGCCAGAAGGTGCCGACGTCCCACAGGATGCCGATGGTGCGCCGCGCGGAGGCGTCCTTGTAGGCGCGCCTGCCCCAGGTGACGAACAGTATGAAGCCGAGGCCGATGAGCCAGGACCCCAGTGCCTGCGCGGTCTGGACGGCGCCGTGCACGACGGCGTACGTCCCGCGCGCGGCGTCGGCGGGCACCTGGTCGGTCACCAGGGCGCCGGCCAGGGCCGCGGTGCCGAGCAGCAGCGTGGTCGCGGAGACGACGGCGACCAGGAGAGGCGCCCGGTCGGTGAGGGTGGCCAGGGCGCGGGTGAGCGCGATGCGCCGGGTGCGCCCGGAGTCCCCGGCCTCGCCGGGGTGGTCGTCCTCGATGTCGGCCCGTTCGGCGCGGGCCAGGCGCCAGGTGTGGCGGGCGAGCACGGCGCACAGCAGCAGGACGACGACGAGCAGCGGCGGGATGACGGACGCCTGCCAGGTCAGCAGGACCGGCGGCCCGTCGATGGAGGTGCCGGTGCCGTCCAGCCAGTCGGCGACGCGCTGGGCGACGCCGCCGGACATCACCCCGCCCAGCGCGCAGGCCAGCATCGCGACGGACGGTCCGCCGAGACCCCGGATGGCGGCCCGGGTGTCGGGGCTGCTGCGGTGCAGCACGTGGGCGACCACGGCGAGGACGAGGACCAGCAGGCCCTGGACGAGGGCGATGCCGCCGAAGGTCATGTCCCCGGGCAGCCGCCCGGCGGACGACCACTGCGGGCGTGACCAGCCGCCGTACAGCACGGCGAGGGCGAACAGCACGAGGGCGGCCAGCGGCAGCAGCCGTACGAGGCGCTCGTCGAGTTCCCGGTCGAGGCGCCGTTCGCTGCGGCCCCGGCGGCAGACCACCGCGACCACGGCGACCGCCCCGGCGGCCAGTGCCGCCACCAGGAGCCAGCCCAGTGTGTCGAGGGCCGCGGGTCCGCCCGGCCGTCGGTCGAAGCGGGCCGCGGGCGCGCCGACCGCCGCGGCGACGGTCAGGAGGGCGGCGGCGGTGTGCGCGGCGCGCAGCCGGGCCACGAGCCGCCGCCCGTACCAGAACCCGGGCCGGCCGAGGGCGGTACGGGCGGGGTCCTCCCCCGGAGCCGACTCGGGCCCGGACTCCGGACCGGACCCGGGACCGGGCTCGGGGCCGGACTCGGGACCAGGCTCGGGGCCGGACTCGGGACCAGGCTCGGGGCCGGACTCGGGGCCGGACTCGCGGTCCATCGGCTGCTGGGACTCGTAGGCCCGCCAGGTACGCAGCGACAGGTACCACAGCAGGCCGGTGAGCACCGCGGGCACCGCGGCCGCGAGGGCGAGCCTGCGGCCGGGCGTGCTCCACCAGCCGCCGTCCGACATCACCGGCGACAGGAAGCCCAGCCAGGAGTGCCGCTCGGCACAGGCGCGCGTGCCCGCGCACTGCCAGGCCACGAGGTCGAGCGCGACCTCGCAGGCCCCGGCGACCAGCATCACCGTCAGGGTCAGCCCCGCCAGCCGCACCAGCAGCCCGTAGAGGCGGACCGTCCGGGTCCGGCCGTGCGCGGTGGGCCGCATCCAGTGGGCGAGGTTGACCACCATGAACGGCAGGAGCAGCAGCCACAGCGCGCGGGTGCCGTTGCCGGAGGTGAGGTTGCACCAGACGTACGCCTCCGGCACCGGCCTGCCCCGGTAGTCCTCGGGCCGGGACTCGGCGTCGGCGTCCTCGGCGCGCCGGAAGACGGCCGCGATGTGGTCGCCGGTGACCCGCACGGTCCGCGGATCGTCCAGCATCTCGGCGGGCGTGGTGCCGCCCACTCCGTGGACCAGGAGTTCCAGGGCGGTGCCGCTTCTCCCGTCGCTGCTCCCGTCGCCTCTCCCGGCCGCCCCGTCACGCGGTCCGGGCGCGGCCCGCCCGCCCGTCCCGGCCCGCTCCTGCGCCTGGTCCACTGTCTTCGCTCCCCCGGTGACGTGCCGTCGGCTGTGTATGTGCGGGCACAAGGATCTCCGCTCAGCGGGCGCCGTACACCCCTCGGCACGGAATCTCCCAGAACTGTGTGACAGGTGACGCCGGGACGGGACTGCCGTGACATGTGCGCGACGGACAGGCGGTGGCGCGGCCCGTGCCGGGGCGTGCGAGGATGGGACGTCCGCGCACCGGTGCGGGGTGAGTCCCCGGTCGGAGCGGGTGCGCCGGGCGAGTCGGGCGGTTTTGCGGCGAAAGGACCGGGAGCGTACGTGAGTGAGAATCCGAACCTCCTCGCGGAGCAGCGGCGCGCCCTGATCCTGGACGAGGTGCGCCGCCGGGGCGGGGTCCGGGTCAACGAGCTGACCCGCAAGCTCGGCGTGTCGGACATGACGGTCCGTCGCGATCTGGACGCGCTGTCCCGGCAGGGCGTGCTGGAGAAGGTGCACGGCGGCGCGGTCCCCGTGATGGAGGCGAGCACGCACGAGCCGGGGTTCGAGGCCAAGTCGGGTCTGGAGCCGACCGCCAAGGAGGACATCGCGCGGGCGGCGGCGGAACTGGTCGCGCCGGGCGCGGCGATCGCTCTGTCGGGCGGTACGACGACGTACGCGCTGGCGCACCGGCTGGTGGACGTGCCGGATCTGACGGTGGTCACCAACTCGGTGCGGGTGGCGGACGTGTTCCACGTGGCGCAGCGCACCTCGGGGGCGCGGCAGGGCACGGCCACGGTGGTGCTCACCGGTGGTGTGCGCACTCCGTCGGACTCGTTGGTGGGGCCGGTCGCCGACCAGGCGATCGCGACGCTCCACTTCGACGTGCTGTTCCTCGGTGTGCACGGGATATCGGCGGAGGCCGGCCTGTCTACGCCGAACCTCGCGGAGGCCGAGACCAACCGGCGGCTGGTGCAGTCGGCGCGGCGTGTGGTGGTGGTCGCCGACCACACCAAGTGGGGTGTCGTGGGCCTGAGTTCGTTCGCCGCGCTGGAGCAGGTGGACACGCTGGTGACCGACGCCGGTCTGCCCGCGGACGCCCGTGCGGAGGTCTCGGAGCATCTGGGGCTCGTGGTGGCGGGCGAGCCGGAGACGGACGCGGCCGGCTGATCCCGGGCGGCGGGGGCCGGCGGCCGTGGACCGCCCGTGGCCTCCCCGGCCCCGCTGACACCCGGCGTGCCCCCGGCTATCGTGGCGCCACCCGTCCGACCGTCCGCGTCCGCGGCTTCGCTCAAGGGGGTTGTTGCGTCCATGGCTCACCGTCTGCGTCCGGTGGGGACCGGCTTCGTCGAGACCGCGCCGGTACGGCTGGTCTTCGCCCGCGAGATCTCCGCCGCCCCGGACCTGGTCTTCCGCGCGCTCGCCGAGGACGTGCCGGGCTGGACCGCCTGGTTCTCGGCGGTGACGTACGCCCGGCCGGTCCGCGAGGGGGCCGGGCGCGAGATCCGGCTCAGGGGCGGTACGCGCTTCCTGGAGACGGTGCTGACGGCCGAGCGGCCCGAGGTGTACGCGTACCGCGTCGACGTCACCAACGCGCCCGGGGCCCGGGCCATGGTCGAGGAGTGGCGGCTGGCGCCGGCCGGGAACGGCACGCGTGTGCAGTGGACGTTCGCGGCGGACGGCACGCCGCTGTTCCGCTTCGTGCTGAACCGTGCGCGTCCCGGGCTGGGACGGGCCTTCCGGAACGCGGTCACGTCGCTGGACAGGCGGCTCGCCCGCCCGTAGCGGGTCCGCCGCCGCTCGCCGTCAGCCGGCCCAGGTGCCCGTCCGCAGCAGGGATTCGATCGTCGCCGTGTACGGCCCGATGTCCAGGCCCTGTCCGGCGAGCCAGGCGTCCGAGTAGTACTTGTCGAGGTACCGGTCCCCCGGGTCGCACAGCAGGGTCACCACGCTGCCCTGCCGTCCCTCGGCCACCATCTCGGCGACGATCCTCAGCGCGCTCCACAGCCCGGTGCCCGTGGAGCCGCCCGCCTTGCGGCCGATGGCCCGCTCCAGGGCCCGGACGGCGGCGACGCTCGCGGCGTCCGGCACCTTCATCATGCGGTCGATCGCGCCGGGCACGAAACTCGGCTCCATCCGGGGCCGGCCGATGCCCTCGATCCGCGAGCCGCGGTCGCAGACGACGTCCGGATCGCCGGTGGTCCAGCCCTCGAAGAAGCAGGAGTTCTCCGGGTCGGCGACGCACACGCGGGTGTCGTACTGCATGTAGTGCACGTAGCGCGCGAGGGTCGCCGAGGTGCCGCCGGTGCCGGCCGTGGCGACGATCCACGCCGGTTCGGGAAACCGCTCCAGGCGCAGCTGACGGAAGATCGACTCTGCGATGTTGTTGTTGCCGCGCCAGTCCGTGGCGCGTTCGGCGTAGGTGAACTGGTCCATGTAGTGGCCGCCGGTCTCGGCCGCGAGACGTGCGGACTCCTCGTACATCCGGCGGGAGTCGTCCACGAAGTGGCACTGTCCGCCGTGGAACTCGATCAGGCGGATCTTCTCGGTGCTGGTCGTGCGCGGCATGACGGCGATGAAGGGGACGCCGATCAGCTTCGCGAAGTACGCCTCGGAGACGGCGGTGGAGCCGCTGGACGCCTCGATCACGGGGCGGTCCGGCCGGATCCAGCCATTGCACAGGCCGTACAGGAAGAGCGAGCGGGCGAGCCGGTGCTTGAGGCTGCCGGTGGGGTGGGTGGACTCGTCCTTCAGGTACAGGTCGATGCCCCAGCGCTCCGGCAACGGGAAGAGCAGCAGGTGGGTGTCGGCCGAGCGGTTGTTGTCGGCCTGGACCTTGCGCACGGCTTCCTTCAGCCAGGCCCGGTACTCGGTGTCGCTGTGGTCGACGTCGAGGTTGGCGCCGCTGCGGGTCTGCCGGGGGGTGCTCACGACGAGGCTCCTTACGCTCGCGCCGACGACGCTTCGCGCGGCCGACGCCTCGATCATATGCGCCTTCAGCACGCTTCTCACCTGCATAAACACACCTTTGGGCGCCTCAAAGGCAGCACTGGGGCGCGTCGGGCGGCCGGGCGGGGGCGCATTCGCGCGAGTGCTCCGGTCGCCTCCGGAAAGGGGCGGCGCGTACTGGTGCTCGGCGCGCGGTGCGGGCAGACTGCCAGCGGGCGGGACGGGATTCCCGGGGGTTCCCGCCGCGGGCGCACACTGGAGCACGACACGAGCCGGTACCGGGCCCAGCGAGGAGCACGGTCCGGCGACCGACGGGCACGAGGGGGCGACGGCATGGCGGAGCCGGAGTTCAGGGCCACGGGGGTGCGGATCGGCAAGCGGTTGCGTTCACTCACCCGGGCCGGGACGGTCCGGATCAGCGGTGGCAGGGTGGAGTTGCTGACCAGCTACGGCAGTGAGATCGACAGCGCCCCGGTGCAGGCGGTGCGCGCCTCCCGGCCCTGGTTCGCGCCCGAGGACCGCGCCCTCGCCGACCTCAACGGCAAGCGGTACCTGCTCACGCTCGGCGAGCGGGACCCCGCGCCGGGTGAGCCGGGTCCGCCGGCGGCCCGCCGCTTCATCGAGGCGGTGCGCAGGGCGGCCGGGCGACGCGCTTGAGATGTCCGTAAGTTGCGGTGCCTCACCCCTTGCGTCACGCTGGTCTCACGTCACTCTGGGTTTACCGGCGATAACGCTGCGAACCAGCCCGCCGGCCATGACAGCAGGCGGCGGCGCGCCGCGTGCGACCTGCTGGATCCGAACTCCGTGTTCTTCCGGACCTCTAGTCGGGGAGTCGCAGCCGTGATCAGTCACCCAAGCAGACACTGCACGGTGGAGCTCCAAGCCCTGCCGTCGCGGATCGGCCAGGTCCGCAGAATCGTATCTGCGCAATTGCGCTACTGGCATATGGACCCCCTGATCGACCGGGCCGCGCTCGGCGTGACGGAGTTGTTGACCAACGTCCACCTGCATGCCCGTCCCGACAAGATGTGCACCGTGGAGATAGAGCTGCTCCTTGACCGGCTCACCGTCTCCGTGCGCGACCACGATCCGCGGCTGCCCGTGGTGGACGACGCCGCACCGCTGGCGACGTGCGGGCGCGGGCTCTCCATGGTGGCCGCGATGAGTGAGAGCTGGGGCGCCCGGCCGGACGGTGAGTCCGGCAAGGTCGTCTGGTTCACGCTCCCCACGGCCCTGCCCGCCGCGCAGGTCACCGCTCCACCCGTCACCGCGCACCCGCCCCGGCGTCTGGTCGAGGAAGTGCCGGCCGCCGCGTTCGCGGAGGTCGAGCACGCGGTCGACGTCGGCAGACCCCAACCCGCTCCCGCCCGGTCGGCCGTTGCCGGCTGACCGGGCGGTGACCTTTCGCCGCCGCGGGCCGACAGAGCCTTGCCCACCGGCGACGACGGCGGGGGCGCCACGCGCCTCGTGGTGCCGGTCTCCGCAGCGCCGGGCCCGCCATCGGGTCTCGTGGTGTACTCCGGCGGTCGGTACCGGCGGGGCGTCCCGCCTCGTCCCGCGCTCCGGCGATCAGTACGGGCGAGGACACCGCGCGCCTTGTGACTCGCGCCGGCGATCCGCGCCGGTGAGGACGATCCACCCTGGACGCCCCGGCCCGCCGTACCGGCCGAGGTGCCGGGCTCGCGGGTGCGGCCCCGGCCGTGCGCCGACCGGTGGCACCGGCCGGCCGCGCACCGGCGCCCAAGTGGGGCCCGTAGTGCTGCCGGACCGAGTGGTGTCCGCACGGCGGCGGGCCCCGCTGAGGACTTGGAGCCACGCGAGCGGGGCCCGCTGGACGCGGGCCGCTGGCCGATGACGGCGGCCCGGCCGCGGCCGTGAGGTCACTCGTTCGCGACGGCCCGCGGCACGTCCGTCTGCCGCACGGTGCGGCCGAGGAGGCCCAGCACCTCGCCGCCGGAGCGGGAGCCGAGGTTTCCGGTGGGCTCGTCGGCGAAGACGACGTCGGGCCGCGCGGCGAAGGCGCGGGCCACGGCCACCCTTTGCCGCTGACCGCCGGAGAGTTCGGCGGACCGGTGGCGGAGGCGGTCGCGCAGGCCCACGAGGTCGGCGAGGGCGTCGACCCACTCGGTGTCGCCCCGGCGGCCCGCCAGGTCTAGAGGAAGGGTGACGTTCTCGGCGACGGTGAGCGTCGGCACCGGGGCGAAGGCCCGGAAGGCGAAGCCGACGCGGTCGGGGCGCAGTCGGGTGAGGCGGCGGTCGTCGAGGGTGCCGAGGTCGGTGTCGCCGATGCGGGCCGTGCCCGAGGTGAGGGTGTCCAGTCCGGCGGCGCGGTGCACCAGGGTCGACTTGCTGGAGCCCGAGGGTCCCGTGATCGCGGTGAAGCGGCCGGCCGGGGAGTCCACGCTCACCCCGTCCAGGGCGCGTACGGCGGTGTCGCCACCGCCGTACGCCTTCACGGCGTCGACGACCCGGGCGGCTGCCCGGACGGCGGTCGTCGTGGTCATGCCGCACCGCCCTTGCCCGGGCGGCCGAACCGCTCGTCCAGCACCGACAGCCGGCGCCAGTACTCCTCCTCGTCGATCTCGCCAGAGGCGAAGCGGTGGCCGAGCACGGTGATGGGCGAGTTGTCCTCGGCGGTGGCCGGTCGGCCGGGGCCGCGACGGCCGCGCCACACGGTGCGGCGGAGCAGTGTGACGCCGCCAGCGATCACCAGGGCCCAGATCAGGGGGAAGAGCAGGACCCAGGGACCGGGCCCGCCGTCGCCGAAGTGTGCCAGGGTCTGCATGTCGTCCAACTCCTCGGTCGCGATGTGCTGCGTGTCGTTTCCGAGCGTCGTCCCGTCAGGGGGTCCGTGGCGTCGTACGGCCAGCGGCAGCGCGCGTACCCCGCGGGGAGTACCGCGGCCGCCCGGCCGTGCTTCTTCGCGCGCCCCTCGGCGTCCGCGACCACGTACGTGTCATCACCTAGGTTGGGTCCATGTTGAGACTCGGCATCCCTGTCATCGGCGTCACGGACGTGCCGCGCGCCGTGGAGTTCTGGACGGCGGCCCTGAACCTGGTCGTCTCCGAGGAGTGGGCGAGCGAGACCTGGCGGACGCTGGATCACGCGGACGGCTCCGGGCGGGCCCTCGGGCTGCTGTACAGCGAATCGCCGGCCGAGCCGCGTCCCCGGATCCACCTGGACCTCTTCGTGGACTCGGCCGAGGAGCAGCAGGCGGAGGTGCGGCGGCTGACCGGTCTCGGTGCGCGGGCCGTCGACTGGGACCTGTACCCGCCCGACCCGGACTTCGTCGTCCTCGCCGACCCGGACGGCAACATCTTCTGCGTCGTCGACCTCGCCCACGCGCCGAGCGGCGGTGACCGCCCGGCGGCCTGAGGAGGTCGGGTGCCGTCCTCAGGCCAGCGCGCCCAGCGGGTCGTCCAGGACCGGCTGCCAGGCCAGCTCGGCGGCGCCGACCAGGCTGTTGTGGTCCAGGCCGCAGGGCAGGATGGGCACGCCGCCGCTCTGGCCCCACAGGCTGCGGTCGGCGACCACGGCGCGCAGCCGTTCGGGGTCGGCGTCGAGGAGCGCGCGGTGGAGTCCGCCCAGGACGATGCGGTCCGGGTTGAGGATGTTCACCAGGCCGGCGAGGCCGAGGCCGAGGCGGTCGATGAGGGTCTCGGTGGCGGTGCGGACGGCCGGGTCGGCGTAGTGGCCGCGGATCAGGTCGTACGACTGCTGGAGCAGGGAGACCTCCGGTCCCGGCTCGCGGCCCGCCGCGGTGAGGAAGGCCAGCGGGTCGGTCTCCACGTCCAGGCAGCCCCGGCTGCCGCAGTGGCAGGGGCCGCCGTCGGGGTTGACGGTGAGGTGGCCGACCTCCAGGGCGAGGCCGGAACTGCCGCTGTGCAGGCGGCCGTCGAGGACGAGGGCGCCGCCGACGCCGCGGTGGCCGGTGGCCACGCACAGCAGGTCGCGGGCGCCGCGTCCGGCGCCGTGCCGGTACTCGGCGAGCGCGGCGAGGTTGACGTCGTTGGCGGCGAAGGCGGGGCCGTCGAGGCCGGCCGCGCGCACCTGTTCGGCGAAGATCCGCCGCACGGGGGCGCCCGCGGGCCAGGCGAGGTGGAGCGGGTTGAGGGCCAGGCCTTCGGGCTCCGCCACGGCGGACGGCACGGCGAGTCCCGCGCCGACGCAGCGCCGGCCGGTCTCCCGCAGGAGTGCCGCGCCCGCCTCGACGACGGAGCCGAGCACCTTCGCCGGGTCGGCGTCCACGACCTCGCAGCCGGGGGCGGTGGCGACGATGCGGCCGCCGAGGCCGACCAGGGCCGCGCGGAACCCGTCGGCGTGGACCTGCGCGGCGAGGGCGACCGGCCCGTCCTCGGCGACCGCGAGACGGTGCGAGGGCCGCCCCTGGGAACCGGCGGCCGCGCCGGGCCGGGCGTCGACCCGGATCAGGCCGAGCGCCTCCAGTTCGGCGGCGACCGCGCCGGCGGTGGCCCGGGTCACGCCGAGTTCCGCGGTGAGGACGGCCCGGGTGGGGGCGCGTCCGGTGTGCACGAGCTCCAACGCGGGTCCGAGCGCACCGCGCCCCCGGTCCAGCCGCGTCCTCGAGGTGGTCCCTTCCCCCGCCGCCCGGGGGTCCGCCTTGCCGCTCATGAGGGGGAGTCTCCCATGATCCGCGGGTGCGGTGGTCCTAAAGCCCGTGGTCCTGGAGCCCGCTGACCCGGAGCGTGATGTTCAGCCGCCCGGTGAGCCCCAACTCGGGCGGTGCGGTGCCCGGGTGCACGCGCGGCACCCCGTGGTACGCGAGCCGGGAGGGCCCGCCGAAGACGAAGAGGTCGCCGCTGCGCAGCTCGACGTCGGTCCAGGGACGGTTCCGGGTCCCGGGGTTGCCGAAGCGGAAGACGCAGGTGTCGCCGAGGCTCAGGGAGACCACGGGCGCGCCGGACTTCTCGTCGGCGTCCCGGTGCATGCCCATCCGGGCGTCGGCGTCGTAGAAGTTGATCAACGCGATGTCGTAGGGCGGGTCCGCCGCCGCGTCGGCGCCCAGCGCATCGATGTCCAGCGCCTCGGTGACCGCCCGGCGGGCGAGTTCGCCGAGCCGGGCGGGGAAGGGCTTCACGGGCGCGCCGTCGCCGTCGACGACGGTGCGGGCGTACGCGTACGGGTGCCAGTGCCATCCGAGGCAGACCTGCTTCGCGGTCATGGTTCCGCCGCCGGGTGTGCGGACCGTGCGCAGCCCGGCCGGCGGGCGGGCCCACTCGCGGCACGCGGACAGCAGCTCGCGCTGGAGCGCGGGCTCCAGCCAGTCGGGGACGTGCACGGCGCCGGGCGCGATCTCGGCGCGTGCCCTGGGGAACAGCTCGGCCTCCATGCCCCCATCCTGCCCGACACGGCCTGAGCTGCGGCTCGGCTAGCCTGGACGCACGATGAACGACCGCAGCGACCTTACGACGGCCCCGTGGGGCGAGATGACGACCCCGTGGGGCGAGCAGGTGCTCTCCCGCTTTCCCGAGGACCCCCGCGACCGGCTCCGGGCCTGGGACGCCTCCGACGAGTACCTGCTCGGGCACCTCGCGGACCAGGACGTGCCGCTGTCCGGCACGGTGGTGGTCGTCGGCGACCGCTGGGGCGCGCTGGTGACGGCGCTGGCCGCGCACCGGCCGGTGCAGATCACCGACTCCCACCTCGCCCGGGAGGCGACCCGCGCCAATCTGAAGCGGGCGGGCGTCGAGCCTGACGGCGTACGGCTGCTCACCACGCGGGACACCCCGCCGGAGCGGATCGACGTGCTGCTGGTGCGGGTGCCCAAGAGCCTGGCACTGCTGGAGGACCAGCTGCTGCGGCTGGCGCCGGCGCTGCACGAGGGCACGGTCGTGGTCGGCACCGGGATGGTGAAGGAGATCCACACCTCGACGCTGCGGCTGTTCGAGCGGATCGTGGGCCCGACCCGTACCTCCCTGGCGGTGAAGAAGGCCCGGCTCATCTTCGCCACGCCGGACCTCTCGCTGAAGCGGCCCGCCAATCCCTGGCCGCTGAGCTACCGGCTCCCCGACGACGTCGGACCGGTCTCCGGGCGGACCGTCGTCAACCACGCCGGTGTCTTCTGCGCGGACCGGCTCGACATCGGCACCCGCTTCTTCCTCGGGCACCTGCCGGACACCGGCGGCCTGCGGCGGGTGGTGGACCTGGGCTGCGGCAACGGCGTGGTCGGTACGGCGGTGGCGCTGGCCGACCCGGACGCCGAGGTGCTGTTCACCGACGAGTCGTTCCAGGCCGTGGCCTCGGCACGGGCGACGTGCGAGGCGAACGGGGCGGCGGGGCGGGCCGGGTTCCGGGTGGGCGACGGGCTGGCCGGGGTGCCGGACGGCAGTGTCGACCTGGTGCTGAACAACCCGCCCTTCCACTCCCACCAGGCGACGACCGGCGCCACCGCCCGGCGGATGTTCACCGGGGCGCGGCGCGTGCTGCGCCCCGGCGGTGAGCTGTGGGTGGTCGGCAACCGGCACCTGGGCTACCACGTCGCACTGCGGCGGCTGTTCGGCAACAGTGAAGTGGTCGCGAGCGACCCCAAGTTCGTGGTGCTCAGGGCGGTCAGGAAGTAGGGCGCGGGCGGTCACCCCGTAGTACGGGCGATCACCCCGATGAGCGTCGACACCGTCCGCACCATGGCATCCCGTCCCGCGGTGAGGTAGCCGCGGGAGTCGGCCGCCTCGGGGCGGGCGGCCAGGTACTCCCGGATCGCGCCGGTCATGGCGAGGTTGAGCGCGGTGCCGACGTTGACCTTGGCGATGCCGCCGGCGACGGCCGTGGCGAGTTCGTCGTCCGGGACCCCCGAGGAGCCGTGCAGCACGAGCGGCACGTCCAGGGCGCCGGACAGGGCCTTGAGCAGGTCGTGGTCGAGGATGGCGGTGCGCGTCGTCATGGCGTGGGAGCTGCCGACGGCCACGGCCAGGGCGTCCACGCCGGAGTCGGCGACGAAGGCCCGCGCCTCGGCGGGGTCGGTGCGGGCGCCGGGCGCGTGGGCGTCGAGCGGCGGTGCGGCGGCTCTCCCCCGCCCGCCCGGCCCGGCCTTGCCGCCGACCTCCCCCAGCTCCGCCTCGATCCACAGCCCCCGGGCGTGCGCCCAGTCGGCGGCGGCCCGGGTCGCCGCGAGGTTCTCGGCGTACGGCAGCCGGGAGGCGTCGTACATCACTGAGCTGAATCCGGCGTCCGGGGCCTGGCGCAGCAGGCCGTCGCTCTGGACGTGGTCGAGGTGCAGGGCGACGGGCACGGCGGCGCCCTCGGCGGCGGCCACGGCCGCGCGGGCCAGCGGCAGCAGGCGGCCGTAGCGGTACTTCACGGCGTTCTCGCTGACCTGGAGGACGACGGGCGTGCGCACGGCCTCGGCGCCCGCTATGACGGCCTCGACGTGCTCCAGGGTGATGACGTTGAAGGCGGCGACGGCGGAGCGCGCGGCTGCGGCGCGGGCCACCAGGTCGCCGGTGTTGGCGAGGGGCACGGTCTCTCTCTTCCCCCGGGTTCTTCCCCGGGCGCCGGGTGGCGGCTGTGGGGGCGGTCGTCAGGGGGCGAGGATCACCGAGCGGGTGAGGTGGCGGGGCCGGTCCGGGTCGAGGCCCCGGGAGGCGGCGACGGCGACGGCGAGCCGCTGGGCGCGGACCAGCTCGGCGAGCGGGTCGAGATCACCGGGCACCCACATAGCACCGGTGTCCCGGACCTGTCCGGCCAGCCCCTCGGGCGCCTCGCCGAACATCCAGGTGGCCGTGCCCGCGGTGCTGATGCTGATGGGGCCGTGTCGGTACTCCATCGCCGGGTATGCCTCGGTCCACGACAGGGAGGCCTCGCGCATCTTCAGGCCGGCCTCGTTGGCCAGTCCGACGGTCCAGCCCCGGCCGAGGAAGGTGAACTGGGTGCGCTCGACGAGTCCTTCGGGCAGTTCGGCCGTCAGGGCGGTGCGGGCGTCGGTGACGACCGTGTCCGTGTGCAGGCCGAGGTGGGCGCGGAGCAGGGTCAGGGCGGTGGTCGCGAACCGGGTCTGTACGACGGACCGTTCGTCGGCGAAGTCGAGCACGACCACGTCGTCGGCGGCGGTCATGACCGGCGTGGCCGGGTCGGCGGTGAGCGCGACGGTCCGGGTACGGCCCTTCAATTCGGCGAGCAGCTCCAGTACTTCGGTGGTGGTGCCGGAGCGGGTGAGGGCGACGACCCGGTCGTACGCGCGACCCCGCGGGAACTCGGAGGCGGCGAACGCGTCGGTCTCGCCCTGGCCCTGGTCCTCGCGCAGTGCCGCCGCCGACTGGGCCATGAAGTACGAGGTTCCGCAGCCGACGATCGCCACCCGCTCCCCCGCCGCCGGGAGCGCCGCCGCGTGCCGTGCCGCCTCGGCGGCGGCGCGTGTCCAGCACTCGGGCTGGCTGTTGAGCTCGTCTTCGACATACGTCATGCCGCACACTCCCCGATCACCGAACGGTCTGATTGTTCCTGCAAGATATAGCCATCTTTCGAGCACACTCAAGCAATCTTGGGAACTGTGCGGTGCGCTAGGGTCGGCGGGAGATCGAAGAACGGAGGCGCGGATGTCGCGCGACGCCCGCTGGAAGGCGCTGCTGGAGCTGCTCGTCGAACGCGGCCGGCTGGACGTCGAGGAGGCGGCGGCCGAACTGGAGGTCTCGGCCGCGACGATCCGCCGTGACTTCGACCGGCTGGCGGAGCAGCAGATGCTGGTGCGCACCCGCGGTGGCGCGGTCGTGCACGGGGTGTCGTACGAACTGCCGCTGCGGTACAAGACGGCCCGCAACGCCTCCGAGAAGCAGCGCGTCGCCCAGGCGGTCGCCGCCCTGGTCGCGCCGGGCGAGGCGGTGGGACTGACCGGGGGGACGACCACCACCGAGGTGGCGCGCGCGCTGGCGGTGCGCGCGGACCTCGCCTCGGGCACGCCGGCGCTGACCGTGGTCACCAACGCGCTCAACATCGCCAACGAGCTGGCGGTCCGGCCGCAGTTCAAGATCGTGGTGACGGGCGGGGTGGCCCGGGCTCAGTCGTACGAGCTGATCGGGCCGCTCGCGGACGGGGTACTGGGCCAGGTGACGGTCGACATGGCGGTACTGGGGGTCGTCGCCTTCGACGTCACGCACGGCGCCGCGGCCCACGACGAGGCGGAGGCGGCGATCAACCGGCTGCTGTGCGAGCGCGCCGAGCGCGTGGTCGTCGCCGCCGACTCCAGCAAGCTGGGCCGGCGGGCCTTCGCCCGGATCTGCGCGACCGAGTCGGTGGACACGCTGGTCACGGACGGGTCGGCCGATCCGGACCTGGTGCGGCGGTTCGAGGAGTGCGGGGTCCGGGTCGTGCTGGCCTGACGGGAGGACTGCCGGCCGCCCGGGACCAGCGGCCGCCCGACGGGACCGCCGGCTGTCCGGCCCGGGCCCCCGGCCGGCCGACGGGGGCCGTGACCCGCCCGACGAGGTTCCACCGCGCCTGGCTGTAGCCACCGTTCACCCGTCAGCGACGGTCCGCCGCCCGACAGGACCTGCCGACCACCGACGACGCCCGGCATCCGCCCGACCGGGGCCAGCGCCGCACCGTGGGACGCGCGCCGCCGCGCGCCTCTGTCCCGGAGGCGGAACGCGCGATCACCCTCAGCCCCAACGGCTCCGGCACGCCGTCCTCGACGAGCACCGGCACCCGCCCGACCAGGGCCGACGTGCACTCGGCAAGCTTTCACCGCAGGCCCGACCGGGGCCAACGTGCGCCCGGCGACCTCCCACCGCGCACCTGACCGGGGCCAACGCGCGCCCGACGACCCCCACCACACGCCCAACCGGGACCGTCAACCGCCCGGCGGGGACCACGACCCGCTCGACGAGACCACCGCACGCCGGTTCCGGAACTCCGTCCGCCCGCAGAGAACCGACAGCCGCCCGACAGGGTCCGCCGACCTCCCGAAGGACCCGGCAGGCGCCCGACCGGGGCCGCCCTCTGGCCGACGAGCTTTCACCAGGCGGCCTGACGGGAACCTCGGCCGCCCACCGGTGCCCGTCGAGGGTGTCGGTCGTCAGTGCCCGTGGCCGTCGGTGTGTTCCGTCGTGGTGGCCGGGGCCGGGTCCTGTGTGCCCGGCGCCGCTCCGGCCCGGACGGTGAACGCCGCGGTGTGCACCTCGCCGCCGTGCTGGAAGTCCAGGAACAGGCGGTAGGTGCCGGCGGTGGGGGCGGTGGCCGTGAAGGAGATCTCCGGGCCGGGGCTGGTGGTGCCGTCGCCGGGTTCGCCGTTCGGGTGGACGTGGAGGTAGGCGAGATCGCCGGAGCGCAGGGCGACCAGGTGACCGTAGGCGCCGAGGTAGGGCTGGAGGTCGGTGACGGGTTCGCCGTCGCGGGAGACCTTCAGCCTCAGTTCGCTCGGGCGCCCGGGGCTCAGGGAGCCGGCGAGCTCGACCTGGTAACCGCCGGTCGTGGCCGCGGCGTTCGGGGCCGGCAGGGGCGCGGGCTCGTAGCGGCCGGAAGCGGCGAGGTCGGCGCCGAGCGTGAGGTTCTCCGCGCCCTTCTTCGCCGGGGTGAAGTCGGCGAAGACGCGGTAGCCGCCAGCGCCGGGCAGGTCGACGGGGGTGCGCCAGGTGCCGTCCGCGGCTCGGGTGGGGTGCAGGTGGCGGTA
Source organism: Streptomyces sp. M92 (assembly GCF_028473745.1). NCBI lineage: Bacteria > Bacillati > Actinomycetota > Actinomycetes > Kitasatosporales > Streptomycetaceae > Streptomyces > Streptomyces sp. M92. The sequence goes on from NZ_CP101137.1 coordinate 6,438,870, forward strand.
GGTGACCAGGTCGCGTGAGGCCACGATGAGGTGCAGCTCCTTGCCGTGCTCGCGCTGGTACGCGGTGACGGCGTCGCCGCGCGCGTCCCGGACGGTGAAGCGCAGCTCGGTGCGCTCTCCGGCGGTGACGCGCGGGGTGGCCAGGTCGAGGGTGTACCCCTTCTCGGAGATCTGCAGTCCGCCGGCCGGTGCCGTCTCGTGGCCCACGTGACCGCCGCCCTCCTCGGGTTCGGCCGAGGGCCGACCGTGCTCGTCGTGCGGCGCGGGCGCGCTCTCCGCGACGACCGGTTCGACCGTCGTGCCGACGCCGTAGGCGGAGCCGAAGGCGGCGGCCAGCGCGGCGGTGAACGCGGTGATCCTCAGTCCGGTGTTCATGGCGGTCGTCTCCTCGCATCCCGGGTCTCCGGCTCACGGGAGACCTCTTCATGCACCTCACCATACCCCTGGGGGGTACCGAGTCAAGTGGCGGCCGAGACTTGCGTTAGGTACCCCCTAGGGGTATACATGACATAGGGCAGGGGATACCCCGGGCCCGTATCCGTACGGCACCGCACCTTCGGAGGAAGACATGACCTCGACCATCACCACCCCCGTCAGCACCACCTACGCCGTCGCCGGCATGAGCTGCGGTCACTGCAAGGCGACGCTCACCCGGGTGATCGGTGAGCTGGACGGGGTCACCGGTGTCGACGTCCAGGTCGGCTCCGGCCTGGTCACCGTCACCGCGGCCGCCGAGCCGGACGACGCCGTGATCGCCGAGGTCGTCGACGAGGCCGGTTACGAGCTGACCGGCCGCGTCTGACCACCCCGAACTCCCCCGCCGCACCGCCGGGACCCGCAGGACCGGGTCCCGGCCGACGACCCGCATCAGGAGCAGCCATGTCCACCAGTACGACCGGCGCACCGACCGAGGTAGAACTCGCCATCGGCGGCATGACCTGCGCCTCGTGCGCCGCCCGGATCGAGAAGAAGCTCAACCGGATGGAGGGGGTCACCGCCACCGTCAACTACGCGACGGAGAAGGCGAAGGTCAGCTACGGCGCCGACGTGTCCGTCCCCGAGCTGATCGCCACGGTCGAGGCGACCGGTTACACGGCCCGCGAGCCCGAGCCGGTGCGCTCCGAGCCGGAGTCCGGCCCTCAGAGCGCCAAGGCCGCCGACGAGCTGCGGCCGCTGCGGGAGCGGCTGGTCACCGCCGTGGTGCTGGCCGTCCCCGTCATCGCGATGGCGATGGTGCCGGCGCTGCAGTTCGAGTACTGGCAGTGGCTGTCGCTGACCCTGGCGGCGCCCGTGGTGACGTACGCCGCCTGGCCCTTCCACAAGGCCGCCTTCACCAACGCCCGGCACGGCGCGGCCACCATGGACACGCTGATCTCGGTGGGGACGTCGGCGGCGTTCCTGTGGTCGCTGTGGGCGCTGTTCCTCGGCACCGCGGGCACGCCCGGCATGACCCACCCCTTTGAGCTGACCATCGCCCGCAGCGACGGCGCCGGGAACATCTACCTGGAGGCCGCCGCCGGGGTGACCGCGTTCATCCTGGCGGGCCGCTACTTCGAGGCCCGGTCCAAGCGCAAGGCGGGTGCCGCCCTGAAGGCCCTGCTGGAGCTCGGCGCCAAGGACGTGACCGTGCTGCGGGGCGGGGTGGAGGAGCAGATCCCGGTCGCCGGGCTGAGGGTCGGGGACCGTTTCCTGGTCCGTCCCGGCGAGAAGATCGCGACCGACGGCACGGTCGTCGAGGGCACCTCGGCCATTGACGCGTCGATGCTCACCGGTGAGTCGGTGCCGGTGGAGGTCGGCGTCGGTGACGCGGTCACCGGTGCGACCGTGAACGCGGGCGGCCGGCTGGTGGTCGAGGCGACGCGGGTCGGCGCCGACACCCAGCTGGCACGGATGGCGAAGCTGGTCGAGGACGCGCAGAACGGCAAGGCCGCCGCCCAGCGGCTCGCCGACCGCATCTCCGGCGTCTTCGTGCCCGTCGTCATCGTCCTCGCGCTGGCCACCCTGGGCTTCTGGATCGGCAACGGCTCCGGGCTGACGGCCGCGTTCACCGCCGCCGTGGCGGTCCTGATCATCGCCTGCCCCTGCGCCCTGGGCCTGGCCACGCCGACCGCGCTGATGGTCGGCACCGGGCGCGGCGCCCAGCTCGGCATCCTCATCAAGGGCCCCGAGGTGCTGGAGTCCACCCGCAAGGTCGACACCATCGTCCTCGACAAGACCGGCACCGTCACCACCGGCCGCATGACGCTGCTCGCCGTGCACACCGCCGACGGCACCGAGGAGGGTGACGTGCTGCGGCTGGCGGGCGCCCTGGAGCACGCCTCCGAGCACCCGATCGCCCGCGCCGTCGCCGACGGAGCGCTGGCGAAGCTGGGCGCGCTGCCCGCGCCCGAGGACTTCGCGAACGTCCCGGGGCTCGGTGTGCAGGGCGTCGTCGACGGCCACGCCGTCCTCGTGGGCCGCGAGAAGCTGCTCGCCGAGTGGGCCATGGAGCTGCCCGCCGAGCTGGCGCGGGCCAAGGCCGAATCCGAGGCGGCGGGCCGTACCTCGATCGCCGTCGCCTGGGACGGCGAGGCCAGGGCGGTCCTGGAGGTCGCCGACGCGGTCAAGGACACCAGCGCCGAGGCCATCGGCCGGCTGCGCGCCCTGGGCCTGACCCCGATGCTCCTCACCGGCGACAACAGGGCCGTCGCCGAGTCGGTGGCCGCGGAGGTCGGCATCGCTCCCGAGCACGTCGTCGCCGAGGTCATGCCCGAGGACAAGGTCGACGTCGTCAAGCGCCTCCAGAACGAGGGCCGTTCGGTGGCGATGGTCGGCGACGGGGTCAACGACGCCGCGGCGCTCGCCCAGGCCGACCTGGGGCTGGCCATGGGCACCGGAACCGACGCCGCCATCGAGGCAGGCGACCTCACCCTGGTCCGCGGCGACCTGCGGGCGGCCGCCGACGCGATCCGGCTGGCCCGCAAGACGCTGGGCACCATCAAGTCCAACCTGTTCTGGGCCTTCGCCTACAACGTCGCCGCCCTGCCGCTCGCCGCGGCCGGGCTGCTCAACCCGATGATCGCCGGAGCGGCCATGGCCTTCTCCTCGGTCTTCGTCGTGGGCAACTCGCTGCGGCTGCGGGGCTTCAAGGCCGCGAGCTGAGCCGCCGCACGCCGAACGGGCCCCGTCGGCGCGCCGTGCGCGTGGGAACGGGACAGGCTGGTACGCCGACGGACCGCGCGCCCCTCGGCCGCCTCGCCCTCGCCCAGGCCGTCCCCTCGCCCCGCGGAGCAGGAGCCCATGACCGAACCGACCAACGCCGACGGGGACACCAGCGGCCCGCTCTCGCCGGCCCCGGTGCCCGTCCGGCCCCGCCGCCGGGCCCTCGACGCCGTACTCGGTGATCTGCGTGCTGTGGACGGCGCGCTGTACGCGGCGGTGGCGGCCACCTCCACCCCCTCGCTCGACCGTGCGCTGCGCCGGCTGTCCCGCGCGGCCGACCATTCGAAGATCTCGCTCGGGATCGCCGCCGCACTCGCGCCGGCCGGTGCGCGGCCCCGGCGGGCCGCCCTCGTCGGGCTCGCCGCGGTCGCCGTGACGTCGGCCGCCGCGAACCTGCTGGGCAAGCGTCTGGTGCGCAGGGCGCGGCCGGACCGGGAGGCGGCGCGGGTGACGGTCGACCGGCACGTGCCGATGCCCGTGTCGGCGTCCTTCCCGTCCGGTCACACGGCCTCCGCGGTCGCGTTCGCCACGGCGGTCGGCGTGGTCCTGCCCGAGGCGGCCGTACCTCTCGGCGCGCTGGCGGGCGCCGTCGCCTACTCCCGGGTCCACACCGGCGTGCACTATCCCGGCGACGTGGCCGCGGGCGCCGTACTGGGCATCGCCGGGGCGGCCGCCGCCCTGACGGCAGCGGCGGCCTCCCCGGTGCCGGGCCTGCGGTCGGTCTGCTCGCCATCGCGGGCACCGTCCTGCGCCAACCGGTGACGGCTGCGTCAGCCGAAGGCCCGCACGGCCTGGTAGTACGTCCACGCCGTGCTGTTGCAGGCGGCCTTGGTGGCGCCCCCGTAGCGGGCGCAGACTCGCTTGAGGTCCTCGTAGAAGGCGCTGTCGAGCCGGGACTTGTTAGCGCTGAAGGTGCCGGCGTCCTTGTAGTTGCGGTAGCCGAAGTCGTGTCGCGCGCAGGAGCTGCTGAAGGGGAAGCCGAACGGGTTGTCCGGCGAGGAGGAGCAGTAGTCGGTGGTCCAGTCGAACTCGTAGGCGGCCCAGGCGGACTGGTTCGCCCGCGCGGCGGCCCAGGCGTTGTAGCTCGACGCGCTGGTCTGCGTCCAGCTCGCGAGCACCCGCGGCTTGTCGGCGGGAGCGGCGTCGGCCGTCGCGGCGGTCGCGAGGACGGTGGTCACGGACAGGGCCGTGGCGGCGAACCCGGTGGCGAGTCTGCGGTGCATTCCACACCTCCATGAGGCTGCGGCCCGCCCCTCGGGCCGCAGGTTCATGCCAAGATGATGCGCATTTCGACCACCGCTTCACACTTCCGCTGCCCTAATGGCCCCTTAACTCTTCGGCCTGGCAAGGGATCGGGAAGTGAACAGCCGCCCGCCCGGTCCCATCTGCCTCTCAACTCCCCTCCGTGCGGGACGCGTCGAGCTGAGGCGTCGGCCCCGGCAGTGCGTACTCGTCCCGGCGGCCGCACATGCCGTAGCCGCCCAGCCTGGTGGGTGCCGTCCCGTACGCGGTGGCGTCGGCGAGGTACCCGGGGTCGCCGTCGGCGAGCGCGTCGAGCTGCGCGCCGGTGCGGCCGGCGGCGGCCGACGCGCCGGACCGCCACAACTCCCGCCGGCCGGGCACCTTGTCCCGCACCAGGTGCCCGGCGGCCCGCTGGAACTCCGGTACGGGCCGTCGTCCCCGGCGGCCAGGGCCTCGCGCAGCACCAGGTAGCCCCGGACGGCGAGGTCCCTGCGGCGCCGTGCCGCGGCCTCCGGGTCGGCCGGCACCACGGGCGGGAAGGTGAGGACGGCGTCCCCGGCTTCGGGCAGGCCGCTGTTCTCCATCAGCCCGGTGACGCGCGGCCGCCGCCCTGCACCATGCGGTGCACGGTCCCCGGCGTGGACCAGGCGTCCGAGCCCGGCCCCAGCGGGACGTCCCGGTGGCCGTCCGGGCTCAGCGTCTGCACCGCGCCGTGTCCACCGGTGACGACGTAGGTCTCCGTGCGGACCAGGTGCAGGTGCGGGCCGGGGCCCGGGGGCGCTCACCAGGCCAGTGTGTCCAGGTGGGCGCCGATCCGGTCGCGATCCCAGGCGCCGTCGGCGACCAGGACGCGGTAGCGGTAGGCGAAGGACTCGCCCTCAGGCAGCTCGAACTCCTCGAAGAACGCCCAGGAGAACGCCACGCTCGGAACGGGGTCGGCGCGCACGAACCAGTGCGAGGGGTGGATCGCCCGCTCCTCGTCGAGGTTCTCGGGCGCATGCGCGAAGACGAGCGTGGAGCGGGCGTCGACCTCGTCGTGCTCGGCGGTGAAGGCGAGCCAGGGGCTCTGGGTGCCCATCAGTCCGGCGGCGTCCGCTTCGGTGTCCGGCGCGAAGACGGTGCCTCCGGTGAAGTCGCGGGGGCCGCGCCACTGGAGTCCGGTGTAGCCGGCCATCTCGCGGCCGGCGGTGGTCGGGGAGCCGAACGCCAGTGCCTCCGTGCGGGTGTTGGTGAGGCGGATCGACCAGTCCAGAACCCAGGCGCCGGCCTCCTCGTCGACCGAGTGGAGGGTCAGGCCCCGCTCTTCGCGGGCCCACTCGGCGCCGCCGTTCTCGATCCAGGTGAGCTGTTCGGTGAGCGCGAACCGGTCGTCCTCGGCCGTGAGGCCGGCGAAGCCGTCGTGGCGCATCGAACCGACACGCTCGGGCAGCGGCCGGTAACCCTCGCCGTGGACGTAGCAGTTGCCGCCCCAGAAGTTCTGGCCCGAGAGATGACTGGCCGTCATCTGCAGGCCCTTGTGCCAGCGGTGGTCGCTGGGGCGGTAGCCGGTCACCGTGCGTCCGGCGAGGGTGCGCACCGGGTGGGCGTAGGGCTTGCGGGACTCGAAGGCGTCGGGGTCGGGACGGTAGACGTAGCGGAGGATCTCGGTGCCGCCGGCGGCGGTGACGGCGATGTGGTCGCCGTGGGTGTGGGTGACGCGGAGGGTGCTCATGCGCGCTCCTTCGGGGCCCAGTCGGGGTGGTCGCCGTGCATGGCCCCGTGGAAGGGGTCGCCGGGCGCGATCTCGCCGGCGAGGACCGGCCGTCCGGTGAACGCCGCCTTGTAGAGGGCGGCGGCGAACTCCAGCGTGGCGCGGGCCTGTACGCCGCTGCCGGGCGGCCGCTCGCCCGCGTCCCAGGCGTCCAGCACGGCGCCGAGCTGCGCCGTGTGGGAGCTGGGCACGTCCGCCGCCGGGACGCGCCAGGCGGCGGCGCGCGCGGGGTCCACGTGCCGGGCCGGGGTGTAGCTCCAGTCGTCGTTGCGGTGCCCGTACAGGTGCGTCAGCTCGACCGTGGCGTCGGCGCAGTCGACGCGGACGCGGCTCACCTCGTCCGGCGAGAGCACGCTGTTGACGACGGTGGCCAGGGCGCCGCTCGCGAACCGCACCAGGGCGGTGGACACGTCCTCGCTCTCGGTGTCGTGGACCAGGCGGGACGCCATGGCCCGCACCTCCGCCCAGGGGCCGAGCAGGTGCAGCAGCAGGTCGTACTGGTGGATGCCGTGGCCCATGGTCGGGCCGCCGCCCTCGGTGGACCAGCGGCCGCGCCAGGGCACGGCGTAGTAGGCGGCGTCGCGGTGCCAGGTGGTCTGGCAGTGGGCGACCAGCGGGACACCCAGCTCCCCGCTCGCGATCAGGTCGCGGGCGTGCGCGGCGCCCGAGCCGTACCGGTGCTGGAAGACGACGGACGCGTACGCCCCCGACGCCTCCTCGGCCGCCGCGATGTCGTCGTACTCGGCCAGCGACAGGCACAGCGGCTTCTCGCACAGCACCCAGGCGCCCGCCTTGAGCGCGGCCACCGCCTGCTCCCGGTGCAGGGACGGCGGCGTGCCGATCAGGACCAGGTCGGGCCGTACGGCGTCCAGCATGTCGCCCACCGACGTGTACCCGGCGACGTCCCCGCCCGCCTCGGCCCGGAAGGCGTCGAGCCGCCTCCGGTCCACGTCCACGGCGGCGACCAGTTCCGTCCGTTCCGCGTGGGCTCTCAGGGCGGGCAGGTGGCCGCCGGTGACGATGGCACCGGTGCCGATCACGGCGACACGGCGGCGGTCGGGACGTGGGGCCATGCGGTCCTCCTCGGACGCCGGCGCACGAGGGGCGCGTACGCGGGCAGAAAGCGCTTTCACTCGGGCAGACCCTAAGCGGCGGCCGGACGACCGGACAACCCCCCAGCGTTTGCGGGCACGGCGGACGGCTGGTCGACTGTCGCCGGGGGGACCGGGGCCGGTCGCACCGCGCCGGCGCAGTCTTCAGTCCTCCGGAAGGGAACCAGGCGTGAGCAACCCGAAGTCGTCGTCCGTGGAGCACAGGTCCGACGGCAGCCAGCCCTGGCTGCACCAGAAGGGCCGCACCATCCAGGAGTTCGGCACCGTCAAGCAGTTCCCCGTGGCGCTGACCATGGACACCCGGCTCTACTCCTGCCAGCGGCTGAACAAGGTGCTGGCGGACACCCGGATCCTGCACGACCTGTACAAGAAGTACCACTGGCTGATGCGCGGGGCGACGTTCTACCAACTGCACCTGCTGCTGGACAAGCACGCCGGCGAGCAGCTGGAACTGATCGACACGGTCGCCGAGCGAGTCCAGACGCTCGGCGGCGTCGCCATCGGCGACCCCCGGCACGTCGCCGAGATCACCACCGTGCCGCGTCCCCCGGACGGCGTCGAGGAGGTCCCGGCGATGCTGTCGCGGCTGCTGGAGGCGCACGAGCTGATCCTGGCCGACTGCCACGACGCGGCCGCGCGCACCCAGGAGATGGGCGACGACGGCACCAACGACATCCTCGTCTCCGACGTCGTGCGCACCAACGAGCTCCAGGCCTGGTTCGTGGCCGAGCACCTGGTGGACACGCCGCTGGTGCACGCCTGAGTTCCCGTCACGTGACGACGGCGGCCCCGCGACGGGCTGCCGTCACCCTCCGTGCACCCGGGCGGGGGCGTCCGTGATGCCCCCGCCCCCCTTCTGTGAAAGCGTCCGGCACATGGCCCACTCGTCCCACGGCGCCCACGCCGAGCCCCCGACGCACGGGCAGCGGTGGTCCACGTTCCGGCAGTCGCCGTTCTGGCCGGCCACCGTGCTGGTACTGATCCTCGCGGCGGCCGCGGGGCTCTTCGCGGGTTCGTACACCTACTCGATGGCGGATCCGACGCCGCACTCGATCCCCACGGCGGTGGTCGGCTCGTACGAACAGGCACGCGGCCAGGCCTTCCTGGACGGCCTGGAGAAGGCGCTGAACGCCTCCGTGAAGGTGCACCCCTACGAGAGCACGGCCGAGGCCCGGGAGGCGATGCAGGACCAGGAGGTCTTCGGGATCTTCGAGATCCGCGACGACGGGCGGACCGCCGTGCTCGACCTGTCCAGCGCGTCGGGCGCCTCGGTCGCCGAGGTACTGGCCGACACGGCACCGGCCGTGGGGAAGAAGACCGGCGTCGAGGTCACCGTCCGGGACATCAACCCCCTCCAGGAGGGCGACCCGCGCGGGCTCGCGATCTTCTACATCTCGCTGGCCGCGGTCATCATCGGCTTCGTCGGCGCGATCCAGCTGAGCGTGCACGCGCGCGCCCTGACCCCGTTCGAACGCATCCTCTTCACGGCGGCCTACGCGCTGCTCGGCGGGTTCGCCATCGCCGCGACGGTGGACTGGCTGCTGAACGCGCTGGACCTGCCGTTCGTCGAGTCGTGGATGATCCTGGCACTCACCATGTTCGCGTCGGGCATGGTCTTCACGATGTTCAACACCCTGTTCGGACGCTGGGCGATGCTGCCGACCTGGGGCCTGATGGTCCTGCTCGGCAACCCCTCGTCCGGCGGCGCCGTGTCCTGGCCCCTGCTGCCCTCTCCGCTGGGGGCGATCGGGCAGTGGCTGCCGCCGGGTGCCTCGGTCAACGCGCAGCACACGGCGGTGTACTTCCAGGGCCACCAGCACCTCTTCCCGTTCCTGGTGCTGGGCGGCTGGGCGCTGTTGTCCTGCTCGGTGTTCTGGATCTGGCGGCACCGGCATCCCGGTGGCCGCGAGAAGCAGCCGGCCCACGCCGCGGACTCCTGACCGCCGGTACGCGTCCCTCCAGGGCGTCTGTTCCGATCGGCGCCCCGCTGCGATCATGAGGCGGCAACGCCCGCCTTCGGTTGGAGAGCACATGGCCCTGGACGTCGACGCGATCCGCGCGCAGATACCCGCCCTGAAGTCCGGCTCCGCCCGCTTCGACGCCCCGGGCGGCACCCAGACCCCCCAGCCCGTCATCGACGCCGTCGCCGAGGCGCTGGCCCATCCGCTGGCCAACCGGGGCCGGACGACCGAGGGCGAGCTCAACGCGGACGGCATCGTCACCGACGCCCGCGGCGCCCTGGCCGACCTGCTGGGCGCCGACCCGCGGGGCGTCGTCTTCGGCCGTAGCGCCACCCAGCTCTCCTACGACCTGTCCCGGACGCTCGCCAAGACGTGGGGGCCGGGCGACGAAGTGGTCGTCACCCGCCTCGACCACGACTCCAACATCCGGCCCTGGGTCCAGGCGGCCGAGGCGGCCGGCGCGACCGTGCGGTGGGCCGACTTCGACCCGGCCACCGGGGAACTGCTGCCCGAGCACATCGAGGCGGTGCTCTCCCCGCGCACCCGGCTGGTCGCGGCGACCGCCGCGTCCAACCTGATCGGCACCGTGCCCGACATGGCGGCCGTCGCCCGCCTGGCGCACGGTGTCGGCGCGCTGCTGCACGTCGACGCGGTGCACTACGCCTCGCACGCCCTGGTGGACCTGACGGTGCTCGGCGCGGACACGCTGGTGTGCTCGCCGTACAAGTTCCTCGGTCCGCACCTGGGAGTGCTGGCGGCCCGGCCGGAGTTCCTGGAGACACTGCGGCCGGACAAGCTGCTGCCCTCCAGCGACGCCGTCCCCGAGCGCTTCGAGCTGGGCACGCTGCCGTACGAGCTGCTGGCGGGGGCCCGCGCCGCGGTGGACTTCCTCGCGGGTCTGGAGCCGGACGCGCGCGGCAGCCGCCGGGACCGTCTGGGGGCCTCGTTCGCCGCCCTGGAGACGCACGAGGCGGCCCTGCGCGAGCGCATCGAGCGGGGACTGTCGGAGCTCGGCGGGATCACCGTGTACTCACGGGCCGCCCGGCGCACCCCGACCCTGCTGTTCACCGTGGCGGGCCTCAGCCCCGCCGAGGTGTACGGGCGGCTCGCCGAACGCCGGATCGACGCGCCCGCCGGCTCCTTCTACGCCCTGGAGGCCGCACGCCGGCTGGGACTGGGCGACGAGGGCGCCGTACGCGTGGGACTCGCGCCGTACACCGACGCCGGCGACGTGGACCGCCTCCTGACCGCGCTGGGCACCCTCGCCCGCTGACCCGAGGCTCACCCCAGGGGCACCGTCACCTCACCGGCGCCCTCCGCGCTCGCCCCGCCCGCGACCCGCACGGTGAACGGGCGGTCGGTGCCGGTCGCGGTGACCCGCAGGACGTCCCCGTCGCGCCGCACGCGGAAGGCCGCGGCCGGGGTGCCCAGCAGGTCGGGCACGGTGACCTCCGCCTCGTAGCCGGACCCGGCGGGCGGGTGGACCAGCAGGGTCGGGGCGTCCAGCCAGTCCCCGTCGGGGCGGCTGTCGTCCGCGGCCAGCGGGAGCACGGCGCCCTCACGGACGTACAGCGGCAGGCTGTCGTAGCCGTGCCGTTCGGTGCGCCAGAGGGGGCCGGTGACGCGCTCACCGGTCAGGAGGTGGGTCCAGGTGCCCTCGGGGAGGTACACCTCGACCTCGCCGTCCTCGGTGAAGACCGGGGCGACCAGCAGGTCGGGGCCGAGCATGTACTGGCGGTCCAGCGTCCGGCAGCCCGGGTCGTGCGGGTACTCCAGGAGCATCGGCCGCATCATCGGCACGCCGGTGCGGTGGGCCTCGGCGGCGGCGCCGTACAGGTAGGGCATCAGGCGGTGCTTGAGGTGCGTGAAGCTCCGGGCGACGTCGACCGCCTCCTCGCCGAACTCCCACGGCACCCGGTAGGACGAGGAGCCGTGCAGGCGGCTGTGCGAGGAGAGCAGGCCGAAGGCCAGCCAGCGCTTGAAGACCGCCTCGTCGGGGGTGCCCTCGAAGCCGCCGATGTCGTGGCTCCAGAAGCCGAAGCCGCTCAGCGACAGGGACAGGCCGCCCCTGAGCGACTCGGCCATCGCCTCGAAGGACGACCAGCAGTCGCCGCCCCAGTGGACGGGGTACTGCTGGCCGCCCGCGGTCGCGGAGCGGGCGAAGAGGACGGCCTCGCCCTGTCCGCGTTCCTTCTCGAGGAGTTCGAAGACGGTGCGGTTGAAGAGGTGGGTGTAGTAGTTGTGCATCCGCTCCGGGTCGGAGCCGTCGTGCCAGACGACGTCGGTGGGGACGCGCTCGCCGAAGTCGGTCTTGAAGCAGTCCACGCCCTGGTCGAGCAGCGGCCTGAGCTTCGCGGCGTACCAGTCGCGGGCGGCAGGGCTGGTGAAGTCGACCAGGCCCATGCCGGCCTGCCACAGGTCCCACTGCCAGACGTCGCCGTCCGGCCGGCGCACCAGGTGCCCGAGGGCGGCGGCCTCGTCGAAGAGCGGGGACTTCTGGGCGATGTAGGGGTTGATCCAGGCGCTGATCCTGAGGCCCTTGGCCTTGAGCCGGGCGAGCATGCCGTCCGGGTCGGGGAAGACGTCCGGGTCCCACTGGAAGTCGCACCACTGGTACTCGCGCATCCAGAAGCAGTCGAAGTGGAAGACGGTCAGCGGGATGCCGCGCTCGGCCATGCCGTCGACGAACGACGTGACGGTGTGCTCGTCGTAGGAGGTGGTGAAGGACGTGGTGAGCCAGAGCCCGAAGGACCAGACGGGCGGCAGGGCGGGGCGGCCGGTGAGGGCGGTGTAGCGGGTGAGCACGTCCTTGGGGGTGGGGCCGGCGACGACGTAGTACTCCAGCGTCTGGTCCTCGACGCTGAACTGCACCTGGCCGACGGACTCCGAGCCGACCTCGAAGGAGACGGCTCCCGGGTGGTTGACGAAGACGCCGTAGCCGCGTGAGGAGAGGTAGAACGGGATGTTCTTGTAGGCCTGCTCGCTGCTGGTGCCGCCGTCGGCCTGCCACATGTCGACGACCTGGCCGTTCTTGACGAACGGGGTGAAGCGCTCGCCGAGACCGTAGACCTGCTCGCCGACGCCGAGGGAGAGGCGGCCCAGCATGTGGTGGGCGCCGTCGCCGGTGGTGGCGAACGCGGTGCTCTTGGCGTTCGCGCGGGTCAGTTCGCGTCCGTCCGCGTCGTGGAAGGTGAGGCCCCAGGGGCCCTCGCGGTCCAGGCGGAGGGTCAGCGGGCCGCTGGTCAGCTCGGTGACGGTGCCGTCCTGGCGGACCGTGCCGGCGCCGTCCGCGTCGGCCGCGAGGGCGAAGTCGGGTCCGGGCCGGCGCTTGCCGGCGTGGTGGGTGACCCGGACGCCGATGACGCCCTCGGCGGGAGAGAAGCATTCGACCGTGAGGAGCGGCGCGTTGAGGGTGTCGCCCCTGCGCGTCACCTTCTTCACGGCGGCATGGGCGGTGAAGCGCTTCGATTCGGGGCGCACGTCGCGCACTTCGGTGGCGTACGAGATCTGCACGCCCTCGCGGATGAGCCAGAAGCCGTCGGTGAACTTCATGATCTTCCTCGGATGGGACGGGAGCTGTCGGATGGGCGAACGGGGACCGTCCCGCAGCGTTTTGATCGTACACACAACAAATCCGGCCGCCGAGGGGCCGCGCCGAAGTTCACCGCGATGACCAGGCATGATCACCGAAAAGAACAATCTCTTCACGCCACGGAACGAAGAGACCGGGGCCACTTTCCTCTAGCGCGGCAGCACTCTCGTGACGTATTAGTCATCACACCAAACAAAACGGTCCGGCGACGAAGCCGGACGGTACGACAGCAAGGGCCGCACCATGTCGAAGCGCTTCACCTCGCTCGCCTTGACAGCACACCCTCCTGCCGCCGGGCAACCCGGGCGAGGACGCTCACGCCGAGTCGTCGCCCCCGTCGCCGCCGTCTGTGTCCTGGTCGCCGGGGCCGCGCTCACCGGCTGCGGACAGCAGCGGGACCCCGACGTGTACACCGTGCTGAACTCCTCGACCGACGAGTCCTACCACCGCTGGGACGCGGAGGCGATGGCCCGGTGCGGCGAGCGGCTGGGCATCACCATCGAGCAGCAGAGCGTCCCGGCCTCGCAGGTGATGACGAAGGCGCTGCGCATGGCCTCGTCCAAGTCGCTGCCCGACATCGTGCAGTTCGACGCGTCCGAGATGCCGACCTTCGCCGACGCGGGCGGCCTGACCGACCTGCGGTCCCTCGGGCTGAGCACCGAGGACGTCCCCCAGGGCATCGTCGACTTCGGTTCGTATGAGGGGACGTACTACGGCGCCGCCCGGTCGGTGAACACGCTGGCGCTCTTCTACAACAAGGACGTGCTCGACGAGGCCGGCGTCGAGGTTCCCACCACCTGGGCGGAACTGCGGGAGACCGCGAAGGAGCTGACCCAGGGCAAGCGGTACGGCCTGGCGCTGAGCGCGGGCGGCGCGGAGGACGGCGTCTTCCAGTTCCTGCCGTTCATGTGGTCCAACGGCGGTGACGAGACCGATCTGGACGGTCCACGGGTCGTGGAGGCGCTGGACTACTGGAAGGGCCTGCTCGGGGACGGCTCGCTGTCGAAGTCGACGGTCAACTGGACGCAGGCCGACGTCAACGACCAGTTCATGGCCGGCAACGCGGCGATGATGATCAACGGTCCGTGGCAGGTGGAGACCCTCAACAGCGACAAGTCCCTGCACTGGGGCATCGCGCCGATCCCGGTGCCCGAGGCCGGCGCGGACTCGGTCGGTCCACTGGGCGGTGCCGTGCTCACCGTGCCGGACACCGGTGACGAGGCACGGGAGAAGACCGCCGGGAAGATCGTCGCGTGTCTGTCGAGCGAGCAGGAGCAGCTGACGTACGCGCTCAACAGCTGGATGGTCCCGGCCAACGCCGAGGCCGCCGCGGTCTGGCGCGAGAAGGTGCCGGAGCTGGACTCCCTCGCCGACCAGGTGGCCGTCGCCCGGTCCCGGACGGCGAAGCTCGGCGCCGGCTGGTCGAGCGTGTCGCTCGCCCTGCAGAGCGCCTTCCAGTCCGCCCTGACCGGCCAGTCCAGTGAGACCGCCCTGAAGCGCGCCCAGCAGCGGGCCACGAGCGGGAACTGAGGTACGCGCCCATGACCACGTCCACCGTCACCGCACAGACGCCCGCGAAGACCCCCGAGCCGGCCGCCGCTCCCGACCCCGCCCGGATCGCGCGCCGGCGCCGGCTCGCCCAGTGGGGGTTCGTCGCCCCCGCCGTCGTCTTCATGCTGCTCTTCTTCGGCTACCCGCTCGTCCGCAACGTCGTGATGAGCTTCCAGCACTACACGCCGAAGACCTTCTTCACCGGTGAGGCCCCCTTCAACGGCACCGACAACTGGTCGAACGTCTTCCACGACGCGCTCTTCGGCAAGGCGCTGTGGCACACGCTCGTCTTCACCGCCGGCTCGCTGCTCGGGCAGTTCTGCATCGGCATGGCACTGGCGGTCTTCTTCAGCCGCCGGTTCCCGCTGAACGGGGTGCTGCGCTCGCTGATCCTGCTGCCCTGGCTGGTGCCCATGGTGGTGTCCGGCATCGTGTGGCGACGCATCCTCGACCAGGACACCGGGGTCCTCAACTCCTTCCTGGACACCATCGGCATCGGCGGTCACACACCCTGGCTGACCAGCCCCGGGATGGCGCTGCTCTCGGTCATCCTGGTCAACATCTGGATCGGCATCCCGTTCAACATGGTCATCCTGTACGGCGGTCTCCAGGAGATCCCGAAGGAACTGCACGAGGCGGCCGCGCTGGACGGCGCCTCGGCGTGGCGGACCTTCCGGTCGGTCACCCTGCCGGTGCTCAAGCCGGTCATCACGGTGGTGCTCGTGCTCGGGTTCATGTCGACCGTGAAAATCCTCGACCTGATCCTCGCCCTCACCGACGGCGGCCCGGCCGACGCGACCCAGACGCTGGGCACACTCACCTACCAGAACTCCTTCGTCCAGCTGGACTTCGGCGCGGGCGCCGTGGTCGGCAACGTGCTCATCCTGATCTCCGCGGTGTTCGCGGTGTTCTACCTGCGGGCCAACCGCACCGAGGGGAAGTGACCGACGATGGCCACCCACACGCCCACCGCGTCCCGGCGCCGCTGGGGCTCCACCGTCGCCGGTGTGCTCGTCCTCGCGGTGATGCTGTTCCCGCTGTACTGGATGCTCAACACCGCGCTCCAGCCGGAGTCGGGGCTGCTGAAGGTCGATCCGGTGCCGGGGAGCCTGGACCTGTCCGGCTTCTCGAAGGCCGTCAGCGACCAGGGCGGGCACCTGCTGACGTCGCTCGCGGTGTCGCTCGGCGCGGTCGCCATCTGCCTGCTGATCTCGGCACCGGCGGCGTACGGGCTGGCGCGGTTCGGGCTGCGGGGCTCGCGCACCATCGTGTTCGGCACGCTGATCACCCAGATGGTGCCGGGCATCGTCATCGCCAACGCGCTCTACAACTCGTACGTCGACCTCGGTCTGGTCAACTCCTACTTCGGTCTGATGCTGGCTGACGCCTCGCTGGGCATCCCGTTCTCGATCGTGCTGATGCGCTCGTTCATGGTGTCGATCCCCGGCGAGGTGATCGAGGCGGCGCAGATCGACGGTGCCGGGCCGGTGCGGACGTTCGTGCGGGTGGTGCTGCCGATGAGCCGCAACTCGCTGATCACGTCGGGGCTGTTCGCGTTCCTGTTCTCGTGGAGCGACTTCATGTTCGCGCTCACCTTGAACACGACCGACGAGGTCAAGCCCATCACCCTGGGCATCTACCAGTACATCGGCGCGCACGTCGGCGACTGGGGCTCGGTGATGGCCGCCTCCGTGCTCTCCGCGGTGCCGGCGGCGATCCTGCTCGTCCTGGCCCAGAAGTACATCGCCGCCGGGATCACCGGCGGTTCCGTCAAGTGACCACCCCCGAACAGGAGATGAGCAGCACAGCATGAGCGAGTACCCCGGCCTCCCGCCCGGTTTCGTCTTCGGCGCCGCGACCGCCTCGTACCAGATCGAGGGGGCGGCCCGCCAGGACGGTCGCGGCCCGTCGATCTGGGACACCTACAGCCACACGCCCGGCCTGGTCGTGAACGGCGACACCGGCGACGTGGCCTGCGACCACTACCACCGCTACCGCGGGGACGTGGCGCTGCTGCGCGACCTGGGCGTGGACTCCTACCGCTTCTCGATCGCCTGGCCGCGCGTCGTGCCGGACGGATCGGGCGCGGTGAACCCGAAGGGTCTGGACTTCTACTCCCGCCTGGTCGACGAACTGCTCGCGGCGGGCATCGAGCCGGCCGCCACCCTGTACCACTGGGACCTGCCGCAGGCCCTGGAGGACCGGGGCGGCTGGCGGGTGCGGGAGACGGCGGAGCGGTTCGCCGAGTACACGGCCGTGGTCGCGGAGCGCCTGGGCGACCGGGTGCCGCGCTGGATCACCCTCAACGAGCCGTGGTGCAGCGCCTTCCTCGGCTACTCGGTGGGCCGGCACGCGCCGGGCGCCAAGGAGGGCCGGCCCGCCCTGGCAGCCGCCCACCACCTGCTGGTCGGGCACGGTCTGGCGGTGACGGCGCTGCGGGCGGCCGGGGTGCGCGAGGCCGGCATCACGCTCAACCTGGACCGCAACCTGCCGGCCACCGACTCCCCCGCCGACCTGGGGGCCGTGGTCCGCGCCGACACGCAGCACAACCTGGTGTGGACCGAGCCGATCCTCGCGGGCCGGTACCCGGCCACCGAGGAGGAGACCTGGGGCGAGCTGATCACCGGCGCGGACTTCCGCCGCGACGGCGACCTGGAGCTGATCTCGCAGCCCCTGGACTTCCTCGGCGTCAACTACTATCGGCCGATCGTGGTCGCCGACGCCCCGCACCGCGAGAGCGACCCGGCGCGGCGGGTGGCGACGGACAACCGCTACGAGGAGGTACGACTGCCCGGCGTCCGCGAGACGGCGATGGGCTGGCCGGTCGTCCCCGACAGCTTCACCGAACTGCTGGTGCGGCTGAAGAAGCAGTACGGGGACGCGCTGCCGCCCGTCCACATCACGGAGAACGGCTCGGCCGAGGACGACGCCCCCACCGCCGACGGCACGGTCCACGACGCCGACCGCGTCGCCTACCTGCGCGATCACCTCACTGCCCTGCGGGCGGCGATCGACGCGGGCGTGGACGTGCGCGGGTACTACGTGTGGTCGCTGCTGGACAACTTCGAGTGGGCGTACGGCTACGACAAGCGCTTCGGCATCGTCCGCGTCGACTACGAGACGCAGGAGCGCACGCCGAAGGACAGCTACCGCTGGTACCGGGAGATGATCGCCGCGAACCGCCGGGGGTGACGCCGCGACGCGGGGGGCCACTTCCGGCCGCGGCCCCCGCGTCTGCCACCGCCGGCCTGGACAGCCCGCGCCCCGCTCGGCGTATGCCGCCGAGGGGGGCGGGGGCGTGCGCCGCGACCTCCGCGTCAGCGACCCTCGGCCCGGCCGGCCGCCGTCCCGCCCGGCATCCCCGCCCCAGATCGGCCAGCACCTCACGGACCGTCGCCCCGGCCGACCCCCGCGAACCACCCCGGGTGACGCGAAGGCGCGAAGGCCGCCCAGCCGCGCACCCGCCTCAGCCCCCCTCAGCCCGCATCGTCCCTGCCGGTCCCCCGTCGGCCCCGTCAGCCGCCGTCCCGCTCCGCATACGCCGCCGGGTCGGCCAGCACCTCGCGGACGATCGTGCCGGCCGCGCCCCGGGCCGCGTCGCCGAGGGACGAGGAGGCCCGCAGCCGCTTGCCGTCCTCCCGCCACAGCCCGGAGACGACACGGCGGGCGAGTTCGCTCTCGACGGCGGGCGCCAGCCAGTCCATCAGTTCGCGGTAGACGCCCCCGAGCACCACCGCGTCGGGGTCGAAGAGGTTCACGGCGCCCGACACGACGACACCCAGATGCCGCCCCGCCCGCTCGATCGCGGCCAGCGCGGCCGGCTCACCCCGCCGGGCGCGGCCTCCGAGTTCCGCGACGCCCCGCACACCCGTGGCCGCGTCGATGCCGGCCGCTTCGAGCAGGGCGGCCTGTCCGGCGTACTGCTCCAGGCAGCCGTGCGCCCCGCACCGGCACAGGGGCCCGTCGGGGTCGACGACCATGTGGCCGATCTCCCCGGCGAAGCCGTGCGCTCCCCGCAGCAACTCCCCCTCGAGCACCAGGGCGCCGCCGATGCCGATCTCTCCGGTCAGGTGGAGGAAGCTGCGCACGCCCTCGGTGCCGGCGCCGAACCACAGCTCGGCCAGGGCGGCGGCGTTGGCCTCGTTGTCGGAGCTGACCGGCAGCGGTCGGTGGGCCGGGCGCAGGGCGAGGAGCGCCTGCGCGAACAGACCCTCCACCGCGACGCGCCGCCAGTCCAGGTTGGGGGCCTGGCGGACGGTGCCGCCGGTCACCAGGCCGGGCAGGGCGACGTGCGCGCCGGCCGGCACGAGGTCCTGCTCGGTAGCCGAGCCGATGGCCCGTGCCGCCAGCCGGGCCGCGCGGGCCAGCACCTCGGAGGGCTGAACCCCGCGGTTGTCGACGTGCTCGACGAGCCGGACCCGGTCGGTGCCGGCGAGGTCGACGACGCACACGGTGACGTAGTCGATGTTGATCTCGACGCCGAGCCCCGCCGGACCCGACCTGGACACCTTCAGGACGGTACCGGGCCGCCCCGCCTGACCGCTGCTCGTCTTGCCGCCCTCGGAGACGAAGCCGTACTCCAGCAACTGCTCGACCAGCGACGAGACGGCCGCGCGGGTCAGTCCGACGTGCGCGGCGATCCCGGCCCGGGTCGCCTCCCCCGCGTCGTGCACGGCCCTCAGGACGAGGCTGAGGTTGTGCCGTCTGACCGTGGCCTTGTCGGCCTTCGGCTCCAGGGGGGTGAGGTTGTTCTTCATGGTGGTGTCGAGCGTATGCGACCGGCAGGGCTGCGACCTGCGCCGCTGTGGTCCCGGGGCACCCTTGCCCGTGCTCGTCCGCGCCTCTAGCCTGACTTTGTGCCACAAATAAACAAACCCCGTTCGCACAGCGCCGTGCCGGGCTCCCGCAACGACCTCACCCGTCTCCGTGCCGCCCTGACCGCCTTCTTCGCCCTCGACGGCTTCGTCTTCGCCGGCTGGGTCGTACGCATCCCCGCCATCAAGGAGCAGACCGGCGCCTCGGCCAGTGCCCTGGGCCTGGCGCTGCTCGGCGTCTCCGCGGGTGCCGTCGTCACCATGACGCTCACCGGACGGCTCTGCCGCCGCTACGGCAGCCACCCCGTCACCGTCGCCTGCGCGGTCCTGCTCTGCCTCAGCGTCGCCCTGCCCCCGCTCACCCACTCCGCGCTCGCCCTCGGCCTGGTCCTGCTGGTCTTCGGCAGCGCGTACGGCGGGATCAACGTCGCCTTCAACAGCGCCGCCGTCGACCTGGTGGCCGTACTGCGGCGCCCCATCATGCCCAGCTTCCACGCCGCGTTCAGTCTCGGCGGCGTGATCGGCGCGGGGCTCGGCGGGCTGGTCGCCGGGTCGCTGCCGCCCGTGCGGCACCTGCTCTGCCTCACCCTCATCGGTCTCGTCGTGACCCTCTTCGCGGGCCGTGCCCTGCTGCGCTGCGAACCCGCCGCGCCCCCGGACGGCGCCGACCGGGACCAGGGTGCGCCGCGCCGGCTCGACCGCCGCACGCGCCGCCTGGTCGTCACCTTCGGCGTGATCGCGCTGTGCACGGCCTACGGCGAGGGCGCCATGGCCGACTGGGGCGCGCTGCACCTGGAACAGGATCTCGACGCCTCCCCGGGGGTGGCGGCCGCGGGCTACTCCTGCTTCGCGCTCGCCATGACGGTCGGCAGGCTGACCGGCACCACCCTGCTGGAGCGCCTGGGCCGGACGACCACGGTGGTGGCCGGCGGCACGACCGCCGTGGCCGGCATGCTGCTGGGCTCGCTCGCCCCTTCCGTGTGGGCGGCCCTGTTCGGCTTCGCGGTCACGGGGCTCGGGCTCGCCAACGTCTTCCCGGTCGCGATCGAACGGGCGGGCGCGCTGGGCGGGCCCGCCGGTGTCGCCACCGCCTCCACCCTGGGTTACGGCGGCATGCTGCTCGGGCCGCCCGCGATCGGCTTCATGGCCGACTGGTTCTCGCTGCCCGCCGCGCTCACCAGTGTGGCGGCGCTCGCGGCGGTGGCGGTCCTCGTCGCGGTCGCGACCCGTCGGGCGGCGGCACCGGGCTGAGCCGTCCAGTTCCGCGCAGTACTCCCTTCGAGCGCCCTCGATCCGGCACACTCACCGCCATGGAGACTGCCTCGTACATCGATGTCCTGGCCCGCGAGGGCGTGTTGCTCGCCGAATCCGCCGAGTCGGCGGGCACCGACGCCAAGGTGCCGACCTGCCCCGGCTGGCAGGTGCGGGACCTGCTGCGGCACACGGGCACGGTGCACCGCTGGGCGGAGACGATCGTCGCCGAGGGGCATACCGGCCCCCGCCCCGACGGCGGCCTGCCCGACCTCGACGGCGGCGACCTGCTGGCCTGGTTCCGGGAGGGACACGGACGGCTGGTCGACACCCTCACCGCTGCCGCACCCGACATGCGCTGCTGGCACTTCCTGCCCGCGCCGTCCCCGCTGGCGTTCTGGGCACGGCGGCAGGCCCACGAGACGACCGTGCACCGCGTCGACGCCGAGTCGGCCCTGGGCGGCGCGCCGACGGCCGTCGGTGCGGACTTCGCGGTGGACGGCATCGACGAGTTGCTGTGCGCCTTCCACGCCCGCCCCAAAAGCGCCGTACGCACCGAGGAGCCCCGCACGCTGCGGGTGCGGGCGACGGACGTGCCCGGCGCGGTGTGGACCGTACGGCTGTCGGCCGAGCCGCCCGTGACCGATCGGACGGGCGACGGTGACGCCGACTGCGAACTCTCCGGGCCCGCCGCACTGCTCTACCCGGCGCTGTGGAACCGCCTGCCGTTTCCCGAGGTGGCCGGCGACGCCTCCCTCGCCGCGCTGTGGCGCGAGAAGTCCTGCGTCACCTGGAAGTGAACCGGCCGCACCGCGGGCAAGGGCCGGGGTCGTCCGTCTGGGAGACTGGACGCCATGACGACTTACGGGGGACGGCGTACGCAGGGCGAGCGGGACGCGATCACGGTCGAGATCGGCTACGCGCTGTGCAGCGCGGCGTTCGCGGCGGCCGTGCTCTTCGGGGCCGTGGCCGGGCCTGCGTATCTCTTCGGGCTGACCGGCGGCGTCCGCCGGGTGCTCGTCGGGGCGGGCGCGGTGCTGGCCGTCGTCGTGTTCTTCGTGCGGGTGGCGAGCGTGCTGCTGCGCTTCGCGCGTGCCGGTCAGCCCAGCCAGCCCGGTCGCACCAATCCGGACTCGTAGGCCAGTACGACCAGTTGTGCCCGGTCGCGGGCGCCCAGCTTCACCATGGTGCGGCTGACGTGGGTCTTGGCGGTGAGCGGGCTGACGACCAGGCGGCGGGCGATCTCCTCGTTGGACAGGCCGATGCCGACCAGGGCCATCACCTCCCGCTCCCGTTCGGTGAGCCGGGCCAGCTGCCCGGCCGCCGCGGGTTCCTTGGAGCGGGCCGCGAACTCGGCGATCAGCCGGCGCGTCACCCCCGGCGAGAGCAGTGCGTCTCCGGCGACCACCGCCCGCACGGCGCGCAGCAGTTCCTCCGGCTCGGTGTCCTTGACCAGGAAGCCGGAGGCGCCGGAGCGGATCGCCTCGAAGACGTACTCGTCGAGTTCGAAGGTGGTGAGCATGACCACCTTCACGTCCCTCAGCGCGGCGTCCCCCGTGATCCTGCGGGTCGCCGCGAGGCCGTCCAGCACCGGCATGCGGATGTCCATCAGGACGACGTCGGGGCGCAGTTCACGGATCGCGCGCACCGCCTCCTCCCCGTCGGCCGCCTCCGCGGCCACCTCGATGTCGGGCTGCGCGTCCAGCAGCGCCCGGAAACCGGCGCGTACCAGTGACTGGTCGTCGGCGAGCAGTACGCGGATCACCGGTCCTCCTCCGTGGCGTGGGCGTTCTCGGCGTCCCGGGGGTTCTGAGGG
Organism: Streptomyces sp. M92; assembly: GCF_028473745.1. Classification (NCBI taxonomy): domain Bacteria; kingdom Bacillati; phylum Actinomycetota; class Actinomycetes; order Kitasatosporales; family Streptomycetaceae; genus Streptomyces; species Streptomyces sp. M92. The sequence continues at coordinate 6,461,160 of NZ_CP101137.1, forward strand.
TTCTGAGGGTTCTGAGGGTTCTGGGGGTTCTGGGGGTTCTGGGGGTTCTGGGGGTTCTGGGGATTCTGGGGCTTCTGCGTGCTCTTGGTGTTCGTGGCACCCCCGCCGCCGATGGGCAGTGTCGCCAGCACCCGGAAACCGCCGTCGGGGCGCGGGCCCGCCTCGATGGTGCCACCGAGTGCCGTCGCCCGCTCCCGCATTCCGGCGAGCCCGTTGCCGCTGCCGCCGGCCTCGGCGCCGGTCGCGGGTCCGTCGTCGTCGACGCGCAGCCGCAGCGCGCCGCCGTCCCGGGCGAGGCACACCCGCGCGTGCCGCGAACCGGAGTGACGTACGACGTTGGTGAGGGCCTCCTGCACGATGCGGAAGGCGGCGAGGTCGGTACCGGGCGGCAGCGCCGGCGGCTCGCCCTCGACCTCGACGGTGAGGCCCGCGCTCGCCGCCTGCCGGACCAGCTCGGGCAGGCGGTCGAGGCCGGGGGCGGGCGTGCGCGGCGCGGCGCCGGGGGTGCGCAGGGTGTCGAGGACCTGGCGCACCTCGCCGAGCGCCTCCTTGCTCTTGGCCTTGATGGTGGTGAGTGCGGTCCGCGCCTGCTCCGGGTCGGTGTCGAGGAGCGCGAGTCCGACGCCCGCCTGGACGTTGATGACGGAGATGCTGTGCGCGAGGACGTCGTGCAGCTCGCGGGCGATCCGCAGCCGTTCCTCGTCCGCGCGCCGCCGGGCCGCCTGCGCCCGCTCGGCCCGTTCCCTCGCCCACTGCTCGCGCCGGGTCCGGGCCAGCTCCGACACCGCCACGATCGCCACCCCCCAGACGGCGACGACGATCTCCTCGCCCCAGGAGGCGGCGGAGTCCGACGACGGTGGCAGCCAGCGGTACAGCCAGTGCACCAGCAGGACGTGTCCCGCCCACAGCGCCGCCAGGGCCGACCACGCGGCCCTGCGGTGCCCGGAGACGACGGCGCTGAAGCAGGCCAGCGCCACGGCCAACAGGACCGGCCCGTACGGGTATCCGGCGGCCAGGTAGACCAGGGTGGTGGCCGACGCGGCGAACACGACCGCCACCGGGTACCGCTGCCGCCACAGGAGCGCCGCGCCCGTCAGGAGCAGGAGCACGCGCGCGAAGAGGTCCAGGTCGGCGCGCTCGCCCTCCTGGGAATGGGCGGCGAAGTTGGAACCGACCAGCACGAACGCCGTGAGCAGTGCCGTGGAGCGCCAGGGCCACCGGTGGCGGTGCTCCGCTTCGTCCCGGCGATGCCACCACGGGGGCCCGTGCCGCCACCACTGCGGCGGCCCGCCCGTGCGCCCGCGCTGTCCGTCCATGACCGCCACGCTAGACGCCGCGCGACGGGAACGACGTCACCCGCGCGTGGTGATCACGCGTACTCCCGGGGAAGTACGCCCCGGTCGCTCCCAGGGCTCGCACGGTGTGCGTGAGCGGCGCCCGTGAGGATGGTGGGGCGGTGTTCAGGCCCCGGTCTCGTCGTCCGCACGGCGCGCGGCGCCCGAGGTGTCCGGTGTGCCCACGCCCGCCGGTGCGTCCTCAGTGCCCGTCGGCTCCGCCGCGCGCGCCGGCCGGCGGTCCATCGCCGCCAGCGCGCGCTGGGCCAGGGGGTGGCTGCGGACCAGCTCGCCCAGGGAGGTCGAACCCTGCGTGATGTCCTTGAACGCCCTCCAGGCCGGACGGAACCCGGTCAGGGCCGCGTGGAACAGCCCCGGACGGCGCTCGAAGATCGCCAGCATGCGCTTGCCGACGCTCATCTCGACGCCGAGGCCGGCCTTGACGGCGAAGGCGTAGTTCAGGGCCTGCTTGCGCGCGTCCACGGCGTCGTGCGCCTCGGCGACGCGGACCGCCCATTCGCCCGCGAGCCGACCTGAGCGCAGGGCGAAGGAGATGCCCTCGCGGGTCCACGGCTCCAGGAGCCCGGCCGCGTCGCCGCAGACCAGTACCCGGCCGCGGGAGAGCGGCGAGTCGTCGGCGCGGCAGCGCGTCAGGTGGCCGGAGGAGATGCTCGGTTCGAAGCCGGCGAGTCCCAGGCGGCCGACGAAGTCCTCCAGGTACCGCTTGGTCGCCGCGCCCTCGCCGCGCGCCGAGATGACGCCGACCGTGAGGGTGTCGCCCTTGGGGAAGACCCAGCCGTAACTGCCGGGCATCGGCCCCCAGTCGATGAGGACCCGTCCCTTCCAGTCCTCGGCGACGGTGTCCGGCACCGGGATCTCCGCCTCCAGGCCCAGGTCGACCTGGTCGAGCTTCACGCCGACGTGCGCGCCTATCCGGCTGGCGCTGCCGTCCGCGCCGACGACGGCCCGCGCCAGCACCGTCTCGCCGTCCTGGAGGACGACGGCGACCGTGCGCCGGTCCGGCACCGCCGCCCCGTGCTGCTCCACCCGGGTCACGGTGGCCCCGGTGCGCAGCTCGGCGCCCGCCTTCTGGGCGTGCTCGACGAGCTGCTGGTCGAACTCGGGCCGGTTGATCAGGCCGAACAGCATCTGCCGGGAACGCCGGGTCCGGGTGAAGCGGCCGTTGTTCGAGAACGTCACCGCGTGCACGCGGTCCCGGAAGGGCAGCTCGAAGCCGGGCGGGAGGGTGTCGCGCGAGGGGCCGATGATGCCGCCGCCGCACGTCTTGTAGCGGGGCAGCTCCGCCTTCTCCAGCAACAGCACGCGCCGCCCCGCGACCGCCGCCGCGTAGGCGGCCGAGGCCCCCGCCGGTCCCGCGCCCACCACGACCACGTCCCAGACCTGACGCGTGTCGTCCGCCGAAGAGTTCTCGCTGCTCACGATGGTCTACTGCTCCCAACAAACCGCATGCCGCACCTGACCCCCGCATCCTACGGCGGGCATCGCCGCAGGCCACTGTGGGAGGATCGGCCCTACCAATCCAAGTACTCCTCGGTACAACGTCGCACCTACAAGGAGCGTGCCCATGTCGTCGAATCCGGTCGCCGAGACCGTCTCCTCGCTGATGCCCAGGGCGAAGGAGGAGCTCACCGCGCTGGTGGCCTTCAAATCGGTGGCGGACTTCGACCAGTTCCCGCGCAGCGAGAGCGTGGGCGCCGCCAACTGGACGGCGGCCGCGCTGCGTGCCGAGGGATTCCAGGACGTGGAGCTGCTCGACACGCCGGACGGCACGCAGTCGGTGTACGGGTACCTGCCCGGGCCCGAGGGCGCCAAGACGGTGCTCCTCTACGCCCACTACGACGTGCAGCCGCCGCTCGACGAGGCCGGCTGGGTGAGCCCGCCGTTCGAGCTGACCGAGCGCGACGGCCGCTGGTACGGGCGCGGCGCGGCCGACTGCAAGGGCGGTGTGCTCATGCACCTGCTGGCGCTGCGCGCGCTGAAGGCCAACGGTGGTGTGCCGGTGCACGTGAAGTTCATCGCCGAGGGTTCGGAGGAGCAGGGCACGGGCGGTCTGGAGCGGTACGCCGAGCAGCACCCGGAGCTGCTGGCCGCGGACACCGTCGTCATCGGCGACGCGGGCAACTTCCGGGTCGGGCTGCCGACGGTCACCTCGACGCTGCGCGGCATGACGCTGGTGCGCGTGAAGGTCGACACGCTGGAGGGCAACCTGCACTCCGGCCAGTTCGGCGGCGCCGCGCCCGACGCGCTGGCCGCCCTGATCCGCGTACTGGACTCGCTGCGCGCCGAGGACGGTTCGACGACCGTCGACGGCCTGGCGGCGGACAGCGGCTGGGAGGGACTGGCCTACGACGAGGAGCAGTTCCGCCGGGACGCCCGGGTGCTGGACGGCGTGCAGCTGATCGGCTCGGGTTCGGTCGCCGACCGGATCTGGGCGCGCCCGGCCGTCACGGTGCTCGGCATCGACTGCCCGCCGGTCGTCGGTGCCACCCCGTCGGTGCAGGCGAGCGCCCGCGCGCTGGTCAGCCTGCGGGTGCCGCCGGGCGTGGACGCCGCCGAGGCCACCAAGCTGCTCCAGGCCCACCTGGAGGCGCGGACGCCGTGGGGCGCGCGGGTCGCCGTGGAGCAGATCGGCCAGGGCCAGCCGTTCCGCGCCGACACCACCAGCCCGGCGTACCAGGCCATGGCGGACGCGATGGCCGTGGCGTACCCGGGTGAGGAGATGCAGTACGCCGGTCAGGGCGGCTCCATTCCGCTGTGCAACACCCTGGCGGCGCTGTACCCGCGGGCGGAGATCCTGCTGATCGGCCTGAGCGAGCCGGAGGCCCAGATCCACGCCGTGAACGAGAGCGTGTCCCCCGAGGAGTTGGAGCGGCTGTCGGTCGCGGAGGCGCTGTTCCTGCGCAACTACGCGGCGGGCTGAGCCCGGCCGGTCCCGGTTCCGCCGTCGGCAGTGGGGCCTCGCCACCGGGCGGGCCCTGCCTACGGTCGTGCCATGGACGTCATCGAGCTCGTCCCCCGCCTCCACCTGCTGCGCTTCCCGGTGGGCCAGGCCTATCTGTGGCGCGACGGCGACGACCTGACGCTGATCGACGCCGGTCCGGCCGGGTCGGGGGCGCGCATCGGCGCGCCGGCGGGCAGTGTCGGACGCGTACGGCGGGTGGTCCACACCCACTTCCACGAGGACCACGTGGGCGGGGCGGGTGAGCTGGCCGCACTCACCGGGGCGGAGGTGGTGGCGCACGTTCTGGAGGCGCCGGTGGTGCGGGGTGAGGTGCCGGGGCCGCCGCCCGTGTTCGAAGAGTGGGAGCGCCCCCTGCACGCCGACGCCGTCCGGCGGCTTCCACGGGGCGGATTCGAGCGGCCGGCGCGGGTGACCGAGGTGTCCGACGGCGACGTCCTCGACTTCGGCGGCGGTGCACGCGTCGCCCACGCCCCGGGCCACACGGACGGCAGCATCGGGCTGCGCCTCCCGCGCCACGTCGTGCTGTTCACGGGGGACGCCGTCGCCGCGCCGCCGGTCGACGGCGGTGTGACGCCCGGCGTGTTCAACACCGACCGGGACCGGGCCGTCACCTCGTTCGGCAGGCTGGCCGGCCTCGACACGGAGACGGCCTGCTTCGGGCACGGGGACCCGGTGACCGCGGGGGCCGGGCAGTCGCTCCGGGCGTCGGCGCGGGCGCGCCCGGCGGACGGCTGAGGTCAGCCGACGGGGATGCCGGCCTCCAGGTAGAGGACCGTTCCGCGTTCCCGGGCCCGCAGGGCCCAGCGCAGCCGCTCGTAGCGGACGGGGGGCAGCAGGTCGGCGGCCTCGTCCTCAGTGACGAAGCGCCAGCCGCGCAGTTCGGGGCCGGGCAGCAGCACCCGGCCGGCGTCCGCGGAGTCGAGCCGGCCGCCGTCGAAGAGCAGGCGCAGACCGCCGTAGCCGGGGGGCACGGGCCGTTCCCAGTCGACGACCAGCAGGGCGGGTACGTCGTCGAGGTGGATGCCGGTCTCCTCGGCGACCTCGCGCATCCCGGCCCGGGCGGGTGCCTCGCCGGGTTCGACCACGCCGCCGGGGAACTCCCAGCCGGGCTTGTAGGTGGGGTCGACGAGCAGGACGCGGTCCTGTTCGTCGAAGAGCAGGACGCCGGCGGCGAGGGTCTCGGCGGTGGGTTCGGGCGTCTGGACTATGTCGCAGGCGGGCACGGAGCCGGTGCCCACGGCCTCGGCGATCCGGGCGGCGGTCTCGTAGGGGGTGAGGGCGCCGGTGTCGACCGGGTGGGCGTCGGCGGTCAGCCAGGAGGCGAGGGCGGCCCGGTACGGCTCGATGTGGTCGTACGACCACTGCCGTACGCGTATCTCGCCGTCGGGCAGGCCCTCCGGTATCTCACGGCCCGCGATCCGCTTGCGCAGGATCGTTTCAGCCGGGGCGAGCAGGATGTGCCGGACCGAGATGCGGCGGGCGGCGAGGCCGCCGAAGATCTCGTCCCGGTACTCCTGGCGCAACAGCGTCATGGGGACGACGAGGGTCCCGCCGAGCTCGGCGAGCATCGCGGCCGCCGTGTCGATGACCAGGCGGCGCCAGATCGGCAGGTCCTGGAAGTCGCCGACCTCGGCGAGGCGTTTGGGCGGCAGCAGGTGCGCGAGCGCCCCGCCGACGACCTCGGGGTCGAAGAGTGTGCTGTTCGGGATCAGTTCGATCAGTTCCCGTGCGGTGGTGGTCTTCCCCGCACCGAACGCGCCGTTGATCCAGACGACGGTCACAGGTCCCCCTCTTCTGTTGGCCCCCTGTGGCTTGCCCGCAACACCCTGCCACGGAAACCAGGTCCAGTTGAGGGCGTAGGACGACGGCGCCGGCGCCCCCGGAGGGGCACCGGCGCCGTGCGGTCCGGGCGGTACGGCTCAGCGGCCCAGCTGCCCGAGCGTGTCGTCGTCCACGGACAGGCTCTCGACGGCGACCGTGTCCTCCACGGTGCTGACGGTGTCCTCCACGTCGAGACCGAGGGGGAGTTCGGCCGGGGCACCGTGGGACGGGCTGACGGCCGCGACGACGAACCCGGTGGCCAGGGATGCGATGGCGAGCATGCTGCGCTTCTTCATGCCTGCTTCAACTGCGCCGGGGCGCGGGGGTCACGGGTGAGGACACGGGAGCCGCGCCCGGCCCCGTCCCCCGGCCGGGGGCGTCCGCCTACGGGCCCGGGACCGAACGAAGCCGCCACCGAACCGCGACGCTGCGGAACCGGCGCGGGAAGCCCCGGTCGGCGCGAGCGACTCGGTCGCCCCAGCCCCCGCCGCGCACGACCGGACCGCACGAGCACGTAACCGGCCCGCACGCCTCGCAACCGGCACGCGGGCCCGTACCACCGCAGGCAGGCAGTCGACGCAGAACAGGGCGGACGGCCCGGCCCCCGGCTCACGGCTCACGGCTCACGGCTCACGGCTCACGGCTCACGGCTCACGGCTCACGGCTCACGGCTCACGGCCCAGACCATACGGCCCGTCACCGACACGCGCCTCGCAACCGGCGGACGCTCCGGGACGACCCGGGCAGGGCGCTCGGCCGGTGCGGTACGACGCCGGGCCCGGGCAGCCACCCGGGACGGCACGGCTCAGACCCGTGCCGGGCTCGCGTCCGCCGTCCTGGTGAGGGCCGCCGCGGCCGCGCCCACCAGGCCCGCGTCCGTCCCCATCTGGGCCGGCACGACCGCCAGGCGCCGCACGAAGGACAGGGTCGCGTAGTCGGTCAGCGCCTTGCGCAACGGGGCGAAGAGTACGTCGCCCGCCTTGCCCACTCCCCCGCCGACCACGGCGATGTCGATCTCGACGAGGGTCGCGGTGGCGGCGATCCCGGCGGCCAGCGCCTGCGCGGCCCGTTCGAAGGAGGCCACGGCGACGGGGTCGCCCCGGCGCGCGGCGGCGGCCACCGCGGCGGCGGAGGTGTCGCCGTCCGGGGCGGGCCGCCAGCCCCCGTCGAGGGCGCGTCGCGCGATGTTGGGGCCGCTCGCTATGCGCTCCACACAGCCCTGCGCGCCGCACGGGCAGGGGTCGCCGTCCAGGTCCACGCTGATGTGCCCGATGTGGCCGGCGTTGCCGGTCGGGCCGGGATGCAGCCGTCCGTTCAGGACCAGACCGCCGCCGACCCCCGTGGAGACCACCATGCACAGCGCGTTGTCGTGCCCGCGCGCGGCGCCCTGCCAGTGCTCGGCCGCCGTGATCGCCACCCCGTCGCCGATCAGCTCGACGGGCAGGTCACCGACGGCTTCTCGCACCCGGCGGACGAGCGGGTAGTCCCGCCAGCCCGGCACGTTGACCGGGCTGACCGTGCCGGCGGAGGCGTCCACCGGGCCCGCGCTGCCGATGCCGACGGCCGTGGCCCGCCCCCACAGCGGCGACGCCGTCAGCTCTCCGAGGACGGCCGCCACGGCCCCCATCACGGTGTCGCCGTCCTCCCGGGCGGGCGTGGCACGCTGCGCACGCGCCTGGATGCGGCCGTGGCCGTCCACCAGCGCTCCGGCGATCTTGGTGCCGCCGATGTCCAGCGCTGCCACGAGGTCGGTGTGCATCAGAGTCGGATCTCCCCGTTGGGCCGAAAAAAGACGAAAGAGCACGAACACGAGAGCGCACAGCAGACCGGTCCCGCGGTGGGGACGGGGGCCGGAGAGTGCGTTGGACAGTGTCTCCCGCATCTGACAACGTTGTCCAGGCTCTATGCTCGACGCCACATCCTCATACAAACGCATGACCGACACATCCCCCTGAGCACCGTGGACGACTGAACACCGTGGACGACAGGAGCCGACGCTTCCCCGTGGACGACAGGACAGGACACCGCACCGTGCCCGACACGCCCCGCCGCGCAGACCGCATCCCCGGGAACCGTTACGGCAATCGCCCGACCATGAAGGACGTCGCCGCCCGGGCCGGGGTCGGCCTCAAGACCGTCTCCCGGGTGGTCAACGGGGAGCCGGGCGTCACGCCGGAGACCGAGCGGCGTGTCCAGGAGGCCATCGACGCGCTCGGCTTCCGCCGCAACGACAGCGCACGGGTGCTCCGCAAGGGCCGTACCGCCAGCATCGGGCTGGTGCTGGAGGACCTGGCCGACCCGTTCTACGGGCCGCTCAGCCGCGCCGTGGAGGAGGTGGCCCGCGCGCACGGCGCCCTGCTGATCAACGGGTCCAGCGCCGAGGACCCGGACCGCGAGCAGGAGCTGGTGTTGGCCCTGTGCGCGCGACGGGTGGACGGGCTGGTGGTGATCCCTGCCGGGGACGACCACCGGTACCTGGAGCCGGAGCTCAGGGCCGGCGTCGCCACGGTGTTCGTGGACCGTCCGCCGGGGCGGATCGACGCGGACGTGGTGCTGTCCGACAACCATGGCGGCGCCCGCGACGGAGTCGCCCACCTCATCGCGCACGGCCACCGGAGGATCGGCTTCATCGGCGACATGCCCCGCATCCACACGGCGGCCGAGCGGCTGCGCGGCTACCGGGCCGCGATGGAGGACGCCGGGATACCGGTCGAGGACTCCTGGATGTCGCTGGGCGTCACCGACCCCGAGCGGGTGCGCAGGGCGGCCGAGGAGATGCTCACCGGGCCGAACCCGGTCACCGCGATCTTCACGGGCAACAACCGGGTGACGGTCACCGTGATCCGCGTCCTCGCCGGACACGACCGCCCCGTCGCCCTGGTCGGCTTCGACGACATCGAGCTGGCCGACCTGCTCCAGCCGGGCGTCACCGTGGTCGCCCAGGACGCCGCGACCCTGGGCCGCACCGCCGCCGAACGGCTCTTCCGGCAGCTGGACGGCACCCTGCTCGCCCCCGACCGCATCGAACTGCCGACCAGGCTGGTCACCCGGGGCTCGGGCGAACTGCCGCCCGCGGACTGAGCGGCCGTGGTGGAAGAGCCCGGGGACGCCGGGCGCGCGGACGTGTCGCCGCCCGGCGGGCCCGCACGGACTGGCCCGGACGGCGCGGACCGGACGCTGCGCGCACTCGGGCTGGACGGGGTGCCCCGTGAGGAACCGCTGCTCTACCCGGGCGCGTGGCCCCGGGAGTCCGGGGTGCTCAAGGGAGACCGGCTGCTGCCGCTGGACCGGGTGGTGCACGGGGACCGGGAGCCGGTGCTGGCGATCGGCTCCAACGGCAGTCCGGCTCAGCTGCGGCACAAGATGGCGGAGTTCGGGATCGACTCGCCGCTCCCGATGGTGAGGTCGCGGGTCACCGGTCTCGACATCGGAGTGTCCGCTCATGTGAGTCGCATGGGATACGTGTCCGCCTCGCCGGTGTGCGCCCCCGGCGTCGTGCGGGAACTGTTCGTGCTCTGGCTCGACGCCGAGCAGCTCGCCGTGATCGACGCGAGCGAGGGCGTGCCGATGGCGTCCGGCAACTTCGACCGCGCCTGGCTCCCCGCACCCGACGTACGCGTCGAACCGGGCGACGGCACGGTGCTGCGCGGCGCGTACGCCTACGTCAACCGCCACGGCGTCCTGCACGACGGCGACGGGGCACCCCGCCGGCACCCGGGCGGGCAACGGCCCCTCATCACCGGACTCCTCCGGGAGTCGGCCCGGCTGCGGGGACTGTTCGGGGCGACGCCCGAGGAGTTCTGCGCGCGGGCGCGCTCCGACCGGCGGCTGTGCGAGCGGGGGACGCGGCTGTTCGCCGAGGAGGGGCGGGTGACGGCGTCCGGACTGGAGCGGTACGTGGACTCGGGCCGGACGCCGGACGAAGCGCTGCCGCCGCCTACTGCGCCGATGCCGTGAGGTCGCCGCGCCGCGGGGACGAGAAGCCCTCCAGGTCGGCGCGGGTCAGGCCGGTCAGCCGGGCGACCTCGCCGATGTCGAGGGCGCCGCAGTCCAGGCCGCGCAGCAGGTAGCCGCTGAGGGCCTTGGCGGTGGCGGGCTCGTCCATGACGTCGCCGCCGGTGCGGTTGGCGTAGCGGGCGAGGCGGGCGGCGGCCTGCTCGAAGCCCTCGCGGTAGAAGGCGAAGACGGCCGCGTAGCGGGTCGGGATGTGACCGGGGTGCATGTCCCAGCCCTGGTAGTAGGCGCGGGCCAGGGCACGGCGGGTGAGGCCGAAGTGCAGCCGCCAGGCGTCGTGGACCTTCTCGGTGGGGCCGACCGGCAGGACGTTGGTGGAGCCGTCCGAGACCCGGACGCCGGTGCCGGCGGCGGCGACCTGCATGACCGCCTTGGCGTGGTCGGCGGCGGGGTGGTCGCTGGCCTGGTGGGCGGCGGAGACGCCGAGGCAGGCGCTGTAGTCGAAGGTGCCGTAGTGCAGGCCGGTGGCGCGGCCCTCGGCGGCCTGGATCATTCGGGAGACGGCGGCGGTTCCGTCGGCGGCCAGGATGGACTGGCTGGTCTCGATCTGGATTTCGAAGCCGATCCGGCCGGGCTCGAGCCCGCGCGCCTTCTCGAAGGCCTCCAGCAGCCGCACCATGGCGGTTACCTGCTCGGGGTAGGTCACCTTGGGGAGCGTGAGGACGAGGCCGTCCGGGAGGCCGCCGGCCTCCATCAGGCCGCTGAGGAAGACGTCGAGGGTGCGGATGCCCCGGGCGCGCACGGGGGCCTCCATGCACTTCATGCGGATACCCATGTAGGGGGCCGCGGTGCCCTGTTCGTACGCCTCGGCGATCAGGCGGGCCGCGCGGGCCGCAGCCTCGTCCTCCTCGGCGTCGGAGCGGTTGCCGTAGCCGTCCTCGAAGTCGACCCGGAGGTCTTCGATCGGCTCGCGCTCCAGCTTGGCGCGCACGCGGCTGTACACCGCTTCGGCGAGGTCGTCACCGAGGCCGAGGACGGCCGCGAAGGACGCGGCGTCGGGGGCGTGTTCGTCGAGGGCGGCCAGCGCCCGGTCGCCCCAGGAGCGGACGGTGTCGGCGGCGAAGACGTCACCGGGTACGTAGACGGTGTGCACGGGCTGGCGGGTGCCCGGGTCTCCGGGGTAGCGGCGCTCCAGCTCCGCGTCGACCGGTGCGAGGGAGGCACTGATCTCCTCGCCGACGGCGCCCGCGAGGCTCGTTGCCACCTTCTCCTGCTGACCCATCCCACACCCTCCTGATGTCCACTTTTCCGCTGCACGGAATCAACAATCCGTATAGTGAAGTTATCTGTCGGTTCCCCGCCGGTCAACACCCATCCTGCGCAGACGCCGAGGCCCCCGCGACCACGGAGGGTCGCGGGGGCCTCGGCCGGAGCGGTACCGCTGGACGCTCAGCCCTTGCGGGACTTCACTTCCTCGGTGAGCTGCGGGACGACGTCGAAGAGGTCGCCGACGACGCCGTAGTCGACCAGCTCGAAGATCGGGGCCTCGGCGTCCTTGTTGATCGCCACGATCGTCTTCGAGGTCTGCATGCCCGCGCGGTGCTGGATCGCGCCGGAGATGCCGGAGGCGATGTACAGCTGCGGCGAGACGGACTTGCCGGTCTGGCCGACCTGGTTGGTGTGCGGGTACCAGCCGGCGTCCACCGCGGCGCGCGAGGCGCCGACGGCCGCGCCGAGGGAGTCGGCGAGGGCCTCGATGATCGCGAAGTTCTCCGCGCCGTTGACGCCGCGGCCGCCGGAGACGACGATCGCGGCCTCGGTCAGCTCCGGGCGGCCGGTCGACTCGCGCGCCGTGCGCGAGGTGACCTTGGTGCCGGTCGCGGCGGCGGAGAAGGACACCGACAGGGCCTCGACCGCACCGGCGGCCGGGGCGGGCTCCACGGCGGCCGAGTTCGGCTTGACCGTGATGACCGGGGTGCCCTTGGAGACGCGGGACTTGGTGGTGAAGGCGGCGGCGAACACCGACTGGGTGGCCACCGGGCCCTCGTCGCCGGCCTCCAGGTCGACGGCGTCGGTGATGATGCCCGAGCCCAGGCGCAGCGCCAGGCGGGCGGCGATCTCCTTGCCCTCGGCGGAGGACGGGACCAGCACGGCGGCCGGGGAGACGGCCTCGACGGCGGCCTGGAGGGCGTCCACCTTCGGTACGACCAGGTAGTCGCCGTACTCGGCGGCCTCGTGGGTCAGGACCTTGACGGCACCGTGCTCGGCGAGGGCGGCGGCGGTGTCACCGGCACCGCTGCCGAGGGCCACGGCGACGGGCTCGCCGACGCGGCGGGCCAGCGTCAGCAGCTCCAGGGTGGGCTTGCGGACGGCACCGTCCACGTGGTCGACGTAGACGAGAACTTCAGCCATGGGACTTCTTCTCTCCTGCTTGCGAGATGTGAGGGGCGGTCGGCGGAACCAGCGAGGCTCAGATGAACTTCTGGCCCGCCAGGAACTCGGCGAGCTGCTTGCCGCCCTCGCCCTCGTCCTTGACGATGGTGCCCGCGGTGCGCGCCGGGCGCTCGGTCGCGGACTCGACCGTGGTGTAGGCGTTCTCGAGACCGACCTCGTCCTCGTCGATGTCGAGGTCGGACAGGTCCCAGGACTCCACCGGCTTCTTCTTGGCCGCCATGATGCCCCTGAAGGAGGGGTAACGGGCCTCGCCGGACTGGTCGGTGACCGACACGACGGCCGGGAGGGAGGCCTCCAGCTGCTCGGTGGCGGCGTCGCCGTCGCGGCGGCCCTTCACGGTGCCGTCCTCGACCGAGACCTCGGACAGCAGCGTCACCTGCGGCACGCCCAGGCGCTCCGCGAGCAGCGCGGGAACGACGCCCATGGTGCCGTCGGTGGAGGCCATGCCGGAGACGACCAGGTCGTAGCCGGCCTTCTCGATCGCCTTGGCCAGCACCAGGGAGGTGCCGATGGCGTCGGTGCCGTGCAGGTCGTCGTCCTCGACGTGGATCGCCTTGTCCGCGCCCATGGACAGCGCCTTGCGCAGCGCGTCCTTCGCGTCCTCCGGGCCCACCGTCAGGACGGTGATCTCCACGTCGTCGTCGGAGTTCTCCGAGATCTGCAGCGCCTGCTCGACCGCGTACTCGTCCAGCTCGGAGAGCAGACCGTCGACGTCGTCGCGGTCGACGGTCAGGTCATCGGCGAAGTGCCGGTCGCCAGTGGCGTCGGGCACGTACTTCACGGTGACAACGATCCTCAAGCTCACGCCGGCTCTCCTACTGCGTCGACATTTCAGTGCTGCCTCTTGCAGGCAGCATAGGCGCCCCAAGCGGCCGATCCCGGGCGGGGCGACCTGCGCTCCGCCCCGGAATATTACTCGTCAGTACACCCAGTTCATGCCCGCTAAGCAAGCGCTTTGAACTGTGACCTTCGCAACGCAGCGTAACCGGAACTCGACCGCTCCGCAGAAGCCGTCCCGGTGACCGGTCAGTCGCGCAGGCGGTCGTAACGCCCCTGGTGGTAGAGGAGCGGCCGGCCGGCGCCCCCGGGATCCCCGGAGAGCACCTCGGCCAGCACGATGCGGTGGTCCCCCGCGGGCACGCGGGCGACGACCCGGCACACGAGCCAGGCGAGGACGCCGTCCAGCACCGGCACGCCCTCGGGACCGTCGTGCCAGGAGGTGGGCTCGGCGAAGCGGTCGGCGCCGCTGCGGGCGAAGGTGGCGGCCACGTCCTCCTGGTGTTCGCCGAGCACGTGCACACCGACGTACTCGGCCGCGGAGACCGCGGGCCAGCTGGAGGAGCCGGTGCCGATGCCGAAGGAGAGCAGCGGCGGCTCGGTGGAGACGGAGGTGAGGGAGGTGGCGGTGAAGCCGACCGGGCCGGCGTCCCCGCGCGCGGTGATCACCGCGACGCCCGCGGCGTGCCGCCGGAAGGCGGACCGCAACAGCTCGGCGGTGGCGAGCGGCGGCGCGGTGAGGCCGGGTGTGGCCGTCATACGGGAAGTCCTTCTGCGTTGCGCCCCGGTCCGCGGAGCCGGGAGCGAGGCCGTTCGGGCAGGCTGACGACGGGTGGCACACACAGTCAATTACGTCCCGGATTCGGAAGCTGTGGAGAAGACCTCACGGACGGCGTGACGGTACTCACACCGCCTCGCCCAGCGCCGCGATCACGTCCGCCTTGCGCGGCTGCCCGACGGCGCGCCGCACGACCCGGCCGCCGGCGTCGAGGACCAGCACGGTCGGGGTCTTGAGCACGCCGAGGGCGCGCACCAGTTCCAGGCGGGCCTCGGCGTCGATCTCGACGTGGGCGACGCCGGGGACCATCCGGGCGACCTCGCCGAGGACGCGCCGGGTGGCCCGGCAGGGGGCGCAGAAGGCGCTGGAGAACTGCACGAGCGTGGCCCGTGCGCCCAGCTCCGCGCCGAGACCGGCCGCGTCGAGCCGGGGGGCCGACGATCGATCGGGACTGCTGCCTCCGTCGCCCTGCCCGTGCACCCGCGTGTCCTCGTTCCGCCGCCACCGCGGCACTCGTGGGCACGCCTCGGGCGTACCACCGGTCCGTTCATCCATCGGTTCAGCGTTCCCCGGACCGCGGCGATTCCCGCTCCGCCGTCACTTTTCGGCCACGAATCGGCTGACGACGTGATGAGGATCTCGCCACGGGCGGGCACCAAGGCTGGTACACCGGCCGTTCTTGGGGCACGATCTCGACAAGCCGTAAACCTACGGCTGCGTAACTTTCGACTGGGAGCCCCCTTCCCAGGCTGACAAGGAAGGGTCCGACCCGCCCATGGCAGAACTCGCCTACCGCCCGGCCATCGGTCTCGCCCGCACCCTGTTCAAGGTGTGGGACCTCAAGATCGACTGCCAGGGTTCGGAGAACATCCCGCGCTCGGGCGGCGCCGTGCTGGTGAGCAACCACATCAGCTACCTGGACTTCATCTTCGACGGCCTGGCGGCGCTGCCCCAGAAGCGGCTGGTGCGCTTCATGGCGAAGGAGTCGGTCTTCCGGCACCGGGTCTCCGGTCCGCTGATGCGCAACATGAAGCACATCCCGGTCGACCGCAAGCAGGGCGAGGCGGCGTACGCGCACGCCCTGGACTCGCTGCGGTCCGGCGAGATCGTCGGGGTCTTCCCGGAGGCGACGATCTCCGAGTCGTTCACGCTGAAGAGCTTCAAGTCGGGTGCCGCGCGCCTGGCGCAGGAGGCGGGCGTCCCGCTGATCCCGATGGCGCTGTGGGGCACCCAGCGGCTGTGGACCAAGGGCCACCCGCGCAACTTCAAGCGCAGCCACATCCCGATCACCATCCGGGTCGGCGAGGCGATGGAGGCCTCCCGCGAGCAGTACGCGGGCGCCCTCACCCGCCGGCTGCGCGAGCGGGTGCAGGAGCTTCTGGAGGCCGCTCAGCGCGCCTACCCCGTGCGCCCGAAGGGCGCGGACGACACCTGGTGGATGCCGGCCCACCTCGGCGGCACCGCCCCCACCCCGGACCAGGTGCGCACCGCCGAGGCCCACTGAGCCCGGGTGCCTCAGGGCGGGCGCCTCAGAGCGAGGCCGGGAGCGTCGCCCACAGGTGTGACCGGTCGGTGGCGGCCTTCAGCACCTCCAGCACGGCCGGATGCGGCGCGGCGTACAGCTCCGGGCAGTCCGCCTCGCCCGCCTCGTGGTCCGGCGTGAAGGCCAGCCGCTCCTGCCCCAGGGAGAAGTGCGCGTCCACGCCCGGCTTGTTGCCGCGCGGGTCCTGCCGGTGCCACGCCCCGTCGAACCGTACGGCGACCAGCCCGTGCACCACGTCGAACCGCTGGTAGCACAGGGCGGTCGGGATGTCCTCGGCCCTCAGCAGCGCGGCCAGCGCGTGGGCCTTGGCGTAGCAGATGCCGGTGCGCTTCTCCAGGACGTCGGAGGCCCGCCAGGTGACGCGCGGGTCGCCCGAGTCCTGCGAGTGCGGGACGGTGTCGCGCACGAACTCGAAGGCCAGCCGCGCATAGTCATACGAGTCTTCCGCCTCCTTGGCGAGCCTCGCGGCCACCTCCCGTACGTGCGGGTGCTCGTGGTCGATGGCTTCGTCGGCGGCGAGATAGGCGGACAAATCGGGGGTCTGCTGGATCAGCTCCATGTCCGCAGAGCATAGGAAAGCGATCACCCGATAGTCAATGACTTTTCAGGTGACCGCATACCTATGCATCGATGGAGTTGCCTAGCGGGCCATCTCCTCCTTGAGCGCGGCGACGAACGCGTCGACGTCGTCCTCGGTGGTGTCGAAGGCGCACATCCAGCGCACGTCGCCGGCGGCCTCGTCCCAGAAGTAGAAGCGGAACCTCTTCTGCAGGCGCTCGCTGACCTCGTGCGGCAGCCGGGCGAAGACGGCGTTGGCCTGCACCGGGTAGAGGATCTCCACGCCGTGCACGGCGCGCACGCCCTCGGCCAGGCGCTGGGCCATCTCGTTGGAGTGCCGGGCGTTGCGCAGCCACAGGTCCTTGGCGAGCAGCGCCTCCAGCTGCACCGACACGAAGCGCATCTTCGAGGCGAGCTGCATGGACAGCTTGCGCAGGTGCTTCATGTGCCGCACCGCGTCCTGGTCGAGGACCACGACCGCCTCGCCGAACAGCGCGCCGTTCTTGGTGCCGCCGAGCGAGAGGAGGTCCACGCCGACCGCGTTGGTGAACGTGCGCATGGGCACGTCCAGGGCGGCGGCGGCGTTGGCTATCCGGGAGCCGTCCAGGTGCACCCGCATGCCGTGCGCGTGGGCGTGCTCGCAGATGGCCCGGATCTCGTCGGGCGTGTAGAGCGTGCCGAGTTCGGTGCTCTGGGTGATCGAAACGACCTGCGGCATCGCGCGGTGCTCGTCGTCCCAGCCGTACGCCTGCCGGTCGATCAGGTCGGGCGTGAGCTTGCCGTCGGGGGTGGGGACGGTGAGCAGCTTGAGGCCGCCCATGCGCTCGGGGGCGCCGCCCTCGTCGACGTTGATGTGCGCGCTCTCGGCGCAGATCACCGCGCCCCAGCGGTCGGTGACCGCCTGGAGGGCGACGACGTTGGCGCCGGTACCGTTGAAGACCGGGAACGCCTCCGCGCCCGAGCCGAAGTGGCTGCGGATCACGCGCTGGAGGTTCTCGGTGTACTGGTCCTCGCCGTACGCCACCTGGTGCCCGCCGTTGGCCAGGGCCAGCGCGGCGAGCACCTCGGGGTGCGCGCCGGCGTAGTTGTCACTGGCGAAACCGCGGACCTCGGGGTCGTGGTGGCGACGCGCGTCGGTCTTCGGGGGGTTCACGGCTTCTCGGTCAGCCACAGACGGTTTCCGTTCACTTCCGCGGCGGGCTTGTCCCAGACACCGGCGACGGCCTCGGCGAGGTCGCGCACGTCCGTGAAGCCCGCGAACTTCGCGTTGGGGCGCTCGGCGCGCATCGCGTCGTGCACCAACGCCTTGACCACCAGGATCGCAGCCGCCGACGTCGGCCCCTGCTCGCCCCCCGCCTTGCGGAAGTAGTCCGCCATGGCCAGTGTCCAGGCCTCGGAGGCGGCCTTGGCGGCCGAGTAGGCGGCGTTGCCTGCGGTGGGCCTGGAGGCGCCGGCGGCGCTGATCAGGACGTAGCGGCCGCGGTCGCTGCGCTGGAGTACCTCGTGGAAGGCGAGGGAGGTGTGCTGCACGGTGCGGATCAGCAGCTTCTCCAGGAGGTCCCAGTCGTCCAGGTCGGTCTTGGTGAAGTTCTGGCTGCCGCGCCAGCCGCCGACGAGGTGGACCAGGCCGTCGACCCGGCCGTGCTCCTTCTCGATGCGGTCGGCCCACGCGCGGGTGGAGTCGAGGTCGAGCAGGTCGACCGTCTCGCCGGTGACGGTGGCGCCGCCGTGCGCGTAGCGCGCCGCGTCGACCGCCTCCGCCAGCCGCTCGGGGTCGTTGTCCGAGCCGACGACCGTCGCCCCCGCCTCGGCGAGCCGCAGCAGCGCGGCCCGTCCGGCGGGTCCGCCCGCCCCGGCCACCGCGATCACCGCGCCGTCGAGCGCCCCGTTCCCCATGGTCCTCGCCTCCCGAGCCTGTTGCCGTGCCTGTTCCTGCCCACCGGTGCCGTCGCTCACGCGGCGGCCCGCTCGGCGCCGTCCGCCGAGGCCGTGATGCCCTTGGTGGAGGCGATCACGTTCTTCAGCTTCTTGGACAGGGCCTCGTAGAACATGCTCAGCGGAAACTCGTCCGGAAGCACGTCGTCGACGAGTTTGCGCGGCGGCAGGGTCAGGTCGAGGGCGTCGGGACCCTTCGCCCACTTCGAGCCCGGGTGCGGGGCGAGGTAGGTGGAGACCAGCTCGTAACCGGCGAACCAGTGGACGATCTTGGGGCGGTCGATGCCGTCGCGGTAGAGCGTCTCGATCTCGGCGCAGAGCTGGTTGGTGACCTGCGGGGCGCGCTGCCAGTCGATGAAGAGCTTGTTGTCGGTCCAGCGGACGACGTCGTGCTTGTGCAGGTAGGCGAAGAGGAGCTGGCCGCCGAGCCCGTCGTAGTTGCGCACGCGCTCGCCGGTGACCGGGAAGCGGAACATGCGGTCGAAGAGGACGGCGTACTGCACGTCGCGGGCCTGCGGGACGCCGTCGTCCGCCAGCTTCACGGCCTCCTTGAAGGCGGTGAGGTCACAGCGCAGCTCCTCCAGGCCGTACATCCAGAACGGCTGGCGCTGCTTGATCATGAACGGGTCGAACGGCAGGTCGCCGTGGCTGTGGGTGCGGTCGTGGACCATGTCCCACAGGACGAAGGCCTCCTCGCAGCGCTTCTGGTCGTGGACCATGGCGGCGACGTCGTCGGGCAGCTCCAGGCCCAGGATGCCGACGGCGGCGTCGGTGACGCGGCGGAAGCGGGCGGCCTCGCGGTCGCAGAAGATGCCGCCCCAGGAGAAGCGCTCGGGGGCCTCGCGCACGGCGATGGTCTCCGGGAAGAGCACGGCCGAGTTGGTGTCGTAGCCGGCCGTGAAGTCCTCGAAGGTGATGCCGCAGAACAGGGGGTTGTCGTAGCGGGTGCGCTCCAGCTCGGCCAGCCAGTCGGGCCAGACCATGCGCAGCACGACCGCTTCGAGGTTGCGGTCCGGGTTGCCGTTCTGCGTGTACATCGGGAAGACGACCAGGTGCTGGAGGCCGTCCGCGCGGCCCGCGGCGGGCTGGAAGGCCAGCAGCGAGTCGAGGAAGTCGGGCACCTCGAAGCCGCCGTCGGCCCAGCGGCCGAGGTCCCTCAGCAGGGCCTCGTGGTAGGCGCGGTCGTGCGGGAGCAGCGGGGACAGCTCCTCGACGGCGCCCGCGACACGACGTACGGCGTCCTCGGCGGCGGCCCGCTCCGGGGCGCCCTCGGCGTCGAAGTCGATCGACCCGTCCTTGGACTGCCAGGGCCGGATGCGCTCCACGGCATCCTTGAGCACGGGCCATGCCGGGTGCTCGACCACCCTGCTCACCGGAGGAACCTTCTCCTCCGCACCCACCTGCACAAGAATTTCCGTCATGTCCCATCCTCCACGGGAGAAGCTCGCGTCAGGACACCGTATGCATACGAGGTTCCTCCCTTCAAGGGGGACCTCCGCAAATTATCCTGCCGGACCCGGGGCTTCACCGCATTTTTTCCTGCGGGATGCCGGATTCCGTATACCCAGCGCGGCAGAGGGGAAACGGTCCGGCAGGGCCGTTAGGCTGCGCCCTGCCATCGCCGCCGTCTACGGAAGCGAGTCGAGCCTTGAACTTCCTCACCATCGGGCACCGCGGAGCGATGGGTGTCGAACCCGAGAACACCCTGCGTTCCTTCGTCGCCGCCGAGCGGGCCGGCCTCGACGTCGTCGAACTGGACCTGCACCTGAGCAAGGACGGCGCGCTGGTCGTCATGCACGACGCGGACGTGGACCGCACCACGGACGGCACCGGCGCGATCGCCGACAAGACCCTGGAGGAGCTGCGGGCGCTGGACGCCGGCCGCGGGGAGCGGATCCCGGTCTTCGAAGAGGTGCTGGACGCGGTCTCGGCGCCGTTGCAGGCCGAGATCAAGGACGTGGCGGCCGCGCGCACGCTCGCCGAGGTGATGCTGCGGCGGGACCTGGTGGACCGGGTGGAGGTCATCTCGTTCCACGACGAGGCGATCGTCGAGATCGCCCGGCTGGTGCCGGGGGTACGGACCGCGCTGGTCGCGCAGTACTACGGTCCCGAGGTCGTGGACCGGGCCGTGGCGGCGGGCGCCGGGACCCTCTGCCTGGACATCGAGCGGATCACGCTGGAGATCGTGCGGCGCGCCCGCAAGGCGGGTCTGCGGGTCTTCTCCTGGACCGTGAACACCCAGGACCACCTGCGGCTGGTGCGCGCCCTGGGGCTCGACGGCGCGACGACCGACTACCCGGAGATCAAGCGCACCGGCCGCTTCACGGCCTGAGGCTCACACCAGCGGCTTGACCAGCAGCTCGAACCGGAGGTCGTCGCGCTGCGGGATGCCGAAGCGCTCGTCGCCGTACGGGAACGGGGTCGTCTCTCCCGTACGGCGGTAGCCGCGGCGCTCGTACCAGGCGATCAGGTCCTCCCGCACGGAGATGACGGTCATGTGCATCTCCGTGACACCCCACGCCTCGCGGACCTGCCGCTCCGCCTCCGCGATGATCTCCTTGCCCATACCCGCGCCCTGGAGCGCCGGGCTGACGGCGAACATCCCGAAGTAGGCGTGCGCACCACGGTGCTCGAGCTGGCAGCAGGCGACGATCCCGCCGTCCCGCTCGACCGTCAGCAGACGGCTGTCCGGCGACTTGATCACCTCCAGCACGCCCTCCGGGTCCGTGCGCTGCCCCTGGAGGATGTCCGCCTCGGTGGTCCACCCGGCCCGGCTGGAATCGCCTCGGTACGCGGACTCTATGAGCGCCACGATCTCGTCCACGTCGTAGTCGGTGGCGTCGCGGTAGGTCAGTCGGCCGGCGGTGGTGTCCATCTTGGGGCGTCTCCGGTTCGTTCTCGGGCGCGTGCGTTCTGGGGCGCGTGCGTTCTGCGGCGCGGCGGGGGCACCGATGAGAGTAACGCTGCCAGTAGGGTCGGTCCGCATGGTGCATGTACTCAGCAGCCGAACCCTGCTCCGCCCCACCGACCCCGACCGCTCCCGGGCCTTCTACGGCGAACAGCTCGGTCTCGCCGTCCACCGTGAGTTCGGCACCGGACCGGAGCGGGGCACCGTGTACTTCCTCGGCGGCGGCTTCCTGGAGGTCTCCGGCCGCGCCGACGCACCCGTGACTCCCGCCCTCAAGCTGTGGCTCCAGGTCGAGGACGCGGCGGCGGCCCACGAGGAACTGCGCGCGAAGGGCGTCGGGATCGTGCGGCCGCCGGTGCGGGAGCCGTGGGGGCTGGTGGAGATGTGGATCGCGGACCCGGACGGCACACAGATCGTGCTGGTGGAGATCCCCGCGGACCATCCGCTGCGCTACCGGCCCGGGATCTGAGCCACCGGCCGGTACGCGCCGGATGGCCGCGGTCCGGGCCCGGCCTTAGCGTGCTGGAGGGGGACGGACGGTCCGCGGCCGAGTGGAAGGACGCCTCACGCGATGAAGCTCCACGAACCGGTGCCCGGCGGGCCCTGCTGGGCCGAGCTGGGGACCAGCGACCTGGTGGCGGCCAAGCGCTTCTACACCAAGCTGTTCGGCTGGCGTCCCGGGACGGACTCCCGGCAGCAGGCGGGCGGCTACACGATCGCCCGTCTCGGCGACGCGGCGGTCGCCGCCCTGACGCCGCTGTACCAGCAGGGGCAGCCGGTCGCCTGGAACGTGTCGTTCGCGGTCCGGGACGCGGACGCCGCCGTGCGGCAGGTGACGGCGGCCGGCGGAACGGTCCTGCACGGGCCCGTCGACGTCTTCGACTCCGGCCGGTTCGCCGTGGCCGCCGATCCGGGCGGCGCGGTCTTCCAGCTGTGGCAGGCACGGTCGTTCCCCGGCGCGGGGCTGTTCAACGCGCCGGGCGCGCTGGGCTGGGTGGAGCTGCTGACCCGGGAGCCCGGCCGGGCCGCCGACTTCTACACCACGGTCTTCGGCTGGAGCGTGTCCGCGTCGGACCGCTATCCGCAGTGGGGAATCGACGGCGCGGACTTCGGCGGCATGGTGACGATGGACGAGAAGTTCCCGCACGAGGTGCCCGCCCACTGGCTGCCGTACTTCGCCGTGGCGGACGTGGACACCGCCGCCGTCGACACGACCGACAGCGAGGGCACCGTGCTCATGGAGCCGACGTCCCCTCCGGACGGACCGCGCATCGCGGTGCTGCGGGACCCGCAGGGGGCGATGTTCGGCGTGTACCGGGCGGGCGACGAGCGCTGAGCCCTGCCGGGGGCGACGCGGGGCCTTCGGGCCGGCCGACCGCGCACGGCGGCGGGCGCCGGGCCCGCCTCCGCTTCGCAGGGGCCGGACTCCCGTCGGACTCGGCGGCCGACGGCGGTCCGGCGACCCCGGACCGCCTCAGACCCGCAGTGCCTGCGGCCTGCTCTCGAGCCGGCCCAGCAGCGCCCCTAGGAGTGCCGCCAGTTCCTCCTGGTCCGGTCCGTCGACGCCGGACAGGACGGCGGACTCGTAGGCGAGCTGTTCGGGCAGGATGCCGTCGACCAGGTCGCGGCCGCTGTCCGTGAGGCGGACGTGGGCGACCCTGCGGTCGCGGGTGTCGCCGCGCCGCTCCACCAGTCCGCGCTCGGTGAGCTGCTTGAGGCGTTTGGTGACGGCGGCGCCGGAGGAGAAGGTCTCACGCGCCAGGTCGCCGGGGGTCAGCTCGTGCCCGGTGCGGCGCAGGGCGCCGAGCAGGTCGAACTCGGCGCGAGTGAGCCCGGCCCGGCGCAGCGGGGCGTCCTCGGCCTGCTGGAGGAGGGCGGCGCAGCGGTTGATGCGGCCGATGATCTCCATCGGCCCGGTGTCGAGTCCGGGGTGCACGGCCCGCCACTGCCGTACGACCGCGGCGACCGTGTCCCCGCCCGGTCCGCCCCTCGCGTCGCCCCCGGTCGCCGATCCCCCGTCGGTTGCGGTCATGGCCGTACGTCCTCCGTTCTCGTACCCGTTTCCCGGTCCGGACGCGCCTGCCGGCGTCGCACCGTTGCGGCGAGCGTACGGTGTCCGGCCTGCTCGGCGAGCACGACCCTCTCCTGGGGCAGCGCGCGCCCCCACCATTCGCCGGCCGCGGCGTCGACGGTGGCCCGCAGGTCGGTGAGGGCGGCGGCCAGGCCCCGGCGGGCGGCCTCCAGGGCGCCGGGGGCCGGGTCGGGCTCCGCCAGGAGGCGGGCGGCGTGCTCGCGGGCGCGGTCGGCGGCGGTCACCGCCTGCCCGACCCGGCTGCCGGCGCGCCGGTTGGTGACGGCGACGGCGGCCAGGAAGCCGACCAGGGCGCCGACGAGGGTGTCCACCACGCGTTCGGTGATCAGCTCACCGGGCTGCTGGTACCGGGCGAACTCGGTGATGAGCAGCGCCATCGGCGTCACGCAGACACTGCCGAGCCAGTAGTTGCGGGTGATCAGCGCCTCGGCCCCGAAGTTGAGGGCGAGGCAGAACAGGACCAGCAGAGCCTGCCCGAGGTGCGCCAGCGGGGCGATGGCGGCGAACACCAGCACCCCGGCGACGTTGCCGACGACGCGCTGGACGGCCCGGCTCCAGGTCAGGGTCATGTTGGCCTGGTAGAGGGCGGCGGCGGTGACCAGGGCCCAGTACGGGCGGCCGATGCCGAGCGCGAGGGAGGCGTAGCCGGCGAGGGCGCAGCCGAGGGCGGTGCGCAGGGCGATCGGGCCCAGCGGGCCGAGTCGCCGCCACAGCGGGGTGGGGGGCGCGGCGAGCTCGGTGTCGACACCGAGGAGTTCGTCGGCGGCGCCCTCAGTGGGGCCGGTGCGGGGGACGCGGCCGGTGCCGCGCAGGGCGCGGGCCCAGTCACGCAGGCGCTCCGGGTCCGTGTCGGCGGGTGCGGCGAGCGCGACCTCCGCGCGGACGACGAGGCGTTCCAGGGCCTGCCGGGTGGTGGCGCGGGTGCCGGTGGCCGGGAGGGCAAGCAGCGTCTGCCAGGCGGCCTGGACGGCGGCGTACCCGGCGGCGCGCGCCGCGGTGTGGCCGTCGCCGGTGCCCCGGGTGCCGGCGTACGCGGCGGCGGCGTTCAGCGCCTGGGCGGTCGCCCGGCGCTCGGGGCCGTGCGGGCGGACGAGGGCGGGTGCCATGCCGACGATCCAGGCCCAGGCGCCCGCGGCGGCGCCCAGGGCCAGGTGGCCGGGGATCTGCCCGAAGGTCTGCGGGACGAAGAGGGCGGCGGAGCTGATGAAGGTCAGGACCACGTTGCCCGGCGGGCCGACGCGGGTGGCGTCGCACAGGGCCTTGTGGACAGCGGCCAGCAGGGCGCCGACCGTGACCAGGACGACCGCGTCGCGGGTGAGCGAGGCGGTCACCAGGGCGACGGCGACGCCACCGAGCATGCCGACGACGACCCAGGCCAGCACGCGGGCCCGGGCGGCGTAGGGGCGGTTGTGGGCGTAGAGGGCGCACAGGGACCCGGCCATGGTGTACATCGCCAGATCGAGCCGGCCGAGCGCCAGCAGGATCAGGTTGGGCGGGGCGACGGCGGCGACCGAACTCAGTGCGGGCTTGAACCAGATCTCGGAGGGGCGGCGCAGGCGCAGCACGCCGGTCAGGGACAGGCGGCGGCCGAGTGAGGTGCCGGGGGTGGGGGTCGCACTGCTCATACGAAAAGATTAACAGGTGTTTTACCTGTAAATAAAAAGGGCCGTGCTCCCCCTAATGCCCCTCGTGTACTCCCTTGCGCTCGCGTGCGCGCCGCACGGCCCGGGCAGTCCTTGACCGACCGGCGGGCAGCGGCCGTCGAAGCGCGAGCGGGGGAGGCACGTGTGCACGGACCGACGTCGTCGGGGTGGCTGCTGGTCGCGCTGTGCGCGGCGACCGGCGCGTACTGCCTGCTGCGGATGCGCAGCGGTGTGGAGGAGCAGCGCCGCGCCGCGGGCGGCGAGGCGCTCATGGGCTTCGGCATGGCCGCCATGGCCGTGCCCGCGGCGGTGTTCACCCCGCCGGCCTGGGCCTGGCCCGCCTACGCGGCGGTGTTCGGCGCCGCCGGGCTGCGCGCCCTGTGGGCTGCCCGGTCGGGACGTCATCACCTGCACCATCTGGTCGGGGCCGCGGCCATGGTGTACATGGCTCTCGTCATGACCGGCACGTCCGCGCACGGTCACGCGCACGGCTCGTCCGGGATTCCCCTGCTCACCGGGCTGCTGCTGCTCTACTTCACCGGGTATGTACTGCTGAGCGGCGTGCGTCTGCTGCCGGTGGCCGCCGTGGCGGGGGACGGCACGGCCGGGGACGGTGCGGCGGAGGGCGGCGCGGCGGACGGCTGGGGCGACCGTCCGGAGCTGGCGCGGGCGTGCCGGCTCTCCATGGGCATCGCGATGCTGGCCATGCTGCTGACCATGTGACAGCCGTCCTTCAAGAGGGCCCGGCGACGACGCCCGGCGCTACCCGGCACACCCCGGACGCAATCGTTGCCTGCGTCACTTTGTGCGGCGGGCCGCACTGCGGCGGATGCTGCGCTCATAGGCTGCTGCCATGATTCTCCCCGCGGCGCTGCTGCTGCTCGGCGCTCTCACCGCCGTCCTCGCCCCGAGGCTGCTCGCCCGCGCCGACTGGCCGGACCGTGAACCGGTGGTCGCCCTGTGGGTGTGGCAGTGCGTCGTGGCGGCCGTACTCGTGTGCTGCGCCCTGTCGATGACGTTCAGCGCGGCGGCGGCGTGGCACGCGGTGGGCGGACACGTCTTCGCGACGGCGCCGCGCCCGGTGGTGGAGGCGTACGCGCTCGGCACGTCCGGACTCTGGGCGGACACCACCGCCGTCGCGCTGGCCTGCGGCGGGTTGTGGAGCGCCGCCATGCTGGCCCGCGAAATCGCGCGCGCCCGTATCCGGCGTCGGCGGCGCCGCGCCGAACTGCTGCACCGCGCGCCGCTGTTGCCGGGCGAGGCGCCCCGCTCGGACCGGCTCGTCGTCCTGGAGGGCGACCGGCCGGACGCCTGGTGGCTGCCCGGCACTCCCCCGCGGCTGGTCGTCACCACGGCCGCGCTGCGCCGCCTCAAGGGCCGCCAGCTCGACGCGGTGCTCGCGCACGAGAAGGGGCACGCGCAGGCGCGGCACGACTGGCTGCTGCACTGCTCGGCCGCCCTGGCGGACGGCTTCCCGCAGGTTCCGGTGTTCGCGGCGTTCCGCGACGAGATGCACCGCCTGGTGGAACTCGCCGCCGACGACGTGGCCTCCCGCCGCTTCGGCCGGCTGACGACCGCGCTCGCGCTGGTCGAACTCAACGAGGACCGGGGTGTGTTCGGCCCCTGCCCGACGACGCACGCCCATGTCCCGCAACGCGTACACCGGCTGCTCACGCCACCGAACCGCCTGTCGGCCGCCCGCCGGCTGCGACTGACGGCGGCGGCCGCGCTGGTGCCGGTGGTGCCGGTGCTGGTGGCGTTCGTACCGGGGCTGCGGGCGCTGGGATAGCCCCGCGCGCGGCGCTACGCCCCTCCCGCATCGCGGAAACCGCCCCGGGATTGGCCCCGGACCGCCCGGGTCGGCGAGTATCGCAGCATGCAGACGCCCTCCGTCGACTCCCCGCCCAGTCCCCCGCAGCCGCGCACCGCCCTCCGCGTCACCCGGGTACTGACCGCGTGCTCGGCGCTCCTGCTCACCCTGGTGGCCCTCGAATGGGGTCCGCTGGTCGGCGTGGACGACGACATCGCGGACACGACGCACCGCTGGGCGGTCGACGAACCGGGCATCACGCACGCCATGCGGATCCTCACCGACTGGGTGTGGGACACGTGGACGATGCGACTGCTGTGCGCGGCGGTGGTGTTGTGGCTCTGGTTCCGGCGCCGGGACCGGTGGACGGCCGTGTGGCTGGGGATGACGTGTCTGCTCGGAAGCCTGCTGCAGCAGGCGCTGAAGGCGGCCGTGGACCGGGCCCGCCCCGTCTGGCCCGACCCCGTGGACTCCGCGCACTACGCGGCCTTCCCCTCGGGGCACGCCATGACGGCCACGTTCGTGTGCGGCCTGCTCGTATGGCTGCTCCACCACTACGGCACCAGCCGCGGCGTACGCCTGACCGCCCTGGCCGTGGCGGTGGTCTCCGTCGTCGGCGTCGGCGTGACCCGGGTGTGGCTCGGCGTCCACTGGGCCACGGACGTCGCGGGGGGCTGGCTCCTGGGTGCCCTGGTGGTGGCCGTCGCGGCGCTGGTCCACGAGCGCCGTCACCGCTGAGAACGCCGGCGCCCGGCCCTCGCCGCGTCCACCGTCGCCTCGTAGCATCCGCCCATGACTGCCGTACTGTTCGACTTCTCCGGGACCCTCTTCCGCATCGAACCCACCGACGCCTGGCTGCGCGGGGCGCTGACGGGCACCGGGACGACGCTCACCGGACCGGAGCTCGCCGCGGCGGCCCGCGCGCTGGAGGAGGCGGGAGCGCTGCCCGGCGGAGCCCCGCCGGCGCGGATACCGGAGGAACTCGCCGGGACATGGGCGGTCCGGGACAAGAGCGCCCGGCTGCACCGGGCCGCCTACACCGGACTGTCCCGGCAGGTGCGGCTGCCGGACCCGGAACTGCACGACGTGCTGTACGACCGGCACATGACGCCGGACGCCTGGACCCCCTACCCCGACGCCGCCGAGGTGCTGGGCGCGCTGCGCGAGCGGGGAATCGCCGTCGGGGTGGTCAGCAACATCGGCTGGGATCTGCGCCCGGTCTTCCGTGCGCACGGCCTGGACCGGTACGTCGACGCGTACGTCCTGTCGTACGAGCACGGCATCCAGAAGCCCGACCCACGGCTGTTCGCGACCGCCTGCGCGGCGCTCGGGGCCGAGCCGGGCCGGACGCTGATGGTCGGAGACGACCGGCGGGCGGACGGCGGCGCGGCGGCCCTCGGTTGCGCCGTGCACTTCGTGGACCACCTGCCGGTGACCGAGCGCGCGGCGGGGCTGCGGCCGGTGCTGGACCTGGTGCGCTGACCGCCGCCGGCGCGCCCGGCAAGCCGGTGGCCCGAGGCAACCGAGGACGGCGCCCGTCCGCCTCGGACGATCCCCCGTGTCGCCCGAGGCAGACGGTGCCGGAGCGGACCCGACAGGGCCCGTCCGTCTGCGCCGAGTATAGTTGGCTGGCAGCCAGTCAACGCAGGAGTACAGGATGTCCCCGCGCAGCGCCTCGGTCAATGAAGAGTTGCGGAGGCGTTCGAAGGAGCGGCTTCTGCATGCCGCGGTGGAGCTGGTGGGCGAGCACGGGTACGAGGCGACCACCCTGGGCGCCATCGCCGACCGGGCCGGTTCGGCGCGCGGTCTGGTCTCGTACTACTTCCCCGGCAAGCGGCAGCTCGTGCAGTCCGCCGTGCACCGGCTGATGCACCGCACGCTGGAGGAGGCCCTGGAGCGCGAGCCGCGCACCGACGAGGGGCCGGAGCGGATGGCACGGGCCATCGACGCGGTCCTGGGTCTCGCCCGGGACCGGCCCGTGCTCATGCGCCAGCACATGGCGGGCCTGCTCCAGGCCGAGGTTGGTTTCGTGCCGTGCCCGGAGCAGCGGCGGCTGGCCGAGCTGTTGCGGGACACCGTGGCCCGGCACGGCTCGCGGGACGTCGACCGGGACTACCCGATGCTGCGGGCGCTGCTGATGGGGGCCGTGTTCGCCGCCCTGGTGCCGGGGGTGCCGATGCCCGTGCCGGTGCTGCGCGCCGAGTTGTTCAAGCGCTACCGGCTGGAATGGGGGCTGGGTGCCCCGCCGGACGCCGAGGCGCCCGGCGGGACGACGTGCGACACGGACCTGTCGCGGTTCTTCGCGACCGGTGGGCCCGGCCGGCCGGCTCAGTCGAAGTAGTCCGGCTGCGTCTGCGTGTTCAGCTCACGCAGGTGGACCCGCTTGGCCGGGTCGGTGCGCCGGTCGCTGAGCTTGAGGACGTCGAAGCCCTTGGCGATGTCGTTCGAGTAGATGTAGCCGTTGTAGTAGTACGCCGACCACGAGCCGCCGGTGGAGATGGTCTCCGTGCTCAGCGGGCCGCGCTCGAAGTAGGCGATCTCCTTCGGGTGCTCGGAGTCGGTGAACTCCCAGACGGAGACGCCGCCCTGGTACCAGGCCTGGACCATGATGTCGCGGCCCTTGACCGGGATCAGCGAGCCGTTGTGGGCGACGCAGTTCTCCGTGTCCGCCTGGTGGCGGGGGATCTTGAAGTAGCTGCGGAAGACCAGCTCGCGGTGGTCTCCCCGGCCGACGATGTCGTAGATGCCGTCGGCGCCGCGGTTCGGGCCGACCTCCGCGTTGCAGGTGGCGGCGCCGCCGCCGCCCAGCTCGTCGGTGAAGACGACCTTGTCCGCCTTCTGGTTGAAGGTCGCCGAGTGCCAGAACGCGAAGTTGACGTTGTCCTGGACGCGGTCGATGACCTTCGGGCGCTCGGGGTCCTTGATGGAGAACAGGATGCCGTCGCCCATGCAGGCGCCCGCCGCGAGGTCCTTCGAGGGCAGGACGGTGATGTCGTGGCAGCCGGTGGTCTTGGAGACGCCCGGGTTGACCGGGCCGCCCGGGTTGCCGCCGCCGTCGGGGCCCTCCCCCGGGAACAGCACCGGGAAGTCCACGACGGCCGCCCGCTCGGGCGCCTTGCGGGGCACCTTGATGACGGAGATGCCGTCGTGCGGAGGCTGGCAGTCCGGGTAGGCGGCGTTCGGCGAGTACGAGGAGACGTAGACGTAGACGTTCCTGCGCTCGGGCACCAGCGTGTGGGTGTGGGAACCGCAGGCGGTCTCGACGGCCGCCACGTACTTCGGGTTCCGCTTGTCGCTGATGTCGAAGACCTTCATGCCCTCCCAGGAGGACTTCTCGGTCGCCGGCTGCGTGGTGCTGTTGCAACTGCTGTCGCTGCGCGAGGAGTCGGTCGACAGGAAGAGCAGGTCTCCGGAGACGGAGATGTCGTTCTGCGAGCCGGGACACAGCACCTGGGCGACGGTCTTCGGCTTCTTCGGGTTCTTGATGTCGAAGATGCGGAAGCCGTCGTAGTTGCCGGCGAAAGCGTACCGGCCCTGGAAGGCCAGGTCCGAATTGGTGCCGGGCAGCGCGTCCTTGGGGATGTTGGCCAGGTGCTCGATGTTGTCCGAGTGGACTATCCGGTCCACGCCGGGTATCTCGCCGCCCTCGATGGCGTCGCGCGCTTCGGCGCGGGCGCTCTTGGACACCTCCTTCGACTTCGCCGGGGCGTCCCCGGGGTCGGGGGTCGCCACGGCCGGACCGGCCGTGAGCAGCGCGGACAGGAGACCGGCGGCGGCCGCCGCGACTCCCAGGCGTCTGCGCCGCGTTCGCGGGTCGCTCAACAGGATCACTGTTTCCTCCCTACGTCCGTTCCGACGGAACGGTTCACGCACCACCGCAGTATCGTCTTCGCCATGCTCATACCAACAGGGGGCAACGGGCTCGTGATGAAGTTTTTTGATCAGTGACACGCGGAAGCGTGCTAAGACGGTCATCGCACTCACGAGGTGCTCCGCCGCACGAGGCGCTCCACGCCCCTGCCCCAGGGGGACGAACAAGCCACAGGAGGTCGTTGTGTCCTTCCGCTCCGCGTCGACCCGCGCGTCGCTCGTCACGGCCGCACTGACCACGCTGGCCGTACTCGGGCTCGGGGCCTGCGAGTCCGGCACCGACGGGGGGAAGGCGGCCGCGGCCGGGCCCTCGGTGATCGCTCCCGGCGAGCCGGGCGGTGAGAACCGGACGCTCTCCGCCGAGGAGGCCCAGAAGCAGCGCGCCGACGACGACTCCCCCAACTCGGCGGACGTCTCCTACGCGCGGATGATGATCCAGCACCACGCCCAGGCCCTGGAGATGACCGAGCTGGCGCCGGAGCAGGCCGCCTCCAGCCAGGTCAAGAAGCTCGCCGAACGGATCTCCGCGGCCCAGGGGCCGGAGATCGGTGCGATGAGGGGCTGGCTGAAGACCCACGGCGAGAAGGAGACGGACGGCGGGCACGACCACGCCGCGATGCCGGGCATGGCGACCGGGACCCAGCTGGAGAAGCTGCGCGAGGCCCGGGGCGAGGCGTTCGACCAGCTCTTCCTGACGCTGATGATCACTCACCACGAGGGTGCGATCACCATGGCGACCGACGTCAAGTCGCAGGGCAACAACGTGCGGATCGAGGAGATGGCCGACGACGTGGTGGCCCAGCAGACCAGCGAGATCTCGCGGATGCGCCGGATGCTGTGACGGTCCGCCGGCCGACCGTCAGCGACGCGCGCGGCGCGGGGCCAGGAAACCCTCGTCGCGCGCCTGGCCGATCAGTCTGAGCGACCTGCGCCGGCTGTGCCCGGTAGCGCGCATCACCGCGAGGACCGGGTCGCCGCCCTCCTCCCGGGCCGCCCGGTACTCCCGCGCGACGAGCCGGCGCCCCTCCCTGCCGCCCGGCCAGGCGGGGCGGGCGCGCCGCGAACCGGGCGACGCGGCCGCACAACCGCCCGGCACGCAGGCGTCGAACAGCGGACTCTCCAGCCAATCGGCGAGTACGGCGAGGTCGTCGAGGGACAGCGGCGGCCGGGCCCGCACGTCCTCGACGCGCACCCCCCGACCGGACAGCACGGCGAGCGCCTCCAGCCGGGCGCCGTCGGCGAAGGTGAGCCGGACGTCGAACCACGCGGTGGCGGTGGCACCCTCGCGCACCACCCAGGTCTGCCGCACGGACATCTCGCCGTCGTCCGGACAGCGATCGGAAAGCTGAAGAGAACGATCAACGATCGATGCGTCGGGCATACACAGAAAGTAACCGCATGATCACATTCCATACGAACGGAACACGCACGGAACACGCGCCGTTCACCGGGCGCAGCACCCTGTCAGCGCAGCGGGGACGGTGGGATGCTGGAGACCCAGCGACCTGACTCCGCCCGCCCCGGACAAGGAGTTCCGCCGTGCTGCGTGTCGCCGTCGTCGGCTCGGGACCGAGCGGGTGCTACACCGCGCAGAGCCTCGTCCAGCTCGGCCAGGAGGTGCGCGTCGACGTCCTGGACCGGCTGCCGTGCCCGTACGGGCTGGTGCGGTACGGCGTGGCCCCCGACCACGAGAAGATCAAGTCACTCCAGAACGCCCTGCGTACGGTGCTGGAGCACGAGCGGGTGCGGTTCCTCGGCGCGGTCCCGGTCGGCAGCGGCGGAGTACCGGCCGCCCGGCTGCGGGAGCTGTACCACGCGGTGGTGTACTGCGTGGGCGCCGCCGCCGACCGGCGGCTGGGCATCCCCGGCGAGGACCTGCCGGGCAGCTGGTCGGCGACCGAGTTCGTGTCCTGGTACAGCGCCCATCCGGACGCCGTGGACGCGGGGTTCCTGAGCGGTGTGCGGTCGGCGGTGGTGATCGGGGTGGGCAACGTCGCCGTCGACGTGGCGCGGATGCTGGTGCGCGGGGCGGCGGAGCTGCGGGGTACCGACGTTCCGCAGGCCGCCCTGGACACCTTCGCCGCCGGCCGGGTGTCCGATGTGCACATCGTGGGCCGCAGGGGGCCTTCGCAGGCCCGCTTCACCACCAAGGAACTGCGCGAGCTGGGCGCCCTGCCGGACACGGCCGTGCTGGTGGAGCCGGCCGAGCCGGCGCTGGACCCGGCGTTCCGTGACCCCTCGGGGCTGCCCGGCACGCGGCGCCGCAACGTGGAGGTGCTGCGGGGCTGGGCCGGCCGGCCCGCACCGGACGCCGCCCGCCGGCTCCGCCTGCGCTTCTTCCTGCGCCCGGTGGAGCTGATCGCGGGCGCCGACGGCCGGGTGGGCGCCGTGCGCTTCGAGCGGACCCGGCCGGACGGGCGCGGAGGAGTCACCGGCACCGGGCGCTACGAGGAGATCGAGGCCGGGCTGGTGCTGCGGTCGGTGGGCTACCGCGGAGTGCCGCTGGAAGGACTGCCGTTCGACGCCGCGAGCGGGACGGTGCCGCACCGGGCGGGGCGGGTGCTGCGCGCGGATGCCGTCGCGCCCGGCGAGTACGTGGCCGGCTGGATCAAGCGGGGCCCGACGGGGGTCATCGGCACCAACCGGCCCTGCGCGAAGGAGACGGTGACGTCCCTGCTGGCGGACGCCCCCGCACTCGTACGGCGGGACCTCCCCACGGGTGATCCCCTCGGACCGCTGCGGGCCGAAGGCGTCGAGCCGGTCGAGTGGAGCGGCTGGCGGGGCATCGAGCGGGCCGAGGCGGAACTCGGGGCCTCACTGGGGCGGCACGTCGTGAAGCTGTCCGACTGGAAGTCGCTGCTGGCGGCGGCGCGCGGGGCGGCGGTCCGATAGCTCCTCGCGAACGCCGTCAGCCGGTGCCGAGACGGGCGGCCTGACGGGCCGCCGCCGCCAGCAGGGCGTCCAGCAGCCCCGGGAACAGCGCGTCCAGGTCGTCCCTGCGCAGGCCGTTCATCTTGGCCGTGCCCCGGTAGGTCTGCCGGATCACCCCGCTCTCCCTCAGTACCCGGAAGTGGTGCGTGGTCGTGGACTTCGTCACCGGCAGGACGAAGTGGGAGCAGGACAGGAGCGCGTCACTGTCGGCGGCGAGTTCCCGCACGATCCGCAGCCGCATCGGATCGGAGAGCGCGTGCAGCACTCCTTCCAGCCGGATGTCGTCGCGCGCCGGGTGGGGCAGAGCGCGGGTGCCGGCGGCGGGAACGGCGGGGGTCACGGCGGCTCCAGTTGGTCCGGGAGGGGCCCACTGTCCGGCAGGGGCTCCGACTGAGGCCTCATTGTACGAAAGGCATCGTAGTTTGACACCCGTCGTACTACGAGGGTTATCGTACGACCGTTCCTTCCGCCCCGACCAAGGGAGCAGCCCGCCATGAACGCCCTCTTCCAGCCCCTCCAGCTGCGCGACACCACGATTCCCAACCGGATCTGGATGTCGCCGATGTGCCAGTACTCCGCCGCGCCGGAGGGCCCCATGGCGGGCGTCCCGGGCGACTGGCACTTCGCGCACTACGGCGCCCGCGCGGTCGGCGGCACCGGGCTGATCGTCGTCGAGGCCACCGGCGTGTCGCCCGAGGGCCGGATCTCCCCGCAGGACCTGGGCCTGTGGAACGACACCCAGACCGAGGCCTTCCGGCGGATCACGGACTTCCTGCGCTCGCAGGGGACGGTGCCGGCGATCCAGCTGGCCCACGCGGGCCGCAAGGCCTCGACCGCGCAGCCCTGGAAGGGCGGGGCGCCGGTCGGCCCGGAGGCGCACGGCTGGCAGCCGGTGGCGCCGAGCGCGCTGCCCTTCGACGACCGCCACCCGGCGCCGACCGAGCTGGCCTCCACGCAGATCCAGGAGATCGTCGGACAGTTCGCGGACGCGGCCCGCCGGGCCCTCGCCGCCGGTTTCGAGATCGTGGAGATCCACGGCGCCCACGGCTACCTGATCCACGAGTTCCTGTCGCCGCACTCCAACCACCGCACCGACGCCTACGGCGGCTCGTACGAGAACCGCACCCGCTTCGCCCTCGAGGTCGTCGACGCCGTACGGGCGGTGTGGCCGGACGACAAGCCGCTGTTCTTCCGGATCTCGGCGACCGACTGGCTGGAGGAGGGCGGCTGGACACCCGAGGACACCGTCCGCTTCGCCCGCGACCTCCAGACCCACGGCATCGACCTCCTCGACGTCTCCACGGGCGGCAACGCCCCGCGCGTGAGGATCCCCACCGGCCCCGGGTACCAGGTGCCGTTCGCCGAGCGCGTCAAGGCCGGGACCACGCTGCCGGTCGCCGCCGTCGGCATGATCACCGACGCCGGGCAGGCCGAGAAGGTCCTGGCCAACGGCGAGGCCGACGCTGTACTGCTGGGCCGCGAGTTGCTGCGCGAGCCTTCGTGGGGGCAGCACGCGGCGCGGGAGTTGGGCGACGCGGTCCGGATGCCGGACCAGTACGGGTGGGCCGTCTGAGGCGGAACGGCGTGCCAGACGTTGACCAGAAAGCGCTTACCCTCTACGGTCCGTTCATCAGCATGACCGCTGCGGACGCGATGTCCGGCAAGGCTCCACGCCTGCCCCATCGCGTCCACGCGGCGTCGAGCACCATGCACAGCGTTCACACACATGTTCCGTTCCACCCCCACTCCCCCCACGGAAGGGACCCGAACATGACTGCCGCGACACGCCCCCACGGGCGGCGACGCACCGCGACCGGCGCACTGGCCGCACTCGGATTATTAATTGGCATGCTCATGACTACCGGAGCCGCCTCGGCGCAGGCCGCCACCTGGCCGACGCCCAACGGCAGCGAGGGCGTCTCCGCCACCATCCCGGTCTCCGGCACCAAGGACTACGGGATGAAGCGCCTCTACGGCACCGGTGACCTCGGCTCCGGCGGCCAGGACGAGGACCAGGGGCCGATCCTGGAACTGGCTCCCGGCGCCGTCCTCAAGAACGTGATCATCGGCGCCCCGGCCGCCGACGGCATCCACTGCAAGGGCAGCTGCACCCTGCAGAACGTCTG
Source organism: Streptomyces sp. M92 (assembly GCF_028473745.1). Taxonomy (NCBI): domain Bacteria; kingdom Bacillati; phylum Actinomycetota; class Actinomycetes; order Kitasatosporales; family Streptomycetaceae; genus Streptomyces; species Streptomyces sp. M92. The sequence goes on from NZ_CP101137.1 coordinate 6,496,677, forward strand.
GTGGGAGGATGTCGGCGAGGACGCGGCGACCTTCCGCGGCTCCTCGTCGTCGAACGTCTACACGGTCACCGGCGGCGGCGCGAAGGAGGCCAGCGACAAGGTCTTCCAGTTCAACGGCGCCGGGACGCTCAACGTGTCGGACTTCGCCGTGCGGAACTTCGGCACCTTCGTCCGCTCCTGCGGCAACTGCTCGACGCAGCACAAGCGGACCATCAACCTCGACTCGATCGAGGTGGGCTGGAAGGGCAGCCGGATCGCCGGCATCAACACCAACTACGGCGACAGCGCCACGCTGCGCGACATCACCGTCGTCGGGGACGACGACGGGAAGATCGTCCCGTGCCAGAAGTACATCGGCAACGACGACGGCGACGAACCGGACTCGAACGGCTCGGGCCCCGACGGCACCCACTGCAGGTACGCGTCGTCGGACATCACCTACCAGTGACGCGCATGCGGACCTGCCCGGTCTGCTCCCGCTGGTATCGCGCGTAGGCCTCCCGCAGGGCCGCACCCGGCCAGTCGGACGGGAGGAGTTCGCCAGGCAGGACCGGGTCGGCCAGCAGATGGCGCACGACGGCCGCGAAGGCGGTGAGCCGGTCGGCCGGCCGCCGGACCCGGCCGACCCGGTCGAGCAGCGCCCCGGCCGTGGCTGACCAGGCGTCCAGCGGCCACAGCTCCGCCGCCAGGTCGCGGGCCGGACGGGCCGGGCGCGAGGCGTGGCGCTCGGCCACCCGGTCCAGCTCGGCGGGGAGCGTACGGCACAGGTTGGCGGGGCGCAGCCACACGCCCTCCCGGAGTTCGGCCAGGCGCAGGGCGGTCAGCCGGGCCCGCAGGTCGGCGCGTTCGGCCGCGCCGCGTCCCGTGGCGGTGACCACGACCATCTCCCAGTCGCCCTCCCAGGCGCGCGTGTGCGGGCGCACGGCCTCGTCCTGGCGCCGCTGGCGCTCCAGCAGCCGCTCGCTGAGGCGGTAACCGGTGTCCGTGCGCCGCAGGTCACCGGCGGCGGTCATCCGGCTGAGCGCCGCGCGCGCGGTGGACCCACCGACGTCGAAGCCCTCCACCAGCCGCACCAGTTCCCGGGCCGACAGCTCGGGAGGATGCGCCCCGAGGAGCAGGCTCAGGACCACCGACCGCGCGGACAGCGGGCGCAGTGCGGGGTCGTCCGGGGGCGCGGGCTCGTTCACGGGCGCGGGCACGCGTCGCGCGTTTCCCTGAGCACGTACCGGTCGTCGCTGCACATGGACACGTACTCTACGCGCGTTCGCGGTGTTGCACTATTGCTGCGCCCGCAGCAATAGTGCAACACTCGACGGTATGACGACACTCGCGCAGGACCCGTACGGGGAGTCGGCGGGCCACCCTGAGGGGTACGCCACGCACGACGTCACCAATCAGCCCCCTCCCCTGGCTCCCTACGACGCCTGCGAGGACCCGGCCCTGCTGGAGGGGCTCCGGCGGGAGGGCGCCGGGTGGGCCGAGGAGGAGCTGCGGCGGCTCGGCCTGCGGGCCGGCAGCGCCCAGGCGCAGGAGTGGGGCGACCTGGCCAACCGGCACGAACCCGTGCTGCGCACCCACGACCGGTACGGCAACCGGATCGACGAGGTCGAGTACCACCCGAGCTGGCACCATCTGATGCGGGTGGCCGTCGGCGAGGGCCTGGCCGGCTCCGCCTGGGCGGACGACCGGCCGGGTGCGCACGTCGCCCGCACCGCCGGCGGGCTGGTCTGGGGGCACACCGAGGCGGGGCACGGATGTCCGACGTCGATGACCTACGCCGCCGTTCCCGCGCTGCGCGCCGAGCCGGAGCTGGCGAAGGTCTACGAGCCGCTGCTGACCAGCCGGGAGTACGAGCCGGAGCTGCGTACGCCGAGCGCGAAGCGGGGCCTGCTGGCCGGCATGGGGATGACGGAGAAGCAGGGCGGCTCCGACGTCCGCGCCAACACCACGGCGGCCACCCCGACGGCGGAGTCGGGGGTGTACACGCTGCGCGGGCACAAGTGGTTCACGTCGGCGCCCATGAGCGACGTGTTCCTGGTGCTGGCCCAGGCACCCGGGGGCCTGTCGTGCTTCCTGGTGCCGCGCGTGCTGCCGGACGGCACCCGCAACACCTTCCGCGTCCAGCGCCTGAAGGACAAGCTCGGCAACCGGTCCAACGCCTCGTCCGAGCCCGAGTTCGACGGGACGGTGGCCTGGCTGGTCGGGCCGGAGGGGCAGGGCGTCAAGACGATCATCGAGATGGTCAACTGCACCCGGCTGGACTGCGTCATGGCGTCGGCGACGCTGATGCGCAAGACGCTCGTCGAGGCCGGACACCACGTACGGCACCGCAGCGCGTTCGGTGCCCGGCTGCTCGACCAGCCGCTGATGCGCAACGTCCTGGCCGACCTGGCGCTGGAGTCGGAGGCCGCGACGACGCTCACGCTGCGGCTGGCGGGTGCCGCGGACCGGGCGGTGCGCGGGGACGCGGGTGAGGTGGCGTTCCGGCGGATCGCCACCGCCGTCGGCAAGTACTGGGTGACCAAGCGGGGACCGGCGTTCACCGCGGAGGCCCTGGAGTGCCTGGGCGGCAACGGCTACGTGGAGGAGTCGGGCATGCCCCGCCACTACCGCGAGGCTCCGCTGCTGTCGATCTGGGAGGGCTCGGGGAACGTCAACGCCCTCGACGTGCTGCGGGCGCTCGGCCGCTCCCCCGCCACCGCGCACGCCCTCTTCGACGAACTGGCCCTCGCTCGCGGGGCCGACGCCCGGCTGGACGCGGCCGTGGCCCGACTGGAGGCGGGGCTGGCCGAGGCGTCGGAGACGGGTGCCCGCCGCCTGGTGGAGCTGATGGCCCTCACCCTCCAGGCCTCCCTCCTGGTCCGGCACGCCCCGCCCGCGGTCGCCGACGCATTCTGCGCGAGCCGGCTCGGCGGCGACTGGGGGCACGCCTTCGGCACGCTGCCGTCCGGGGCCGACCTCGGCGGCATCCTGAAGCGCGCCCTGCCGCAAGAGGACTGACGGCCCGCGCCGCACAACCTCCGCGGACCTCGACATCACCGCGCTGACCTGCGGCGGCGCCCTTTCCAGAGGTGACTGTCAGTGCCGGGGTGCAGACTGGCCCGTGTCCGAGACGAAGGCGTCGACGAGGACGCCGCGGAGGTGATCGGCATGACCGAGGTACTGCTCGCCGTGGGCACCCGCAAGGGCCTGTTCATCGGGCGCCGGCGGGGTGGCACCTGGGAGTTCGACGAGAGTCCCTACTTCAACGCGCAGGCCGTCTACTCGGTCGCCCTCGACACCCGCGGCGACACCCCGCGGCTGCTGGCCGGCGGCGACAGCGCCCACTGGGGTCCCTCGGTGTTCCACTCCGACGACCTGGGACGGACCTGGACGGAGCCGGCGCAGCCGGCCGTCAAGTTCCCCAAGGAGACCGGCGCTTCGCTGGAGCGGGTGTGGCAGCTGCACCCGGCCGCCGCCGAGCCGGACGTGGTCTACGCGGGCACGGAACCGGCCGCGCTGTACCGCTCGGAGGACCGGGGCGAGAGCTTCGAGCTGGTCCGGCCCCTGTGGGAGCACCCGTCCCGGTCGCAGTGGGTGCCGGGCGGCGGTGGCGAGGGGCTGCACACCGTCCTCACCGACGCCCGGGACCCCGGGTTCGTCACGGTCGCCGTCTCGACCGCCGGCGTGTTCCGCACGACGGACGGCGGCGCGAGCTGGGCACCGTCCAACTCCGGTGTCTCCGCGGTCTTCCTGCCGGACCCGAACCCGGAGTTCGGCCAGTGCGTGCACAAGGTGGCGCGGGACGCGGCGGCCCCGGACCGGCTGTACCTGCAGAACCACTGGGGTGTGTACCGCAGCGACGACGCCGGCGCGCACTGGACGGACATCGGCGAGGGGCTGCCGTCCACGTTCGGTTTCGCGGTCGCCGCCCATCCGCATCGCGGGGACACCGCTTACGTCTTCCCGATCAACGCCGACGCGGACCGGGTCCCGGCGGACCGCCGCTGCCGGGTCTTCCGCACCGCCGACGCGGGCAGGAGCTGGGAGCCGCTGTCGTCGGGACTGCCGCAGGAGGACCACTACGGCACGGTGCTGCGCGACGCGCTGTCCACCGACGACGCGGAACGGGCCGGCGTCTACTTCGGCAACCGCAACGGCGAGGTGTTCGCGTCGGACGACGACGGCGACAACTGGCGGCAGTTGGCCTCCCACCTGCCGGACGTGCTGTGCGTGCGGGCCGCGGTCGTCGGATGAAGCGGACCGGGGGGACCGGCCCTGGCCACCGGTTGATCGGCGTCGCCCGTACGGCAGTAGGGTGACGCCCGTGGCACCACGACCCTTGCATGAGATCGTCGAAGCCGGCTGGGCGAACGCCCTGGAACCCGTCGCCGGGCGGATCACCTCGATGGGTGAGTTCCTGCGCGCGGAGATCGCCGCCGGACGCACCTATCTACCCGCCGGCGCGAACGTACTGCGGGCCTTTCAGCAGCCCTTCGACGACGTCCGGGTCCTGATCGTCGGTCAGGACCCCTATCCCACCCCCGGACACGCGGTGGGGCTGTCGTTCTCGGTCGCGCCCGAGGTGCGTCCCCTGCCCGGCAGCCTCGTCAACATCTTCCGGGAGCTGAACACCGACCTCGGCCTCCCGCAGCCCTCCAACGGCGACCTGACCCCGTGGACCCGGCAGGGCGTGCTGCTGCTCAACAGGGCGCTCACCACGGCCCCGCGCAAGCCCGCCGCCCACCGCGGCAAGGGCTGGGAGGAGGTCACCGAGCAGGCGATACGGGCGCTGGCGGCGCGCGGCAAGCCGATGGTGTCCATCCTGTGGGGCCGCGACGCCCGCAATCTGCGCCCGCTGCTCGGCGAGCTGCCCTCGGTGGAGTCCGCCCACCCGTCCCCGATGTCGGCCGACCGGGGATTCTTCGGCTCCCGTCCGTTCAGCCGGGCCAACGACCTGCTGGTCCGTCTGGGAGGTCAGCCGGTCGACTGGCGCCTGCCGTGAGCACCGGCTTCCTCGCCGTCGACTCCGGCGGCTCGGGGCTGCGGGTCGTCCTCGGCACGGCCGGCGACGGCGCGGAGGGGCCGCGGGTGACCGGGCGGCGCGCGTCGCGGGAGCCGGTTCGCACCGGTGCCCGGGGCATCGATCCCGGGCACCTGCTGGGACAGTTGCTGCCCATGGCGAGGGCGCTGGGTGAGGAGGCCGGGGTGGACCGGCTCGGCACCGTCGTCGTCGGGGCCGCCGGACTGGCCACCCTCGGCGACGCGCTGCGCGCCGAGCTGCCGGGTGCGCTGGCCCGGGAGCTGGGAGTGCGGACGGTCGCGCTGGTCGCGGACGCCGTCACCGCCTACGTCGGTGCCCTGGGGCCGCGGGCGGGCGCCGTGGTGGCGGCCGGTACCGGCCTGATCGCGACCGGCACCGACCTGACCCGCTGGCGCCGCGCGGACGGCTGGGGGCACCTGCTGGGCGACTGCGGCGGCGGCGCCTGGATCGGCCGGGCCGGCCTGGAGGCGGCGCTGCGCGCCCACGACGGGCGCGAGGGCGGCTCCGCGCCGCTGCTGGCCCGGGCCGAGGAGCGGTTCGGCCCGGTGGCGGGGCTGCCCGGCCAGGTGTATCCGCGGACCGACCGTCCCGCCGTCCTCGCCTCCTTCGCGCCGGAGGTGGCCGCGTGCGCGGTCGGCGACCCCGTCGCCGCGGGCGTCCTGCGGACCGCCGCCCGGCACATGGCCGACTCGGCCGCCGCCGTGTGCCCGCCGGGGGGCGAGCCCCGGGTCGCCGTCACCGGTGGTCTGCTGAAGCTGGGCGACCCTCTTGTCGTACCGCTGGAGGAGGAGCTGGCGAGGCGGCTGCCGCATGCGCGGCGGACGGCGGCCGCGGGTGATCCGCTGGACGGCTCGGTGCGGATCGCGAACGACCTCACGACCGGCCCATTCACCCTTCCGGGTGATGACAGCATGCTGTGGGTGACGACTGACCCGGACGGCTGAGAATCGGTGTTCCGACGAGGTGAATCGTGCCGATGTCGGCCGATCCGTACATCACTCTTCAGACAAAAACGGACGGATACCGCTCACCTGCACCCTCCCCGAACAGGGAAACCCGGGAAACCAGTAACATGCGGCGCCATGAGCTCCCCCACTGGGCCCGCGTCCGGCCTGCCAGTACGAATGCCGCGCCCCCGCCAGCCCGGACGGCACCGCCGTCCCGAACCTCTGGTGGCTCCCGAGGGCGCGCCGGCGCTCGTCCTCGCGGTTCCGGGGACGCCCAGTAGCGCCACCCGGGGCCTCGCCGACGAGGTCATCAGCATCGCCCGTTCCGAACTCCCCGGCCTCGACGCCCGCGTCGGCTGGCTCGACGGGGACGACGAGGAGTTCCTCACCCTGACGACCGTCCTCGCGTTGGCCGCCGAGGAGCGCACCGCCCGCTACGAGCAGGCGGTCGCCGCCGGCCTGGAGGTGAAGGAGCCCGAGGGCCCCGTCGCCGTCGTCGTGCCGCTGCTCGCCGGCCCGGACGGGGCGCTGCTGCGCCGTATCCGCCAGGCCGTGATGGACAGCAAGGTCGCGGCCGAGCTGACCGATGTGCTCGGCCCGCACCCGCTGCTGGCCGAGGCGCTGCACGTGCGGCTCTCCGAGGCGGGCCTGGCGCGCGCCGACCGCGCCCGGCTGTTCACCGTCGCGACCGCCGCGGACGGCATCATCCTGGCGTCCGTCGGCGGTGACGAGGCCGTGCAGACGGCCGGGATCACCGGCATGCTGCTCGCCGCGCGCCTCGCCGTGCCGGTGATGGCGGCGGCCCTGGACGAGGAGGGCTCGATCACCTCCGTGGCCGAGCAGCTGCGCTCCTCGGGCTCCCAGCAGCTGGCGCTCGCGCCGTACCTGATCGGCCCGGAGATCGAGGCGTCCCTGCTGGAGGAGGCGGCCAAGGAGGCGGGCTGCTCCACCGCCGAGCCGCTCGGCCCCTACCCGGCGATCGGCAAGCTGACGCTGGCCAGGTACACGACGGCGCTCGGCATCTCGCCGCAGCAGCCGCAGGGTGCGCCGGTACGCTGACGCGCACCGCGCGCGAGACACGCAGGACGCACTGGACACGCAGGGCGAAGGGCCCGCTCCGGCGACGGAGCGGGCCCTCGGCCGTTCTTCAGCCGAAGACGATGCAGGACGCCGCCGGCAGCGCGAGGGAGCCGGCGCGTCGGGGCACCCCGGTCTCGGGGTCCAGGGCGAACCAGGTCACGTCGCCCGAGCGTTCGTTCGCGGCGTACAGGAAGCCGCCCGACTCGGCGATCTCCCGCGGCCAGTGCCCACCGCACGGCACGGTCGCGGTCAGCCGCAGTCCGTCCGGCTCCACCGCGAAGACGGACAGGACGTCCTCGCCCCGGGTCGCGGTCCACACGAAGCGGCCGTCGGGCGAGACCACGATGCCCGAGGGACAGGCGTCACCGGCCGGGGCCCCGGGCAGCACCGGCACCTCGGTGAGCGGTCGCAGTACGCCGTCGGCGGCCTCCCAGCGGCAGACGGTGACGGTGGGCGCCAGTTCGTTGACCACGTAGGCGCGGGTGCCGTCGGGGTGGAAGGCCAGGTGGCGCGGGCCGGAACCGGGGCGCAGCGCGACTTCCCGGTGCACGGCGGGGGCGCCGTCCTCCAGGGTGCAGACCCGCACCGAGTCGGTGCCGAGGTCCACGCTGACCGCCCACCGCCCGCTCGGGTCGGGCCGCACCTGGTGGGCGTGGGGCCCCTGCTGGCGCTGGGCGTGCGGGCCCGAACCGGTGTGCTTCAGGATGCCGGACGCGGCCCGGGCGAGAGTGCCGTCGGGGCGGACCGGCACGGCGGTGACGCTGCCGGAGCCGTAGTTGGCGGTCAGCACGTGTCCGGCGTAGAGGCCGAGGTGGGTGGGGCCGTCGCCGCCGACGGGCACCGGGCGGCCGGCGGGTTCGGGTTTGTCCCCGGTCACGTGGAAGGCGGCCACCGTGCCCTCGGCCGTCTCGCTGACCGCGTAGAGCGTGCCGCCGTCGGGGGCCAGGGCGAGGTAGGAGGGGTCGGCCAGGCGGTCCGTACCGCTCAGGACCGTCAGCGCGCCGGTGCCGGGCGCGACGATCGCCGTGACGATGCCGGGCCCGCCGGCCGCCGTGAACGATCCGATGAACGCCCGCCGTCGCCGCGTCTCGCCGTCGTCTGTCACCAGTGACCCCTCTCGTCTCGCCTCGTGCCGCCGTCCCGCCCCGTGCCGTGCCGTGCCGTTCGTCCGGCACCTCGCCGGGCGCCGGACGATCGTGTCGACTCGTCGTCTGCCCCGGGGCGACGGTAGCAGTCGATCAGCTCAGGTCTAGACCAAATGGGTGATGCGGGCCGGACGGCTCAGGCTCCGGCGAGCGGCGATCCCGAGGGGGCGCGCAGGGGCGCGGCGAGTTCGGCCAGGGCGTGTTCCAGGCCGTGGAGGTGCGCGAGGGCGGGTTCGGCGGCTCGGGGTCCGCTCGCGCGGGCCGGGACGGAGCCGCCGCCGGTGAGCGCCTCGACCGCGTTCTCGACACGCCAGCAGGCGGCGGTGAGCCGTGCGTCGTGCGAGGCCTCCGGGTCGGCGGCGACGGCGACCAGGCCGCGGATCTCCCGGGCGCAGTCGTCGAGCAGGGCGAGCACGCGGCGGGCACGGTGCTTGCGGCCGCGCACCGGGTTCAGCGGGTGCACGAGCGGGGCGAGGGACAGCCGTACCCGTCCCAGCAGCTGCTCCAGTTCGGCCACGCGCGGCGCGGGGTCGGCGCCCTCGGTGCCGGCGAGCCGGGCGGCGGCCTCGGCGGTGCAGGCGTGGACGCAGCGCAGGGCGCGCTGGATCCACGCGTCCGTCACGGCGTGCGTGGTGACGGGGAGGACGAAGAGCACGGCCAGCACGGCACCGAGCGCCCCGACGCCGGTCTCGACGAGCCGCAGGGCGAGCAGCCCGGGGCTGAGGAAGCCCAGCAGACCGTAGAGCAGCTCCGCGAGCAGGGTGACGCAGAGCATCATCCAGGTGTAGGAGACCGCGGCGGTGTAGAAGATGCCGAAGACGCAGGCGGCGGCGAGCACGGCCGTGGGCACCGCGGCCCCGGCCAGCGGGAAGGCGATCAGGAAGCCGAGGGCGATGCCGACGACCGTGCCGAGGACCCGGCGGAAGCCGCGGACCAGGGTCTCGCCGCGCGAGGTGGTGTTGACGAAGACCCACCAGGTGGCGCCGACCGCCCAGTACCAGCGCTGGTCGGACACCAGCTGCCCGACGACCAGGGCGAAGCCGGCGCCCGCGGTGGCCTGGACGGCCTGGCGGGTGGTGATGCGGGCGAGCCCGGTGCCGGCGGGAGGCGCGGGCGCGGCGGGCGGCGGCAGGCGGCGCTCGTAGCACCACAGGCCGAAGCGCACCGCCGCGGCGGTGGCGACGGAGAGCAGGACGGCGGCGTACATCTCGGGCAGCCGGTCCGTGGTCGCGTGCAGGAACTGCGCGATGAAGAAGGTCATGAAGGCGAACACGCCGAGGCTGTGTCCGCGCGGGCCCCAGCGCCGGGCGTACACACCGGCACCGACGACGGCGAGGAAGGTGAGGTCCCGTGCCACGGGGTGGTCGTGCAGCGCGGCGGCGGCGGTGAGCACGGGCAGGCCCGCCACCGGCAGCAGCACGGTGGTGACCACCTGCCCGCGCACGGTGGCGTCGGTGACGGTGAAGAGCGCGAGCAGCGCGGCGAGCCCGCCGATCACCGCGCCCACCAGGGAGGTGCCGGCCAGGCCGCAGACGACGACGGCCAGCCCGATGCCGAGGACGGCCCGCGCGGCGAACCGCAGCCGGGACCGTCCCGGGTCCGGGCTCACGAACACCCTCTTCAGCACTGATTACCGCCCCCTCGCACACTGGCCCCGAGTCACTGGCATGAAAAAGGCGCCGCGGAGTCCGCAGCGCCATCGACACTCCTATAGGAGCATCTCTTCCACCAGTGGCTCAACAGGCTCATCCAGGAGTGGGCCATTGGTACAGTATTCACGGCACCCCTACGGCCACGAACGAGCCAATGGCCGACGAAGGAGGTCGCGTACGCCGTGGCCGTGGACGAGCTGGACACCCGCATCCTGCGACTGCTGCTGGAGCAGCCGCGCACCAGTGTGCGCGAGTACGCCCGCGTCCTCGGGATCGCCCGCGGGACCCTCCAGGCCCGCCTGGACCGCCTGGAGCGAGACGGAGTGATCACCGGCACCGCACCGGCCCTCTCCCCCGCCGCCCTGGGTCATCCGGTGCTCGCGTTCGTGCACATCGAGGTCACCCAGGGGCACCTGGACGATGTGGGCGAGGCGCTGGCGGGCGTGCCGGAGATCGTCGAGGCCTTCTCCACCACCGGCGGCGGGGACCTGCTGGCCCGGGTCGTGGCCCGCGACAACGCGCACCTGGAGGACGTGGTCCAGAAGCTGATCAGCCTGCCCGCGGTGGTGCGCACCCGCACCGAGGTGGCCCTGCGTGAGCGCGTCCCGCACCGGCTGCTGCCCCTGGTGGAGTCGATCGGGCGTTCGGCGCGGAAGTGACCCTTGGCATCCTGGACCCCATGAGCACTCTCGGTGGCATCTCGGTCGTCTTCGATCTCGACGGAACTCTCGTGGACAGCGAGCCGAACTACTACGAGGCGGGCCGGCGGACCCTCGCCGAGTACGGCGTCCCAGGCTTCACCTGGGCGGAGCACGAGGAGTACGTGGGCATCAGCACCCAGGAGACGGTCGCCGACTGGAAGCGGCGCTACGGCCTGCGCGCCCCGGTGGAGGAACTCCTCGCCGTCAAGAACCGCCACTATCTGGAGCTGGCCCGCACCTCCGCGCACGCCTACCCCGAGATGCGGAAGTTCGTCGAGCTGCTGGCGGACGAGGGGGTGCCGCTGGCGGTGGCGTCGGGGTCGTCGCCCGAGGCCATCGAGGCGATCCTGTCCCGCACCGGGCTCGACGCGCGGCTGCGCACGGTCGTCTCGGCCGACGAGGTCGCGCGGGGCAAGCCGGCCCCGGACGTCTTCCTGGAGGCGGCCCGCCGGCTGGGCGCGGACCCGGCCGACTGCGTGGTCCTGGAGGACGCCGCACCCGGTGCCGCCGCCGCGCACGCGGCCGGCATGCGCTGCATCGCGATCCCGTACGTCGCCGCGCAGGCGGACGCCCCGGAGTTCGCCACCGCCGGGCTGCTGGTGCGCGGCGGCCAGTCGGAGTTCACCGCCCGGGCGGCGTACGAGTGGCTCGTGCGGACGGTGCGGGCCGCCTGACCGCGCGTCGTACGCGGACCGGATCGGGCGGCACCTTCCCCGAGTCTCTCCGGTCTCTCCGGTCTCTGCGGTCTCTGCGGTCTCTGCGGTTTCTGCAGTTTCTCTGATCTTTTTGGTCTCTCCGGTCTCTGCGGTTTCCCTGGTCTCGCCGATTTTTTGCCCGGGGAAGTGATCCGTTCGCCGTCCGTGTCCGTATCTCCTGGTGTCCGAGCCTGTCCTCGCTCCAGGAGGCACGATGCGCATCACGCGCACCAGGGCAGGGGCCGCCTTCACGGCCGGCGCCCTGGTCCTCACCCTCACCGCGCTCGCCTACCCGACGATGCTGGGGGTGCGGAACACGGGCAGCGACCAGGCCCGCATCATCACCAACACCGTGTACGGGCCGCTCACCGAGGCCGACCGGGACTTCGTGGTGAAGGTGCGGGCGGCGGGGCTGTGGGAGCACCCCCTGGGGCTGATGGCGATGGAGCGGGGGACGACACCGGAGATGAAGGAGGCGGGCGAGCACCTGGTCGTGGGGCACGCCCGGCTCGACGCGACCTGCCGCCGGATCGCGCCGGAGCTGGGCATCACCCTGCCCAACCTTGCCTCCCCGCAGCAACAGCAGTTCGTGTCGACCGTGGACGGGACGACGGGCAGGCAGTTCGACACGACCGCGGTCAACATCATGCGCATCACGCACGGACAGATCTTCCCGGTGATCGCCAAGATCCGCGCCAACACCAAGAACTCCCTGGTGCGGCAACTGGCCGACCAGGCCAACGACACCGTGCTGGACCACATCACGGTGCTGGAGAAGACCGGCCTGGTCAACTTCGACCAGGTCAACTTCCAGCAGTCGGCACCGCCGAACCTCCCCAAGGCGCAGCTCACTCCGCCGGCGCCGCAGCCGGGCGAGCCGGTGCTCTCCCTCACCGCGCCGCCCGGTCTCGAGGTGAACACCTCGGCGCCCAGTCCGAGTCCGACGGTCCGGTGAGGCGGGGGGGGGCGGACGCTTGGAAGCGTCAGCCGCGGCGAGGCCTGCCGCGCCTGGCGCCCTTGCCGCCGCCGCTCTTCCCGCCGCTTCCCGGCTTGCCGCCCGTGCCGCGCCGGGCCCCTCCGGTCTGCTTCCCGGCCGCCGGTTTGCGCCGCGCGGGGGCGGCTTCCGTCCGTTCGCCCTTGCGCGGTGCCGGCGCGGGCTGCCGGCCCCGGGTGCTGTTGACGGTCCGGCCCCGGACGATGCCGATGAAATCCTCCACCCGGTCCGTGTGCGCGTCCTCGGGCCAGGACAGCGCCACGCTCGACCCGGGGGCGTCGGTGACCGTCCGGTACGTGAGGTCCTTGCGGTGGTGCAGCCGGGCCAGCGACAGGGGCGCCAGCAGTACGCCGATGCCGGCGGCGACCAGCTCGACGGCGTCCGCGGTGGTGGCCGGGCGCTCGAACGCGGGCCGGCCCGGTGGCCGCTCCCAGCCGAGGACGTCGTCCAGGGGGTGCAGCACGATCTCGTCGGACAGGTCCTCGACGGTCACCTCGTCGGCCGCCGTGACGAGGTGGTCCTTCGGGATCACCACGACGGTGGTCTCGGTGTAGAGCGGGATCGCGCTGAGCACGGTCCGGTCGACGGGCAGCCGCACCAGCCCGGCGTCGGCGTCGCCGCCCAGCAGTACGCCGCCCGCTTCGGCGGCGGGGACCTGGGTCAGGGCCAGCGGGACGTCGGGCAGCCGCTCGTTCCAGATGCGCACCCATTTGTCGGGCGTCACCCCCGGGACGTACGCGAGCCGGAACGAGGGGGTTTCTTCCGAGCCTGTCACCGGGCCAGGTTACCGGGCGTGGTCCGAGGCCGCTCACATGCTCGATACCCTTGACACCATGACGTCGCACCAGAACACCCAGACCATGAAGCCCGCGACCGCGGCGAAGAAGCTGGGTGTGTACCTCGAGGCCACACCCGCCGAGTTCCGGGAGGGCGTCGTCACGCGCGCCGAGCTGAACGCGCTCCAGACCGACCCGCCCGCCTGGCTGCGGGACCTGCGGCGCGACGGCCCGCACCCGCGACCGGTGGTGGCGGCCAAACTGGGCGTCTCCATCGCGGGGCTGCACCGGGGCGGGGTGGCCGAGCCGCTCACCACGGAGCAGATCGAGGCGCTCAAGGAGGAGCGACCGGAGTGGCTGGAGCGGGAGCGCGCCGTCCAGGCCGATGTGCGCAAGGAGGCGGCCCGGGTGAAGAAGCTGCACGCCGAGCGCGCGGAGCGGGCCGCGCGGGACTGACCGGCCGCCACGCCGGGTCAGCCTCGTTCGGTCCCGCTCATCCCTCGGCCTCCTGCTCCGTCACGCTCCACGCGTACTGCAGCCAGTCCGACACCACGACGGCACTGAGGCCGGCGGCCACCAGCCGGGCGGCCCTGGGTGCGACGGCGTAGGTGCCGACCAGCCCGCCGGCCACCCAGGTGGACGCGCAGAACGGACAGGAGACCAGATCGCCGACGGCACGCCGCAGGCCCTTGCCGCGCGGGGCGTCCATCACCTCACTGGCCTCGCCCTCGCGCTCACGCCGGGTGAACGGCGCCCGCAGGAAGCTGGTGACCTTGTCCTTGGTCAGCAGCCGGGACACCTTGAACGTCGCCGCCCCCAGCATGGCCACGTCCCAGGCGGGGACGGTGTCGGGCAGTCGCAGCCCGCGGCGCCACGCCGTCACGGCGAAAACCCCGGCCCCCGCCGCGAAGGTCGTCGTAAGGGCCGCGTATCCCCCGAGCGGGGTGTCCTCCCCGCCGTCGTAGTGCCGTTCACCGTCCGTCATGGGTACCTCCTTGGGAACCGCCCCTTCGGCCGAAGAGGTCGGCGCAGTCCTCGGGCAGCTGGGCGAGGAGGTGCTCTACGCGGTCGCCGGGCACCGCTTCGCCGAGGGTGGAGAGCACGGCGCCCGCGTCCCATTCCGCGGTGCGTGGCCGGGCGCCGGTCTGCTGGGCCACACGCCGCAGGAACTCCTCGCGGCCGAACGTCTCGGGACGCCCCCGTTCCAGGCGCAGCGCCTCGTCCAGGGGTGCGGGCAGGTCGGGGGCGAGGCTCGCGGCCTCCTCCGGCCCGATGCGGGAGGCGACCACCCACAGGACCGCAGTACTGACCTGCTCGGCCTCGTCCGCGCTGTGGTACTCACCGCGGTCGCGGACCAGGGTCAGGAATTCGTCGAGCCGCACGGCGTCGCCTCCTCGGCCGGTTCTCGCCGTCGGCCGGGTGCCCCGCGGCTGGACGGAGAAACGGGTGCGCGTTCGCGGCCGGGTTCCCTCCGCGGGGCCCCTCACGGCCGGGCGCGTTCGGCTTCGGCTTCGGCTTCGGCTTCGGCTTCGGCTTCGGCTTCGGCTTCGGCTTCGGCTTCGGCTTCGGCTTCGGCTTCGGCTTCGGCTTCGGCTTCGGCTTCGACTTCGACTTCGGCGAGTATCCGGGTCAGGGCGTCGTTCGTGAACAGCGCGTGTCCGGTGGCGATCCGCTGCCGCCGGGCCGGGCCGGACGTGGTGAGTCGGCGCAGTGCGCCGAGCAGCGCGGTGTCGTCCTCGGCGACCTCCGACACACCCAGCGCGGCCATCCGCCGGACCCCGTCCGCGCCGTGCCCGGGGATCGGACGGTGCCCGACGACCGGCAGCCCGGCGGCGAGCGCCTGTACGGCGGTCTGGCCGGCGGCGTTGTCAACGAGGGCGCCCGCCGCGTGCAGCAGGCCGGGCATGTCCGTCACCCAGCCCAGCGCGAGCACGCCGGGTGTGCCGGACAGGCCGCGGCGCAGCCGCTCGTTGTCCCCGCAGAGCACGACCGGCAGGAACCCGTTCCCCGCCAGGAGCCGGACGGTGGCGTCCAGGCGGGATCCCACTCCCCAGGCGCCCGCGGAGAGCACCACGGCGGGCCGCCCGGGCGCCAGCCGGTAGAAACGCTCCCGCCACCCGTCGGCGCCGGGCGCGTCGGCGAAGAACTCCGGGGCGACGACGGGACCGCACGTCTGCGCGGGGGTGCCGGTACTCTCCCGCACCTCGCGCGCCGCGTCCTCCGTCAGGCACAGGCAGCGGTCGTTGCCCGGGTGGAGCCACTGCCGGTGGATCGCGAAGTCGATGACGAGGACCACGCTGGGCACGGACAGCAGCCCTCGGGCGCGGAGGTGGCCGGTGAGCTGGGCGCCGAGGTGGAAGACGGGGACGACCACATCGGCGCCCGAACGTTCGGCCAGCTCCCGCAGCCGGCCGGCGGCGAGTCGGGCCAGGGGGGTCCCGCTGGGGCGGTGTCCGCTGCCGGGGCGCAGGAAGAAGCGGTAGAGGGCGGCGTACGCCCAGGGAAAGTGGCGCACCGACCCCCGGTAGAAATGCCGCAGCGCGGTGCCCAGGCCGTACGGCAGCAGCGCGAGGACGTCGACGATCCAGGCGTCGCCGCCGCGTTCCCGGGCCCGGCGGGCCAGTTCCGCGGCGACCGTGTCGTGCCCGGCGCCCATGCTCGCGCTGACCACGAGCACCCGCCCGCCTCCCCGCGGCGGGCGCGCGGAGGCGGGCCGGCGGGTCTTTGGCGAACGGTGGGCGAGCACGGCCCTCCAGTTACCCGCCCGCCATCTTCCAAACCACCGCACAAGCGGGTGTTTCGGGCGCATCACCAGGGATACTCCGTGACCGCCCGACCGGCCGGACAGCCGAGCCCGACAGCTCGGCCGGCCGGGTTCAGGCGTCCGCCCCGAGCCAAGGTGGTCCTCATGGCCCATGCGTTCTCCCGCTCCCGGCCGGTTGCCGGGGAGCAGGTCGTCGCGCCCGACGCGGACCGCGCCAGGCCCCGACGGGAGCCCGTCGGCGGGCGGGGGCCGCGGACGCGCACGGCGCTTGTGACGGGTGCGTCCTCCGGCATCGGCGCGGCCGTCGCACGCCGGCTGAGCGACGAGGGCGGCTGGCGGCTGGTACTCAGCGGGCGTGACCCGTCGCGGCTGCGTGAGGTCGCCGAGGACGCCTCGGCGACCGCCTTCGCAGCGGATCTCACCCTGCCGGGTGCGGACCGGCAGCTCGCCGACTTCACGCTGGCCACGGTGGGGCCGGTGGACCTGCTGGTGGCCGGTGCAGGGGTCGGCTGGGCCGGAGAGTTCCTGGACATGCCCGTGCACGCCATCGACGAGGTGCTCGCCGTCAACGTGCCCGCCACGCTGCGGCTGGTGCGGCTGGTGCTGCCGGGCATGGTGGCGGCCGGGTCGGGCCGCGTGGTGCTCATCGGGTCGCTGGCGGGCAGTGTGGCGGTGCGCGACGAGGCCGTGTACTCGGCCGCCAAGGCCGCGATCGGCGGCTTCGCGGACGCCCTGCGCTACGAACTCCGGGGCACCGGTGTGGGGGTGACTCATCTGGTGCCCGGTGTGGTCGACACCCCGTTCTTCGAGCGGCGGGGAACTCCCTACCGGCGGTCCCGGCCGCGTCCGGTGCCGCCCGAACGGGTGGCCGAGGCGGTGCGAACGGCGGTGGCGCGGGGCCGGGACGAGGTGTACGTGCCCGGCTGGCTGCGGCTGCCGTGCCGGGTGCGGGGCGCGGCGCCGGGGCTGTACCGGCGGCTGGCCGCACGGTTCGGATGACGTGCGGTGAGGACCGGTTCCGGATGAGCGGGCGTGCGCGGCGGTGAGTGCCCTCACCGTCGTCCTGGCCTTGTTCGCCGCGTTGTCCAACGCGGCGGCGTCGGTGCTGCAGCGCCGGGCCGCGGCACAGGACGAGGACCGGGCGGGCGCCCGGCACACGGTGGTGCGCTCGCTGCTGCGGCTGGTGCGTGACCGCTACTGGGTGGGCGGAGCGCTGCTGCTGGCGCTGACGACCGTGCTCCAGGGGGCCGCGCTGGCGGTGGGCAGTCTGGCGGTCGTACAGCCGCTGATGGCGAGTGAGCTGCTGTTCACCCTGATGGTGGGCAGTCTGGTCTTCCACCGGCGTCCCGACCCGCGGACCTGGCTGGCGTTCGTGGCGCTGGCCGTGGGGCTCGCCCTGTTCCTGGGCGCCGCCGCGCCTTCGGCCGGTCACGACACCGCCGACTCCGGCCGGTGGGGCTGGGCGGGCCTGGCGCTGTTCGTCGTGGTGACGGCCCTGGCCTCGGTCGGCAGCCTGGTGCGGGGCGCGCCCCGGGCCGCGCTGTTCGGGTCGGCGTCGGCCGTGGCGTTCGGCGGTACGGCGGCGCTGCTGAAGGAGGTCACCGGGCGGCTTCCGCAAGGGGTGGGCGCGGTGCTGGCGCAGTGGCCGGTGTACGCCACGGGCGTGGTCGGCGTGATCAGCTTCCTGCTGCTGCAGAGCGCGCTGCGGGCGGGGACCCTCGCGGCGTCCCAGCCGGCGCTGACCCTGGGCGATGCGCTGACCAGCGTGGCCCTGGGCTGGGCGTTGTTCGGCGAGGAGATCGCGCTCGGGGTGCGGGTGCTGCCCGAGCTGGTCGGCGTGGCGCTGATCGGTCTCGGCAGCGTGGGGCTGGCGCGGGCTCCGTCGGTGCACGGCGCCTGGGACACGGCGCCCGCGGCGCGGGACGGGCCCGGGTCGGGCCGGCGGGGGCAGGAACGCCGGGGGCAAGGGCGGCGGGGGCAAGGGCGGCGGGAGACGTGAGCGGGGGCGTCACCGGCCGTCGACGAAGGCGGAGGGGACTCGGACAGGAGCGGACACATGCGTGAGGGCTTTCGTGCCGGACCGGCGGTGTGCGCCGTCGCTCCGGCCGTCGCCGCGCTGGCCCATATCGGTCCCGCCGCGACCTGGCTGCCCGGGTTGCGCCGGTGGCGGTTCCCCGGACTGGCCGGATTGGGCCGCCCCGACCACGTCGCCCTCACCTTCGACGACGGCCCCGGACCGGTGTCCACGCCGCACTTCCTCGACGTACTGGACGGGCTCGGGGTACGGGCGACGTTCTTCGTCCTGGGCGAGAACGTCGTACGCCACCGTGCTCAGGCCCGCGAGCTGGCCCGGCGGGGGCACGAGATCGCCGTCCACGGCTGGACGCACGACCGCCCCTGGCTGCCGTCACCGGCGCGGGACGCGCGTGAGCTGGCACGGACCGTCCGTGCGGTGCGCGAGGTGACCGGGCAGGCCCCGCTCTGGTACCGCCCGCCCTACGGCATCCTCACCTCCGGCCGCTGGGCCGCGGCCCGCCGGGCCGGGCTGCGGCCGGTGCTGTGGACGGCGTGGGGCAAGGACTGGCGGCGGGACGCCACGTCCGCCTCGGTCCGGGCCACCGTGGCCGCGGACCTGCGCGGCGGCGGCACCGTCCTCCTGCACGACACCGACCATGCGTCCGCCCCCGGCAGCTGGCGGGCCGCCCTGGCGGCGCTGCCCGGCATCGTGCGCGACTGCCGGGAGGCCGGGCTGGAGGTCGGGCCGCTGCTGGAGCACGGGACGGCCGGTGCGGCCGGCCACCGGGAGGCGGGACGGCGCGTACCGGGGACTCCGGGGACCGCTCCGTTTCGGTCACCGGCGCCGGGACAGCCGTAGCGTCATGAAGGACGACGATCTGCGCACGGTGCCCGACCTGTCGTGTCCTCCGTGGGTGCTGCGCGAGTACGCCGTGCTCGCCGACGGTGAGCGGGGGGCGGTCCTGGATCCCCGGGGCCGGATCGTGTGGCTGTGCGCCCCGCGCTGGCACGACGACGCGGTCTTCTCCGCGCTCGTCGGTGGTGCCGGGCACTTCACGGTGGAGCCGGCCGACCCGTGGCACGTCTGGGGCGGCTACTACGAGGAGGGCACGCTGATCCGGGTGAGCCGGTGGGTGACCTCGGAATGCGTGGTCGAATGCCGCGAGGCCCTGGCGCTGCCGGCCCGTACGGACCGGCTGGTGCTGCTGCGCCGGATGCGCGTGGAGCGGGGCGAGGCACGGCTGCGGCTGGACCTGGACCCGCGGCCGGGTTTCGGCGGCGTCCGGATGCGCGACCCGCGGCAGGAGGACGGGATCTGGACGGCCGGGGCGCAAGGGCTGCGGATGCGGCTCGCCGGGGCCCCGGAGGCCGTGTGGCGGGACGGTGCCGGACTGTGCGGCGAGTTCCGGCTGCGCGAGGGCGAAACCCACGACCTGGTGCTGGAACTGGGCACCGGACGGGAGACGGGGCCGCTCGACGCCGATGCGCTGTGGCGGGCCACGGAGCGGGAGTGGCGGCGGGCCGTCCCGGACTGCTCTCGGCTGATCGCGCCGCGCGACGCCCGGCACGCGTACGCCGTGCTGCGCGGGCTGACCAGCGTCTCCGGCGGCATGGTCGCCGCCGCCACCACGTCCCTGCCGGAGCGGGCCAACAGCGGGCGCAACTACGACTACCGCTACGCGTGGCTGCGCGACCAGTGCTACGCCGGACTGGCGGTCGCCGCGCACGGCCCGCATCCGCTGGTCGACGACGCCGTGCGCTTCGTCGCCGAACGCGTCCTCGAGGACGGCGACAAGGTCCGGCCCGCCTACACGGTCGACGGGCAGCCGGTCGGCGGCGAGCGCTCCCTGCGGCTGCCGGGCTACCCGGGCGGCACCGACCACGTCGGCAACGACGCGGGCGCCCAGTTCCAGCTCGACACCTTCGGTGAGGCGCTTCAGCTCTTCGCCGCGGCGGCCGGGCACGACCGGCTCACGGCGGACGCGGAGCGGGCCGCCGCCGTCGCCGTGGACGTCGTGGAGCGGCGGTGGCAGGCACCGGACGCCGGGCTGTGGGAGCTGGAGGACCGGTGGTGGACCCACTCGCGGCTGAGCGTGGTGTGCGGGCTGCGACGGATGGCGGAGGTGCTGCCCGGGAAGGCGGGGCGCCGCTGCGCCGGGCTCGCCGACACGGTGCTGCGGGAGACCCGGCGCCGGTGCCTGAACGCCGACGGCCGCTGGCGGCGGGCCGCCGACGACGACGGGCCGGAGGCCGCCCTGCTGGTGCCGATGGCCCGCGGCTGCGCGTTCGGGGACGACGGCGGCGCCGCCACCCGCGGGTACGTCGAGTCCCGGCTGGCCGAGGACGGCTACCTGTACCGCTTCGAACATCCCGGCGTGCCGCTCGGTGAGGCGGAGGGGGCGTTCCTGCTCTGCGGGTTCACCATGGCCCTCGCGACACACCGGGTCGGTGACCGGGACGGCGCGTTCCGCTGGTTCGAACGCACCCGGGCCGCGTGCGGACCGCCCGGCCTGTTCGCGGAGGAGTACGACGTGCGCCAGCGGCAGCTGCGCGGCAACCTCCCGCAGGCCTTCGTGCACGCCATGATGCTGGAGTGCGCGGTGCGCCTGGCCGGCGAGTCGGCACTGCTCTGAGCCCGCGGCGCTCGGCACGGGCCTGCCGGGGGTCCGGCTCTCCCGCGCCGACGTGCACGGTCACCGCGCAGGCTCGGGCGGTCGACCGGCGCTTCGCGACCGCGCCCCAGTGGGCCGACGCGCGAGGGGCTCCCGAGGCGACCGCCACCGCCACCCGCTCCCGTCAGGCCGCCGCCGCCCCGCTCAGCCCCCGGTGGATGGGCGCCGCGCCGCCCGTCAGGGGCGCGCCGGTCCCGCCGTGCCGCAGCGCGACGATCTCCGCCGCGATGGAGAGCGCGGTCTCCTCGGGGGTGCGGGCTCCCAGGTCCAGGCCGATCGGTGAGCGCAGGCGGGCGAGCTCGCGCTCGGTCACGCCCGCCTCGCGCAGCCTCCGGTTCCGGTCCTCGTGGGTGCGGCGCGAGCCCATCGCCCCGACGAACGCGACCGGCAGCCGCAGGGCCTCCGTCAGCAGCGGCACGTCGAACTTGGCGTCGTGGGTGAGGACGCACAGCACCGTGCGTTCGTCGGTCGGGGTGCTCCGCAGGTAGCGGTGCGGCCAGTCGACCACGACCTCGTCGGCCTCGGGGAAGCGGGCGGGCGTGGCGAAGACGGGCCGGGCGTCGCACACGGTGACGTGGTGGCCGAGGAACTTGCCGGCCCGTACCAGCGCCGCCGCGAAGTCCACCGCCCCGAAGACGATCATGCGGGGCGGCGGCACCCTGGACTCGACGAGCAGTGTGAGGCCACCGGGGCAGTGCGAGCCGTCCTCCGAGAGGCCGACCGTGCCGGTCCGGCCGGCGTGCAGTAGCGCCCCGGCCTCGGCGACCGCCCTACGGTCCAGGTCGGGGTGGCCGCCGAGGCCGCCCTCGGACGAACCGTCGGCGCGGACCATCAGGGCATGGCCCAGGAGGCCGGACGGGCCCTCGACGACCCGGGCCAGGGCGGCGGTACCGCCCCGGGCGGCGGTGGACAGCGCCGCCCGGAACACCTCCCGCGCAGGCGCCTTCGCGCCCACCGGCGTGACCAACACGTCTATGACCCCGCCGCAGGTGAGGCCGACCGCGAAGGCGTCCTCGTCGCTGTAGCCGAAGCTCTCGCGCACCGCCTCCCCGCTGTTCAGGGCGGCGGCGCACAAGTCGTACACCGCGCCCTCCACGCAGCCGCCGGAGACGGAGCCGATCGCCGTGCCCTCGCTGTCGACGGCGAGAGCGGCGCCGGGCCCGCGCGGCGCGCTGCCCCCGACGGAGACGACCGTGGCGACGGCGAACTCCCGGCCCTCCTCCAGCCAGCCGTTCAGCTCGTCGGCGATGTCAAGCATCCGTCCCGCCCCCGGCGGTGGGCACCGTCGCCGACAGCACGCGGTCGGGGCGGATCGGGAGGCGGCGGTGGCGGACGCCTGTCGCGTGCCAGACGGCGTTGGCGACGGCCGCCGCCGCGCCGACGACGCCGATCTCACCGACGCCCTTGATGCCGACCGGGTCCTCCGGGTCGTGGTCGTCCACCCAGTCGGCGTCGACGACGCCCACGTCGGCGTGCGTGGCCACGTGGTAGCCGGCGAGATCGGGGGCGTAGAGACCGCCGGTGGCGCGGTCCCGGACCGCCTCCTCGTGCAGGGCCATGGAGATGCCCCAGATCATGCCGCCGACGAGTTGATTGCGGGCGGTGAGGGGATTGACGATGCGGCCCGCGGCGAAGATCCCGAGCATGCGGCGCACCCGCACCTCGCCGGTGGCGGTGTCCACGGCGACCTCGGCGAACTGCGCCCCGTAGGAGTGCCGTTCCTTCTGCGCGAGGGCGCCGAGGGCCGCGGTGGTGTCGGAGCGCACGGTGATGCCCTCCGGGGGGACGGATGCGCCCAGTGCCAGCCGTTCGCGCAGTTCGCGGGCGGCCTCGGTGATCGCCCAGGCCCAGGAGCGGGTACCCATCGAGCCGCCCGCGATCATCGCCGGTCCGAAGTCGCTGTCCCCGATCCGGACCCGGACCCGCTCGGGCGTGACCTCCAGCGCGTCGGCGGCGACCAGGGTGAGCGCGGTGCGGGCGCCGGTGCCGATGTCGGCGGCGGCGATCCGCACGGTGAAGGTGCCGTCGGCCTCGGCGGTCAGCAGGGCCGTGGAGGGGCCGGCGCCCGCGCCGAAGGAGGCCGCGGCCGTGCCGGTGCCCACCAGCCAGCGTCCGTCACGCCGGATGCCGGGGCGTGGGTCGCGCTCGGCCCAGCCGAAGCGGCGGGCACCCTCCCGGAAGCAGGCCGCCAGGTTGCGGCTGCTGAAGGGCAGTCCGGAGACCGGGCCGGTCTCCGGCTCGTTGCGCAGGCGCAGCTCGATCGGGTCGATGCCGCCGCGCTCGGCGAGTTCGTCCAGCGCGGACTCGATCGCGAAGGAGCCCGGCGCCTCGCCCGGGGCGCGCATGAAGGTCGGGGACGGCACGTCGAGCCGTACGACGTGGTTGGCGGTGCGGTGGGCGTCGGCGTCGTACATCACCCGGGCGACGCCGGCGCCGGGCTCGACGAACTCGTACACCGTCGAGGTCTGGTTCAGCGAGCGGTGTTCCAGGGCGCGCAGCCGGCCGTCGGCGTCGGCGCCGAGCCGGACGCGCTGGGCGGTGGGGCTGCGGTAGCCGGCCAGCGAGAACATCTGACGCCTGGTCATCACCACGCGCACCGGGCGCCGCAGGACCGTCGTGGCCATCACGGCCGCGACCTGGTGAGCGCGCACTCCCTTGCTGCCGAAGCCGCCGCCGATGTGTTCGGAGCGCACTCGCACGGCCGACTCGTCCAGGGAGAACATCTTCGCCAGCTCGCTCTGGACCCAGGTGGTGCCCTGGTTGGAGTCGACGACCTCCAGGCGGCCGCCCTCCCACAGGGCGGTGACCGCGTGCGGCTCCATCATGCTGTGGTGCTCTTCGGGGGTGGTGTACTCCTCGTCAACGACGACGGCGGACGCGGCGAGCGATGCCGCCAGGTCGCCCTTCTCGGTCTCGGCGGGCATGTGCCCGTCGGCCGGGTAGGCGCCGGGGTGGTCGGAGGTGAGCGCGGTGTCGTGCCGCTCCTCGTCGTAGGTGACGACGAGGGCCTCGGCGGCCTCCCTGGCCTGCTCCGGTGTTTCGGCGACGACGAGGGCGACCGGCCAGCCGGCGTGCGGCACCCGGTCGTCCTGGAAGACGGCGGCGGTGGGGTCCGGCAGGATGCCCAGCATGCCGATGTAGTCGGTGTCGACGCGCGGCGCGTTGCCGTGATGGAGCACCGCCAGCACGCCCGGCATGCCGAGGACGGCGTCGGCGTCGAGGGAGCGGATACGGCCACGGGCGACGGTCGACAGGGCGAGCCAGCCGTGCGCGAGGTCGGCGAAGGGGATCTCGCCGGCATAACGCGCCGCCCCGGTGACCTTGTCGCGGCCCTCCACGCGGGTGTGCGCGGTGCCGACGGCGCCCCTGACCGTCGCGGTGCCGGTCGTGGCGGTGGTCATCGGGCGGCCTCCTCGGCGAGTTCGGTCAGGACGGCCACCATGAGGTTGCGCATGAGGGTCACCTTGTATCCGTTGTCGGGCAGTGGCTTCGCGGCCGCGAGTTCGGCATCGGCCGCGGCGGCGAAGGCCGCGCCGTCGGCGGGACCGCCGGTCAGCACCCGCTCGGCCGCGTGGGCGCGCCAGGGCCGGGAGGCGACCGCGCCGAGGGCCAGCTTCGCATCGCGTACGACGCCGTCCTCGACGTCGAGCGCGGCGGCGACCGAGCCGATGGCGAAGGCGTACGAGGCGCGCTCGCGGACCTTGCGGTAGCGGGAGCGGGTTGCGGCCGGGGTGGGCGGCAGAACGACGCCGGTGATCAGCGCGCCGGGCGGCAGGGCGGTCTCGCGGTGCGGGGTGTCGCCGACGGGGAGGTAGAAGTCGGCGAGCGGCGACTCGGCCGGTCCGTCGGTGGTTTCGTAGGTGACGACCGCGTCGAAGGCGGTGAGGGCGACGCCCATGTCCGAGGGGTGCACGGCCACGCAGTGGTCGGTGGCGCCCAGGATGGCGTGGTTGTGGTGCTCGCCGGTGACGGCGGGGCAGCCGCTGCCGGGGACGCGCTTGTTGCAGGGCTTGCTCACGTCGGCGAAGTAACCGCAGCGGGTGCGCTGGAGGAGGTTGCCGCCGACGGTGGCCATGTTGCGCAGCTGGCCGGAGGCGCCGGCCAGGACCGCCTGGGTCAGCGCCGGGTAGCGGCGGCGCACGTCGGGGTGGGCGGCGAGGTCGCTGTTGGTGACGGTGGCGCCGATGCGAAGACCACCGTCGGGGGTGTCCTCGATGCCGTCCAGGGGGAGTTCACGGACGTCGACGAGCCGGGCGGGGCGCTCGACGCCGGTCTTCATCAGGTCGACGAGGTTGGTGCCGCCGCCGAGGTAGCGGGCGTCGGGGTCGGCGGCGAGCAGTGCCACCGCTCCTGTGACGTCGTCGGCGCGCTGGTATCCGAACTCCCTCATGCGGCCGTCCCCTTCGTGCTTTCGGTGTCCGCCTCGCCGTACGCCTCGGCCGCGCGGACGACCGCCTGGACGATGGAGACGTAGGCGCCGCAGCGGCACAGGTTGCCGCTCATCCGCTCCCGGATCTCATCCGGTGTCAGGGCGGGCGGTCCGGCCTCGGGCCGGACGTCGTCGGTGGCGGCGCTGGGCCAGCCGGCCGCGTGCTCCTCGATGACGGCGATCGCCGAGCAGATCTGGCCGGGGGTGCAGTAGCCGCACTGGTAGCCGTCGAGGTCGAGGAAGGCCTGCTGCACCGGGTGCAGTCTGTCGCCCTCGGCCATGCCCTCGATGGTGGTGATCTCGCGTCCCTCGGCGGCGACGGCCAGGGAGAGGCAGGAGACGGTGCGACGCCCGTCGACCAGGACGGTGCAGGCGCCGCACTGGCCCTGGTCGCAGCCCTTCTTGGTGCCGGTGAGGTCGAGGCGCTCGCGCAGGGCGTCGAGCAGGGTGGTGCGGTGGTCGACGGTCAGCTGGTGCTTCTCACCGTTGATGTTCAGGATGACGCCGCTGGACGTCGACGAGGGCGCTGGGGCCATGATCAGCCTTCTTTGGTGTCTCGTGACCGGGAAAACTGGCTGTAGGCGGTGCTTTCGTCCATGGGCAGGGGCGACCGGCCGCGTCCACCGCTAGAGTGGACTACAACCGGACAACTGTCCGCTCACTGGAAAACGTAACGGACAGCTGTCCGCTTAGCAAGGCCGGGATTCGGTCATGAACCCGGAAGGAGGACGAGTGCCGCAGCAGAAGAAGGACAAGCCGGACACTCCCCTGCGCTCGGACGCCCAGCGCAACCGCGAGCGCATCCTGGAAGTGGCCACGGAGGAACTGACGCACTGCGCCAGCGTCCCGTTGAGTGCCATCGCCAAGAAGGCGGGGGTCGGGCAGGGCACCTTCTACCGCAATTTCCCGAACCGCGAGGCGCTCGTCCTGGAGATCTACCGCTACGGGATGCAACAGGTGGCCGAGGCCGCGCCCGAGATGCTGGCCTCCCTGGAGCCCGACCGGGCCCTGCGCGAGTGGATGGACCGCCTCGCCGAGTTCGCCATGACCAAGGCGGGTCTGGCCGACGCGATCCGGCTGGTCACCAGTGCCCCCGGAGCGCCCGAGAAGCCGCGCCCCACCCCGCTGGAGGAGGCGGCCGAGCTCCTGCTCCGTGCCAACGACGAGGCCGGCACGATCCGCCCCGGGGTGACCGGCGACGATTTCTTCCTCGTCCTCGGCGGTCTGTGGCTGATCGGCCCCGGCGAGGACCGGCAGCCGCGGGTCACCCGGTTCCTGGACTTCGTCATGGACGGGCTGCGGGCGGGAGCGCCCGGCCGGTGACCGCGTCACGCAGGCGGTAGCGGCGTTCGGGGCGGCCGGCCACCCCGTAGCGCAGGGAGACGTCCACGCTGCCGACGGTGTGGAAGTGCTCAAGGTAGCGGCGGGCGCTGACCCGGGACACGCCGGTCAGCGCCGCGCACTCGCTGGCCGACAGGGTGCCGTCGGCCCCGCGGAGGACCCGTTCGACCAGCTCGGCGGTCTCCACGCTCATGCCCTTGGGCAGGGCCGGGACGGATGGCGTGGGCGCCGCCGCCCCGGCCAGGACGCGGTCGACGTCCGCCTGGCTGCGCACCACCGTGCCGAGCAGCCGGCCCCGCTGGGCGGCGTAGCGCTCCAGCCGGACCCGCAGGTCCTCGAACTCGAAGGGTTTGAGCAGGTAGTCGACCACTCCGTGCCGTACGGCGCCGCGCACCGCGTCCGCCTCCCGGGCCGCGCTGATGACCATGACGTCGCAGTCGTGGCCGGCGGCGCGCAGCTTGGGGATGACGTCGAGGCCGAAGACGTCCGGCAGGTAGAGGTCGAGCAGGACGAGGTCGGGGCGCAGCTCGCCGACGGCGGCGAGGGCCTGCTCGCCGGTGCCGGCGGCCCCGACGACCCGGAAGGGCTCGACGCGCTCGACGAAGGCGCGGTGGACCCGGGCCACCATGAAGTCGTCGTCGACCACGAGCACGCCGATCGCGGAGCCGTGGGTCCGGAAATCCCCTGCTCCGGACTCGGCGGTCGTGGCGGTCGCGTCGGACAGGCCGCTCGAAGCGGTCATGGTGCTGCTCCTTCCGCCACCGCGTCGGTGAGGTGGCTGACGGTCATGCGTGCGGTGAACACGGCCCCCTCGGGCGTGTTGGCCACCGAGATCTCACCGCCGTGACGCTCGCAGACCAGCCGGGTCAGCGCCAGGCCGATGCCGCGCTCGCCCTGCCGGGCCGCCTTGGTGGTGAAACCGTGGGAGAAGACCTCGCGGGCCAGTTCGGGCGCCACGCCGGGACCGGAGTCGCGGACCACGATCTCGACGCCGGAGGCGTCCTGCCCGAGCTCGACCTCGACCCAGGCCTCGTCGTCACCGGGCGACGCGGCGGCGTCCACGGCGTTGTCGACGAGGTTGCCGACAACGGTGGCCACGTCGGCGGCGTCCTCGGGGGCCAGCCGGTCGAGCGCCGTACGGTCCGAGAGGCGCAGGGCCACCCGGCGCTCGGCCGCGAGGGAGGACTTCGCCGTCAGCAGCGCGGCGACGGTGGTGTCCCGCACCCGGCGGCTGAGGGTGACGTCGAGGGACTGGCGGTGCCGGCTGAGCGCGCGGACGTAGCGCACCACCTCGTCCCGCTCGCCGATCTGGATGAGCCCGGAGATGGTGTGCAGCTGGTTGGCGAACTCGTGGGCCTGGGCACGCAGCAGCTCGGCGGTGGAGCGGAAGGAGCCGATCTCCCGCTCCAGGCGGGCCAGTTCGGTGCGGTCGCGCAGAGTGGTGACCGAGCCGAGCGGGCGGCCGTCCTTGGTGACGGTCATGCGGTTCATGACCAGGACCCGGCCGTGGCGGACGACCACCTCGTCGCGCGGCTCGGCCGCTTCCGGTGTGGCACCGGCGAGGACGTCGCGCAGCCGCCCGTCGATGCCGAGGCCGTCCAGGCTCTGGCCGACGCAGCCGGCGGGCAGGTCGAGCAGGCGCCGGCCCATCTCGTTGACCAGGGTGAGCCGGTGCTGCGGGTCGAGGGCGACCACACCCTCCGCGATGCCGTACAGCAGCGCCTCCCGGTGCTCGGCCAGCCCGGCGATCTCGCGCGGCTCCAGGCCGAGGGTCTGCCGCTTCACCCGCCGGGCGAGCAGCCAGGAGCCGGCCACGCCGAGTCCGCTGGCGATGCCGAGGTAGGCGAGGAGGTAGGAGGAGGCGCCGCTCAGGCGCCGCCACACCGTCGGGTCGGCCTCGCCGACCATCACGGTGCCCAGGTGCCGGCCGAGGCTCTGGCGGGTCGCACCGAGCACCGGGACCTGGGCGACGAGCTCGCGGCTGCCGCGCACCGTCAGCGGCCCCGACCACCCGCGCCCCGCGGCCGCGTCCTCGCCGCGCGGCAGCCGGCCGCCGATCAGCGTGGGGTCGGTGGAGCTGACGACACGGCCGTCGGCGTCGGCCACGGTGACGGAGGTGACGCCGGACTGGGTCTGCGTGGAGTTGACCAGCGGGGCGAGGGCCTCCTGCGGGACGGGGCGCAGGAGCTGGCTGCGGACCAGTGGCGTCGCGGCGAGCTGCTCGGCGAGGGCGGCGACCCGGCGGCCCTCGACGCGGTTGAAGGTGGCCCTGGACTGGGCGAGCGAGACGGCGGCGACCGCGAGCAGGACCACCACGACGATGGCGAGCTGGAGCACCAGCATCTCGCCCGCGAGGGTCTGACGGCGGAAGGTGGGGGCCACGGCGGACTCGTTCTCGGCTGGGTCTGGGCTGGGTCTGGGCTGGGGTCTCGGACGGCGACGGAGGGGCGGGGGGCCGGGTCGCCATGATGGCGCTCACCTGCGGCGAAGGAAAGGGATGTGCCGTCTTCGCAATGAACCGGCGACCGCAATGAACACAACTTCCCTTGGTTCCGCAAGGAAGACAGGAGGCAGGCTCGCGGGCACCATGTGGCCCACGTCACCTCCCCCCACAGGGCTGCCCCCGTACCGCTCTACCCAACCGACAGGTGGTGTCATACGTGCGCCTGCGCACCCCCCTTGCCCTGCTCGGGGCCGCCGTGCTCGTGCTCGCGGGACCGCCGCTGCTCTCCACGGGCAGCGACTCCGAGACCGGCACGCAGATCCCCGGCCTGCGCTTCATGGTTCCCAACACGCCCGGCGGCGGTTACGACATCACCGCCCGCACGGCCGCGAAGAACGCCGAGGACGCCGGGCTCACGCACAACATCGAGGTGTTCAACCTGCCCGGCGCTGGCGGCACCGTGGGCCTCAGCCGCCTGGTGAGCGAGCACGGCAACGGCAAGCTCGCCATGTCGATGGGCCTCGGCGTCGTGGGCGCGGCCCGCTCCAACCACGCGCCGAAGACCCTCGCCGACACCACGCCGATCGCGCGGCTCACCGAGGAGCAGGACGTCGTGGTGGTCGCCAAGGACTCGCCGTACAAGACGATCGACGAATTGATCACCGCCTGGAAGAAGGACCCGGGCAAGATCCCGGTCGGCGGCGGTTCGTCGCCGGGCGGGCCCGACCACCTCGCGCCGATGCTGATGGCACAGGCCGCCGGAATCTCCCCCAAGTCGGTCAACTACATCCCCTTCGACGGCGGCGGCGAGCTGCTCGCCTCGATCCTCGGCAGCAAGGTCGGCTTCGGGGTCTCCGGCGTCGGCGAGTACCTGGACCAGATCAAGGCGGGCGAGCTGAGGGTGCTCGCGGTGACCGGCCCGGAGCGGGTCGACGACCTCAAGGACGCGCCGACCCTCAAGGAGTCCGGCTACGACGTGGACTTCACCAACTGGCGCGGCGTCGTCGCCCCGCCCGGGCTGTCCGAGGCGGAGCGGAACAAGCTGACCCGCCTGTTCGAGGAGCTGCACGACTCCCCCGAATGGAAGGAGTCCCTGGAGAAGAACGGCTGGGACGACGCCTTCCTCACGGGTGATGAGTTCGGCACCTTCCTGGACGCCCAGGACAAGCGCGTGGTGTCGGTACTGAAGGAGCTGGGACTGTGACGACGCCGACCACCGAATCCTCCACGGGAACGGCCACCGGCCGCCGGTCGTGGCTGCGCGAACACTCCGAACTCGGCGTGTGCGTCCTGCTGCTGGCCCTCGGGGCGCTGGTCCTGACCGACGCGCTCACCATGGACGTCGACATCACCCAGCGCGGCCCGGTCGGCCCCAAGACCGTACCGGTCGTCGTGGGTATCGGCCTGCTGGTGATCGCCGCGCTGCTCGCGGTGGACGTCCTGCGCGGTGGCCGGGGCGAGGCCGAGGGCGGCGAGGACATCGACCTGTCCGAACCGGCCGACTGGCGCACGGTGCTGCTGCTCGCCGGGATCTTCCTGGGCTCGGCCGTGCTGATCGAGCCGGCCGGCTTCCCGGTCGCGGGCGCGCTGCTGTTCTGGGGCGCGGCGTTCGCCCTGGGCAGTCGCCGTGTGGACCG
Organism: Streptomyces sp. M92; assembly: GCF_028473745.1. Classification (NCBI taxonomy): domain Bacteria; kingdom Bacillati; phylum Actinomycetota; class Actinomycetes; order Kitasatosporales; family Streptomycetaceae; genus Streptomyces; species Streptomyces sp. M92. The sequence continues at coordinate 6,526,992 of NZ_CP101137.1, forward strand.
GGACCCGCTGATCGCCGCGGTGCTGTCCCTGCTCACCTACGTCGTCTTCGACAAGCTGCTCGGCGTGCCGCTGCCCGGCGGTCCGCTGATGGGAGTGCTCTGACATGAACGCCCTCAACTCCCTCATGGACGGGTTCGGTACGGCCCTGACCCCGGTCAACCTGCTGTGGGCCGCGCTCGGGGTGCTGCTGGGCACGGCCATCGGCGTGCTGCCCGGCATCGGCCCCGCGATGGCGGTGGCGCTGCTCCTGCCGGTGACGTACGGGCTCGATCCGGTCGCCGCGTTCATCATGTTCGCCGGCATCTACTACGGCGCGATGTTCGGCGGCTCCACCACGTCCATCCTGCTCAACACACCCGGCGAGAGCGCCGCCGTGGTCGCGGCCATGGAGGGCAACCCCATGGCCAAGGCGGGGCGCGGCGCGCAGGCGCTGGCCGCCGCCGCCATCGGTCACTTCGCGGGCGGCATGATCGGCACGGTCCTGCTGGTGGCGCTCGCGCCGACGGTCGCCGACCTGGCGGTGGACATCGGCGCGCCGGACTACTTCGCCATCATGGTGCTGGCGTTCATCGCGGTGACCTCGGTGCTGGGTTCCTCGCGCGTCAGAGGCATGGCCTCCCTGCTGATCGGACTGACGATCGGCCTGGTGGGCCTGGACCAGATGACCGGCCAGCAGCGGCTGACATTCGGCTCGCTGCAACTCGCCGACGGCGTGGACGTGGTGATCGTGGCGGTCGGACTGTTCGCGATCGGCGAGGCGCTGTGGGTGGCGGCCCATCTGCGGCGCGGGGCGGCGGAGCCGATCCCGGTGGGCCGTCCCTGGCTCGGGCGCGGTGACGTGAGGCGCACCTGGAAGTCGTGGCTGCGCGGCCCGTTCATCGGCTTCCCGTTCGGCGCGATCCCGGCGGGCGGCGCGGAGATACCCACGTTCCTGTCGTACGTCACGGAGAAGCGCCTGTCCAAGCACAAGGACGAGTGGGGCAAGGGCGCCATCGAGGGCGTGGCCGGTCCGGAGTCGGCGGCGTCGGCCTCGGCGGCGGGCACTCTGGTGTCGATGCTGACGCTGGGCCTGCCGACGACGGCGGTCGCGGCGGTCATGCTGGCCGCGTTCCAGCAGTACGGCATCCAGCCGGGACCGCTGCTCTTCGAACGCGAACCCGAGCTGGTGTGGGGCCTGATCGCCTCCCTCTTCGTCGGCATGGTGCTGCTGCTCGCCCTCAACCTGCCGCTGGCGCCGGTGTGGGCCAAGCTGCTGCGCATCCCCCGGCCCTACCTCTACGCGGGGATCATGTTCTTCGCGGCGGTCGGCGCCTACGCGGTCGGCGGCGAGGTGATCGACCTGGTGACCCTGCTGGTCATCGGCCTGGTCGGGTTCGGCATGCGGCGTTACGGCCTGCCGATCCTGCCGGCCGTGATCGGCGTCATCCTCGGCCCCAACGCCGAGCAGCAGCTGCGCCGGGCCCTGCAGATCAGCGACGGCAGCGTGACGGGTCTGGTCAACACGCCGTTCGCGGTGACGGTGTACACGGTGATCGTGCTGCTGCTGGCGTGGCCGCTGCTGAAGCGGCTGGTGGTTCGCAAGCGGGCGCGCACCGACGCCTGAGTCATCGGACCGGGAGATCAGGAACGGTGGCTCCCACGGCCCGGTACGTCGATTCCGTGCCGGGCCGTCTTGCGTAGAGCGTGGCACGGCTCATACCGCGCCGTTCCGCCACCTCCGCCATGGCCGTGCCGGGCTCGGTCAGGCAGCGCAGGGTCTCGTCGCGCTCCAGTTCCTGGAGGCGGCTCCGCCCGCACCGGGCGCCGGTGCACACCTCCGCGGGCAGGTGCCGCGCGTCGACCACGTCGGCCCGGGATGCCGCGCCGCGCACCAAACGCCTGAGCCGACGCACGCTCTGCGGCCACTCGTACGAGGTCAGGGCCCGGACCGCGGCCGGTGTGAACGTCACCTCGTGGCTTCGGTGGCGGCGCGCGAAGTGCCGGGCGAGCGGCATACGTCGTCCTGGCGGTCCCGCGGCGCGGGCACCTAGACGACGGTGTCCACGAGCGGGGCCGGCCCGGACGGGACGGACGAGTGGTCCGCCGCCGACCAGGCGCCCCGGTCCCGTGACGACGGGAACCCGGAGGACGCCGTCCCCGCGGCCCACCGGACGACGATCAAGGAGAGCACCGCATGAGGGCAGTCCAGGTCGTCCGGTACGGCGACCACCCGCTCGACAACGTCCGCATGGCCGAGGTGCCCGCCCCGGAGGTGTCCGGCCCGCACGACGTGATCGTGCGGATCGGCGCAGCCGGGGTGCGCCGGACCGACCCGCACATCCCGGAAGGGCAGTGGGCGGAGCAGTCCGGCGTGTGCCTGCCGTACGCCATCGGGCACGAGAACGCGGGCTGGGCGCACGCCGTCGGCAGCGCCGTCACGAGCGGCGCCGAGGGCGACAAGGTCATCGTCCACCCGCTGATGGCCTGCCGGGCGGGCGGGCGGCGACGTCCACTGCGAGCAGTCGCTGTTCCCCGGCATCGACACCGCGGGCGGTTACGCCGAGTACCTCAGGACGACGGCCCGCAGTGTCGTCCGCCTCGACGACTCCCTCGAGCCGGCCGACGTCGCCGACTCCGGCCCGGCGACCGGTGCGCGGTCATCGGCGCGGGCGGCCTCGGCCACATCGGCATCCAGGTGCTCAAGGCCCTCACCGTCGTCGAGCTCGTCGTCGACTTCTCGGCTGGGGCGGTGCCACCCGCGACGGCGTCGGCATGCCGCGCTGGCCCGGCGACTACCACCTGGTCGGGTACGGCGAGAACATCGACGCCCCGACGATCGACGCCATTTCGTCCGAGATCAACTTCATCGGTAACCTCGTTGACAGCTAAACCGGCCTGTGCGAGCTGATGGTGCTCGCGGCGCAGGGCCGGGTAGGGCTGCACACGGCGACGTATCCGCTCGACCGGTTCCAGAACGCGCTGGCGGACTGGGCGCCGGACGGGTCCGCGGGCGCGCCGTCCTGGTGCCGTGACCGGACGGCTCCGGTACACCCCTCACAGAAAGCGAACGTCATGATCTTCATTACGGCGAAGTTCCAGGTGCTCCCGGAACACGCGGACCAGTGGCCGGAGATCTCCGGCGAGTTCACCCGGGCGACGCGCGAGGAGCCCGGCTGCCTCTGGTTCGACTGGTCCCGCAGCATCGACGACCCGTCCGAGTACGTCCTGGTCGAGGCGTTCCGCGACGACGAGGCCGGCGCCGCGCACGTCCAGTCCGCGCACTTCCGGGCCGCGCAGGAGAAGCTGCCGCGCTACCTGGCGCGCACGCCGCGCATCGTGAACACGACGCTCGACCAGGACGGCTGGTCGGAGCTGGGCGAGATGGCGGTGAAGTAGGGCGGCGCGCGCCAGCCGAGGAAGCAGGGCCGGACCCGGCGGTCGGGGTTGTCCCCGTCGGTGTCCGCCGGTCTTCGTGACCCGACGCGGGTGCACCGGACCGTCATGTCCGGTCACGGCATTGTGTACGGGCCGGTCCGGTGCAGTTCCAGGGTCGTGGCGAGACGGATGACGGCGGTGTGCCAGCGAGAGGCGGCGGCCGCCGGGCCGTGGGTGCGGAGGGTGGCTGTCACGGCGGAGACCTTGTCCGCGGTGGTGCGGAAACCGGTTCGGTGCAGGAGGGCGGCCGCTGATTCGAGGGTGTCGTGGTCGGTGGCAGTCAGGTTCTTCAAGCCGTGGTGGGCGGCCTCGGCCAGGGCGGCGAGGGCCTGTTCCAGGGCGGTGGTGAGGGGGTCTCCCGGGGGGTGCGGCGCGACGGGGAGGGCGGTGTCGCCGTCGCCGGGGGCGAGGTCGGGGACGAGGACGCCGTGGGAGGTGCGGACGGCGAGAGGGGCGAGGAGGACCCTGCCCCGGTCGTGGCGGAGGGAACCGCTGATCCGGTCGGCGGTGCCGGAGGCGAGGGTGTCGGCCAGGGCGTCCAGGGTGCCGGGGCAGTGGGGGTTGTGCGCGCTGCTCAGCAGGACCTCGTTGCCGGCCGGGTCGTGGAGGACGGCCTCGAGGCGCTGCGCGGCCGGGTCGTACCGCACGGGTCCGGCCTCCGCGACGGCGAGGACGCGTATGGACTCGGCTTCCACCCGAGGGCGGACGAGGCGGGGAGGGAGGGTGCCCGGGGCCGGGAACTGTGTGGCGAGGTCGGTGACCAGCAACCCGGGCGGCAGGTCGTCCCAGGCGGTACCGACGGGAGTGACGGAGGTGGTGGCGATCCGGCCGCGGGAGATCTCCACGGCGCGGCCGGCCGTGCGGGAGGTGGCCTCGCTGACCACGTTGGCGGCGGCAAGGGTGCGCAGGTTCGTACCGAGGATCCTGCGGGAGCCGAGGTCGTGGCCGGTGGGCGCATGACCGTCGGGCAGCTCCCAGCGTTTGTGCAGAACGAGGACGACACCGGCATCGGGGTGGGCCAAGAAGACGTCGGCGGTGCGGTCGCGGGCGGTGCCGTCCACGTGACAGCCGAGGGCGACGAGGCGGATTCGGCGCAAGGCCGTGCGGGCCGTTTCGGCAGTGCCGAGGACGGCTGCGGGGTCGGTGGGGGCGGCGCGGTGACGGGCGTGGAGTTCGGCGAGGAGCAGGGCGTGGGTCTCGCGGTCGTGGCGGGCGCCGCGGGCGGCGTGCTCGGCGAGCTGCTGGCGTATCCCCTCGAGGGCAGCGGCGGGCCAGTGGCGGCCGGCGGCCGTGAGAGCGGCGCCGGCACGGCGGAGGGTTCCGTCCAGGACGGGGCCGGCCTGGGGGACGCCGTCGACGAGGAGTTCGTCGACGAGGTCCATGGCTGCGCGGTGGGCGCTGTCGCCGCTGTCCGGGGCTGTTTCCCTTCCTCCGACGGTGACTCGGTCGCTGCCCTCGGTGTCGGCGGCTCGGAAGGACCAGACGGCGAGTACGACCGTCGCGCCGCGCAGCGGCTCGGCGGCGTCCGTGACGGCGAAGCCGGGGCTGTGGGGCACGGGGAAGCGGACGGTGCAGGCGGGGAGTTCGACGGCGGGAACGGGGTCGGCGGGGGTGGGGCGGTGGAGAACGGCCCGGTAGCCGCGGTCGCGGGTGCGACGGGCCGCGGTGAGGGCGGGACGGCCGAAGGCCTCGGCAAGGGCGGTGTCGTCGATGCTCCCTGGGGACCAGTCGATGAACGGCGGCGGGATGTCCGACGCGGTCGCGGTGCGCTGGTAGGCGAGGACGAGACCGATGCGGTGGCGGCAGACTCCGTGGGCCTCGCAGCTGCAGCGGGCGTCCTGCAGGGTGGTGCCGGGCGGCAGCCGGGTCTCGGTGCCGTCGGGAAAGCAGCCGTGCACGGTGTGGTCGCCGGTGACCTCCAGGTCGGGGCCCGCTCCGGCGTCGAGGTCTTTGGCGGCGCGTTTGACCAGACCGCGGTTGGCGAGGGCGGCGAGGGTGTCGGGAGTGAGAGCGAGCAGGTCGGTGCGGGTCATGCCGTTCGTCCTCCGTGGGCCATGCTCTCGGCGACGAATTCGGCGAGGTGGCCGGGGGTCATGGCGCCGATGTGTGCGCCGGCCTCGGCGAGGCGGCCGGCCAGGTCACGGTCGTAGGAGGGGGCGGCCTCCTCGTCGAGGGCCGCGAGGCCGAGGACGGTGACGCCCTGTCCGGTCAGGTCGCGGACGGTACGGGTCAGGCGGTGGGCGTCGCCGCCCTCGTAGAAGTCGGTGATCAGGGCGATGATCGTGCGGCGCGGGTTGCCGACGAGACCGGCGGAGTAGTCGACGGCGCGGGCGATGTCGGTGCCACCGCCGAGCTGGACCTTCATCAGGAGTTCGACGGGGTCGGTGACGTCGGAGGTGAGGTCGACGACCTGCGTGTCGAAAGCGACCAGCTGGGTGCGCAGTCCGGGCAGGCCCCAGAGGCAGGCGGCGGTGACGGCGGAGTGGATCACGGATCCGGCCATGGAGCCGGACTGGTCGACGAGGAGGATCAGCTGCCACTGCTCGAGGTGGCGGCGGGTGCGGGAGTGGAAGTGCGGCTGCTCGATGAGGATGCGGCGGTCCTCGGGCCGGTAGTGGGCGAGGTTGGCGCGGATCGTGGCCCTGAAGTCGAAGTTCCGGGCGAGGGGGGTTCGGCTGGGGCGGCGGGAGCGGGCTCCGGTGAGGGCGCGTCGGATCTCCGGCCTCAGCCGCTCGGTCAGGTCGCGCACGACGGCTTCGACGATGCGCCGGGCGGCGGCCAGAACCCGCGGGTTCATCAGGTGTTTGGTGCGCAGCACGGCCCGCAGCAGGCTGGTGCTCGGTTCTACGCGGAGAAGAACATCGGGATCGGTGACGATCTCGTCGATGCCGTAGCTCTCCACGGCGTCGCGTTCGAGGCGTTCGACCGTCTCCCGGGGGAAGAGGCGGTGGATGTCGTCGAGCCAGTCGACGACGGCGAGCGTGGAGGGGCCGTCGCCGCCCTCCCGGCCATCGGCGGTGCCGCGGCGTTCACCACGGCGGGCGAGGTCCTCGTCGCGGCCGTAGAGCCACTGGAGGGCGGTGTCGCGGGCGGCGTCCGGGCCGTCGAGGCCGCCGGTGCGGCGTTCGGCGGGGGCGCCGAGGATCAGCCGCCAGCGTTCCAGTCCCGCGCGGGGGTCGTCGGGGGTCATCGGGGTGCTCCGAGGGCGTGCCGGTCGAGCAGGAGGTCGGTGTGTTCCTCGAGGGCCGCGGCACGGGCGAGGAGCAGCGGGTCGGCGGTGGTGCGCAGCAGGGTGCGGGCGGAGCCGTGCAGGTTCCGGCGGTCGAGGAGGAGTTGTGCGACGCGTTCGCGTTCGCGGGGCGGGAAGAAGGCGAAGGCCTGGCGCAGGGCGGGCAGGGCGTGGAGGAAGACCTCGTCGGTCATGGTGGTGACGACGCCGTCCAGGGTGTCGAGCAGGGACTGTCCGCCCTTCGGGGCGGGCCGCAGGACTTCTTCTCGGGCGAGGGCGAGCAGGCCGGCCAGCCAGTCGCCGAGGACGGCCGGGTCGGCCGCGGCGGCGAACGCTTCGGCCTCGCCGGCGGGTTCGGCCGGGGCTCCGAGGGCGCGGCGCAGGCCGAGGGCGGCGCCGCGGAGGTCGGCGGGGGCGTGCCGGTCGCGGGCGATGCGGGCGGCGGTCGCGGCAGCGGTTTCCGGGGTGAGGGTAACGGCGGGTGCGGCGTGAAGGAGGGCGTCGCGGGCGGCGGTCAGGGCGCGCAGACGGGGGACGTCGACGCCGGGCGGGCCGCCGGGGAGGCCCTCCACGAGGTGGAAGAGCCGGTCGACGGCGTGGTCGAGGACGGCGCCGAGCAGCGGGTCACGGGCGGTACCGAAGACGCGGTCGTGGCGCCAGAGTCCCAGGGCCACAGCGAGGGCCCGCCCGAGGGGGTCGGGGTCGGCGGTGGTACGGATCCGGTGGGCGAGGCCGTCAAGGAGGTCGCGGGAGAGGGATCCGGCTCCGCAGAGGACGGCGTCGAAGAGGAGGGCGGCGGTGGTCCCGGCGTCTGCGGCCGTACCGGTGTCGCGGACGCGGTGGGCGAGGAGGGCTGTGGCGGCCTCGTCGGGGCGGGCTCCGTAGGCGCCGGCCTCGGTCAGTGCGGCGTCACGGCCGGTGCGGGGGCCGGGTTCCCAGGTTTCGTGGTCGCGGGGGTCCGCTCCGTGATCGGGGCCGGTGAGGCGGGTGTGGCCGGGGATGTCGAGGATGCGCAGCTGGTGGAGGAAACGGCTGCGTTCGAGCCCTCGGGGGTTGGTGAGGTCGAGGTCGAGGGTGCGGTCGCCGTCGAGGCCGAGGCGGATCTCCTCGGCGGTCACGTGGTGGACCAGGGGTGGCAGCGGGGTGTCGGGGTGAAGGCGGCCGGTGCGCTCTCCGGTGCAGGCGACGACCGTTTCGACGACGGCGGGGTGGGCGCCGGGCCGCAGGGGGCCGTCGGTGTTCCAGGGGAGCGGCTGGTCGAGGTCGTCCGTGATCAGTGCGGCGGCGAGGCCGTCCAGGACGTCGACGCGGGCGGGGTGGCGGTGTCCGCGGAGGGCGGCGAGGCCTTCGGTGAGGGTGTGGGCGGAGATCAGGGCGGCGGTGGAGGCGGGGAGGCGGCGGGCGCGGAGCCGTTCCACGACGGTGCGACGGAGGATTTCCGCGGCCGCGTCGGGGCCTTCGTCCCACAGGTGCTGGTAGTAGCCGGGGGACGGCATGCCGGACTGGTAACCGGCGAAGGCGTCCATCTGGCGGAAGGAGTAGGGCACCAGGAAGCTGCCGCCCACGGCCCCGTCGGGCGGGGCGGGCACCGGGGGCCATGCGGCGGGTTCCGCGCCCGCAGACGTGCCGGGGGCGGCGGTGAGGGCGCGCAGGGCGGGCTGGTGGAAGCCACCGGTCACCACCAGGACCGGCCGGTTGCCGGCGTGAGCGGCCGCGGCACGGACCCAGGAGGCCATGTACTGCTCGCGGGCGCGGTCCCCGTCGTCGGCCTCGGTGTCGCCGCGCACCAGGGCGAAGTAGGCGTCCAGGCGGTCGCGCAGCCCGTCCGGATCGGCGACCTCGAAGACGCGGTCCCACAGGGCGTCCACGGTGTCGACCCGGTATCGGGCGCGGAGCCGTTCGGTGGCGCGGCTGTAGCGGGCCTCGGCGTCGGCGTAGCGGTTGGCCGCGCCGTCGGGGCGGTCGGTGAAGGCGCGGTGCCAGGCGGGCAGGTCGATGAACCGGACCTCGGCGCCCGCGGTACGGCCCTCGGTGAGTGCCACCCATTCCGGGGAGTACGCGCACAACGGGGCCCAGGACGTGGCGACCCGTTCGGTGCCGCGGTAGTGGCTGAAGACGGCGATGGGCAGTTCGTGTCCGAGGAGCAGTTCGCCGATCCGGTCGTTCATGTCGGCGGGGCCTTCGACCAGGACGTATGCGGGGCGCAGTTCACGGATCGTGCGGCGGACCAGGCCGGCGCAGGCCGGTGAGTGGTGGCGTACCCCCAGGAAGGTGACGCGGGCATCGCTCACCGTTGGTCCAGCAGGTGCCGGGCCTCGTGGAGGGCCTGCCACTGGGGGCCTCGGCGCAGGCGGGCCTGCTGTTCGAGGAAGCGGCGCAGGCGGGCGAGGTCCTCGGGGCTGTCCTTGGCGGCGGTGCCGGCGAGACAGGAGACGATGTCGGCGGCGTTGCCGGCCTCGCCGCGCAGGAACCAGCCGCGCAGGCCGACGGCGTGGGCCGTGGAGACGGCTTCGGCGGTGCTCATCACCGCGGCGGGCCGGTCGCTCTGGCCGGGTGCGCCGCGCAGTTCGCGGAAGGTGCCGACCAGTACCTCGAGGACGTCCCGGTCGGGTGCCCGCTCGACTCCGGACTCGCGGAGCAGCGCGGTGGACTCGGCTTCCACGAGGGCGAGTTCGGTGTCGAGGTCGGGTATCGGGAAGACGGTCTCGAAGTTGAAACGGCGTTTGAGCGCCGCGCTCATCTCATTGACGCCGCGGTCGCGGGTGTTGGCGGTCGCGATGACGTTGAAGCCCTGGCGGGCGAAGACCATGCCGTCGTCGCCGTCGAGTTCGGGAACGGCGACGACGCGTTCGGAGAGCAGGGAGAGCAGGCAGTCCTGGACCTCGAGGGGGCAGCGGGTGATCTCCTCGAAGCGGACGATCCGTCCCTCGCCCATGCCGCGGAGCATGGGGGCGGGAACCAGGGAGCGGCGGGAGGGGCCTTCAGAGACCAGCAGGGCATAGTTCCAGGAGTACTTGATCTGATCCTCGGTGGTGGCCGCGCCGCCCTGCACGGTGAGTGTGGACGTGCCGCTGACGGCGGCCGCGATGAGCTCGGAGAGCAGCGACTTGGCCGTGCCGGGTTCACCGACGAGCATCAGCCCCCGGTTGGTGGCCAGGGTCACCAGGGCGCGTTCGACGAGCGAGGGGCTGCCGACGAACTTGCGGCTGATGCCGGCGTCGGGGTCTCCGACCACGAAGCGGAGGGCGGCACGGAGACTGAGCTGCCAGCCGGGCGGCCGCGGGTCGGTGTCCCCGGCACGCAGCACGGCGAGTTCGCCGGCGTGGCGCACTTCTGCGGGCGGGCGCTGCAGGCGGGGCGGATGCGGGTCGCTCACTGTGGTCATGTCGGGGCTCACTTGGCGGTGATGTCGGTCAGGTCGGCGAGGATCTCGGAGGCGATGACGGGGTCGATCTCGCCGAGGCGGTGCGGGTACGCGTGGACGCGCCAGTAGTCGCCGGGGGCGGTGTCGATCCAGATGGTCTCGAGGGTCTGGTCGGGGAACACGTCGACCATGCCGACGGCGATGCCCTCGTCGAGGGCGATGACGAGGTGGCGGTCGCGGGTGATCGGGCGGGAGAACCAGCGTTCCACGCCGTTGTCCTCGGGCGTGCCGCGTTCCCAGCCGCGCTTGGTGAGGCCGAGGAGTTTCCCGACGGGGACGGTGACTCCCTCGAAGCGGGTCAGCCGGTGGCCGGTGGCCTCCTCGTCGGTGAAGGCGTGCACGGGACGCCCGAGCTGCGGGAAGGGCTGGAGGATCTCGTAGTCGGCGAAGAGGTCGGCCCACGCCTCGAGTTCGTCTCCCAGATGGAGGGGGTGGGCGAGGCGCACGGCGGCGTCGGCGGGGAGGGCCCATGCGTCGTCGTGGACGTCGGCGAGGGTGAGGTCCTCGGCGACACGGAACGCGGTCACCGTGCGGTCACCGTCACCGTCACCGTCACCGTCGCAGTCGCCGAGCCAGACCAGGCGGCGTACCAAGTGGCGCAGCAGGGGGTGTTCGACGAGCAGTTCGCGGAACTCGGCGGCGGTCCAGGAGCGGCTGGTGACCATGGCGGCCTCCAGGCGGCGCAGCTGGTCGGAGGCAATGGTCCGGACCTCCTTCTTGAGGGCGGCGAACCGCTTGCGCTCGGCGGGTGCTAGTTCCGGGTCGTCCTTGACGCCCGGGGCCGGCAGCGCCTTGCGGAGCTTGCCGGTCTCGTCGCGGACACAGGGGCGGAGCTGTTCGTCGAAGGTGACGGTGAAGCGGCGCGGGCCGTAGTCGATGACGGTGCTGCCGTCGTCGGCGAGGCCGAGGTCGGGGACCAGCCGGTCGGCGAGCTGGTCGGTGGTGAGGCCGAGTCCTTCGGCGACCTCGTCGATCTTCTCCCGGGCCCGCTTCTTGAGGGCCTTGAACGGCACCCGCTGGGAGATGCCGTGCAGATGGCGCAGGGCGGTGTCGGTGCCGATCGCAGCGAGGACGGTGAGGCCCTCGACGGCCCGGTGGTGGGCGTTCTCACCGGGCCAGGCACGCACGACGGGGGTGAGACGGCGGACGGTCTCGTCGTCGCCGAGGAGGCCGAGGGCGTGGAGGGCCCAGCTGTCCTTGGCCGGCATGCCGTGGAACCGCCACGTCTCGCACAGGGCCCAGGCGAACTCGGCGAGCGAGCCGGCGTCGCACTGCTCGGTGACGATGGCGAGGCCGGGGTAGACGTCACCGGGCTTGGAGATCTGCAGCATGGTCGTCAGGTGGCGGACGGCGTCCGGGGGCAGGGCGCCGCGGCCGTCGGTGAGCCGGATCTGCGGGAAGAGGGCGGGGTCGGCCCAGGTGCAGGGGGACGGCATCCTCGCCGGGAGGGCGGCCTCCAGCGGATCACCGGCGAGGAGGTCGGCGACGATCTCCTCGGCCTCGGCGCCGCAGCCCGCGGCGATCTCCCGGACGGTCTCGGCGCCCACCTCTGCGGCGAGTTGCCTCAGTGCGTGTTCTGCGTGGGTGCGGGGCGTGCCCGCCGGGCCGACGGCGTCGGGAACGAGGAGGGCGGCCGCGGCCCGGCCGTGGCGGCGGAGCCAGGCGAGAACCGTGGGCCTCAGCGACTGGCGGCGCACCAGCCACTCGGCCATCTGCCGGGCCACCTCGACGCTGCGGTAGGGCAGCAGCAGGCCGCAGACGGTGGCCGGATACCGGGCGGCGAGCCGGCTCAGCATCGGCAGGGCGTGCACGCCGTGGCGGGCGGCGACTGGCTTGAGGTGGCTCTCGGTGTCCCAGACGTGCTCGGGGGCGAAGGTGTCGAGCAGTGGGCGTACGACGTCCTCGGGGCCGGTGACGAAGAGCCGGGCGGCGTGGATGTTGCCCCGCCATGTCCCCTGCTGCATCTGCCGGATCTCGCGGGACCAGTCGTGCTCGCGCCACCAGGGGGTTTCGGCGGCGAGGGTGGCCGCCCAGGCCTCCTGCTCCCCGGGCTTCCAGGCCACCTCGGCCTGCGGCGCCCCGGGGACGTCGCGGGCCACGCGGGCCTTGCGGCGGGTGCGCTTCCGCGTCCACGGCGGGGCGATCAGCAGGGCGGGGAGCGCCTCCGCAGGCGCTTCCGCGTCCCGCTCGCCCCGCTTCAGCAGCGGGGCGACGACGGCTGCGGAGGCTTCGGGCAGAGCGGGCAACGTCTCCTTCGTGAGCTCCGGGTGGGTCACCACGTGCAGGGGCAGCAGCATCCGGGCGAGGGACGCCTGTTCGCCGTCGCCCGCCGCTGCGGCGGAGAGCAGACGCAGGGCGCGCCGCGGGTAGCGGTTCATGGCGTCGAGCAGGGCGGGGCGGACGTGGCGGTTGCCGCCCTTCTTCAGGAGCAGGCGGAAGGCGTCGTCCGTGGGCAGTTCGGCGGCCCAGCCCGCGACGTCCCGGTGTCCGTCGGATCCGTAGGCTCCGTCGAACGCGTCCTCCAGCAGCGACCCGACGGCGGGACCGAGCCGGTTCGCGAGGGTGGCGAGCAGTGGGAGTTTCCAGCCGTTCCAGCCGAGTCGTACTCCTTCGCCGATGCGGGCGATCTGCTCCGGCCGGTACAGGGAGAGAAGGAGCATGCGCCGCAGGGCGGAGTCGTTCGGTATCGGACCGTCGCAGCACTCGTCGACCCAGGCATGCTCCTCGGGTACCAGGTAGGAGACCACGATGCGGCGCTCGACGCTGTCCCGGAGGCCGGTGAGGGCCTCGACGGTCCGCCGTCGGGTCTCCTCGTCGACCGCCGCGAGCAGCTCCCGGACACGGGCAGCGGTCTCCCACACGTAGTAGGTCCGGTAACCGGTCGCTCGCCGCAGCGCCGCGTCGTACCGTCGGGAACCCGACTGCTTGTAATGGGGGTCGACACATCCCAGCTCAACGACGGCACGGGCGGCGAACGGCAGGCCGTGTTCGGTCACGCAGGCGTCGACGAGCACGTCGACCATCGTGTAGTGCCAGCCGACGGCGATCTCCACGGCGGCTCCGAGCGGAGAGGGCCTGCCCTCCCGGTGGGCCCGGCCCTCCTTCACCAGCTCCGGGTCGCTGCCGGAGGAGGAGAACATTCCCTCGAACCAGGCCGCCTCCTGCGCGTAGCGGCGAGCGGCCTTCTCCACCGCGTCCTCGGCCGGCTTCGCGGCGGCCCGCGGCGGCGGCAGCGCCCGCAGCCAGGCGGCGGGCATCTCGAACCGGTCCTCGTCGGCAATGTCCTGGTGCATGGCGCTGTTCCTCCCCGCCCCCGGTGCACGGGGACCTCATGAGCAGTTGCCGATCACGTTAGACCTCGGCACTGACAACGGTCGGGCCCGTGCTCGCCCGGGCAGCGGCAGATCCGCATCGCCGGCCCCTGCCCCATATTGCCGTTCGCCTCGCCCTGCCAGAGTGCCGGCAGCGAGCCGGCGCCTTATCCGAGGAAGCTCAACCGCACCTGACGGTTGTGATTCGAGACGTTGGTGTCCACCAGGCACACCGACTGCCAGGTCCCCAGCTCCAGCCGGCCGCCGATCACGGGGAGCGTCGCGTGCGGCGGCACGAAGGCGGGCAGGACGTGGTCGCGGCCGTGGCCGGGGCTGCCGTGGCGGTGCTGCCAGCGGTCGTCGGCGGGCAGCAGGGTGTGCAGGGCGGTCAGCAGGTCGTCGTCGCTGCCGGCGCCCGTCTCGATGATCGCGATGCCGGCGGTGGCGTGCGGGACGAAGACGTTGAGAAGACCGTCGCGGCCGGCCGCCGCCTCGCGCAGGAAGGACTCGCAGTCGCCCGTGATGTCGGCGACCCGCTCCGTCGATCCGGTGGCGAGGTTCAGGACCCGGGTGGTGAAGGCAGCATCTGGCATGCCTCCATCCTGACACCGGGGGAAGACCGAGGCGCGCTCCGCCGTTGGTAGAAATGTGAACCACACACGTGAGGTCGAGGTCGTCGTCATCGGAGCCGGTCAGGCGGGACTCGCCGCGGCCCATCACCTGCGGCGCACCGGGTTCGAGCCGGAGCGCGACTTCGTGGTGCTGGACCACTCCCCCGGGCCGGGCGGCGCCTGGCAGTTCCGCTGGCCGTCGCTGACGTACGGCAAGGTGCACGGCATGCACGCGCTGCCGGGCATGGAACTGACCGGGGCGGACCCCGCCCGGCCGTCCGCCGAGGTGATCGGCGAGTACTTCGCGGCGTACGAGGAGACCTTCGATCTGCGGGTACGGCGGCCCGTCGACGTCCGCGCGGTGCGCGAGGGGACGGACGGGCGGCTGCTGGTCGAGACGTCGGACGGGTCCTGGTCGACGCGGGCGCTGATCAACGCGACCGGCACCTGGGACCGTCCGTTCTGGCCGCGTTACCCGGGGCAGGAGACCTTCCGCGGGCGGCAGCTGCACACCGCGCGGTACGCCGGCCCCGAGGAGTTCGCCGGACAGCGGGTGGTCGTGGTGGGCGGAGGCGCCTCGGGGACGCAGCACCTGCTGGAGCTGGCCCCGTACGCGGCCGCGACCACGTGGGTGACCAGGCGGCCCCCCGTCTTCCGCGAGGGGCCCTTCGACGAGGAGGCCGGCCGCGCCGCGGTGGCGCTCGTGGAGGAGCGGGTGCGGCAGGGGCTGCCGCCGAAGAGCGTGGTGTCGGTGACCGGACTGCCGCTGAACGACGCGATCCGGGCGGGGCTGGAGTCCGGTGTGCTGGACCGCCTGCCCATGTTCGACCGGGTCACCGAGGAGGGCGTGGCGTGGGACGACGGACGGCGGGTGGCCGCCGACGTGATCCTGTGGGCGACCGGGTTCCGGCCCGTCGTCGACCATCTGGCGCCGCTGCGGCTGCGGGAGGCGGGCGGCGGGATACGGGTCGAGGGGACGCGCTCGGTCGCCGACCCGCGCATCCATCTCGTCGGCTACGGGCCGTCCGCCAGCACCGTCGGCGCCAACCGGGCCGGACGCGCGGCCGTACGGGGCATCAGGCGGCTGCTGGCCGACGAGGAGCCGGTGGCCGCGTGACGCCCCGCCGGGTCAGGTGTCCTGTGCCTGGCCCGAGGCGCTCTGCCCCAGGCGGTTGAACTCGGCGACGTTGCGCTGGTGTTCCGCGTAGTCGGCGGTGAACCGGGTGTCGCCGGGCTTGACGGTGACGAAGTACAGCCAGTCTCCCGGCGTGGGGTTGATCGCGGCGTGCATCGCGTCCTCGCCCGGGTTGGCGATGGGCGTGGGCGGCAGCCCCATGCGCTGGTACGAGTTGTACGGGCTGTCGATCTTCGTGTCCTTGGTGGTGGTCTTCAGGGTGGAACGGCCCAGGGCGTAGTTGATGGTGGAGTCCATCTGGAGCGGCATGCCGCGTTCCAGCCGGTTGAAGATCACCCGGGCCACCTTGCCCATGTCCTCCTTGGTGGCGGCCTCGGCCTGCACGATGCTGGCGATGGTGACCGCCTGGTAGACGTTGAGCGCGTTGCGCTGGGCGCCCGCGGCGATGGGCGCGCCGGTGAACTTCTTGTTCGCCGTGTCGACCATGGCCGTCAACAGCTTCTCGGGGGCGGGGTCCTCGCCGAGTGGGTAGGTCGCCGGGAAGAGGTAGCCCTCGGGATTGCCCCCCGCGTCGTTCGGAAGCTTGAGGTTGGCCTTGGCCAGGGACTTCTTGGTGGTGCCCGCGGGCAGGGCGAGGGTCTTGTCGACGGCCTCGTAGACCTGGGTGGCGCGCCAGCCCTCCGGGATGACGAGGGACGTGGGACGGGACTCTCCCTCGTCGTCCGTCATGAGCAGCGGCACCGCCACGGCGGTACCGGCCACGATGGCGCCGGTCGCGATCAGGGCGATGCGGCCCCGGCGCGTCAGTCTGATCGTTCTCCTGGTGCCTCTCGCGCTGCGCGGCGGTGTGTTCGTCTGCATGCGGGCACGGTAACCCCGATAAGCGGACAAACCTGGCATATCGTCAGCTTGTCGGCTCCAGTCGGGCGTCCCGGCGGACCAGGGCGGCATACCGTCCGTCCCGCGCCAGCAGCTCCTCGTGCGTGCCCTGCTCCGCCAGGCGACCGGAGTCGAGGACCACGATGCGGTCGGCGTCCCGGACGGTGGACAGGCGGTGTGCGATGGTGATCGTGGTGCGGTCGGCGGAGAGGGCGTCGATGGCGGCCTGCACGGCGGCCTCGGTTCGGGTGTCCAGGGCACTGGTCGCCTCGTCCAGAACCAGGACGGGCGGGTCGCGCAGGATGGTGCGGGCGATGGCCAGGCGCTGCTTCTCGCCGCCGGAGAACCGGTGTCCGCGTTCGCCGACCACCGTGTCGTAGCCGTCGGGCAGCGCGGTGATGTGGTCGTGGATCTGCGCCGCCCGCGCCGCCTCCTCCAGCTCCGCGTCGGTGGCGTCCGGCTTGGCGAAGCGCAGGTTCTCGGCGACGGAGGCGTGGAAGAGGTACGTCTCCTGCGAGACGACGCCGACCGCGCGGGCGAGGGTGTCGAAGTCGAGGTCGCGCACGTCGACCCCGTCGAGGGTGACCCGGCCGCCGGTCACGTCGTACAGCCGCGGCACGAGGTGGCCCAGCGTGGACTTGCCGACGCCGGTGGGGCCGACGACGGCGAGGCTGCTGCCGGCGGGGACCGTGACGTCGATGCCGCCGAGGACCGGGCGCCCCTCGTCGCCGTAGCGGAACTCGACGTCCTCGAAGCGGACCTCGCCCTTGACGCGGTCGAGGTGGACGGGGTCGTCCCGCTCGGTGATGTCGACGGGCAGGTCGAGGTACTCGAAGATGCGCTGGAAGAGGGCGAGCGAGGTCTGGATCTGGACGCCGGTCGACAGCAGGCTCACGGCCGGACGGAACAGGCCCTGCTGGAGCGAGACGAAGGCGACGATCGTGCCGAGGGAGACGTCGGGGCCGCCGAGCTGGAGGGCGATGCCGGCGGCCCAGTAGATGACGGCCGGCATGGCGGCCATGACGATCGTGATGACGGCCATCCGCCAGCGGCCCGCCATGTTCGACCGCACTTCCAGGTCGACCAGGCCCTCGGACTCGTCGGCGAAGGCGCGGGTCAGCGAGTCGGAGCGGCCCATGGTGCGGCCGAGCAGGATGCCGCTGACGGAGAGCGACTCCGTGACGGTGGCGGCCATCGCGGCCATCTGCTTCTGCCGCTGAGTGGTGATCTTGCGGCGCTCCCGGCCGACGCGGCGGCTGATCCACACGAACACCGGGAGCAGGAGCAGCGAGACGACGGTCAGGCGCCAGTCGAGCACCACCATGGCGACGATCGTGGCGACCACGCTGGTGAGGTTGGAGACCAGGGAGGTCGCCGTGGAGGTGACGGTGGCCTGCATGCCGCCGATGTCGTTGGCGATGCGGGACTGGACCTCGCCGGTGCGGGTGCGGGTGTAGAAGGCGAGGGACATCCGCTGGAGGCGGCCGTAGACAGCGGTGCGCAGGTCGTGCATGACCCGCTGGCCCACGGTCGTGGAGATCAGCGTCTGGAGCACGCCGAAGACGCCGGTGAGGACGGCGCCGAGGATCATGCCGAGGGCCAGCAGGCTCAGCAGACCGGTACGCCCCTCGGGGATAGCGACGTCGAGGATCTCCTTCAGCAGGAAGGGGGTGGCGACAGAGACGAGCGACGCGGCGCCGACGAGCAGCCCGACGACCGCGAGACGCCCGCGGTAGGGGCGGAACAGTCTCAGGATGCGGCGTACCTGCCGGGGTTGTTCCTTCGCTTCGGCGGGCGCCTGCCAGGCGGGTTCGCGATCGGGATGCATGGGCTCCTACGGAGTTCGGGTGGGTGCGGCGGTGGCGGGCCGGCCGCACGGGACGCATGGACACGCCGGACGGCGGGGGCGCGGCAGGAGCGCGCCGACCTTACGGACCATAGCTCATTGTTACCTATACTCACAATGAACGTCGTCCTGATATTGTTCCCGCATGACCGCCCCCGATCCCGACGGCCTGCTCGCCGAGCAGCTGCTGCGCCTCACCCGCCGGGTGCAGCGCATCCAGAAGCGCCACCTCGAGCACCGCGGCCTCGGCATCACACCGGCCCAGTCCCGGCTGCTGCGCACCCTGGCGCACTACGGCTCGCCGCCCCGCATGGCCGATCTCGCCGAGCGCCTGGAGGTCGTGCCCCGTGCGGTGACGACGCTGGTCGACGGGCTGGAGGCAGGCGGGAAGGTGTGCCGCGTCCCGGACCCCGGCAACCGACGGGTGATCCGGATCGAGCTCACCGACGACGGGCGCGCGGCCCTGCGCGAACTGCACGCCGGACGCCGCGCGGCCGCGGAGGAGATCCTCGCCCCGCTGACGGACGATCAGCGCACGGTGCTGGGCGGGCTTCTGGGCACGCTCATCGACGGCCCGGGGGCGGAAGAGGTTCACCGGGCACCGTGACCGCGGTCGCGGTCGCGCGCGGTCAGGCCGCGAGGTGCGCCCTGTCGCCCATGACGACCACGGGGTGCAGGTCCGGGTCGAGCGTGCGCAGCAGGTACTCCATCCCCGCCTTGGGGAGGCTGACGCAGGCCGACGTGCCGCTGCCGTGGTCCATGTGCAGCCAGATGCTCCCGCCCTTGGACGCTCCCTCGGGGCGGGCGGGGTCGTTCGGCGGGGTGCCCTCGACCCGGTTGTAGTCGATGGCGATCACGTAGTCGAAGTCGTGCCAGTAGGCCTTGGTCCACGACCGCGGTGCCGCGAAGGCGTCGGAACGGGTGTACGGGAGCCCGGCGCCGGGAGCCGGGTCCGGATCCGGGAGGACACCGCCCGCGTCGCTGAGGGTGAACACGCCGACAGGGCTGCGCCTGTCGTTCTCGTGGTGATCGGTCGTCCATCCCTTCCTGCCGTTGTGCGCCGCCCAACTGTGCGCGCGGTGCCAGGCGGAGCCCCGCTTCGTGTACAGCACGACCGTGGCGTCGGCGGAGTCCCTGCCGTCGCCGTACACCGCCACGACCTGGCGGGAGTCGGCGGGTATGCGCCTCAGGAGCCGGTCGCCGACGCCCGGGATCCGTGTCGGGTCGGCGGTGATGCCGCCGCTCCGGCTCGCGGGGGGACGCCCGCCCGCCGAGTCTTCCGGTGCGGGCCCGGACGGGGACGGACCGCCGCAGGCGGACACCGCCGTCAGGAGGAAACCGAGGGCCGCCGCCGCGACCGCCGTACGCCGTGCAGCACCACTGAGCATCACTCCATGGTCGCACCCGTGCCGATCCGGCCGGCAAGGCGGTCGTCGGGCGGTAGCCGGACTCGTACCCAGCCGCGGAAAACCGCTTGATTTTGGGCACGTCGCGACGCGAACCTTTCACGGTTTGCAGCTTCTTCATGCCGTGGTCAACGGCACCCCCTGACACGAGCCACTGGGACGTCATGCAGATCCAAGACCTTCCGTTTCCCGACCCGGGCGTGCCCGACGCGCGCTCCGGGCCCCGATTCCTGTGGTGGCTTTTCCGCAACCAGCTCGGTGGACAACTCAAGTCGCTGGCCTGGGGCCTGCTGCACTTCGCCTCCGTCTCCGCCCTGCCCTTCTGCGTCGGTCTCGCCATCCAGGCCGTCGTCGACGGCTCCGGTACCGGACTGGCCCTCGCCGGTGGCCTGCTGGCACTGTGCTGCGTCGGCAACGCGCTCGGCGACACCTTCCTGCACCGCGCCGCCGTCACCAACTGGATCACCGCGGCGGCCCGCGTCCAGCAACTGCTGGCCCGCAAGACCGCTCTGCTGGGGTCGGCCCTGACCCGCCGGGTGGCGGCCGGAGAGGTCGTGGCCGTCTCCACCGGTGACGTCGAGAAGATCGGCTGGTTCGTGGAGGCCGTCTCCCGCTTCACGGCGGCGGCCCTGACCATCGTGCTGGTCTGCGTGGCCCTCGTCGTCTACGAGCCGGCCCTCGGCGTCGTCGTGATCCTGGGCCTGCCGGTGCTGGCCCTCGCGGTGCTGCCCCTCCTCCCCCGGGCCACCCGGCGGGCCGACGTGCAGCGCGAGAAGGCGGGCCGCGCCACCGAACTCGCCTCGGACACCGTCGCCGGGCTGCGGGTGCTGCGCGGCATCGGCGGCGAGGAACTCTTCCTCGACCGCTACCGGGACGCCTCCCAGGAGGTGCGCCACGCCGCAGTGCGCAGCGCCCGCATGTGGGCCCTGATCTCCGGGATCCAGGTGCTGCTGCCCGGGCTGCTGCTGATCGCGGTGGTCTGGCACGGCGTCCACCTGGCCCGCGAGGGCCGCATCGGCGTCGGCGAACTCGTCACCGTCTACAGCTCGGTCATGATCCTCACCTACCCGCTGCGGCACTTCGAGGAGATCGCCATGGCGTACTCCTTCTCCCGGCCCTCCGCCAAGCGGGCGGCGCGGGTGCTGGCTCTGGAGCGGGCGACCGACACGGCCGGATCGCGCGCCGCCGAGGTCCCGGCCGGGGACCTGTACGACCCCGACACCGGGCTCCTCGCCCCGACCGGCCGCTTCACCGCCGTGGTGTGCGGCGACCCGGACACGGCCGGGCGTCTGGCGGAGCGGCTCGGCGGGCATCCCTCGGAGGCGGGCACCTCCGCCGTGCTGGGTGGGGTGCCGCTCGACGAGTTGCCCCTGGATTCCGCGCGCACCGCCGTCCTGGTCCAGGACAAGGACCCGGTGCTGCTCTCCGGAACTCTGCGCGAGCTGCTCGACGTGCCCGCCTCCGGCAAGGTCGGCGCCGAGGACGCGCTGGCCGCGGCCCAGTGCGGCGACGTGCTGGCGGCGCTGGTGCAGGGTTCGCTCGGCGCGGACGACCCGATGGACGCCCGCATCACCGAACGGGCCCGGTCCCTGTCCGGCGGGCAGCGCCAGCGGCTCGCGCTGGCCCGGTCCCTGATCACGGACCCGGAGGCGCTGGTGCTGGACGAACCGACCTCCGCCGTGGACTCGCACACCGAGGCACGGATCGCGGAGGGCGTGCGTTCCCTGCGCGCCGGACGCACCACCGTGGTCTTCACCTCGTCGCCCCTGCTGCTCGACCGCGCGGACCACGTCGTGTTCCTGCACGACGGGAAGGCCGTCGCGACCGGTACCCACCGGAACCTGCTGCACAGCGAGCCCCGGTACCGGGCCGTGGTGACCCGCGAGACCGACGAGGACACCGCGCCGCACCGGGACGCGAGCCCGGCCGGAGGCGGGCCGGCGAAGACCGCCGGCCGGCACACGGGGTCCCTGGACGGCGGACAGACCGTGGACCGCGACAGAGCGCCGGACGGCGATGTCCTCGGCGACGACGTACTGCACCGACTGGAAGAGATCGAGGAGACGGCATGATCGGCGTCGCGCCACCGTCGTACGACCCGGCGGCCCCGACGACGGCGAGCACCCTGCCCGTCGGCGCGCCCTCGACCGTACGCGCCTACGCCGGCGAGCTGCTGCGCCGGCACCGCCGCGCGTTCGTCCTCCTGGTCACCGTCAACACCGTCGCGGTGATCGCCTCGATGGCGGGCCCCTACCTGCTGGGCGGGCTCGTCGAACGGGTGTCGGACGGTGCCCGCGAACTGCACCTCGGTCTGACAGCCACCTTCTTCGTCCTGGCGCTCGTCGTCCAGGCGGTGTTCGTCCGGGAGGTGCGGCTGCGCGGAGCCGTTCTTGGGGAGCGGATGCTGGCGGATCTGCGTGAGGACTTCCTGGTGCGCTCGGTCGGACTGCCGCCCGGCGTCCTGGAGCGGGCCGGCACCGGCGACCTGCTCTCCCGGATCACGACGGACATCGACCGGCTCGCCAACGCCATGCGCGAGGCCGTGCCCCAGCTCGCGATCGGGGCCGTGTGGGTGGTGCTGCTGCTCGGCGGGCTCGTCGTCACGGCACCGCCGCTGGCGCCCGCGGTCCTGCTCGCGGTGCCGCTGCTGGTGATCGGCTGCCGCTGGTACTTCCGGCGGGCTCCCTCCGCATACCGCTCGGAGGCCGCCGGGTACGCCGCCGTGGCCGCCGCGCTCGCGGAAACCGTGGACGCCGGTCGCACCGTCGAGTCCCACCGGCTGGACGCCCGCCGCATCGAGCTGTCGGAACGCCGGGTCAAGGAGTGGACGGCCTGGGAGCGCTACACACTGTGGCTGCGCTCGGTGCTCTTCCCCGTCATCAACGTCACCCATGTGACCGTGCTCGCCTCCGTTCTGCTGATCGGCGGTGTGTTCGTCCTCCAGGGCTGGATCGGGGTCGGGCAGCTGACCACGGCGGCACTGATCGCACAGATGCTCGTCGACCCGGTCGGCATCATCCTGCGCTGGTACGACGAGCTCCAGGTGGCCCAGGTGTCCCTGGCCCGGCTGGTGGGTGTCCGGGACATCGAGCCGGACGCCGGTGACGCCTCGCTGGCACCCGCCGGCCGGCACGTGCACGCCGAACGCGTGCACTTCGGCTACGTCGAGGGCGTGGACGTCCTGCGCGAGGTGTCGCTCGAGGTGGCCCCCGGCACGCGGCTCGCGCTGGTCGGTCCCTCCGGGGCGGGCAAGTCGACGCTGGGCCGGCTGCTGGCCGGCATCTACGGCCCCCGTGACGGCCGGATCACTCTCGGCGACGCCGAACTGTCCCGGATGACGGCCGAACGCGTCCGCTCCCACGTCGCCCTCGTCAACCAGGAGCACCACGTCTTCGTGGGCTCCCTGCGCGACAACCTCCGCCTCGCCCGGGCCGGCGCCACCGACGCCGAACTGTGGGCGGCGCTGGGCGCGGTCGACGCGGACAACTGGTCCCGGGCGCTCGACGAGGGCCTGGACACCGAGGTCGGCTCGGGCGGCTTCGCGCTCACCCCGGCCCAGGCCCAGCAGATCGC
The DNA here is from genome assembly GCF_028473745.1 of Streptomyces sp. M92. Taxonomy (NCBI): domain Bacteria; kingdom Bacillati; phylum Actinomycetota; class Actinomycetes; order Kitasatosporales; family Streptomycetaceae; genus Streptomyces; species Streptomyces sp. M92. The sequence continues at coordinate 6,549,821 of NZ_CP101137.1, forward strand.
GCTGGCCCGCCTGGTGCTGGCCGACCCGCACACGCTGGTGCTGGACGAGGCGACGTCGCTGCTCGACCCGCGCGCGGCCCGTCACCTCGAACGCTCCCTGGCCCGGGTCCTGGACGGCCGCACGGTGATCGCGATCGCCCACCGTCTGCACACCGCCCATGACGCGGACGTCATCGCCGTCGTCGAGAACGGACGGATCAGCGAACTGGGCAGCCACGACGAACTGGTCGCGGCGGACGGCGCGTACGCGGCGCTGTGGCGGTCGTGGCACGGGTGAGCCCGCGCCTTCGGCCGCCGAGGCAAGGAGCAGCGGGCTCCAGCGTGCACCGCGTCGGGTGCCGGGTGGCGCGAGTTCCTCCCGCTCCCGCGTCGCCCGGTGCGGCAGCGGCACACTCCTGCCTGGTGCCGCGTCGCCCGTACTGAGTGGGGCGCATGCTCCTGCGGCGTGCCGCCCCGCCCGGCGCCGGGCGGGGCACACTTCCGCCGCAGGTCCCGCACTGGTCGGGCCGGGACGGGCGGGGCTGCGCCTGGGGGGCGGGTGCCCCGCCGTCGACTCGGGGCGGGACCGATGGGCCACCGCTCCCCACGCCGCCCGATGGCGCATCAAACGGATTCCCGCGCCTGCCTGGGGACTGGCACCGGGTCCCTGCCAAGAGGCGCTGGGCCGCGCCGCCGAGTGTCTCGGGCACCCCTGTGCCCACGGAGGGGGCCGCCACCTGGGGAGAGGGAGCCGGCACTTCAGGCAGGCGGGGACCGGGCTCCGGCTGGGCCTGCGGGTACGGGCGCCGGGGACCCGGTCGACGGCCGTGCCGTTGCGCGGTCCCGAACGGGAGTGGAAGGCTGGGAGAAGGCACCGGCTCGGGGTGGCCCCGGGAACCGTGCGGTTCCGCCAGGGGTGACGCCTGTGCCCCGTGCAGCGGCGGCCCGCCGCGGACCACGGCGAGAAGGGCTTCGGCCCCACCCCCTGGAGGTGCCTGTGAACAGCGTCGGTGGATGGGGTGACGACGTCTACCAGCCCGACGGGTCCGAGCAGCACGAGGACACCGGGCTGCTCGACGGCGAGGACACCCTTGAGTACGACGGGGTGGACGATCCCCTCGATCGTGGCTGGTCCCCGCCCGAACGCCCCTGGGCGGTGGAGCACACCGGAGTGACGGCCGCCGAACGCCACCGGGGCGAAACACTGGAGCAGCGGCTCTCCGAGGAGCGGCCGGACGTGCTCCCGCCGGACGGTGACGGACTGGGCGATTCCGACGGCACCGACGGGGAACTGCTCGACAACGAGGTCGGCGGGGATCGTTCCGGCCGGCTCGTGGCACCCGACGAGGGGACGCACGAGGACGAGGAGCCGGCGCTGGTCGCCACGGACGTGGGCATCGACGGTGCCGCCGCCTCCGCCGAGGAGGCCGCGATGCACGTCGTCGACGAGGACTCCCTGCCCGGCTGACGTCACCCGCGACGGTGTGCCGCCGTCGCGTCCATCATCCGCGCCGCACCAGGAGCAGCCATGCAGCAGGACAAGCACCCCGAGTACCGGCCGGTCGTCTTCCGTGACCGCAGCGCCGGATACGCCTTCCTCACCCGCTCCACCGCCACCAGCGACCAGACCATCGCATGGGACGACGGCGAGACGTACCCGGTGGTGGACGTGGAGATCTCCTCCGAGAGCCATCCCTTCTACACGGGCAAGGCCCGGACGGTGGACTCGGAGGGGCGTGTCGCACGCTTCGAGCGACGCTACGGCGGGGACGAGGGGCAGGGCGTCGGCGGGACAGGCTGAGCAGTCCCGACGACTCGGTCCGCGCCCCGGTGGCCGGGGCCGCGTGCCGCTCAGATGAAGTTGAGCGCCGCCGCGCCGCCCACTCCGCCGAGCAGCATGAACGCCGGCATCAGCACCTTCAGCTCGACCCAGCTGCCGGCCCGGAACCGCATGGCCTTCGGCGGGCCGATGGGGTACCAGCGCTTGCGCCCCACGGGTATCGGCCAGAGTATGGGACAGCCCGAGACGGTCAGCGCGTCCCCGATGTCGTGCACCAGGGCGCCGAGCACGATCGGCAGCCCCAGCCACAGGTACTCCTGGCCGGGTGCGGCGAACAGCCAGTCCGAGCCACCGTCCGGCTTGTCCAGTATCCCGGCGAGGATCCACGCGCTGGTCCCCGCCAGCAGCCAGACCAGCACGTCGCTGCTGGAACCGCGGGTCGCCCGCCAGAGCAGGCCCTCGATGGCGAGCACCATGTGCACGAAGAGGATGGCCAGCACGGCCCAGCGGCCGCCCGTGATGGCGAGCACCGAGGTACCCCCACCGATCAGGACCGCCCACACCCAGGTGTGGGTCAGCGTGCGGTGCCCGCCGGAGCGGCGTGGGTCGCCCTGCATCTTCGTGGCCTTGTAGACGGCGTAGGACAGCTTGTCGACGATCTCGCACAGTCCTCGTGAGACCGGCCCGAAGGCCCGGGAGATGGTGGCCGCCTTGTGGTCGAGATCCGGGGCGAGCGCCGCTCCGGCACAGATCAGCGCTCCGGCGAGCAGGACCGGCCAGGGCATCGGGTGTCCCGCCGCGGCGGTCGCCGCTCCGACGCCGAGCCACGCCGCGGCGCCCGACAGTGAGTGTGCTGGTCCCATCATCGCCGTTGCCCGCCCCATTCCTCGTGTGCCGCTGTGCAGTTGTCCCGGTGCGCCGAAGGCCCGTCGGCGACCCAGCGTAGCGTTCGTGATCTTCACGCGGACAGCCGATTCCCCCATCTCGGCCGAGGCCAGGCAAGATGGGGGCGTGACCCTCATCGATCAGCTGCCGCGGACCGCCGACCCCGATGCCCTGTACGAAGCCTTCGAGGCGTGGTCCCAGGAACGCGGTCTCACGCTCTACCCCCATCAGGAGGAGGCGCTGATCGAGGTGGTCTCCGGCGCGAACGTGATCGTGTCGACGCCCACCGGATCCGGCAAGAGCATGATCGCCGCGGGCGCCCACTTCGCCGCCCTGGCCCGCGACGAGGTGACCTTCTACACCGCGCCGATCAAGGCGCTGGTGTCGGAGAAGTTCTTCGAGCTGTGCAAGGTCTTCGGCACCGAGAACGTCGGCATGCTGACCGGCGACGCCTCCGTGAACGCCGACGCGCCGGTCATCTGCTGCACCGCCGAGGTCCTGGCGTCGATCGCGCTGCGCGACGGCAAGCACGCGGACATCGGCCAGGTCGTGATGGACGAGTTCCACTTCTACGCGGAACCCGACCGCGGCTGGGCCTGGCAGATTCCCTTGCTGGAGCTTCCGCAGGCCCAGTTCGTCCTGATGTCGGCCACCCTCGGCGACGTCTCCTTCTTCGAGCAGGACCTCGCGCGCCGCACCGGCCGTCCCACGGCGGTGGTCCGATCGGCCACCCGGCCCGTGCCGCTGTCCTACGAGTACCGCTACACGCCGCTCACCGAGACGCTCACCGACCTGCTGGAGGCCCGGCAGGCGCCCGTCTACATCGTGCACTTCACGCAGGCGCAGGCCGTGGAACGGGCGCAGGCGCTGATGAGCATCAACATGTGCTCGCGCGAGGAGAAGGAGCGGATCGCCGAGCTGATCGGCAACTTCCGCTTCACCACCAAGTTCGGCCGCAACCTCTCCCGTTACGTCCGGCACGGCATCGGTGTCCACCACGCCGGCATGCTGCCCAAGTACCGGCGGCTGGTGGAGAAGCTCGCCCAGGCCGGTCTGCTGAAGGTGATCTGCGGTACGGACACGCTCGGCGTGGGCGTCAACGTGCCCATCCGCACGGTCCTGTTCACGGCCCTGACCAAGTACGACGGCACCCGGGTGCGCACGCTGCGGGCCCGCGAGTTCCACCAGATCGCCGGCCGGGCCGGGCGGGCGGGCTTCGACACCGAGGGCTTCGTCGTCGCCCAGGCGCCCGAGCACGTCGTCGAGAACGAGAAGGCGCTCGCCAAGGCCGGTGACGACCCGAAGAAGCGCCGGAAGGTCGTCCGCAAGAAGGCGCCCGAGGGCTTCGTCGCCTGGTCGGAGAACACGTTCGAAAAGCTCATCGCTTCCGAGCCCGAGCCGCTGACCTCCCGGTTCCGGGTGACGCACACCATGCTGCTGTCCGTGATCGCCAGGCCCGGCAACGCCTTCGCGGCCATGCGGCACCTGCTGGAGGACAACCACGAGCCGCGCAAGCAGCAGCTGCGGCACATCCGCCGGGCGATCGCCATCTACCGGTCGCTGCTGGACGGCGGCATCGTCGAGAAGCTCGACGCTCCGGACGCCGAGGGACGCATCGTGCGACTCACGGTGGACCTGCAGCAGGACTTCGCCCTGAACCAGCCGCTGTCCACCTTCGCACTGGCCGCGTTCGAACTGCTGGACCCGGAGTCGCCGTCGTACGCGCTGGACATGGTCTCCGTCGTGGAGTCCACGCTGGACGACCCGCGGCAGATCCTCGCCGCCCAGCAGAACAAGGCGCGCGGCGAGGCCGTGGCCGCGATGAAGGCCGACGGCGTCGAGTACGAGGAGCGCATGGAGCGCCTCCAGGACATCACGTACCCGAAGCCGCTGGAGGAACTGCTCTTCCACGCCTACGACACCTACCGCAGGAGCCACCCCTGGGTCGGTGACCACCCGTTGTCGCCGAAGTCGGTCATCCGGGACATGTACGAGCGGGCACTGACCTTCACGGAGCTGGTCTCCCACTACGAACTCGCCCGCACCGAGGGCATCGTGCTGCGCTACCTCGCGAGCGCCTTCAAGGCCCTCGACCACACGGTCCCCGACGACCTGAAGTCCGAGGACCTGCAGGACCTGATCGAGTGGCTCGGCGAGATGGTGCGCCAGGTCGACTCCAGCCTGCTGGACGAGTGGGAGCAGCTGGCCAACCCGGCGGAGATGACCGCCGAGGAGGCGCAGGAGAAGGCCGACCAGGTGCGGCCGGTCACCGCCAACGCGCGCGCCTTCCGCGTCCTGGTCCGCAACGCCATGTTCCGCCGGGTCGAGCTCGCCGCCCTCGACCAGGTCGAGGAACTCGGCGAGATGGACGGCGAGGCCGGCTGGAACGCCGACGCGTGGGGCGAGGCCATGGACGCGTACTGGGACGAGTACGACGACCTGGGCACCGGTCCCGACGCACGCGGCCCCAAGCTGCTGATCATCGAGGAGGAGCCGCAGCACGGCCTGTGGCGCGTGCGGCAGATCTTCGACGACCCGAACGACGACCATGACTGGGGCATCAGCGCCGAGGTCGACCTCACGGCCTCCGACGCGGAGGGCCGGGCGGTCGTCCGCGTCACCGATGTCGGCCAGCTGTGAGCACAGGAGAATCCCACCCATGACGAATCCGGCCGAGAGCCTCGTCGCCCTGCTCGACCTGGAGCAGATCGAGGTCAACATCTTCCGCGGCCGCAGTCCCGAGGAGTCGCTGCAGCGGGTCTTCGGCGGCCAGGTGGCCGGCCAGGCGCTGGTCGCCGCGGGCCGCACCACGGAGGGCGACCGCCCGGTGCACTCGCTGCACGCGTACTTCCTGCGCCCGGGACGCCCGGGCGTGCCGATCGTGTACCAGGTCGAACGGGACCGGGACGGGCGGTCGTTCACGACCCGCCGGGTCACCGCGGTGCAGCAGGGCCGCACGATCTTCACGCTCACCGCCTCCTTTCACAAGCCTGAGCAGGGGAGTTTCGAGCACCAGCTGCCGCCGGCCCGCAAGGTCCCGGACCCCGAATCCCTGCCGAAGGTCGCCGACGAGGTGCGGGAGCACCTGGGCGCACTGCCCGAGCAGTTCGAGCGGATGGCCCGCCGCCAGCCCTTCGACATCCGCTACGTGGACCGGCTGCGCTGGAGCGCCCAGGACGTCGAGGACGCCGAGCCCCGCAGCGCGGTGTGGATGCGCGCGGTCGGGCCGCTCGGTGACGACCCGCTCGTGCACACCTGCGCCCTGACCTACGCCAGCGACATGACCCTGCTGGACGCGGTACGCATTCCGGTGGAACCGCTGTGGGGCCCGCGGGGCTTCGACATGGCGTCGCTGGACCACGCCATGTGGTTCCACCGGCCGTTCCGCGCGGACGAGTGGTTCCTGTACGACCAGGAGTCACCGATCGCGACCGGCGGCCGGGGGCTGGCACGGGGGCGGATCTACGACAGGGAGGGACGGATGCTGGTGTCCGTCGTCCAGGAAGGGCTGTTCCGGGCCTTGAAGTAGGGCGCCGGTCAGAGGTCTTTGCGCCACAGCCGACCGAGCAGGCCGCGGAACCGTCCGGCCTGCTCCGCCTCGTGCCGTGGCGCTTCCCGGCCGGGCGGGGACGGCATGGGGGAAGAGGCCGGGCGCGGCGCGGGAAGGTACCGCCGTGCCGCCTCCAGCTCACCCGCCAGATTGGTGCGCAGCCAGTCGATCTCGTCGGGGTCGGCCGCGGTCATGATCTCTTCGGCGAGCGCGGCGGCCGGGGAGCCGGGCGATCCGGGGGCCGGCGGCACTCGGCGCAACTGGCTGAGCCGCGAACGCTCGTAGGGGTCCCGGACGGCCTGCGACACCTCGACCGGGTCCAGCAGCGACGCGACCGCCGCGGCCCGGGCCCACGGGTCGCCGGCCTGGCGGAGGAGGAAACCCAGGTACCGTCCCCGCCAGTTGCGGGGGCGCAGATCCAGGCCGTCCGTCAGTTGGTCGCGCAGGCCCTCGGGCGTACGGCCCTTCACCAGTGCGGCGTGCTGCTCGTCTTGCGCGAACTGCCGCAGCTCGTCGGCCAGATACAGCCAGACGACGGCACGGTACCGGTTGACGTAGAAGCGCACGGGCACCAGGAGGCCCAGACGTGCGAGGCGGGTGAAGCGGGCCCTGGTCACTGCCATGAGGGCCGCGCCCTCCGTGGTTCCGACGGTCCGGACGCGCTCCCGCAGAGCCTGCGGGAAACCCTCCGTCGCACGGATCCGCTCGATCTCCTCGCGGGCGACACGGCGGCCGCCGCCCCCGTCGTCGCCGTCGCCGTCGCCGTCGCAGGCACCGGGTACGGTGCGGATACGGCCGAGGTGCACGGCCAGGTCGAACTCACTGCGCTTGAGGCAGAGTTCCCTCGCGGCGTGGCCGGGCGCGAGGGTGGTCTCGCGGGTCGGGCCGACACGTCGGCCGGTGGTCGTGGGCTGGTGCGTGAGAGTGCTGCCGGACATGGTCGTCTCCCCCGTGGAGTGTGCGGCAGGGCGCCGGTCCGCGCCCGTCTGACACAGAACGGTAGCCGCTGCCGCGATCTCCGCGGCAAGCCTGTGGAAAACTCCGCAGCCGACCTCGCGAGAGGACGAATTGCCCAGGTCAGAGCTCTGTCGGTGATATTCGTCCAGGCTGTCGCGCATCGACGTCGAGATGCTCGCCCACCCGGTTCACGAGCAGCGTCATCTCGTAGGCGATCTGCCCGATGTCGGCCTCCGCCCCGCTGAGCACGCACAGGCAACTGCCCGTGCCCGCCGCGGTGACGAACAGGACGGCGTCGTCGAACTCGATCATCGTCTGCCGCACCTGCCCCGCGCCGAAGTGGCGCCCCGACCCCTTGGCCAGACTGTGCAGTCCGGACGAGACGGCGGCCAGGTGCTCGGCGTCCTCCCGCCGCAGTCCCGTACTGGCCCCGGTCACCAGCCCGTCGTTGGACAGGACCAACGCGTGCCGGACGTCTTCGACGCGCTCGGTCAGGTCGTCCAGCAGCCAGCCGAGTCCCTGAATCTGCGCCATGATCCGATCTCCCCGTGTCGTCCCCGTGTGCGTGTGTCTCCCCCGTACCGGAGGATCTGCCCGCCAGCCTTCACCAAGGCCGTGCTCCGGGCAAGGAGGATGTGGGCATGGCACAGAAGATGACCGACGAGGAATGGCGGGCGTTCGTCTCGGACGGCACCCGCACCGGCAAGCTCTCGACCGTCCGTGCGGACGGCGGCCCGCACGTGGCACCCGTCTGGTTCCTGCTCGACGGGGACGACGTGGTGTTCAACACCGGCAAGGACACCGTGAAGGGACGCAATCTGGTCCGTGACGGCCGGGTCGCCCTTTGCGTGGACGACGACCGGCCCCCTTTCGACTTCGTCGTGCTGCAGGGCCGCGCGCGGATCTCGGAGGACCTCGGCGAACTCCGGCACTGGGCCGCCCGCATCGGGGCCCGGTACATGGGCGAGGAACGCGCGGAGGAGTTCGGGACCCGCAACGGTGTTCCGGGCGAGCTCCTCGTCCGCGTCACCGTCGACAAGGTCCTGGCCCAGAAGGCCGTGGCGGACTGAGAGTCCGACGGAGTGCGCATGGGAGGGCTGGACCACCTCAGCGCACGGAGTCGAGCAGCCGGGCGGTGTGCATCCGCCCGGCGTACTCGACGAGCCGGATCAGCACCTCCTTCCCCGAGTCGCGGCCCCTTGCGTCGCACAGCACCACGGGCGTTCCCCGGTCCAGGTCGAGGGCGCGCAGGACGTCGTGTGTCTCGTGGCGGCGCGCCCCCGTGAAGCAGTTGACGGCCACCACGAACGGGATGTGCCGGTGCTCGAAGTAGTCCACGGCGGGAAAGCAGTCCGCCAGGCGCCGCGTGTCCGCGAGGACCACGGCACCGAGGGCTCCCTGGGACAGTTCGTCCCACAGGAACCAGAAGCGGTCCTGTCCCGGTGTGCCGAAGAGGTACAGGGACAGCCCGGACCGGACGGTGGTGCGCCCGAAGTCCATGGCGACGGTGGTGGTGACCTTGCGGTCGAGGCCGTCGGTGTCGTCCACCAACCGGCCCGCCTCGCTGAGTTGTTCCTCCGTGCGCAGCGGCCTGATCTCGCTGACCGCGCCCACCAGGGTCGTCTTGCCCACGCCGAACCCTCCGGCGACCAGGATCTTCAACGCCAGCGCGGTCGTGTCGCCGTCAGTGGCGTCGGGTTGCTGGCGTCCTGGATGCCGCTCAACGCCCCGCCCACGCGGAAGGCCGCCGAAATCGTCGTCGTGTACTGGCTGTAGGCGTCCGCCCAGTCCGCGCTGCGGTCGAGGACGGCGGTGCGCAGCGGTCCGAGCCGTTCGGCCAGTTGCGGCGCGTACGGCCGGTGGCGGCGAGGGCGCGCACGGTGCAGCGCAGTCCGAGGGCGGCGCCGGTACAGGCCATCGCGTACGGCAGCACGGGGGTCAGCCAGCCCAGGGCGGCGTGGTCCAGGTGTCCCATGACCCCGGGACGCTAGCCCCGGAGAGGCGTACAACGGGGGCGCGTTTCGAAAGGTGTTGCTATCTGACACAGAGGAGCGCTGGAACGATCGCGTCACACTCGAACGTGTGCACCCCGGCATCGTCCGTGCGGTTGGGGGATCATGCGGAGCATGAGCGACGACCACACACACGTCCAGGAGTTCTTCGGCGTCCGCGCCGCCGACTGGGACAGCCGGTTCCCCAACGACGGCCCCGCCTACGCGGCCGCGGTCGCGGAGCTGGGGCTGCGCGAGGGGGCCAGCGTGCTCGACGCGGGCTGCGGCACCGGACGCGCTCTGCCGCCGTTGCGCACGGCCGTGGGCCCCTCGGGCCTGGTCGTCGGGGCCGATCTGACGCCCGCCATGCTCCAGGCCGCCGTGCGGGCCGGGCGGGACCGCGTCGGACGGTTGCTGCTGACCGACGTCGCCGCGCTGCCCCTGCGGTCGCGGTCGCTCGACGCCGTGTTCGCCGCGGGACTCATCGCGCACTTGCCCGATCCCGCCGGAAACCTGAGGGAGCTGGCGCGCGTCGTGCGTCCCGGTGGTGTGCTGGCGCTGTTCCACCCGATCGGGCGGGCGGCGCTGGCGGCCCGGCAGGGACGGCGGATCACCCCGGACGATCTGCGCGCAGAGCCCAGGCTCCGGCCGTTGCTGGCCGGTTCCGGCTGGCGCATGACGTCGTACGTGGACGAGGACGCCCGTTTCCTGGCCCTGGCCGTGCGGGAGGACTGACCGCTCAGCCTCCCTGCGCGACCACCGCCGCGAACTCGTCGGGCCGGTCGAGCATGACGTTGTGCCCGGCGCCGGGGACGGTCACCACGCGCACTCCCGCGGCCTCCAGCTCCGCCCGGCCCTCCAGTTCGCCGCTGAGACCGCCCTGCACGTACACGCGGTCCATGGGAAGCCCTTCGAGAAGGGTGCGCATCACGGGCTCCGACCCCCGGCGCAGTCCGACCGCCGAGCGGTGCAGGGCACGCGCGTCGGTCAGCCGCAGCGTCGCCGCCCACGGGGGACCGACGTCCTCCAGCACGCGCGCGTGACCGACGTCGACGAAATCGTCCTCCTCGTAGGCGGCGATGCGGCTGCTGCCCGCGTCCGGCGGCGGGCAGGCGTCGAGGTTGGCCTCCGTGAGGACCAGCCGGGAGACCAGCTCGGGCCGCCGGTGGGCGAGCACGATGGCCACGGCGCCGCCCATGCTGTGCGCGACCAGCTCGGCGCCGGTCAGTTCCGCCGCGTCCAGCGCGGCGGCCAGCGCGTCGGCGTGGTCCTCGAGCGTGTAGCCGAAGCGTTCGGGCCGGTCGCTGATTCCGTGGCCCGGCAGGTCGACGAAGAGGCTGCGGCGGCCCGTGAGTCCGGGGCGGGCCGCGACGTGCGCGTGGTAGACGGACGAGACCGAACCGAGCCCGTGCACGTACACCCTCGCCGGTTCCGCGCCCGGTACCTCCGTCCAGCGGATGCGGCTGCCCCGACCGTCGAACCGGGCCTCCCTCATTGCGTCCTCCTTCTGGATCACGCACTCTCACACGACCGCAAGGAGGATACATCGTCACCGATGTACAGACTTGGCGCAGTACACAGAGTCAGAGGTACAACGCCCATGGGCGAGAATGCGGGCATGCTGGAGCTCGCCATCCTCGGATTCCTCTACGACGCCCCGCTGCACGGCTACGAACTGCGCAAGCGCATCACCGCTCTGACCGGGCACGTGCGCCCCGTCGCCGAGAGCACGCTGTATCCCGCGATCAAGCGCCTGGAGAAGGCGGGCTTCCTCGCGCGGGCCACGCGGCCCGGCGCCGTGGCGGCACCGCGTCACGTCCTGACCCTCACCGACGAGGGGCGGCGGGAGTTGCGCCGCCGGCTGGCGGAGCCCGCGCGGCGCGACATCACCGACGAGAACCGCTGGTTCACGGTGCTCGCCTTCCTCCGGCACCTCGACGACTCTGCCGCCCAGGCCGCTGTACTGCGCCGGCGGCTGGCCTTCCTCGAGGAACCCGCCAGCTTCTTCTACGACGGTGACCGCCCGATGCGCGCCGAGGAGCTGGACGACCCGTTCCGGCGCGGCGTTGTGACCATCGCGCGCGCCACCTCCCGCGCGGAACTCAGCTGGCTGCGGGAGACGATCGGCTCACTCGGCGGCTGACGTGTCGATGTGCCGGACCGGGCAGCCCCGGACGCCCGGAACGGGGCGGGTGCCCAGCTCCGCCAGCCGGTAGCCGTTCGGGTAACCTTTGATCTCCCGGTTCTGGCGGGCGTGGTGCGGGGCGCGCCTCGGCGGCATCAGCCGGACCGTCCGCCCGCGCAGCCGCACCGCGCGGCGCACGATCGCGCGGACGGCCGGGCTCGGCGCGGGGTAGCGGAAGGCGCGCAGGAGGGGCTCGTCGAGCAGGGCCAGGGTCCCGGCGCGCAGGAGCGGGGCGAGGGCGCCCGGGTACCAGGAGGCCATGAGATCGAGTGTGGCGTCGGAGACGCGGCGCCCGCCCTCGTCCCAGGCGAAGTGGGCCTCCTCATAGGCGTCGAGGCAGCTTTCGAACTCCTCGTACGAGCCGGGGATTCCCTTGATGCCCATGTACCGGCCCAGCGTGCCGTAATGGACCGCCGAGGCGACGGTCTCGTGGCGCGACATCCTGCGCCATCCATAGCTGTCGATCCAGCGCTTGGGGATCACGACGAACGTGCACAGGACGTAGCGCATGTCGTCGTTGGAGATGTCGTAGCTGCGGTGCATCTGGTTGACGCGCCGGACGGACGTACGGCCCTGTTCGCTGCCGAAGCCGTGCTCGACGATGGCGTCGAGCAGCAGCGCGGTGTCGTCGTACCGCTTCTGCGGCCGGCCGGTGAACTCGGCCGTCTCGGCCAGCAGCCGGCCGATGCTCGGGACGGCGTAGGTGCGGTACAGCGCCAGTTCCAGGGCGCGGGCGAAGTCCCAGGGGAATTCGTAGGCCGAGGACAGCCGGTAGATCTCCGAGGCGTCCTCGTACGGGTCCATCCGCCGGATCTGCTCCAGGCGCTCGAAACGCTTCACCGTGGCCTTCCCCTTCTGCCGTCGAGACATCAACTCTACGTTGAGTAGCGGTAGATGCACGATCCGCCAGGAAATCGGCAGGGGAGGGTGATCCGTTTGTCCGGAAGGATCCGCGAGGCCTGGAGCAGATCTCGCGCCGCTCGGCGCACGGTGGGCAAGGCGGAAGGGGAGCCGCGCTCGCACAACCTGTTCGAGGCTGCCGCCGCCTACGTCTCGGCGTGCGCGGAGGACGACCAGGAGAGGATCGACGAGGCGACGGGCTGGGTGTCGCCGGAGGCACTGTCGTTCGGCGTGAACGAGCTGGCGTGCCGGGCCGTGATCGCGCTCGCGCGGGAGCGCGACGAGTCGCCCCGGGATGTGGCCCGGGCGCTGCTGGGACTGCCCGCGACCTGACGGGCGAGCGCGGGCGGAGTGGTCGATTCGCCCCCGTCCAGCCGGAAAACTGCAGCTCGGGTGCGTCTGGGAGTCGTGACAAGGGCTTCCCGGTCGCACTAGGGTGCGCGCCATTGGACGAACCGATGGGGAGGCTGGGATGGCCGGGACGGACGAGAACGCCGTCGCCGCCGCGGAGGATGCGCTCTACGTGCTCACGGCGGTGCTGCTGACGCCGGCGAAGTTCCCGAGCGTGCTGGGCGACGACTACGTGGAGGCGTGCGCGGCGCTCGGACTCCCTCCGCTGGCCGACGGCTACGGCCTGGTGCTCGGCCAGGACGGTGACGGCGCCCGGTGGACGGTCGTCGTCGACGACGTCTCGCTGGTCGCCGTCGCCGTGGCGTCCTGGGACTGCGGCATGGAGTACGACCTGTCACCGGACGAGCGTACGGTCGTCGCCGCGCTGCCCGGCTGGCCCCTCTCGGTTGCCGTGGCCGCCCCCGGTGTTCCCACACCGCACGATCCCGTCCCCGAGTCCGCCGACCAGCCCGCCCTGTCGCCGCCGGACACCAGTGTCTGGGGCCCCGCGCAACGGCGTATGGGGGCCGACGAGATCGCGGCGCAGTGGGCGCAGTGGCGGGAGCAGATCGACGACGCCGACTTTCAGGCGCCCGCCGGGAGCGCCGGTTCCGTGGACGGCAGTCCGGAAGACGGGCCGGAGTCAGGAGGGGACACCGGCGGCGGCGAGGCGGAGCCCGCCTCCGGTGACGGCGCCGAAGCCGCGGGCCGGGACGGTGTCACCGGCCGGGCCGGGGACACGGACGGCACCGGAACCGGGCGCTTCGGGCACAGCGGCGTGCGGCGCGCCCTCGCCCAGGCCCGCGCCTACATCGACACGCCGCCGCCACTGGGCCGGGTTCGGTCGTCGTTCGCGTCAGGGGACGCGCGGACGCTGCGGGCCGACGGTCCGGGCTGGTCGCTGGTCGCCAGGACCGACGACATCGCCTTCGTCCTGCTCGACGAGGAGCCCGGCGAGGTCCTGCCCGTGGGCAGGGGCCCCTCGTTGCCCGGGCTCCTGGAAGCCCTCGACAGGATGGCCGTACGGCCGAGCTGACCGGGGGCGGCAGACCGGGACGCGCGGCGGCGACAGTCGGGACGGCCTGCGTCCCCGACCGTCCTCGGCCCCCATGTCCGGCTCTCTTCACATGTGGCTCCGACACATGGAAGACGCCGGAGACGGCCTGCACGATGGGGCAGCTCCGAGCTCCACTCCCCCGTCGTGCCTGGAGGTCCCGATGCGCAGGCTCCGTGGTGTTCCGTTCCTCGCCGCCGTTCTCACGGCGGTCTCGCTCACCGGGCCGGCGCCCGCCGCCGCGGCGGCCGACGGCGGCGGGCACTGCGCCCGCCAGGAGCGCGTGCGGGTGCCGGGAGCTGCCCTGCAGCGCACCGCCTGCCTCGACGATCTGACGACCACCGGCCTCGCGGGCACCCGGTACACCGACTTGGCCGACCAGGCCGGGCTGACCGCCGGCGGCACCAGAACGCCGTCCAAAGTCGCCGGTCTCCAGATCGACGGGTACTTCCCGGACCCCTCCCGCTTCAACACCACGCACGGCTGGCGGCACGACTCGCAGTTCGTGATCCGGCTGCCGGACCGCTGGAACGGCGGTCTCGTGGTGACGGGGGCGCCGGGCACGCGCAAGCAGTACGCCACGGACAAGGCGATCTCCGACGGGGTCCTGGCCCAGGGGTACGCGTACGCCGCGACCGACAAGGGCAACAGCGGAACGGACTTCTACCGGGACGGCGCCCGGCCCGGGGACGCGGTCGCGGAGTGGAACGCCCGGACCACGCAGCTGACCCGGGCCGCCCGCCGGGTGGCCTCCCAGCGCTACGGTCACGCGCCGCGACGCACCTACGTCGTAGGTATCTCCAACGGCGGCTACCTCACCCGGTGGCAGTTGGAGAACCACCCGGAGCTGTACGACGGCGGCGTGGACTGGGAGGGCGCGCTGTGGACCGCGGACGGCCCGAGTCTGCTCACATCCCTGCCGGTCACGGTCGCCCGGGCATTCGGCGCGGCACGGGACGAGGAGTTGTACGCGGCGGGTTTCGCACGTGGCTCCGAGTTCCTGTGGCCGTACCACGAGAAGGCCTACTGGGGTCTGACTCAGAAGATCTACCGCGCCGAGTTCGACCCGGCCTACGATCCCCGCTGTCCGGGCCCCACCGCCGGGTCGACGCCGCAGGAGATCCTGGCGCCGTGCCCCTCGGACGCGGCCTACGACTACGCACGACGCCCTGCCTCCGTCCACCGGGCGGTGGCCCGGGTGGCACTGACCGGACACATCGGCAAGCCGCTGATCACCCTGCACGGTGATCTGGACGCCCTGTTGCCCAAGGCCGCCGACTCGGACGTGTACACGCGCATGGTCGACGCGAGCGGGCGGGGCGGGCTGCACCGCTACTACACGATCACGGGCGGAACACATGTCGACGGGCTGTACGACGCGTACCCCGACCGTCTGCGGCCGATCCTGCCGTGCTTCCGCTCGGCGTTCGACGCGCTGACCGCCTGGGCGGCGCAGGGCACCGCACCGCCCGCGGACCACACGGTCGGCAGGCCCGCGGGCGGTGACGTGGTCAACTCCTGCGTCTTGGGCGGGACCGCCGCGACGCGGCGTTAGCGCCTCAGCGTCCGATCTCCTTGCGTGTGACGCGGCGCAGCCTGCGCCGCTGCGAGGGGTCCAGGGTGAGGTACGCGGCGGCCGGGACTCCCAGGACTATCAGCAGGGCGGCCCACCAGGGCAGCCAGATCAGCAGGATGAGCCCGACCGCAACACCCCCCGCTGCGACCTTGGCGTTCTTCGACATGGTGTCGCCTCCTTCGCGGCCACTGCCGCTCTCTGTTGTGAAAACGGGCCCGCGCTCGCGGCGGTTCCGTACCGCGCCCCTGAGACGTCCCTGAGACCGAGCCCTGACGCGTCCCCGAGAACACTTCGGCGGCTCTGCCCGGAGAACACCTTCTCACTTGAGTAGTGACCTAAAACACACAGTATCGACATCCTGAAGACACCGTCTGCCGCGAATGATGATGTATAATCGCCAATTGCATACCTGGCTAGTCAAATTTGAGGAATACGTCATCGCTGCGCAGACCGTTCTTCCGGCAACCCCCTCCGAGGTGTCCGAACTCGCCCACTGCTGTGCCGTCTTCCTGCCCGCTGATCCCGCCCGCGCCGGGCGGGTCGCCTTCTGGCGGACCGACGGCGAGAGCCCCGTGGGCCTCTCGTCGGGGTCGGTGGAGCACCTGGCGGTCGCCCTGCCCGACGGCGACGGAGTACGACCGGCGACGGTTCCCGCCCTGCTGCTGCCGGTGCGGGCGGCCCTGCCCGTCCTCACCCGCGCGCGTTCCGGCGCCGACGCCCACCGGGCGACCGTGTTCTGGGGCGCGGTGGCGCTCGAGGCCCTGCATCTCGTCGCGCGCGGGCTGTTGCTGCCCGGTCTGTCCGCGGGCGACCACGACGCCTGGCGCACGGGTCCGCTCGGCGCAGAGGAGACCGAGCGGGTGCGCCACCTGGCCGCCGCCATGCCGCCCGAGGCGCACGCCGTCCCGGTCGACGGGGCGGAGCCCCTGCTGCTGCCCGACCCGGAACGGCTGGTCCGCGACTTCCTGGACTCGGTCGCCGACACACTGCCCCGCTCCCCCGCCGCCGAGCTGGTGACGACCGGACCCGCGTACGCCGCGCGGGAACCGCGGCGGGAACCCGGGCTCCGCACGTGGACCGCCGATGTCGCCGCCGGCCACGACATGGGCGTACGGCTGTCGCTGCGTGTCGAGGTGCGCGGCCTCACGGACGCCGTGTCCCCGGACACCCGGCCGGCGTTCCGGGCCGTGCTCCAGGTGCACAGCGTGAGCGATCCCGCGCTCGTCAAGGACGCCGCCGAGGTGTGGGCGGGCACCGGGGCGGAGGCGTTCGGCACGCGCGCGCGGATGGACGCCCTGCTCGCGCTGCGCCGTGCGGCACGGGCCTGGTCCGCGCTGACGCCGTTGCTGTCGGCCGCCGTGCCGGACTCCGTGGAACTCGCCGACGAAGACGTCACCGAACTCCTCGGCCCGGGCTCCCGGGCGCTCGCCGGCGCGGGGGTCGACGTGCACTGGCCGCGCGAGCTGACGCGTGGCCTGACCACCCGCGCGGAGGTCGGTCCGGCCGACGACGGGCCGGCGCAGCGCACGGCCTCGTCGGACGCCGGCCCGTCCTTCCTGTCGGCCGACGCACTGCTCGCCTTCAACTGGTCGTTCAGCCTGGGCGACGAGCGGCTCACGCGCGCGGAGCTGGATGTGCTCGCCGAGGCCAACCGCCCTGTGGTGCGCCTGCGTGACCAGTGGGTGCTCGTCGATCCCGAGGAAGCCCGGCGGGCCCGCACACGACAGGACCGCAAGGTCACGCCCGTCGACGCGCTCGCCGCCGCTCTGACGGGCTCGACGGAGGTGGACGGCAGCCGTGTCGAGGTGCGTGCCACGGGATGGCTGGCGGCCCTGCGGGAGCGCCTGACCGATCCTGCGGCGCAGGACGCCGTCGCGCAGCCCGCCGGCCTGCACGCCACGCTGCGCGACTACCAGCGCCGGGGGCTGGACTGGCTGGTGCGCATGACGTCGTCGGGCCTGGGCTGCTGCCTCGCCGACGACATGGGGCTCGGCAAGACCATCACGCTGATCGCCCTCCACCTGCACCGGCAGACCGACGCGTCGGCCGCCGGACCCACTCTGGTGGTCTGCCCGACGTCCCTCATGGGCAACTGGCAGCGGGAGATCGAGCGGTTCGCGCCCGGCACGCCCGTCCGCCGCTTCCACGGCACGAAACGCGACCTGGAGGTTTTGACCGACGGCGAGTTCGTGCTCACCACCTACGGCACCATGCGCCTGGACACCGGACGGCTCTCGGCCGTGCCGTGGGGCCTGGTCGTGGCGGACGAGGCCCAGCACGTGAAGAACCCGTACTCGGAGACCGCGCGGCAGCTGCGTTCCATCGGCGCACGCGCGCGCGTGGCGCTCACCGGCACTCCGGTGGAGAACAACCTCTCGGAGCTGTGGGCCGTCCTCGACTGGGCCACCCCGGGACTGCTGGGCCGGCTCGGCACCTTCCGAAGGCACTACGCGCAGGCCGTCGAGGGCGGCCAGGACCCGGCGGCGGCGGAGCGGCTGGCGCGGCTCGTGCGGCCGTTCCTGCTGCGGCGCCGCAAGTCGGACCCGGGGATCGCCCCGGAGCTGCCGCCGAAGACCGAGACCGACCACCCCGTGTCCCTGACCACGGAACAGGCCGGTCTCTACGAAGCGGTGGTGCGCGAGGCGCTCGCGGAGATCGCCGGGGCGGACAGCATGGCGCGCCGCGGCATGATCGTGAAGCTCCTGACGGGACTCAAGCAGATCTGCAACCACCCGGCGCAGTTCCTGAAGGAGGAACGGCCGAGGATCACGGGCCGGTCGGGGAAGCTGGAGCTGCTGGACGAACTGCTCGGCACGATCCTCGCCGAGGGGGCGAGTGTGCTGGTCTTCACGCAGTACGTGCAGATGGCCCGGCTCCTCGAACAGCACCTGGCCGCCCGAGGCGTGGCCTCGCTGTTCCTGCACGGCGGTACGTCCGTCACGGCCCGGGAGTCGATGGTGCGCAGGTTCCAGGACGGCGAGGTGCCGGTGTTCCTGCTGTCCCTCAAGGCGGCGGGCACCGGACTGAACCTCACGCGCGCGGAGCACGTCGTGCACTACGACCGCTGGTGGAATCCGGCAGTGGAGGCGCAGGCCACCGACCGTGCCTACCGCATCGGCCAGACCCGCCCGGTGCAGGTGCACCGGCTGGTCGCCGAGGGGACCGTCGAGGACCGCATCGCGGCCCTGCTGCACCGCAAGCGGGAACTGGCCGACGCGGTGCTGGGAGCGGGCGAGGCGGCGCTCACGGAGCTGACGGACGCGGAACTGGCCGACCTGGTCGAGCTGCGAGGGGGCACGGGATGAACCGGTACGACGAGGACACCGAGCGGACGTTCGCCGCGCTGCCGCCCGCGCAGGGCCGTGGTTTCGCGCGGACCTGGTGGGGGCGGGCCTGGCTGAAGTCGCTGGAGGACGCGGCGATGGACACGGCGCAGGTGAAGACGGGCCGCCGGCTCGCGCGCGCGGGAGCGGTCGGGGCGGTGTCGGTGCGACCGGGGCGCATCACCGCCGTCGTCCAGGACCGGGACCGTACGGCCCACCGGGCGGACGTCCTGCTGGAGGAGCTGTCCGACACCCAGTGGGACCGTTTCGTCGACCTGGCGATCGAGCGGTCCGGGCATGTGGCGGCGTTGCTGGACCGCGACATGCCGCCGCACCTCGTGGAGGACGCCGCGACGGCCGGCATCGACCTCCTGCCGGGCATGGGCGACCTGGAGCCGGAGTGCGACTGCGGCGCCTGGGACCACTGCGGGCACACGGCGGCGCTGTGTTACCAGGTCGCCAGGCTTCTGGACCAGGACCCCTTCGTGCTGCTGCTGATGCGCGGCCGCGCGGAGAGCGCCGTACTCGACGCCCTCCAGTCGCACGGTGGAGCGCCCGCGGAGGACGGCGCCCGCCCTCCGGACGGCGTGGACGCGGCCGAGGCGTACGCGACGGGGCACGTGCTGCCTCCGCTGCCCGCTCCGCCCGCTGTCCCGGACGCCCCGGGTGTACCGCCGTCGCTGGACACCGGGACCGCGCCACCGCCCGGCGTCGACCCTGCCGCCCTGGGTTTCCTGGCCTCCCGGGCCGCGGCGGAGGCACACCGCCTGCTCGCCGCAGCCCTGCGCGGCGGGCACGAACGGCAGGCCGTGGGCACGGAACCCGACGTCTCCGAGGACGCCGTGCGCCTGGCCGCGGGCGACCCGGCACCGGATGTGTCGCGCCGCCTCGGCGAGGGCTCGGGCCGCACACCGGAGTCCTTGGATGCCGCCGTCCGCGCGTGGCGGCTCGGGGGCGGGGCGGCGCTGTACGTGCTGGAGCAGGAGTGGACGGTGGAGGGCGACACGCTCGCACGCGCGCGTGCGGCACTCGAGTCGGCCTGGGACGAGGACGAGCGGCCCGCGTTGCGGGCGCGGGGCAACCGCTGGACCGTCGTCGGCGCGCCGCACCAGCTACGCCTGGACCGCGAGGGCCGCTGGTGGCCGTACCGCAAGGAGCGCGGCCGCTGGGTCCCCGCGGGCGGCGCGGCCCACGACCCGGCGACGGCCCTGGCGTCGGCGGCACCGGCGGTCGGGGACGAACCCTGAGAACCGGTGCGGGCGGGCGCCCCTGACGCTGCTGCCGCGAACAGCCGGAGCGGGCGCCCATGAGGGCGCTGCCGCGAACAACCGGAGCGGGCGCCCATGAGGACGCTGCCGCGAACAACCGATGCCGGCCCGTGTCACTGCCGCCGCCAACGGCTGACTCCCCGCCGGCACCTGACGTGCCGACAGGTTCCGGCCCCCCGTCCGTCGACCGGACGGTGGGGCCGGAACCTTCGCGCAGGGGTGACTCCCCCGCTGGGCAGGTGCCTGGACAGACGCGTCAGCGGGCGCCGAGGAGGTGGTCCATGGCGAGCTGGTCCAGGTGCTCGAAGGCCATACCGCGCGCGGCGGCCGCGTCCACGTCGAAGGTGTCGTAGGCGCTCGGGTCGGCCAGCAGGGCGGCGAGGCCGTCCTCGGCGGTCGGACGGGCCAGCTCGTCCAGCCGGGCCGCCGCGAGGGCCTCCTGCACCTGCGGGTCCGCGCGGAAGGCCGCCGCCCGGTCCTTGAGGATCAGGTAGTTGCGCATGCAGCCGGCCGCCGACGCCCACACACCGTCGAGGTCCTCGGTCCGCGGGGGCTTGAAGTCGAAGTGCCGCGGACCCGCGTAACCGGCCCTCTCCAGCAGGTCGACGAGCCAGAACGCGGCCCGCAGGTCGCCCGCGCCGAAGCGCAGGTCCTGGTCGTACTTGATGCCCGACTGGCCGTTGAGGTCGATGTGGAACAGCTTGCCCGCCCACAGCGCCTGCGCGATCCCGTGCGGGAAGTTCAGTCCCGCCATCTGCTCGTGGCCGACCTCGGGGTTCACGCCGTACAGCTCCGGGCGTTCCAGCCGCTCGATGAAGGCCAGAGCGTGTCCCACCGTCGGGAGCAGGATGTCGCCGCGGGGCTCGTTCGGCTTCGGCTCGATCGCGAACCTCAGGTCGTAGCCCTGTTCGGTGACGTACTCGCCCAGCAGGTCGAAGGCCTCCTTCATCCGGTCCAGGGCGTCCCGCACGTCCTTGGCCGCGCCGGACTCCGCGCCCTCACGGCCGCCCCAGGCGACGTACACGCTCGCGCCCAGTTCCACCGCGAGGTCGATGTTGCGGATCGTCTTGCGCAGCGCGTACCGGCGCACCTCCCGGTCGTTCGCCGTGAACGCGCCGTCCTTGAACACCGGGTGCGTGAACAGGTTCGTCGTCGCCATCGGCACCTTCATGCCGGTCGCGTCCAGCGCCTGCCGGAACCGCTTGACGTGCTCCTCGCGCTCGGTGTCGCTCGATCCGAACGGGATCAGGTCGTCGTCGTGGAAGGTGACCCCGTACGCGCCCAGCTCGGCCAGGCGGCGCACCGACTCCGCCGGGTCCAGCGCACGCCGGGTGGCATCGCCGAAGGGATCCCGGCCCTGCCAGCCGACCGTCCACAAGCCGAACGTGAACCTGTCCTCGGGAGTGGGCTGGTAGTTCATTCCGCGGCTCCTCACTCGCTGCCGACTATTTCGTCATGGCGCTTTACAAATTAGTATGCACACACGCTCCTGGGAAGGGACAAGGCGTCCCCGAAGGAGTGGTCGAGGCAGTCAGCCAGTCCAGGCAGTCCAGTCAGATCCCGCAGAGAGCCGCGGAAGAGGGAGAAACCCGATGTCAGCAGCCGAGGGACCGCTCGTCGTCGGCGTGGACACGTCCACCCAGTCCACCAAGGCACTGGTCGTCGACGCGGCCACCGGCCAGGTCGTCGCGAGCGGCCAGGCACCCCACACGGTGTCCTCAGGGGCCGGCCGCGAGAGCGACCCGCGTCAGTGGTGGGACGCTCTCCGCGAGGCCCTGCACCAGTGCGGTGACGCCGCGCGGGAGGCCGCCGCGGTGTCCGTCGGCGGTCAGCAGCACGGGCTCGTCACACTGGACGCCCGGGGCGAGCCGGTGCGCCCGGCCCTGCTGTGGAACGACGTGCGCTCGGCCCCGCAGGCCCGCCGCCTGATCGAGGAGCTGGGCGGCCCCGAGAGCTGGGCGGAGCGCACGGGCAGCGTGCCCAGCGCCTCGTTCACGGTCACCAAGTGGGCCTGGCTGGCCGAGCACGAACCGGATGCGGCCCGTGCGGCGAAGGCGGTACGGCTCCCCCACGACTACCTCACCGAACGGCTCACCGGCGAGGGCACCACCGACCGCGGCGACGCGTCCGGCACCGGCTGGTGGGCTTCCGGCACGGAGGCCTACGACGAGGAGGTCCTCGCACACGTGGGCCTCGACCCGGCGCTGCTGCCCCGCCCGGTCCGTCCCGGCGAGGTGGCCGGAACCGTGCGCGACGGCCACGGCCTGCCCTTCTCCAAGGGCACCCTGGTCGCCGCCGGCACCGGCGACAACGCGGCCGCCGCGCTGGGCCTCGGACTGCGCCCGGGCGTCCCGGTGATGAGCCTGGGCACCTCGGGCACCGTCTACGCCGTGTCGCGGCACCGCTCCGCCGATCCCACCGGCACCGTGGCCGGATTCGCCGACGCGCGCGGCGACTGGCTGCCGCTGGCCTGCACCCTCAACTGCACGCTCGCCGTCGACCGCGTCGCGGCCCTGCTGAGCCTGGACCGGGAGGCCGTCGAGCCCGGCACCGACGTCACGCTCCTGCCCTACCTGGACGGTGAGCGCACACCGAACCTGCCGCACTCCTCCGGTCTTCTGCACGGGCTGCGTCACGACACCACCGCCGGCCAGCTGCTCCAGGCCGCCTACGACGGTGCCGTCCACTCGCTCCTCGGTGCGCTCGGTCTGGTCCTGGACGCCGACGCGGACCCGAACGCGCCGCTGCTGCTGATCGGCGGCGGCGCGCGCGGGACCGCCTGGCAGCAGACCGTACGGCGGCTGTCGGGACGGCCCGTGCAGATCCCCGAAGCCAGGGAGCTGGTGGCACTCGGCGCCGCCGCACAGGCGGCCGGCCTGCTGACCGGCGAGGACGCGGCGGCCGTCGCCCGCCGTTGGAACACGGCCGCCGGGCCGGTGCTGGACGCCGTGGAACGGGACGAGGCGGCGCTGACCAGGATCTCCGGGGTACTCTCCGACGCGGCACCCCTGCTGGAGCGGGGAGTGGGCTCCGGCTGAGGACGCGACTGTCCAGGCGGCGCGGGCGTCGCCCGACGACCGTCGCGGGCCGCCCCGGCCGGGTGCCGTCGGCAGCGCACGGCGACGGCACCGAAGGCGTGACCGAACGGACTACGGAGAGACCGACCAAGGACTGACGGAGGCATGACCGCACCGCCGCACGAAGCCCACAGCCACCCGGCCCGTCCCGGGCGGGCCCTGCCGGACACCCAGCAGGGCATGCGCCGGCGCAACCTCGCCCGTGTGATGCACACCGTCAGCGCGGAGGGCCCGCTGTCGCGGGCCGCCGTGGCCTCCCGGATCAAGCTGACGCGTGCGGCGGTGTCGACCCTGGTCGACGAGCTCATCCGCACGGGACTCCTGGAGGAACTGGGCCCTGAGCGTCCCGGCCGCGTGGGGCGGCCCGGGTCGGCGCTCGCCGTCAGCGAAACGGGGCCGGCCGGCATCGGTGCGGAGGTCGGTGTGGACCACCTCGCGGTCTGCGCGGTCGACCTGCGCGGCAGCGTGCGGGCGCGGGTGGTGCGCCACGGCAGCAACCGGGGCCGCTCCCCGGAGCCGGTGCTCGAACAGCTCAACGGCCTGGTGCGGCAGGTCGTCTCCGAGACCGAGGCCGAGGGACTGTGGCCGGCCGGGCTCGCACTGGCCGTGCCGGGACTCGTGGCGCGCGACGCCCGTACCGTCGTGCACGCCCCGAACCTGGACTGGCACGACACGGACCTGGGCCCGCTGCTGCCGGAACACCTGCCGCTGACCGTCGGCAACGAGGCCAACTTCGGCGCGCTCGCCGAACTCTGGCTCGGCGACGGCACCCCGCGGGACTTCCTGCACGTCTCGGCCGAGATCGGCATCGGTGCCGCCGTCGTCGTCGACGGGCGCCTGCTGCGCGGCACCCGCGGCTTCGCGGGCGAGCTGGGCCACGTGCCCGTCCGGCCCGACGGGCCGGAGTGCGCCTGCGGCGGACGGGGATGCCTGGAGCAGTACGCCGGCCAGAAGGCGGTCCTGCGCGCGGCCGGTCTGGAGCCGGGCGAGGACCGGGTGGGCATGCTCGCGGAACGTGCGGCCGAGGGGGACGAGGCCGTACGGCGTGCCCTGCGCGAGGCGGGCACGGCACTCGGCATCGCGCTGACCGGGGCGGTCAACCTGCTGGACCCCGAGGGTGTGGTGCTGGGCGGAGCGCTGGCCGGGCTCGCCCCCTGGCTGCTGCCGTCACTCAACGACGAGCTGGCCCGGCGCACGGCGGGCCCGGTGTGCCCGGTCTCCGTGTCGGAACTCGGCTCCCGGGGGCCGTTGCTGGGCGCCGCCCACTCGGTGGTGCGGGGCGTCCTGGACGATCCGGCGGTGGTGGCGGAACGGGCCTGAGCCCGAGCCGGGCAGCACACCGTTCCCTCGCGGCGCGAAACACCGCGACCTCCGCCTCCCACCCTTTCCTCACTCGTTCGAGTGAGCGCAATGTCCACAAGGCGGCGGCTGTCCACGGAACGGCGCGGCGCTCTTCTGCGCAATCCCCGCTGCCCGTACGGTGATTCACGCGGACGCACCCGGCGCGACGAACGGCGGACCACGTCCGCGTCACCGATCACCTCGCCCCACTCGGCGGCCGTCGCGCCGCCCCCCCCCTCCCCCCCTCACCGGGCCGAGGCCCCCACGACGAAAGGTCAGTCCATGGAAAGGGAAAGGACAGCCGCCCCAGTACCGACCAGGCGGCGCCTGCTGCAGGGCGCCGCGCTCGCCACCGTCCCGTTCGCCCTGTTCTCCGGCACCCGTGCCGCGGCGCACTCCGGCACCGGCGCACAACCCGCGTCCGACCCTCACCCGAACCCCCGTGCCGCCGAGTACCCCTCCGTCGAGTGGCAGCCGGCGAGCACGTCCAACTACACCCGGTCGACCCGTCCCTCCGCCTACCCCGTCGATCACGTCGTCGTCCACGTCACGCAGGAGACGTACGCCGACACCCTCGCCATCTTCCGCAACCCGGACAGGCAGGTCTCGGCGCACTACGTCGTCCGCTCCTCGGACGGGCACGTGGCGCAGTGCGTCCGCGAGGCCGACATCGCCTGGCACGCGGGGAACTGGGACTACAACACCCGCAGCATCGGCATCGAGCACGAGGGGTGGGTGGACCGGCCGGAGTACTTCACCGACGCCATGTACGAGCAGTCGGCCCGGCTCACCGCGGCGATCTGCACCACCTACGGCATCCCCAAGGACCGCGAGCACATCATCGCGCACCACGAGGTACCGGGCAGCGACCACACGGACCCGGGGCCGCTGTGGGACTGGACCCGCTACATCAGACTGGTCAACTTCGCCTGACAGAGCCGGTTCCCGGCGGAAAGCCTCAGCGGAGGGCTACATTCGGGTGATCGGACCGGTCGAAGTGGTTGTCCGCTCCCGTCCACGGAGTGACGATGGCCCCGTCGCGACACCTTCCGGGGAGGCCGAGTTGACTGATGCGTGGCTGGCTCTGGAACCGGGGGCCGACCCTGTCGAACGCGCCCGGACCCTGCGGCGGGCGCACGAGGCCTTCACCGAGGCGGGTACGGTGCCGCGGCCCGTGCGCCCCGTGGTGGCGGAGTCCTGGCGACGCTCGGTCCGGGCCGGTGTCGGCCCGGACGGTACCGCGAGCGTGGAGCTCATGGAGGACGACCTGGGCGCCTACCGGGCCGAGCATCCACTGGCGCGGGTGATGCCGCTGATCCGGGAGCTCCTCGGGACCTTCGCCGCCGACGGCGAGCACTTGCTCGCGGTCTGCGACGCGCACGGCAGACTGCTGTGGGTCGAGGGGCACCCGGCGACCCGGCGCCGGGCGGGCCGGATGAACTTCGTGCCCGGCGCCCGCTGGGCGGAGTCGGCGGTGGGGACGAACGCCCCGGGCACGGCGGTGGCCGTCGGCCGGCCGGTCCAGGTGTTCACGGCCGAGCACTTCATCCGCCGGGTCCAGCCGTGGACGTGCGCGGCGGCTCCGGTGCACGATCCCCGCACCGGACGGGTGCTCGGCGCGGTGGACATCACCGGCGGAAACGGCCTGGCGCACCCGCACAGTCTGGGCTTCGTCCAGGCGGTCGCGCGTGCCGCCGAGTCTCAGCTGGCGCTGCTCGCCCCGGAGCCCTCCGCTGCCGAGGGGGCCGAGCTGACCGCGTTGGGCCGCGACGAGGCGCTGCTCACCTCGGGCGGCCGCGGAGTGCGGCTGAGCCGGCGGCACAGCGAGATCGTCGTGCTGCTGGCCCACCACCCGGAGGGCCTCACCGGTGACGAGCTGCTGTGCGCGTTGTACGAGGACGAGTCGGTGCCGCCGGTGACGTTGCGTGCCGAACTCGCCCGGCTGCGCGGCATCCTGGGCCCCGGCCGGCTGGTGTCCCGGCCCTACCGGCTGACGACGCCTGTCGAGTCCGACGCCACGGTGGTCGAGCGCCGCCTGCGGTCCGGTGCCGTGACGGCGGCGGCGACGGCGTACGCCGGTCCGCTGCTGCCCGGCTCCCGGGCCCCGGCGGTCGCGCGGCTCAGGCGCCGGCTCGCCGACGGGCTGCGCGCCGCGCTGATCGCGTGCGGCGATCCCGACCTGCTGGCCGACTGGGCGCACTCCCCGTGGGGCGAGGACGACCTCGACGTCTGGCGCGCCCTGGCCGCGGTCCGGCCGACGGCCGCGGCCCGGTCCCGGCTCGCAGCGCTGGAGTCCGAACTGACGGCCCCGTAGGACGTGATGGCCATGGGCCGACCGGGCGCGGCCCGGTAGCGGGCGCCTGCCGCCGCGGACGCAACCTGTCCGCAACGTCCCGCTGCCTAGCCTCGCGCGCAGAGCTGTCCAACGGCGGGCGGCACTCGACGAGGGAGGCAGACAGGATGACCCGTTACGCGGCGCCCGGCACCGAGGGCGCGATCGTCTCCTACCAGTCGCGCTACGACCACTTCATCGGCGGCGAGTACGCGCCGCCGGCGCGCGGGCAGTACTTCGAGAACCCGTCGCCGGTGAACGGCCGGCCGTTCACGGAGGTCGCGCGCGGTACGGCGGAGGACGTGGAGAGGGCGCTCGACGCGGCGCACGAGGCGGCCCCGGGCTGGGCCCGGACGTCGGTGACCGAGCGCTCCGAGGTCCTGCTGAAGATCGCCGACCGCATGGAGGCGAACCTGGAACGCCTGGCGGTCGCCGAGAGCTGGGAGAACGGGAAGCCGGTGCGCGAGACGCTCGCGGCCGACATCCCGCTCGCCGTCGACCACTTCCGCTACTTCGCGGGCGCGATCCGCGCCCAGGAGGGCTCGCTCGGCGAGGTCGACGAGGACACCGTGGCGTACCACTTCCACGAGCCGCTGGGGGTCGTCGCGCAGATCATCCCGTGGAACTTCCCGATCCTGATGGCGGCCTGGAAGCTCGCTCCCGCCCTCGCCGCCGGCAACGCGGTGGTCCTGAAGCCCGCCGAGCAGACTCCCGCCTCGATCCACTACTGGCTGAGCCTGGTGGCGGACCTGCTGCCGCCCGGCGTCCTGAACATCGTCAACGGCTTCGGCGTGGAGGCGGGCAAACCGCTGGCGTCCAGCCCGCGGGTGGCGAAGGTGGCGTTCACCGGGGAGACCACCACGGGGCGGCTGATCATGCAGTACGCCTCGGAGAACATCAAGCCGGTCACCCTGGAGCTCGGCGGCAAGTCGCCCAACATCTTCTTCGACGATGTCTGGGACCGGGACGACGACTTCCGCGACAAGGCGCTGGAGGGCTTCACAATGTTCGCCCTCAACCAGGGCGAGGTGTGCACCTGCCCGTCCCGGGCGCTGGTCCAGCGCGGCAACTACGCCGACTTCATGGCGGCCGCCGTCGCCCGCACCGAGCTGATCAAGCCGGGCCACCCGCTGGACACCGACACGATGATCGGCGCCCAGGCCTCCAACGACCAGTTGGAGAAGATCCTCTCCTACCTCGACATCGGCCGGCAGGAGGGCGCCAAGGTGCTCACCGGCGGCGAACGCGTCGAGCACGAAGGAGAGCTCAAGGGCGGCTACTACGTCCAGCCGACGGTCTTCGAGGGCCACAACCGCATGCGGATCTTCCAGGAGGAGATCTTCGGCCCGGTCGTGTCGGTCACGTCCTTCGACGACTTCGACGACGCGATCAAGACCGCCAACGACACCCTGTACGGTCTCGGCGCCGGGGTGTGGACCCGCGACATGAACACCGCCTACCGCGCGGGCCGCGCGATCCAGGCGGGCCGCGTCTGGACCAACTGCTACCACGCCTACCCGGCGCACGCCGCGTTCGGCGGCTACAAGCAGTCGGGGATCGGCCGGGAGAACCACAAGATGATGCTGGAGCACTACCAGCAGACGAAGAACCTCCTGGTGTCGTACTCACCGAAGAAGCTGGGCTTCTTCTAGAGACCCCAACAAGGGTGCCTGACCAGGCAACTTGCCTCGTGAGGCACCCTTGTCGCACTCAGTCTGAGTCGCGAAGCGAATTTCAACCTAACCCCTGATTTGTCCCACCCGTCTCCCACCTCCGACCAGCTGTTCCGGGGCATTTCCGGGCCAAGCCCGGACTAACGCGCAGCAGCATCGTCCCCGCGCTCGTCCCACCTCCGCATGGAGTCCTCGATGAGTCGGTTCGCACGATGACGCGCCTCGGCGAGGAATTTGGCGTAGTAGCGGAAGAGCACCTGAATGCTCTGCCCTGCCCGACGCGCGCACTCGACCCCGGAGGCCAGCCAGAAGGAGACACCTGCGTGGCGCAGGTCGTACGGCCGCTGCGCGAGTTCGAGGGCGAGCTCGTCCAGAGTCAGCGCCGCCTCACGCGCTCGGTGCCACGTTGTGCCGTACGCCGCGGCGTCGACGAGGGGTGCGGGGATCAGGCCGTCGGGTTCGAGGAGGACGTGCCGACCGGTGTATGCGCGGCGGACGTCCGGTTTGCACTGAGTCTCCTCCAACCTGAAGCCCCATCTCCGGGTCCTCAGCTGACTCGGGCTGGCCCCTGAAGAAGCCTCCGTGGACGGTCTCGCCGCAGAGTCGCCATCACGCGCCCCGTCCGGTTGTGTTGATGTGCGCCAGACCCTCTGGCAGGGTGCGGACATCAAACGGGGAGGGACCCATGCTGAAGCAAGTCGTCGACGGCGTGCTGATCCACCAGAGTGAGTTGCTCGAGAACAACACCGTTGTCGTACAGGGCAGGGACGGCGTGCTACTCGTAGACGCCGGGATTACCGGTGCCGAAATGACCTGCCTGGCAAACGACCTTCGACAGCTGGGCCGGCCCGTGGTGGCAGGGTTCTCGACGCATCCTGATTGGGATCACGTGCTCTGGCACGCCGAACTCGGCGAAGCACCTCGTTACGGCACAGCCCGCTGCGCGGACTTCATGCAGGATGTGTTGTCGAACGCGGACTGGAAGGCCGGCGTCGCTGAGGGGTTGCCGCCGGAAATCGCCGAGGACACACCGCTCGACCTGTACGGCCTGATCACTGGTCTGCCTGCTGAAACTGCGCAGCTTCCCTGGGACGGCCCCAAGGTGCGAATCATCGAGCATCCGGCGCATGCCCAGGGCCATGCGGCCCTGTTGATCGAAGAACGCCGAGTTCTCATCGCCGGCGACATGCTCTCCGACGTCTTCGTTCCCATGCTCGACGACACCGTTGAGCCGATTGAGGACTACCTGGTCGGGCTGGAGCTGCTCGAGGGCGTAGCGGACGACGTCGATGTCGTCATCCCCGGACATGGCTCCCTCGCCAGGGATGAGGAGGTACGCGCCAGGATCAAACTGGATCGCGCGTACGTGGAGGACCTACGTGACGCCCGGGTGTCCAGCGACCCGCGGGTCGTATCGCCCAAACCCGGCTGGGAGTGGGCAAGCGACATCCACGAAGGGCAGGCTCGAAACCTCGCCCGACGAAGCCAGCGCGACGGGACGCCCGGCTAGCACGCTGCTTCCGCCGCAAGACGCCCCTGTCTGTGAGCCTCTTTAGCGCTGGCAGCGCTAAACGTCTCGGACTGTCGTGCGCAACGACGAAGCTCCTGGTAGATGGATTCTCGACCAAGATCACCCGTGTTCGCCAGGAGCTTCGCGTGATTGTCTATCCATCCTCTATCGACTTGTCCACCAGCACCTTGCGGTTCTTGGCCAGAGAACTGAGGGCCAGGCGCCGGAACATCGGGACGCGGTGGCGGCGGCTTCCCGTGGCACGTCAGGCCCTACTCGCCCTGGCCCACCTGCGGTGCGGTGACACCTACGCCCAGCTCGCAGCGGGGTTCGGCATCGGGATCGCCACCGTCTACCGCTACATACGTGAAGCCATCGAGGTTCTGGCCACCCTTGCCCCGACCTTGACCCAAGCGATGAAGACCATACGGACCAAGGCGTTCGTCATCCTCGACGGCACCCTGCTGCCCATCGACCGCATCGCCGCCGACACCCCGTACTACTCCGGGAAACACAAACGCCACGGCATGAATGTTCAGATTCTCACCGATCCGTTCGGACGGCTGCTCTGGGCCTCGCCGGCTCTGCCCGGCTCGGCCCACGATCTGACCGCCGCCCGGCAGCACGGGATCATCGACGCCCTCGCCGCAGCGGGGCTCAGGTGCTGGGCGGACAAGGCGTACCAAGGAGCCGATGGGCACGTCCGGGTCCCGTTTCGGCCGTCGCCTCAAGCAGTGGAAGCGCCGCCACAACACCACCCACGCCATGATCCGTTGCCTTGGCGAGCAGGCCATAGCAACCCTCAAGGGCTGGCGACTCCTGCGGAAACTCCGCTGCAGCACCAACCGCATCACCAACGTCGTGAAGGCAGTAGTCGTCCTTCACCACGCATCAGCGTGAGGTTGGACAACGCTCAGTGATCAACTTGTTGGCCCCGTAGCCGAGAGCCGCACACCCGGCGCCCACCCCGGTGGCAGCTCTGCCGGCAGCTGCGCTTCCCTTCAGCAGCGCGCACTTACATCCCACGCGGTGGGCCGTACCGGGTCTCGGGCCGCTCCTCCGGAGACATGGGCAAATCCCTCAAGGCCACAGGACCTGGGTA
This sequence comes from Streptomyces sp. M92, assembly GCF_028473745.1. Taxonomy (NCBI): domain Bacteria; kingdom Bacillati; phylum Actinomycetota; class Actinomycetes; order Kitasatosporales; family Streptomycetaceae; genus Streptomyces; species Streptomyces sp. M92. The sequence goes on from NZ_CP101137.1 coordinate 6,580,694, forward strand.
GAAGGCGCTGCCGCCGGGGCCAGTCACTTCCTCGCCGATCAACCAGCGGAAGAGCCACTCCGCAAACGAGAATGAGTACTCGAAGAATTCACCCTCGCCGTTTTCGATGAAGAGGGATCCCTGCCCCACAGCACCCCGGGGCGCGTAGAAGACCTCTTCACCCCGGTCGGTGCTACAGATCGGAATCAGGCCGTCTGGGGTACCGAAGGCGAGATCGGGAGTACCGAGCGAGACGCGGGGGTCGCCCTCAGGCTCGCCTTCATCCCACTCAATTTGCGACCAAGCATGGGACGTGCTGCGGACACGCTCAGCGAGGTTCCAGCGTTCGGTCGCCGGATGGCTCAGAGAAAGATGACCGTTTACCTGGACAGGAGCGTAGGCGTCCACGATCTCCTTGAAGTCCTTCGGGAGGCTCACGCCCAGATCTTCCTCCAGCATGGTCCATGCTCCGGCATCCCGGTACCGCCATGACGGCTCGCCGAGCATCTGCAACACACGTTCCAGATAGCCATCTTTCATTCATGTCACCTCTTCGGGCAGTCGGCGCTGCCATGGGTCGTTCCGCCCTGCGGCGATTGAGTGATCACGCAGGGCTTCATCATGCCAGTTTCAATAGTTCCGTAGTTGTACTCGATTTGGGTGGGGATACCACTGCTGCTGTTGCCGTAGTGCGGGACAACAGATATGGCCAGGTGCTTGCCCGACTTGATGGCGTTTCTGATCTCCTTCTCCACGCCATGGTTGAGGTACGGGGTGTTGGTCTCCCTGTACTCCGCCACCAGGTTCCGCAGATCTATTCCAGAACCACTTGCTGCCGCGGGAATCAGATGGCCGTTGGCGGAAGCATGCCCCTGGGCCTCGATCTCATTCATTTCAGGAGGCTTCGTGGAACTGTTGGTGTTCGTTCCAGGCGCCTTCCGCCCCTTGTTGTAATCACTCAGATCCAATAGGCCGTATACCCCTGTTGCCCGACACTCATATCTCTTCTCGAAGCTGTCGTAGTAGCGCTCACGAGGCAGGTATACCGCATGCCCAGTCGGGCTCACACCAGGGCCAATATCACACTTGTTGTCACTGCGGCCGCGGCCATCGTTCTTCCCTCCGGGCTTGTTGACGGGCGCGGGCAATGCCTTGAGTGCTTGAGCTGGTGCGTACTGCTCCCCGCCGTCTGTGGTGTCGAGCATGTCAAGAGCACCGATGACCAACTGCCAGCCGTCTCCGGGTTCCCATCCACCGCGCTTGGGGTCCCAGTCCGGCTTGGGTATAGGTCGTGAGGGGGCTGGCTCCGGGTTGCGTCCATTGTTGGGATTCTGGTCGATGGGAGGCGGGGGAGGTGTGACGGTGCAGTTGCGGCTGCAGCCGCCTCCGCCGCCGCCTTGGCCTCTGGATGAGCCGGGGTATCCGACTGGGGATGCGCCGCCCCTGTTGCCGTTGCCGGTGTATACGAGTGCCCACTTGAATCCGGGCTGGCTGGGCCTTCTCGGGGTTCTACCGGTGCCATTGGGGTCGGGTCTGGTTATGCCACGCCATGCAGAGGTAACAGAGCTGTCCGACCACCCTTGGAGGGCGGTGCTGAGAATCATGCCCCAGGCACTGCGCTTCTTTCCCCAGCGCCAACCCCAGCTGGCTGCGCTCCAGAGCTGCCCCCAACCGCTGGAGGTATACCAGCCGCCGGAGCTGCCGCTGTAGGGCACTCTTGTGCGGCCGGGAGCGATGACGTCGTGACCGGAGGGGTCGATGTGGAGTAGCGGAGCCGCGATGCCGTATCCGTAGCGGTTGGCCCGTGCCGAGGGCGATGGGTTGAGTTGCCAGGTGTCGCGGGAGGCGAAGGAGCCGGTGCCGGGCTGGTACCAGCGGGCTGCCATGTTGACGTCGCCGTTGGCGGGGTCGGTCCAGCCGGACTGGTAGCGAAGGTCGGGCATGTCGCCGTCGGTGGCGGTGGTGGTGCCGAAGGGGCCGTAGGCGCTGGAGCCGGTGACCTGGAGGCCGTCGGTGGACAGGCCGGCGACGAGGTCGGTGTGCCGGTCGGTGAGCGACCACTGCGTGGTGGTGTCGTTGCTGCTGGCCAGCAGGGCACCGGCGGGGGTGCGGCTGTAGTTGGTGGTGCCGTCGTCAAGGAGGTTGTTGGAGCCGCCGTCGTAACGGAAGGTGGTGGTTCCGTGCTGGGCAACGCGGTCGAGGGAATCGTAGGTGTAGGTCGATGTGCCGTCGGTGATCTTGCGTTCGAAGGCGTCGAAGGTGAGTGACCGTGCGGTGGTTCCCGTGGTGACTGTGTTGAGGGTGCCGCGTGGTGTGTAGGCGTAGGTGGAGGAGCCGTCGGTCAGCAGGCGGTTGCGTGCGTCGTAGGTGGCCGTGGCGGTGTCGGCTTTGGTGCGGTTTCCGGCGGCGTCCCACGTGTAGTGGGTGGTGGTGTCGCCGTGGGTCCAGTAGGGCATGCGTCCGGCCTGGTCGTAGCCGTAGACGTGTTCTCCCGCTCCCGCGGTGCCGCTTGTGTCCTTCCAGGTGAGCTGGTCGTCCAGGTCGTAGGCGTAGGTGGTGGCCGTGATCTGGGTCTGCTCGTCGGGGGTGGTGACGATGTCGTCGGTGAGGCGTCCGAGGCTGTCGTAGCCGTAGCTGCGCCGGGCTGACTCGGTCCACTCGGTGGAGCCTTCGGGCTGGATGGCGTACTGCTCCATGAGGGGTCGGCCTGCGGCGTCCCACGAGTACCAGATGTCGGCGCCGGTCATTTCATTCCACAGCCACTCGAGCCGCCCGGCGGGGCCGTAGCCGTAGCTGGTGGTGTTCTTGGCGTCCGTGCGTTCGGTCATGTTGCCGTCGGCGTCGTAGGTGTAGCTGACCGTTCCGGAGGGGCCGTCCGCGGTGAGGAGCTGTCCGCGGTCGTTGTAGGTGTAGGTGTTGTGGCTGAGGGGGCCTGCGACGCCGACGGAGGTCAGCCGGCCGGCGAGGTCGTAGCCCAGGGTGCGGTCCGCGGTGGTCGCCTCGGCTCCGGTGCCGGTCTCGTGGATGAGGCGGCCGAGGCCGTCGTAGGTGCTCTGTCGTTTGACGCCGCCCGGAAGGTGTTCGGTGACGGCCTGGTCGGCCTTGTCGTAGACGGTGGTCCAGGTGCGGTCTGCGGCGTCAGGGTGTGCGGTGGTGGGTGGTTCGATGGTGCCGCCGAGATCGCCCCCAGCGTGGACTGTCCGCTGGCGTTGAAGGGGCCGAAGTTGTCCGGGTCGACGAACAGCCCAATGGTGGCCATGAAGATCAGCAGTACGAACTTCACCACGGTCGTGATCACCTGAAAGACGCCCGTGTTCCGCACGCCGGTGAGGTTGACGGTTGCGGGGATCCACAGTCCCACCAGGGCGATCAACACCGAACCGCCCACCTGGTGGCTGGTGTTGACGAACACTTCGACGTACCCAACCCAGGCCACCACGATCGCCGCGTTGCCGGCCCACGCGGTGATTCAGTACGACCAGGCGTTGAGGAACCCGGCGAACTCCCCGAACGCTTCCCGGGCGTACACGTAAGGTCCGCCGCTGGACGAGGTGCGCTTGGACAGCGCTCCGAACGTCATTGCCAGCGCCAGGGCGCCGACCGTGACCGCCGCGAAAGCCACGAGGGAGATCGGCCCGTACGGCGCGAGTGCAGACGGAAGCGCGAAGACGCCGGTCCCGATGATGCTGCCGATCACCAGGGCGGTGGCTGCCGGCAAGCCCAGCGAGGATTTCGCACTGGGACGGCGATCCGTGCCTGTCCCACCCGGGGACTCGGATTCTCTTGAGGTCGAGGGCATGGCAGCACTCCTGGTGTCGGCCGTTTTCAGCAGGCGAGTCGATCTATGACTGATCCTGCTGCGGCGTGAGCGCGCCGATCAGTGGCTACCGGTCCACCGACGAAGGCCGATGGTCCCTGTGATCGCTTCCGACCGGCCCACGGAACCGCGGTACCACTCGTGAATGCCCGCTCCTTTCGCGAGACGTCGGGGACTCGTCCTGATGCACGCCTGGTCGAGCGCAATTGCAAAGCACGCGCACCCCGGAAGCCTCACCGGAACGCGGACCGCATGAGGTGCCAACCACACCGTGCTTGCAAGCGCTGCCGACTACATGACGAAGCCGCGCCGTAGCGTTCCGGCGCGGCTTCGTCGTCCGCGAGATTCGTGCGGTGGTCCGTCAGAGCGGCTCGCGGCGGTGCCCCACCGATCACCCGCCTATCACACAGCGATCACGAACTGGGCGGCCCATACCCACCCAGGAAGCTCTGACCTGCACTCTTATGGCCGCCGTGGACTGGCGTAGACGTCCATAGACGGCTTCTACAACCTGTGCCATGTGGTACCGCACATGCGGCGACTCCCATCCGACGTCACCCTTTCAGCAAGATCCGGACCATACGCGGACCAACTGAGCCACGAAGGCTACCTTTTGCGCCATCACCACTGGTCAGGGGCGCGCAAGCGCTGTACCACCAGCAGACGAAGAACCTCCTGGTGTCGTACTCACCGAAGAAGCTGGGCTTCTTCGAGAGACTCGGACAAGGGCGCCTGACGGGGGAGAACGCCCGGCAGGCGCCTTCCTCGGCCCGCGAAGGAGTGTGGCCGACCGTCGTGAGGGCACCCTCCGCCCGGCGTGCGAGCCCGCCCAGCCACCCGTACCGGGGGAACGAGCCGGGGGTCCGACGCACGTGAGCGGCGCGAGCCCGGCGTGTCCCGGCGGGCCGTTACGGCCACCGGGCGCAGGGCACCCGGCGGCCATGGCATTCACACACGGAACGCACCGTTCGGGCGGCGTCGGCCGGGGACAGGCCGCAGCCCTCGGCATCGGTGCCGCGGCGGGCGTGACGGCCGCCGCCGGGCTCCTGCTCGGCCGCAAGGCGGCCACGATCGGCAAGGTCGGCAAGGGCCACCCCCTCAAGCACCGCGCGCTGGACCTGGCGGCCGGCGCGATGCAGCCGAAGTACCCGATCGACGCGATGAGCACCTACCTCAACGGCTTCCACATGTACGCCGACGACATGGGCAGGCAGGTGGAGGCCACGCACTTCTGCATCCATCTCCAGCACGACCTGCACCAGTGCGTGATCTTCGACCGCAACGCCCCCGACGCCCGGCTGATCGGCATCGAGTACATCATCAGCGAGGAACGCTTCCGCAGTCTGCCCGAGAACGAGAAGCGGCTGTGGCACAGCCACCACTACGAGGTGAAGTCCGGCATCCTCACCGCGCCCGGCATCCCCGACCTGGCCGAGCACGCCTACTTCGAGGACCTCGTGACCACCTACGGGAAGACCTTCCACACGTGGCAGTACGACCGCGACGACTTCCCGTACGGCATCCCGCAGCTGATGATGGGATTCACCGAGGACGGGCAGGCCTCGGACGAGATGGTGCGGGCGCGGGACGAGCGGCTCGGCCTCTCGACGGCCCGCAAGCGGCGCAACCGGGAGGACATCCCGATGCCGGAGGTGGCTCCCGGTGCCAACGCGTGGGAGAGCGGCCGGACGGTGCAGACACGCGTCGAGGAGACGGATCTCAAGCGCTGATCCGCTCAGCCGGCCAGCACCTCGGTGTTCTGGCCGGCGTGCAGCAGCCAGCGCCCGTCGTCCTGCCTTGTCATGACGTACAGTGGCGCGCCCTCCGTGTCGCCCTCGGCCGAGTGGTAGACCTGCCGGACCTTCACCGCCGCCACGTCGGGCCGCAGGAACTGCACGTGGACGGCCTCGTAGGTGACGTCGCCGTCCCACGTGGCGTTCGGCAGCACGGCGCGGGTGAAGTCGGCGATCGCGTCGAAGCCGAGGAGGACCTTGCCGTGGGCGGTCGTCCACAGCGCGTCCGGGTGGAAGAGGGCGAGGAAGCCTTCGGCGTCCTTGGCCCGCTGGGTGCGTTGGACGGTGGCCACGACCTGCCGGATCGCCTCGATGTCGGCCGCGGCGGCGGTGCTCTGTGCGGTGTCGGTGTTCATGCGGGCCAGCGTGCTACCTCGAGTCCGGTTGAGGTCAAGGGCCGAGGGGCAGGAGGGCGGCGGGCCGCGCGGGCCGGCCGAGGCGGACGCGCACGCCCGGCGAGTACAGCACGCTGACGGGGGCGGCGGTGGGGGTGGGGACCCCGGCGGTGGGGGTGGGGACCCCGGCGGCCGCCACCAGGTTCTCGTCGCAGGTGAGGAGCTCGGCGCCGTACAGGGGCCAGCGGGGGTGGTGGTTGGGCAGGTACGCCGCCCCGCCGGGGAACGCGTTGTGCATGCCCCAGCGGGCCGTGAGGAAGTGCTCCAGCCCCGTGGGCTCGCGGATGTGCTCACCGGTGCGGACGACGACGCGGCTGTACGCCCCGCGCGGGCCGGGCCATCGGCGGGAGCTCGTGTAGGTCAGAGTGTCACCGGCGGAGCGGACGCTCATGCGGGACCACACGTAGGGCAGCCGGAAGAGGAGGCGCCCCATCGCCACCGGGACCAGCCGCGAGGCGTCCATCGACCGGAAGACCACCCCGCGTCGGCCGTGGGCGTCTACCGAGTACAGGCGCACGTTGGTCTCCGGGAACGAGCCGAGGTAGGGCACCCCGGGCAGCCGGAACCAGCCGACCCGGTGCATCCGGAAGGCGACGAGTCCGACGTACGTCGGCCCGTCGTACGTGTCGGGGACGGTGCCGCGCGGCATCAGGTGCGCCACGGCGGCCGGCTCGACGGCCCAGTGGACGAAGGCCAGGTCGAGCCACTCCTGGGTGAGCAGCGGTGTCCTTGTCGGCTCGGGCGCGTCGGGAGTCACGGGGGTGGGCTTCTGCACGGCGCCAGAATGGCAGACGACCGGGACGGGCGCGGGGCTCTCGGGGACGGGATTGACCCTCGACCTGGTCAAGGGCCCACAGTCACGGACGTGGAGAGCGAGATGCGCAGCATTGGGGAGATGGCCGGCGACAGCGGCCTGGGCGTGAGCGCCCTGCGGTTCTACGACCGTGCCGGTGTGCTGGTCCCCGCCTGGGTGGACCCGGTCAGCGGCTACCGCTGGTACGCGCCGGAGCAGCTGGACGAGGCGCGGCTGCTGGCGCGGCTGCGCCGGGCCGGCATGCCCTTGGCGGACATCCGGCTGGTACTGGCCGGCTGGTCCGGCTCCGACACCGACCTGGTGCGCGGGCTCCTCCAGGCGCACCTCGGCCGACTCGAAGGAGGGCTGGCCGCCGCCCGCACCGAGTTCTCCGCGATCCGGACACTGCTCGACCAGAGGGAGAACCCCATGACCACCGCTCCGCGCACCACCACCGCCCGCCTGTCCGTGTCCGCGCCCGAGCTGGCCGCCGCGCTGGACGCGGTCCGCTACGCGGCGAGCTCCGACCCCGGGCTGCCCATGCTCGGCGGTGTCCTGTTCGACGTGGAGGGCGACACCCTTCACCTCGTGGCCACCGACCGCTACCGGATGGCCGTGGCCCGGATCGGCACCGTCGGTCACACGGGGCCGCGCGTGCAGGTGACCGTGCCCGTCCCGCTCGCCGACGCGATGCGCGCGCTGCTGGACGGGGACGAGCCCGTCGGTCTCACCGTGGACGGTGACCGGGTGGCGCTGGAGGCCGGGGACCGTCAGGCGGCCGGGCAGTGCCTCGCCCAGGACTTCCCCGACTACCGCCGGCTCGTCCACCTGCCGGCCGGACGGCGGTCCCTCGTCGGGACGGCGGCCTTCCGCGAGGAGCTGGAGTCCGGTCCCGTCCGCCCGGGCGTGGCGCGCGAGCAGGGTGACACGTCCGGCGACGTCAGTGTGCTCGGGATCGCGGACGACGGCACGGTCACCGTCCGCGAGGACAAGGACGGCGACGGGAGCCGCGTCGCCGTCGACCGGGGATTCCTGCTGGACGCGATCGCCGCCGCGGGCGGAGACCGGCTGGTGCTGGAATTCGGTGCCCCCACCGCTCCCGTGGCGATCCGCCGTGCGGCCGACGAGACGACGTTCACGCTGCTCATGCCGGTCCGGCTGGACGACTGACGGCCGGGCGCCGCCGGCCCGGCACACGCCGGTTCCGTGAGTCGGTCCTCGGCCACCTCCTCCCCGATCCGTCGGCCGGGCCGGGAAAGTGACCGTAGTATCGAACGATCTCGTCGGGGGGAGGCGCGCATGGGCAGGCAGCGTCCCGGTACGCCCACACTGGAGGAGGTGGCCGCCCTCGCCGGTGTGGGGCGGGGCACCGTCTCGAGGGTCGTCAACAACGCCGCGGGCGTGCGGGACTCGACGCGCCGCGCCGTGCAGCGGGCCATCGCGGAACTGGGGTACGTCCCGAATCTGGCGGCCCGTTCCCTGGCCGGGCACCGTGCGGACGCCGTCGCGCTGGTCATGACGGAGCCCGACTGGCGGCTGTTCGGGGAACCGTTCTTCACCGAGATCGTGCATGCCGTCGGCGACGCCCTCACCGACACGCCGGTGCAGTTGCTGCTCACCCTGGTCCGCACGGACACCGAGCGGCAGCGCTTCGTCGAGTACGCGCGCGGCGGCCGGGTGGACGGCGTACTGCTGATGTCCGTGCGCGCCGAGGACCCGCTGCCGGACATGCTCGCCAAGGCGGGACTGCCGACGGTGATGCTGGGGCGGCGCTCCGGCGACGAGAGCGTCACATACGTCGACGCGGACAACGCCGGCGGCGCGCGCTGCGCGGTCACCCACCTGCTGAACGGCGGCCGGGGCACGATCGGGGCCGTCACCGGACCGCTCGACATGTACGTCGCCCAGTGCCGCCTGCGCGGTTACCGGGAGGCCCTGGAGCTGGCGGGGCGGGAGGTCAGGGATTCGTTGGTCGTCGAGGGTGACGACTTCACGGAGGAGAGCGGACGCCGGGCGACGACCGAGCTGATGGCCCGGCATCCCGGCCTCGACGCGGTCTTCGCCGCCTCGGACACCCTGGCCGCGGGGGCGCTGGGCGCGCTGCGCGCGGCGGGCAGGCGGGTGCCGCAGGACGTGGCGGTGATCGGCTTCGACGACTTCCATCCCGCCCGTCCCACGGAGCCGCCCCTGACGACGGTCCGGCAGCCGCTGGAGGAGATCGGCCGGACCATGGTGCGGCTGCTGCTGGAGGAGATGGAGGACTCCCCCGTCGCCTGGCGGCATGTCATCCTCCGTACGGAGCTGGTCCTGCGGGCCTCCGCCTGACGCTCGCCGCCCCGTTCACCGACGGCCCCGGGAGCGCTCCCGGGGCGTTCCCGGCCGCACCGCTCCCACCTGCCGCTTCGAAAATTCTTCGACGATGCCGGTGCGCACAGTCTTGTCAGGAACATGAACGGCTTCTACAGTCCCCTGCAACCGGTAAGTGGGAGCGCTCCCATCAGTGGGGAGTTGGGAGCGCTCCCGCACCGGTCCCTCCATCCCCCCGCACCCTCCCGGAGAGGCCCCCATGCGACCGTTACGCCCCCAAGTCCGTCCCCTGCGCGGTGCCGCAGGAGCACTGATCGCGATCCTCGCGCTGGTCACGTCGCTGGTGACCGCGGCGGCACCGGCGCAGGCCGACACCACCCTCTGTGAGCCGTTCGGGACGACGACGATCCAGGGACGCTACGTCGTCCAGAACAACCGCTGGGGCACCAGCGCGGACCAGTGCGTCACCGCCACCGACACCGGCTTCCGGGTGAGCCGGGCCGACGGCTCGGTGCCGACGAACGGGGCACCCAAGTCGTACCCGTCCGTCTTCAACGGCTGCCACTACACCAACTGTTCGCCGGGCACCAACCTGCCCGCCCGGCTCAGCACCGTCTCCGAGGCACCGTCGAGCATCTCCTACGGCTACGTCGGCGACGCCGTCTACAACGCCTCGTACGACATCTGGCTGGACCCGACGCCCCGGACGGACGGGGTGAACCAGACCGAGATCATGATCTGGTTCAACAGGGTGGGCCCGATCCAGCCCATCGGCTCCCAGGTCGGCACGGCCACCGTGGGCGGGCGGAACTGGGAACTGTGGACGGGCAGCAACGGGACCAACGACGTCCTGTCCTTCGTGGCCCCCTCGGCCATCACCGACTGGAGCTTCGACGTCATGGACTTCGTCCGGGCGACCGTCGCCCGCGGACTCGCCGAGGACGACTGGTATCTGACCAGCGTCCAGGCCGGTTTCGAGCCGTGGCAGAACGGGGCCGGGCTCACCGTGAACTCCTTCTCCTCCACCGTCGAGACCGGTGGCACCCCGGGCGGCCCCGACCCCGACCCCGGTGACCCGGTGGCGTGCGAGGTGACGTACGGCACCAACGTCTGGCAGGACGGCTTCACCGCGGACGTCACCGTGCGCAACACCGGGCCGGCCGCCGTCGACGCCTGGAGTCTCGCCTTCACTCTGCCTTCCGGCCAGCGGATCACCAACGCCTGGAACGCCTCCGTCAGCCCCGCCACGGGCGCGGTCACGGCGACCGGCGTCGGCCACAACGCCCGGATCGCCTCCGGCGGCAGCGTCACGTTCGGCTTCCAGGGCACGCACGGCGGCGCGTTCGCCGAACCGGGCGGCTTCACCCTGAACGGCACTTCCTGCGCCACGGCATAGCGTCCCACCCCCCCATGCCCCCTCGCCCGTCCGGCCGACCACGCCTTCCCCGGACGGGCGGGGGTTCCAACGCAGCTTCTCGAAGTCATGCGCAGATCGTCACGCCCTGACCTTCATGCCCTGACCTTCATGCCCTGATCGTCATGCCCTGATCGTCAAGAACAGGAGAACCCATGGCTCGACGCAACAGATCCCTCACCCTCGCGGCGGTGCTGGCCACCTTGCTCAGCGCGCTCGGCGTGACCTTCCTGCTCGGACAGGGACGCGCCGAGGCGCACGGCGTGGCGATGATGCCCGGCTCCCGCACCTACCTGTGCCAGCTGGACGCCAAGACCGGCACCGGCGCCCTCGACCCGACCAACCCCGCCTGTCAGGCCGCGCTCGACCAGAGCGGCGCGACGGCGCTGTACAACTGGTTCGCCGTCCTCGACTCCAACGCGGGCGGGCGCGGCGCCGGTTACGTGCCGGACGGCACCCTGTGCAGCGCCGGAGACCGTTCCCCGTACGACTTCTCCGCCTACAACGCGCCGCGCGGCGACTGGCCCCGTACGCATCTGACGTCCGGTTCGACGATCCAGGTGAACTACAGCAACTGGGCGGCCCACCCGGGCGACTTCCGGGTCTACCTGACCAAGCCCGGCTGGTCGCCCACCTCCGAGCTGGGCTGGGACGACCTGGAGCTGATCCAGACGGTGACCGACCCGCCGCAGCGGGGTTCGGCCGGTGGCGACGGGGGCCACTACTACTGGGACCTGGCGCTGCCCTCGGGCCGCTCCGGTGACGCGCTGATCTTCATGCAGTGGGTGCGCTCGGACAGCCAGGAGAACTTCTTCTCCTGCTCCGACGTCGTCTTCGACGGCGGCAACGGCGAGGTGACCGGCATCCGCGGCTCGGACGGCACGCCCGAGCCGACGCCCACCCCGACGGACCCGACGACCCCGCCGCCCACCCACTCCGGCGACTGCATGGCCGTCTACAACGTGGAGAACTCCTGGAGCGGCGGGTTCCAGGGCTCCGTCGAGGTGATGAACCACGGCACGGAGCCGCTGGACGGCTGGGCCGTGCGGTGGCAGCCCGGCGACGGGACCACGCTCGGCGGGGTGTGGAACGGTTCGCTCTCCGGTGGCACCGACGGCACGGTCACGGTGCGCAACGTGGACCACAACCGCGTGATCCCACCGGACGGCAGCGTGGCCTTCGGCTTCACCGCCACGTCCTCGGGCAACGACTTCCCCGTGGGCACGATCGGCTGCGTGCTGCCGTAGACCGGTCCCGGGGAGGTGCCTCGCCCGCCGACGGGAAGCCTCCCCGGGGCTTCGGGAGCCCCACCCACCTCACGTGCCGGTTACAAATCGCTCAACCTCTGGTTGCGGCGCGGTGATCGGGCCACGATGGGGGCATGACTCTGGCCCAGCGTGCCCTCGAGCGGCTGCAAGCCTGGCCCGACCTCACCACGGGTCCGGCCAGTTGCGGAACCGGACGGGCCGTGCGCTCCGTCCGTGACGAGATCGTCCACTTCCACTCGGGCCGGGACGTGGACCTCCACCTGACCCGCCGGGCCCTCCAGCGTTTCCAGTACGACCTCGGTGGCTCCAGCGCCATCCGCCTGCTCCCCGGCTCGCGTTGGGTGACGGTGCACCTGGACTGCGACGCCGACGTCGACCTGCTGCTGAGCCTGGTGAGCATCGCGCTGAAAGCGCATCAGGCCCGGCCCGGTGCGGAGCCGCTCTCGGAGTGCAACTTCCGCCGTGTCACGGTGCTGCCCCGCGCCGTGGCCGGGGAGGCCTGAGACGGGCCGGCGGCGGCGCGGCGGGCGCTGCCGTTCCCGGTCTCAGTGGTCCGCCGGCCGCTGCGCCCTGCGCCCGATCCCGGCCGCGGCGAGGGCCGCGCCGAGCAGGCACAGCACGCCGGTGACGACCACCGCCACGTGGACGCCGTTCATGAAGGCCTGCCCGCTGCCCTCGACCACGGCGGCCCGCAGGCCGGCCGGCATGTCTCCGGAGACGGGTGCGACGCCCATCGCCACGGCGTCCTTGGCCTCCCGCATGCCGTCGGCCACCGCCGAGGGCACACCGGCGTCGGTCAGCTCGCCGGTGAGCGTGGCGCCGACCTTGCCGCTGATCAGGGAGACCAGCACGGATGTGCCGAGCGCGCCGCCGATCTGCAGCGTGGTGGCCTGCAGACCACCGGCGACTCCGCCGTCCCGGACGGGGGCGTTGCCGACGATGGCGTCGGAGGAGGCGGACATCACCATGCCCACACCGAGGCCGAGCGCGATGAACGGCGGCCACATCGTGGCGTAGGAGGAGTCGGTCTGCCAGGTGAGCATGCCGAAGCAGGAGGCCGCCTGGAGCAGCATGCCCAGCGGCATGGTCAGCCGGGGCCCGAAGCGCTGGGTCAGGGCGGCGCCGAGCGGCGAGGCGACCAACGAGGCGAGGCTGAGCGGCAGGGTCCGCACGCCCGCCTCGACCGGTGTCAAGCCGCGCACGTTCTGCAGGTAGAGCATGACGAAGAAGATCACGCCGAGCATGACGAAGAAGTTCAGCGCGGTGATGATCGCGCCGACGGTCAGCGCGCGGCTGCGGAACAGCCGCATCGGCAGCAGGGGGTGCTCCACCCGCGTCTCGTACCAGCCGAAGACGAGCAGGAGTACGAGGCCGGCCGCGACGGAGCCGAGGGTGCCGGCGGAGGTCCAGCCCCAGGTCTCGCCCTTGACCACGCCGAAGACGACGGCGAGCAGGCCGAGGGCGAGCAGGACCAGGCCGGGGATGTCGAAGCGTTCCTTTCCGGTGGCGCTGCGGCTCTCCGGCAGGACGAGGAGGCCGAAGGCGATGGCGGCGACGCCGATGGGGGCGTTGATGTAGAAGACGGACTCCCAGTCGACGTGCTCCACGAGGAGTCCGCCGACGATGGGGCCGAGGGCCGTCGCGACGGCGGAGACCATGGCCCAGATGCCCACGGCCATGCCGAACTTCCTCGGCGGGAACACGGAGCGCAGCAGGCCGAGGGTGTTGGGCATGAGCAGTCCGCCGAAGGCGCCCTGGAGGGCGCGGAAGGCGACGACGCCCTCGATGGAGCCGGACAGGCCGATGGCTGTCGACGCGAGGGTGAAGCCGGCCACGCCCACCAGGTAGTAGGTGCGGCGGCCGAACCGGTCGCCGAGCTTGCCACCGAGGATCAGGGTGGCGGCCAGCGCGAGCAGGTAGGAGTTGGTCACCCACTGCAGTTCGGCGGTGGACGCGTGCAGGTCGCTGCCGATCTCGGGGTTGGCGATGGCGACGACGGAGCCGTCGAGCTGGACCATGAAGAGTCCGAAGGCGACGGCGAGCAGGGTCAGCCAGGGGTTGGAGCGCACGCGGCCGGAGGCCGGTGGAGCGGTCACGGCGGCGGGCGCGGAGGGGCGATCCACGGACGTGGACGACATGGGTGGGCCTTCTCTTCCGGGAGGTTCGGAGGGTGTTGCAGGGACGCGCGGGCCGGCACCCGGGAGCACGGCGGGGCGGCGTCCGGGAACACGGCGGTACGGCCGCGGGCACGGCGGTGTGCCCGCGGCCGGCGGGAATGCCTGGTCCGGGCCCGCTAGCGGGTGGTGGGGTTCAGGTGCCGCGTCAGGGCGTCGAGGGCGTCCAGGGCGGAGCCGAGCGCGCCCTGCTGGCCCTCGGTGAGGGAGGTCAGGGCCTGGCGGACGAACGCGGTCTCCAGTGCCCGCACCTCGGTCACCCGCTCTCGGGCGGTGGCCGTCAGGTGGAGGTGGGCGACCCGCTTGTCGGCGCTGTCCTGCCGGCGCTCCAGGTCGCCCCGTTCGGTGAGCTGGGAGACCAGGGCGCTGACGTTGTTCGGCTTCATCAGCAGGGCCTCGGCGGCCTCGCGCACCGTGGCGCCCTCGTGCTGGGCGACGAACCGCAGCAGGGCGAGCTGCCCCTCGGGGGGCTTGGGGTGCGGGTACCGGACGGTGACCTGCCGGTCCAGCGCCCGGTGCAGCGCGGGGAGGCATGCCGCGAGGCCGGCGGCCACACGGTCGATGTCCCGGCGAGGGGTGCTGGAGTCGGTCACTCCGACACATTAGGTATGTGGAGATAGGTATGTCAAAAGAGGTAAAGAGGTAAAGGGATCGGCCCGCTCCGCCGGGGAAGCGTGCAACCCTGTCGCAACCCTCCCCGTGCTGGTATGCGAGGCATGCGCGACACATACGAGGAGACTCCCCGCGTCGAGCTCACCCCCGAGGCGGCCGCGCTGCTGCGCCGGCTCCGGGAGGCGCACGGCCCGCTGATGTTCCACCAGTCCGGCGGGTGCTGCGACGGCAGCGCCCCCATGTGCTACCCGGCCGGCGAGTTCCGCACCGGCGCGGCGGACGTCCTGCTGGCCGAGCTGGACGTCGAGGGCGTCGGGGAGCCGGTGGGGTTCTGGATGTCACGGAGCCAGTACGAGGCGTGGAGCCACAAAACCGCTTACTGATGGCAGCACTTCGCTAGCATGACGGCATGCCCTACGCGCCCGAGTACCTGCACCTGGTCATCCCCGGAGTCACCTTCGAGGCCCTGCTCTACGGCCGCAACTCGGACGACGCGATAGGCAGGGGCAACTCCGTCGACGACCAACTCACCAACGGACGCACCCTGTGCGGCCAGCACGGCTGGAAAATCGTCCGCGAGTTCAAAGACACCGACATGTCCGCCAGCCGCCACGGCCGCAAGGCCCGCGACGACTTCGAAGCGCTGATCACCTACATCAAGTCGGAGCCGACTCCCCCGGGCGCAAGACGAGTCGTCGTCGCGTTCGAAGCCTCCCGCTACTACCGCGACCTCGAAGCGTACGTGCGGCTCCGTGCGGCCTGCATGTCGACGGACACGCTGCTTTGCTACAACGGCCAGGTCTTCGACCTCAGCAAGAGGGAGGACCGGAAGGCCACCGCGCAGGACGCCATCGCCGCCGAGGACGAAGCGGAGGGGATCCGCGACCGGAACCTGCGCACCGCCGGCCTCCAGGCGCAGGCGGGAATGCCGCACGGCAAGTCGATCTACGGGTATACGCGGACGTACGACATGGTCAACGGGCGCAAGCGCTGCACCGGACAGGAAGAAGACGAGCGCGGGCCCTACGTGCTGGAGATGCTGCGCCGCCTGGACTCCGGCCACACCCTCGGAGCGGTGAAGCGCTGGCTCAGGTCTGAGCCGGACGCCGCGCGACTGGACGGACACCCGTGGACGGAGCAGTCGGTCAGGATGACCGTCCTCAACCGCGCGTACTTGGGTGAGCGCCTCCACCAAGGCCAGTACATCAAGGCAGTTTGGGCGCCCATCAAGGGGCTTGAGACCCCTCAGGGCAGAGCCATGTTCTTCCGGGTCACAGCGAGAATCACCGACCCCACCCGGACCAAGCACCGCGGGACCGAAGTCGCGCATCTCCTGACCTACATCCCACTGTGCGGAGAGTGCGGCGACCACGCGCGCCTGCGATACCTCACCCCAGCCAGAGGCCGTAAGAACGCAACGCTGGCCTGCACCGAGAAGTACGACACGTCCATCGTGGAGGCCGTACTCAACGCGTACGTCGAAGAGGCGATCATCGCCTGGTTCAGCAACAAGGCCAAGGCTCGGGCTGCTCTCGTCCCATCCGACGGCAAGGTCGAGGAGATGGTGACCGCCACACAGCGGCTGATCAACTCGTATGAGGAGCAGCTCGCCGAGGCCCGGCATCTCGCTGAGACCTTCGACGATCAGGCCGGCCGCTTCAAGCTGTCGGCGACGTCTCTCGCGGGGATGGAAGCCCGGATCGAGCCGAAGCTGGAAGCGGAGCGGAAGAAGCTGCAGAGCTTCACTGGCACCTCGCCGCTGCTCCTGCGGATGCTGGACGAGGATCCGGAGACGGTGTGGAATGGGCGGCCCGCGTCGGCGGACCGGCCGGCGGCGCCCGGGCTGACGCTGGAACAGAAGCGGGAGATCATCCAGAGCGTTGTGACCGTGCGCCTGTACAAGGTGAAGACTCCAGGCGACCGCATTCGGCTTGCGTTCGCCGGGGAGCGCGGGTTCAGGGACCGACCACTCCGTGCTCCCGCGACCGCTCCCGCTCGGCTTCCGGGGCCGCGGGCTGCTTCTTCGGGAACGTCAGAAGGTTCCCTCGCGGGGGCTGCTGGCGCTTCTTGAAGGCGCCGGCGCGTTCCATTTCGGCGCCGGTCTGGAATGCTTCGCTGAGCTCTTTGGCGCGGGTGTTCTCGAACTCTGCCTGCATCTTGGCGCGTTCGGCTTTCATCATGGCGGTGAGCCGGGCTCGCTCGGCGATCGCTTCGCGGTTGAGTCGGGTCGACTCGTTCGTGAGGCCGGCCTGGGCGGCGATGTAGCGGGTGCGTTCGGACTGTGCCTCGCGCTGGGCGGCGGCGAGGATCCGCCGCTCCTCGTTGGTGTTGCAGATCCAGGCGCGCACGAGGACCAGGATGACAACGGTCAGGGCCACCATGACGAGGCAGGCCCCACCGATGGAGCCTGCCGCGTTCTGCGCTGAAGCACTGCGGATGATCACGGCGAATCCTGCGAGCAGGATGCCTACGGCTGTTGCGACCGCGGCTTTGCTGCGAGCCGTGAGATCCATGTACACCCCCGGGTATTACGCCTGTGCTGTCGCGCCTCCGGAGGAGTCTTCGTCGGCGTTGTCGGTGGTGAGCTTCTCTACGACAGCGAAGAAGGTGAACCGCCCCACGTCGTCATTGATGCCAAGCCGCTCCGCCGCCTCCTCCGGAGTGATCGGCTCCGAGCCTACCTGTGACCGATCTG
Organism: Streptomyces sp. M92; assembly: GCF_028473745.1. Lineage (NCBI taxonomy): Bacteria > Bacillati > Actinomycetota > Actinomycetes > Kitasatosporales > Streptomycetaceae > Streptomyces > Streptomyces sp. M92. The sequence goes on from NZ_CP101137.1 coordinate 6,597,941, forward strand.
TTTCGGACAGTGTCTGTTGAGACTCGAGATACTCGCGGGGCACGACCTCGGCGGCCACGAGGAGCTCGACGGGGTCGAGCCCGACGGCCTTGGCCAGGGCGGGGAAGAACTTGACGTGGGGGATTGTCTCGCCGCGTAGGAGCCTGCTGGCGGTCGACTTGTTCATACCGGTGTCGGCCACGAGTTTCTGTTGCATGCCGTAGGCGGCGTAGCCGGCCCTTTCCAGGGCGGGGAGGACGAGCGCGAAGAACCTCTCCTCGCGCCCTGTGGGGGCATCCGTCATGTCTGTGAACTCTACTTCCCTGGAGAGGGAATAGTCGACGCTTCCCTCTCGCGGGAAAGCGGCCATTCGGCCACTGACCTGCATTAACACAGGTCACTCGTACGTTCGAACGCGCGTGCGAATGCAACTTCACCCTTCCCGACCTCGCGCATTCCCTTGCCAGAGAGGGATTCCCTGTGGTCTAGTTTCCCTCATCAGGGAAACCACCCCGCCACCTGCGAAGGGAGGGACATCCACGTGTACCGACTCAACGTCACCCGCCTCCGCCAGATCGCCGCCGAACACGGCGACAGGACGCCCTACGCCATCGCCAAGCGCACCGGCGTGAGCATCTCGTCCGCTTATCGATACGTCGACGGGTCCGCACAACCTGACCTGAACTCGGCGCTCAGGCTCGCACAGGCATATGACCTGGACATTCGCACCGTCATGGACCTGGTCGAGGACGAGGAAGACGAGCCCGCCGGAGTCGCCGCATGACCCGCGAAGAGCGCCGCGCGCTCCTCGGTGACGACGTCATCGCGGAGATCCACGAGCGCGTCGCCCAGGCCCCCGAGCCGAGCGACGAACTGGTGGAGAAGCTCCGCCGGATCATGACGCGCCCGGCTGGCCTCGTGCCGCAGGCCGCTCCCGTGAGGGAAACCTCGCCGGCCGCGACGGCCGCCTGATCCCATCAACGCCGAAGGGCCGCCCGCTTGCAGGCCCGGCGACCCCCCGACTCGGCGACCACACCAATCCAGAAAGTGAGGCCCCCGTGGCCACAGAGATTACCTTCCGTCCCGGACTCGAAGGCATCATGGCCGCCCTCTCGGCAGCCGAACAGGTCGCTTCGAGCGTCCCCGTCATCCCGGCGTCCGTCGACCTCAACAGCGCGCACTTCGACTACGTCCCCGGGACGTACGAGCGGCCGATGGGCGTCCTCTTCTACTTCCACCGCAGCTCCGAGAGCGTGCGAGAGTTCGCCGAAGTGTTCGGCCTCGACGTGCAGGACCGTCCCCACGACGCCACGTCCACCTACGCCTTCGCGGAGGGCGCCCTCGACGGCGTGCCGTTCCGCGCCTGGACGATCGTGACCGTCGAGACGTCGGCCACCGCGGACGAGTCCTCGGCGGTGGCTGCATGAGCGCCCCTTCGACTGTCGCGACTGCCCTCGCGTCCCTCCTCGACACCGCCCCGTCGTGGCTGCCGCAGGTGGACCACTGGGAGATCGCCGAGGACAGCAACACCTGGATCCTGAGCGGCCAACTCGCCGGTGACCCGCGCGAGGCCGAGGCTTTCCGGCTGCTGGCTCCGATGATGGAGCGGGCCCCGTCCGCGCACTCGGATGACGGCCGCCTGGTGAAGGTGCCGTTCGAGTGGGACGGCGTGACGGGGCAGGTCTGGTACCTGCGGCCGGTGGACCGGTACGTGGTGCCGGAGCGGTGCGCGACGTGCGCGACGCCTCTGGCTGACGCGGGGAACCAGTTCGTGCGGCTGGGGGGTCGCGGGGCTCCGGTGATCTGCGTGCCGTGCCGGGACCGGATGCACGAGGCGTGGGTGCGTGAGGCTGCGGTCCGTGAGCTGGGCGCCCTGCCGATGCCGGTGGGCCCGGAGCCGCAGACGGACGACCGCACGAAGGCCCCGTGGGGGCGTGGCGAGGACGGCCGCCCGCTGCTCCCGATGGGCGCGCATTGGACGGACGTGCCCGAGGCGGTGGACCGCTGGGTCGCCAAGATCCAGGCACGTGTGGACGAGGCGAAGCCCGGCCCTTGGTACCGGGCTCCGGCCACGGAACTGG